>CAYZXD010000034.1:0-24277 GCA_964482325.1 uncultured Spirochaetaceae bacterium | reverse complement strand
ATCAGTCTCTCCTTTATATAAATCTGGCTGCTACTTCGGTAGCAGTCTTTTTTTAAAATGAGACAGGAGTATGTACTATGCTGAAATTGATCAGGTATACAACACTGCAGCAGCCACGATGGCAAACAGGGATATCACCGTATCTAACGAGAGGGTATTGGATACATAGTTCAGGTTCTCGGTATCGCCCTGATGCATAAAAAGTGGAATGATATACGGAGTGGGCAGCAGGAACATAACCATCATGGCATATCGATAAAGTGCATCCATACCAAGAAGTCGATCGACAATAAAGGTGTTCAGTAACAGGACAATTACGAGAGCTATAGCTTTTCGCACCAGAATAGTTTTAAGGGACATAACAATCCCTTCCTTTTGAAAATTAGTTCCAAAACCGATGGTTAAAGCAATAAGCGGTACGGTAATTCGAGCAAGCATATCAATCAGTTCACCGATACTGTTCAGGAATGCTCCAGGAGTGACTACTGGTTTCAACGCACTGACAAGGAGTCCTAAAAAGATTCCAATGATAGCAGGACTGGTAATAAACCGCTTAAGCAATGCCCTTGGAGTACTGATACCACCACCTTCTCGAATGAGCAGCACCATAAGCACAAAATAGACAAAGAGTACCTGTCCAAGATCTACCAACGCCATCTTTCCTAGATGCTGCTGCCCGTACAATCCTGCATAGAGGGCGTACCCAAGCATCCCCATTTCAAAACCACCCATCATCAGGGGGAAATACGGGGTTGTCATACCCACTGGTTTTGCTAAAAGCTTTCCTAACGAAACCATGATCGCACAGGATATAAATACGAGTGCAACCAACGTTAAGTAACTGAACTGAACTTCAATAGAAGCAAAGGCCTGAAAGAGCAAAGCTGGTAACGCAAGATGCGATACCAGCTTTTTCATCTCCCCAACAGCGTGGGGAGAGAAGAAATCGATTCTCTTCAGAACATAACCAATGACGAACAGTGACAGAATCGGGAGAACCGAAAAAAATGTTTCAATCATGTCAATAGTGCCCGTTTAGAAAGTATTTGTAATGTAATACTCCAGCTGACCAATCTGGAAAGCACGGTCGGCAAGTACTGCTTTTACCACATCTCCGATTGAGATGATACCAACTACTGCATCATTGTCAACAACGGGAAGGTGTCTGAATCTTCCAGTTGTCATCAGCTGCAGACATTCATCAAGACTCTGATGTGGCTTAACATAGGTAACACCCTTAGTCATCACTTCGGATACCGCAATGGTGGTAGAAATATCGATTCGGCCGGCAAGATGTTTTACCACATCACGTTCGGAAAGGATCCCTTTGATCACACCGTCTTCATCAAGAACCAATACGGCACCAATACGATGCTGGGTAAGTTTTAGAATGGCCTGTGCCAAAGTATCTGTTGGGAGAATCGTGACAACTTCGCTCCCCTTCTGGTCCAAAATAGATCTCACTGTACTCATACGCACCTCCTTGTGTATGCGAACTGATATGTTACTCCCCGATGTTACCCTGCCAAGATGGTTTGCGCAAGTGGATTTATTCCAACAAATGAATGGTTATGATTGTGGTATCATCTCCTATGCAGCATTTTGCACAGGATACAAACAACAGAAATATCTGCTTATTTCTTACCAGCATGAAAGAAAGAGACAAGAGAGTAATTTTTCTCCTCTCAATACCATATTATATCCAATGAATTCATGAATGAGGAACTTTTTATGCTTTTTTTTGAAATTAGTCATAACCTTTTGTCACTTTAGGTGTTTTTTTGATTGTAGAATCGATATGATTCACATACAATACCTACATCGGTATTGAAAATATTAGGAGGACGATCATGAAGAAAAAAACATTGGGTTTGGTTTTGATTTTACTTATTGTTGCGACAGTATCACTGTCCGCAGCCAGCATGGGTTCGATTGGATTAGTCAACTATGGATCTTTGGCAATGTTTGAAGATGCAGAAACACCCGCAGAAGATTTTCTCACAGGCCTTCGCGGTGAGTTCTACTTCGGCGAATACTTAGGTGTATCAGCAGATGCTTTAATACTCTGGGGAGATCCAGATTCCGAAGTTTATTGGATGATTTATTTTGTGAACGTAATGGGACGACTTCCTTTAGGTATGATTGAGCCATACGCAGGAATCGGAGCAAAATATCAAGGAATAATCGTAGGGGAGGAAAGTGAAATAGCAGAAGAACCCTTCGGATTCAACTTCCGTGGTGGCGTAGACATCAACATTCTTGAATGGTTATCTGTAGGTATTGAAGCTAACTACCATATTGATGATCTGGAAGTATTCTTCAATGATATTCCTGCTTATTTTGAAGCTAACAGCCTTGAAAATAGTTTAATCGGCGTTACCGCTAAATTCAAGTTCTAATAGCCATTCCTAGAGAGCATAACACCGGGGTCATATTATCGACTCCGGTGTTGTTGTGTGCTAGCATGAGGCATGAATAAACGGGCATTGCTGATCACGGGCGGGAAAGCTCCTTCTGTACAACACTTCATGGCACAACACCTCCCTGCATGTTCGTATGTCTGTGCGGCAGATAGTGGACTTGATACTGCACGGGCACTGGGTTTTTCTGTTGATGAGGCAATTGGAGATTTTGACTCTTTGATCGATACAGAGAGCCTGGACCATGTAGTGCATGTAAGACTGCCGCGTAATAAAGATATTACTGATACTGAAGCAATGCTGAAGCAAATCCGGAATAAAGGATTTGATTCTTATGTGCTCATTGGTGGAGGAGAAGGGCGTTTTGATCATCTCTTCCACCTGTATTCCCTGTTTTCTGTGTATGGAGCGCCGGAACTGTGGATCACCGCACAGGAACGATTGTATCTTGTCCGGGATACTCATTCATTTACGATCGCTCCACTTTCTCCTATTTCTCTTCTTCCTGCATACATGACCGGATCTTCACAGGTCTCATCCCGAAATCTCTTTTGGGAATTGAACGATTTTCTCATATCGTGGGAACAACAGAGTATTTCAAATACATGCCGCAAATCACCCTGTGAAATCACGGTTTACGGCGATCCCATTTTTGTATCCATTCCTTTCTCTCAATAAAAATTAAACATGACACTTGCATAATTATGCTATACAATGGTTATGACAAAGCTACATTTAATCGAACCAGACATCAGCACCTAAGTCAACATTGGCACACGGTATGGTGATGTGTATTATAATACATGCATGGCTCTCATGCAGGAGTGCGAATGGAACACCTGGAAACAGATAAAACATCATATAATATATCAAAGAAGCTTCAAAGAATGTTGACTCTGTATCGTAAAATTACCGGAGAGACGGACGGAACTGAGTTGACTGAAGCTCAAATTGCAGAACTGAACACCCGCTCAATTCCGAATAACTGGCTTACCCGGAGGCTCTTTAAGAAACCCACAAAAAAAGTAGAAACCAGTACCTTTATTATCCCAGTAGAAGACGGTGCCATTACCGGCTACTTTTTTGAGCGGAGAGACCATATACCTAAACAGCTCACCAGTTTACGCCCGCTGATCATTTTCTTTCATGGTGGAGGATGGGTCTGGGGAAATATGGATCTCTATCGGTTCCTCTGTGCCAGAATCGCCTCAATCACTCATGCCGCCGTATTATCGGTGGACTACCGGCTTGCACCGAAATACCGGTTCCCCACTGCTGTGGAGGATTGCTATAACACCCTCATCTGGGCAGCTCAGGGTGCACGATATTGGAAAGTAGATCCCGAACGAATTTTCCTGATGGGCGACAGCGCGGGGGGAAATCTTGCAGCAGTAGTAAGCAGGCTCAGTAGAGATCGGAAAGGTCCACACATCGCAGGGCAGGTGTTGATCTACCCGATCACCGATGGGCGACTCAGAACCCCCTCATTCTCTCGATACAAAGACAGCCCTACCCTTACCGGTAGAGAGATGCAGTTCTTTGTTACGAGTTACCAGAGTGAACCGAAGGATATTCTGAACCCGAACTTTTCTCCTCTGCTCTCTAAAGATCACTCACGACTGCCCCCAACACTGATCATCACCGCTGATAACGATCCGCTGTATGATGACGGCAAACTCTACGCAGAAGCGCTGGATTCTGCCGACACTCCAGTGAAACATCTTGCCTGTACGCAGACCGTGCACGGATTCCTCGTATTCCCTTCTGCCCCGGGAACAGAAGAGACTGAATCAGCCATAATTCAGTTCATAGGAGGTCGTCAGGTTGAGCAGGTAGAATTACTTACCCGGTCACAACTGAAAAAGCGGACCAAACAGGAACTGAAAGTGGCTCGAAAAACCAATCGATCATTCATTGCAGCGGGAGTTGAGGAGAACTGATACCTTATCAGATATCTTCAGAACCGGAAGGCTTTCTTAAAGCAGGGATTTTTCCGATCAATAGGCCGATGGACTCTCTAAAAATACCAAAAGCACGCTCACCACTGGCAGAGAAATAACAGTACCAACAGCCCTCATCTTGTTTGTATCTGACATCACAGCTGACGATGTGCTCGGAAGCCCATCCCCGTTCAGCAGGAACCAGTATGGGCTTGGTATCGATGCGTTGCCACTGTAAGCCATCCCGACTGCTCATCACAACGATGGCAGATGCTTCCTGTTTTCTCAGAGCATCCCAGTAGCGTGCAGTTTGCAGTGCAATCCAGGATTCACCACCACGGTATATGCTCATCCGTCCGGTTGCTAGGTTGCGCCACTGATCATTGGGAAACGGTTCAACAATGGGCATATGCGATTCTGGAGTATATCGTCCATCAAGCTCTTCACATGCTGCACTACACAGATAGCGTGCAGATGCAGGATAATTGCCCACCTTCGAGGAACCGACATAGAGTCGAAACCCTCCCTCTATGGGCAATAGCTGAGGATGACTTAACACTGGCTTCTTTCTATAATCACCGGAAGAAGGAATTTGAGAAGCTTCCAGCAAAACTCTCGGCTCACTCCACACAGAAAGATCCTGAGAGGTACGCATCTCGATATGAGAACCGACTACATGGGACTTCTTCATGCGTCGGGTAACTTTTTCAACAAATGGGATCCGTCTTCCATGGCGTTCGTACACGATATGGAAAACCCCCTGATCTTTAAAAATAAAAGGATATTTCCCCCGGACCTGTACCACCCCACGGGGTTCCCAGAGAATGCCACTGTCTGATACGTAGTGTTGTATCCCTATCCAGGAATGGGCAAATAGGTGCCACTTACCATCCGGTGTATCTTCAGGAAAGAGGAAGGCTGGACAGGAAAGACGGGGAACATACCATAAACCCTGAATGACCGGCTCATCGGAGAACGGGAACCAGGAGCATTGAGGAATCTGTCCTACCGGCTGTGCCTGTTTGTTCATAGTTATTTGATCTCTCCTCCTGGAGGTCTCGTTGTTTTCTTTCTTTTAAACAGCGGGGCAAGATACTCTTCGACTGGATACTTCGAAGAGATCCACTTTACCATTATGGTATATACCCAATAGGTGCCGCCAATAGAAACAAGAAAAACAAGACCGATAAACAGTGGCATAAGTGAACTTTCAGGATTTGCAAGCAACGATAGCAAGACAAGAGAAACAGTAAAAAATATTGCCATGATGATAAGATTTATCAAAGTTGCAGCTAAGACAAACAGTACAGTATTCAGTTTCTTATTCAACGAAGAACCTCCTCGGAAGAATCGGTATCGGCAGCATGTCTGGCTGGATCAAAAAAGATCAGATGGATCATCAACAGGATTCCTGTCACCACAATTGAAGCATCGGCAATATTGAACGTTGGCCATCGTTCAAATCCAAGGAACCCAAACACGCGCACACTTACGAAATCCACTACCCAATCAGTGCGGAATATCCGATCAGTGATATTCCCCACACCTCCTCCTACTATCCCGGCAAGCATCCATCGCTGAAATTGATGAAGTTCACGTGATCGGAGCAAAAATATCACCAGGAATACCATAAGTACCAATGGGAGAAGAATGAAGAGCAGCTGTCGGGCAAGAAGCGGTAAATTATCCCCGAGACTGAAGCCTACGGCACTATTGCGTACATGGCAGATCCACAGAAAATCTGAAAGGAATGAATATCGAATTGTTCCCTGTTCGATCGTTGCCACCACCCAAGCCTTGGAAAGCTGGTCAGCAATGATGATTGCAGCAGTAAGGAGAAACGGGAGGAAACGCTTTTTTTTTGCTTCACTCATGATACCGGACACTCCTTTTTACAACGCCGTTGGTATTTCAATGAAAGAGGCTTCAAGGTCCAGTTCCTGTGAAAAAGCTTCCGCCATCTGTTGCACACCGAAGACTTCAGTAGCATAGTGACCGCCACTGATCATGGTAATTCCAGCCTCTTTACACACCGGGTACATGGTATGTGACGTCTCGCCGGTGATATATGCATCAAGTCCAAGTGAAATAGCTTCCTGCACCTCTTCGGGAGCTCCCCCACTCACCATACCGACTTGCTCAATGAATTCCTTACCGAAGGGTAATATATGTAATCCTGTCTCTGCAGAAAGATGAAGCTGTTGTGCAATCTCCTCTGCACGCATCGGCTGTGGCAGCACTCCGCGAAATCCGATCGGTATTCCATGATACATCCCAAAAGGCTGTATGTCGGATAACTCAAGAAGCTTCGCCATCGCAGCATTATTTCCCAATTCAGGGTGTGCATCCAATGGCAAATGTGCGGCAAGTAATGCAATATCATGTTCTACCAGGAACGCAATCCGCCGGTAATGCTGAGCAGTAATGGCAATCGGCTTACCCCAAAACAACCCATGGTGCACAAATATTGCATCGGCCTGTTCGTCAGCGGCTTTCTCGAAAGTCTCTAAAGAAGCATCCACCGCACAGATGATCTTACTGACATCCTTGTCGGGTCTTCCTACCTGCAACCCATTCAGGGAAACATCGGCTCCCACATAATCATCCAGGGACAACCGGTTACGGATATATTCTGCAAGTACTTCGATTTTCATACGCTCAGTATAGAGAGTTGACATCAATTATTCCACCACCTATAGTGAGCCTCATGGCAGATTTACGGTTCACCAACCGAGAGCTTACCGCAGAGGAAGCACAGTTCACTTACGACCCCTCCATTGTACAGGAGGCAGCTCCGATTCCTGAGCATTTCGGGATTATCGGGCAGCCCCGAGCGATGCGTGCTCTTGCAATGGGACTCGCGGTTCCCGGTCGAGGTTATAATATCTTTGTCAGTGGAGATCCGGGCACTGGTCGCTCTACCGCCATTTCGATAGCTACGGACAGCTATCTTTCAGACACTTCGCAGCTAAAAGATATTGCGTTTGTCCATAACTTCACCCACCCTGATGCACCAACGGCTCTCACCTTTGCAGTAGGTCGAGGAAAAGCTTTTTCACTGGCAATGCGCCAGTTCATCACGGAAGTGACAAAAGAACTCGCAAAACAGCCACACTGGAACAAGCGGGAGTTGGAGCAACTCGCCCATCGCCTTATCGAACCGCTGATAGAACAGTTTACCGAACCTCGGGTTCAGATATACCTCAAGGCGGTTATGCAGGACCTGGTCGAACACACCTATCTGTTCTCTACCAGTATCCCTGATACCGCATTCTTTCAGCGCTATCGGGTGAATCTGCTTGTTGATCATGAACATACAGAACAGAGACCGCTGCTATTTGAAACTCATCCTACATTCGCCAACCTCTTCGGATCCCTGGATGTTCCAGGTAATACGTACGATGAACAATACCTCCCCTTTCTTTCCATCCATGCAGGGTCACTGCTTCGATCAGCAGGAGGCTATATCGTCATCAGTGCAGAAGAAATGCTCACTGTAGAGGGGCTATGGGAAGCCTTCAAACGATTTCTTACCACCAACACACTGGTTATTCAGAACACGATACAGCAAAATTCGATTTCCGCAGGAATTCGTCCTGAACCGGTACCTCTCATGCTGAAGGTAATTCTCATCGGAAGTGAAGACTCGTATGAAGCCTTCTGCGATCACGATGCAGATTTTCTCAAACTCTTCAAGGTGTCAGCAGAATTTGACTACACCATGCCGGCCACCACAGAACACATTGCCGGATGCATTGGATTTATCCGGAAGGTAGCCAAGGAAGAGAACCTGTTATCCGTTACTGATGATGCTGTTGCGGAACTCCTTCGATTCAGCGCCTTCGTAGCTGAATCACGTGATGAACTCACCACTCAGCTCTCCCTGCTAGCAGACCTCCTCCATGAAGCACATTACTGGGCGCAGGCAGTCAAACATCCGTGCATCGATCGACAGATGATCCTTGAGGCAATACGGGAACGTGATTATGCTTCCGGCGTTACTGAAATGAGAATCCTTGAAGAAATCACCTCGGGAGAGATGATCATTGCACTTGATGGGTATAAAACAGGAGTAGTGAACGGTCTGGCCGTACTCGATCGTGGCCCTGCATCGTTTGGTACTCCGACGGTCATCAGTGCTACGGTCGCCCCTGGCTCAGAGGGGATCGTGAATATTGAACATGAAGCCGGCCTCTCTGGTGAAATTCATGATAAGGGACTGCTCATCCTTGAGGGGTACCTTCGTAAACGATACGCACGGAACTTCCCCCTCTCTATCTATTCAGGAATCTGCTTTGAACAATCATATGCTGAAATTGATGGAGATTCAGCCTCCTCAAGTGAATTGTACGCATTGCTGTCGGCTATCGGTGAACTGCCCATAAAACAAAATGTTGCCGTAACCGGTTCCGTGAATCAAATGGGAGAATTACAGCCGGTAGGAGGCATTAATGAAAAAATCTCCGGATTCTATACGGTATGCAAACATCTCAATTTGAAAAATCATCCCGGTGTTATTATCCCGGTACAGAATATCAGGAGCCTGATTCTTCCCTATGAAATTATCGAAGCAATTCGGAAAAAGGAATTTCATATTTACCCGGTACAGACCATTGATGAAGGGATGCAGATTCTTACTGATCGACCGGCGGGAATCCGGAATCAGAAGGGAAATTTCCCCATTGATACCTGTAACCGGACAATCGAAGACCGGCTTCGTCACCTCTTTGATATCTCACGTCCACAAAACTGAAGCTTAAAGTTTTGCAAGAGATCGCCAAAATCGACGTGCGAGCAGCACGGAAAGGATAAACGTCGCCACATCACTGATGGGCTGGCTGAGCTGAATTCCTCGCAAACCAATCAGCTGAGATAGGGTAAGAACGAGCGGGATAAAGAATAACCCCTGACGTGATAGAGCGGTCACGGATGCCTGTTTTGCTTTCCCGATGGATTGAAAGAGCATTGCGATCATGATATTGGCAGCCTGAAGAGGCATCACGAGACATTGCATACGCATGGCAAACGAACCGATCTCCACAACCACAGGATCCGTTCTGATAAATAATCGCATAATCGTCGGTGCAAAAATAAATCCAAGGGACCCGAGGATAAAGAAGCCGATCACACCTACGGTGGTACTGAACTTGAACGCTTCCCGCATCCGGTCAAACCGCTTTGCCCCCCAGTTGAAGCCCGATACCGGTTGAAACCCCTGACCGAAACCGATCAGTGCCGAACCGAGAAACTGCATCGTACGGGTTACGATAGTCATTGCAGCCAATGCAGAATCTCCCAGGGGAGCAGCTACATTGTTCAGTATAATCATGGAAATACTGGCCATACCCTGTCGGTAAAAAGCGGGCATCCCTGTGGTGAACACCTCATGATAAATCCACCGACGCATTCTGACATGGGAAAATCTGAGATTCAGCGTACTGCGCTTGCGTAAAAAGAATGAAAGAAGTATAGAAAATGAGACAAGCTGACTGAAAACAGTTGCTATGGCAGCGCCTTGAATACCCATGTTGAATCCGAAGATGAGTAATGGATCAAGAATAACATTGAGCAATGATCCGACAACAATACCCCGCATACCCAAACGGGCATTTCCCTCAGAACGAAGATTTGTATTCATCACAAACGATGCTGCCATAAGCGGGGCACCGAAGAGAATAATTCCCCCATAGGCTTTTGCATACGGCAGGATGGTATCGGTAGATCCAAGGAGATACATAAACGGCTCAAGGAGCGTGACACCAAAGATCAGCAACAGAGAACCGATGGCCAATGCGGTAAAAAAAGAGGTACAGAACACCTGATCGGCTTTTTCCTGCTCTCTGGCCCCCAGCAAACGTGCCACGAAATTACCGGAACCCAATCCGAGAGTCATCCCGATAGCCTGAATAATCGACATCAGTGCGAAGACAATCCCTACGGCACCACTTGCCTGTGTCCCGAGCCTGCTGACAAAAACCGTGTCGGCCATATGGTAAAACGTGGTTACCAACATGGAAATGATCGTAGGTATCGAAAGCGATCCGATCAGACGGGGAACCGGAGTCTCAGTCATCCGAATATAGTTTTCCTCAACGGTCAGGTGTTTCTGCGTGAATACACTCATGTAGTTTCCCCGTTACGTCGAGATGTGATGTGTGTATGCCACAGGTGCATCACGATACCGAATGCTACAGATACATTCAACGACCCTTTGGCTCCAGCCATCGGGATACTCACCCGTCCTAATGAACGATCGGCAATCGCCAGCATTTCGCTACTGACCCCAAGTTCTTCAGATCCTACGATCATCGCACCGGCAGGAGGAAATGAGAATTCCATACAATCAACGCCTCCCAGCTCCAATGCAAAAACCGGCTTGTCCTGAAGTCTCTTCTCAATTGCTTCTGAAGAGAGTACTTCCCAGGGGATCGTTTCAGTACACCCTCGGGCACTCCGTTGTGCTCGTGGATGATTGACTGCAGCACTGGGCTCTATTAGCAATAGTGAAGAGACACCAAATGAATCAGCGGTTCTGAACAGAGACCCCACATTAAATGGAGACCGGATCCGATCAAGAACAACGGTAAGGGGTAACCGCGTCAATGGATCTACCGCAAGATAATCTTTCTCAGGGTCATAAAAATCCCAATCAGCACGTTCAATATGGAGCTCAACCTGGAGACGATACACCAGGTCATCAAGCGGCTGCAACAACTGCTGCATATCTATCTGATGAGTAAAAAGCAGCTTCTCCATCTGCGCACACCACTGTTGATTTATCTCAGAGAGATGACTTCGTTGGAGTATACGGCAAACACCGGCAAAATAGGGGCAGTCGATCGATTGATGATAACGGAGATCATGCACGGCACCTTCAAGTAGCCGTACTGCCTTTCTTACCCGTGTTCCTTCAGGCAGAGTCTCAAGCTTCCGAAGCGTGATCATGAAATATCGTCCGGAGAGGGAGGTGAGACCAGAATAGCAAATTCTCCCTTGATCGACTGACGTAAGGCAAATTGTTGTGCGATCTCTGCTGCACTACCCTCGATAATTTCTTCAAAAGCTTTTGTCAGCTCTCTCCCCACCAGAAGGCGTCTCGAACCATCGAGTTGAGCTAATTCATCGAGCAATTTCACCACACGATACGGTGACTCATAGAGAATGAAAGCCTCTTCTCTTCCAAGAAGCTGTTCAAGACGGGTCCGTCGCCTCCCCGATTTCGGACTGAGGAATCCCTCGAAGGTAAAGGTCTTTCCGGTGAAGGCACTTACTGAAAGGAGGGTGGCAACTGCAGAAGGGCCCGGGATAGGGACAATGACAAAACCTGCAGCACGTACTGCAGCGACCACCTTTGCTCCTGGGTCGCTGATACCCGGGGTGCCGGCATCGGACACAAAAGCCACTGAATTCCCCTCTTCAAGCAATTTGACGATTCCTGCAGCAGAGCTTTGTTCATTATGGGCATGACAGGCAATCAATCGCTTATGGATGGTGAAGTGATTAAGTAATCGCTGGGTGTGTCGAGTATCCTCACAGGCTATGACATCTACCTGTCTGAGTGTCTCCAAAGCCCGAAGCGTAATATCATCTAAATTCCCTATGGGAGTAGCTACCATATACAACGTACTCATAACCGCATTCTATCGGTTAAACGTCCCACAGGCAATGGTGAAAAATACCAACTGACACACATCCTCTTCGTTCTGGTCATTGCAGAACCAAAAAAAGTGCGTTGCAACCAGTCAGAAATAACGATTTTTAAAGTTGGCACGGAGATTGCTGTGAGATACATGAGAACAGAAATAATCAGCAGGCGGGAAGCCTCGCTGACGAAGGAGTTACCATGAAGACATTTAAAAGACTGAGAGACATTGTAAATGCCAATGTACACGCAAAACTGGATAAAATTGAAGATCCGGAAAAAATGATCCGCTATATGCTGCAGGAGATGGATGAAACTCTTGTTCAAGCAAAAAGTGCTGCGGCAGAACGGTTGGCAAACTGTTCAGTAATCGAACAGGAAATTGCCCAGACAAAGAAACTCCTTGAACGATGGGAGCATCGGGCTGTCATGGCAGTGGATAAAGATCGTGATGATCTCGCACGTGAAGCTCTCACGGAAAAGAATCGTGTCGTACGGCGTATTGCCAACCTGGAAGAAGAGTTGATTCAAATGCAATCTATTGTTGATTCCATGCAGGATCAGATTTCCAAGCTTGAAGCAAAGCGGGAAGAGGTTCGTGATAAACAACGGATGCTTGTACAACGGGCTTTCCATGCAAAAGAAAAGAAAAAAGTCGTTGAAACACTCCGACAAATTGATGCCGAGGGAACATATCAGAAATTCTCCGATTTGGAGCATCGAATCGAACGGATGGAAGCCGATGCAGAAATGGCAGGATTTTCGGGTTCCGGACATACTACGGAAAAACAGTTTGCTCAAATGGAACATGATGAGGAAATCGAGGCTGAACTGGCAAGTATGAAGGCAAAAAAGACCAGTAAGAGCAAGAAGGAGAGTTAACGTGAACTGCTATTCTGATCGATATCGAAGAGATGATTACCGGAGTGGATACACGGATGGGTACTCTGATGGGCATCGGCGATCCAGTGGATTACGTCGCTCTCGAAACGGTGTTCTGCTTGGAGTGTGTCAGGGATTTGCTGATTGGATGGGAATCCCCGCATGGCCAATCAGACTGGCAACGTTCATCACTTTTGTGGTAAGTGGATTCTTCCCTGTGGGAGCGTTGTACCTGCTCGCTGCACTGATTATGCAGCCTGAAGCTCGCTGATACATAACGGGACCGCTACAGTCTTACTGGAGCAGGTCCCGATATTTTCGAAATAATCCCCGAAACTGATCGTAGGTGAGGTCAAGGATGCGGGCAGCCTCCTTCTGATTCCCCTCAGCCTGATCAAGTGCCCGTCTGATAAACGACAGATCGAGATCCCGTTTTGCCTGCTCATAGGCATGAAGCGGTATGATCTCCTCTGTCGTTTGTTTTTCCGGTTTCGCTTCTGGTGTAAAAGGATTACGAAACGGGTTGAACTGCACCGCCTCTACAACCTGTCCATGTGACCGGTATACTGCCCGTTCTATAACATTCTTCAGTTCTCGCACATTCCCCGGCCAAGGATATGCGAGGAGCTGTCTCTGTACTGGTTCACTGAGAATCGGCAGCTCACTATGACCGCATTCAAGTGCCATTTTAGCTGCAAAATATTCGCCCAGGAGAAGAATATCCTCCTTCCGCTCTCTCAGAGGAGGAAGAAACAACACTTCAAACGAGAGACGATCCAGCAGATCTTCCTTGAATTTGCCTTCATCACACAAAGTGGGCAAATCCGCGTTGGTTGCTCCGACAATACGCACATCAACTTCATGAGTTTTTGAAGAACCCACCCGCTCAAAAGTTCCGTATTCAACTGCGCGAAGTATCTTCTCCTGTACTTCAAGGGGAATCAGCCCAATCTCGTCAAGAAAGAGCGTACCTCCTTCGGCCTCCTCGAAACGTCCTTTTCGCGTCTTTGTCGCCCCGGTAAAGGCTCCGGCTTCATACCCAAAAAGCTCGGTTTCTATCAGGGAGGGAGGGAGCGCTGCACAGTTGACGGTTACCAGATTCTGTTGCCATCTGGGACTCAGATAATGTAGACGGGTTGCGGCAATCTCCTTGCCGCTTCCTCGCTCACCGACAATAAGTACACTGCGATTAACAGCTGCAGCACGACTGAGATCCTGTTGAAAATTGAGAAAAACTTCCGATTCCCCCAGTGGAGCCTGTGAATAGCCCAGACGATCTTCACTCATAGGCAGATTCTACCACACAATGGTTAATTTTACCAATATCTGTTCGTTCCCAATTTATACCAAATAGAGTACAATAGGGCTGGATGATTGTTTTGAGTGGCCTATTACGCAGAACAGAGAATCCTGGAAGTGTTGGCACGGTTATTGCTAGGTTATTACCAGCGGGGCAAAATCCCCGACACTGAAAGAAGAGAGGAACATGGTATGGGAATATTTTCGCGATTTATGGACATAGTGAATGCCAACATAAACTCCCTGCTCGACAAAGCAGAAGATCCAGAAAAAATGATTCGGCTGATGATGCAGGAAATGGAAGATACTCTAGTTGAGCTTAAAAGTTCCTGTGCAGCAAAAATTGCCACGCACACCAAAATTGAACGAGAACAACGGGAACTCGAAGCCTTGGTCGAACGCTGGAAGAATAGAGCAGAAATGGCTATTTCACGGGGAAGAGAAGATCTTGCACGTGAGGCATTATTGGAAAAACGCAAGGCAGTGCAAGCGCTTGAACAGCGAAAGACCGATGCGCAGCGGTACGATGAGATGATAGCCCAGAGTAAAGCAGACATCGGAAAGCTTGAAGACAAATTGCAATCACTGAGACAGAAACATGCCACGATCGTTGAACGGGCAGCACGGGCACGGGAAGAACAAGCAGCAAATGAGAGCATCCGGAAAGCTAATGATGCGGCGGCATTCAACCGATTTGATCACATGGAACAGCAGGTGGACCGTATGGAGGCACATACGGAAATGAATCGTCCGAAGCAGAATCTCGAAGATGCTTTTGCAGATCTTGAATCATTAGACGATATTGAAGCTGAACTGGAACAGTTGCGCAGACAACGAAAATCTCAATAAGTGGTAAAGGGACAGTATTATGGGTGAAATATTGATACCGGTCGTTGCAATCGTCGTACCATTTGCCTTTGCGGCATGGGTTATCAAGATGGGCGTTCGGTCAAAAGAGAGAAAACGGGATGAACGCAATGAACAGATGATGGGGGATCGTGAACTCGAACGAGAGATCCTTGATCTCGCTAAGCGTATCGAAAATTTAGAAATAATTCTGCGCAGCAGATACAATGATAAGAAGGAATAGTGAGGATGGATATGGCAACCAATCGACTATACAGGTCAAGAAGAGGCAAGGTTTTCGGCGTCTGCCAGGGAATAGCGGACTGGAAAGATCTTCCGGTAGATACGCTGCGCCTTATTGTAGGAGCATCCATTGTTTTTACGGGATTTTTCCCTGGTATTTTAATCTATGCACTCGTTGCACTCTTTATGCCGCTTGAACCGGGCTATGGAACCTACTATGAGGAATCGGAAGAACGATCCTCGAGAGATGACCACTTTACCCGAACACGGGAAGATCTCAGAGCTACCTTTGAACGATTGAAACGAAAGGTGGAAGGAATGGAAGAAGAGATTTTCGATAAAGAACGGGACTGGGATCAGCGATTTCATCAGGATAGATCATGAAACGGAAACTGGCGATCGGTATCCTCCTGACGATGGTGGTCCTCACCATTTCGGCAGGAGGAAATACTGAGCGCGAAATCTATACCATAGGTGAGGGAACCTCCCTTGCTATTTCCAGTGATGTACCGGAAGTGACCATCAGAAAAGGAACACGAAAAAACCGAATGGTCGTAGAACTTGATGCACTGCAGAGAGACTATCATCTGACCGTAAGCGAAAGTAATGATGCGATAGCAGTCCAGGTCAAGAAACGGGATCGCTTCGCACTATCCCCGCTTTCTCTCAAGCAGCCTCGGTTGATTATCACCCTGCCAGAAGATCATCAACTGAATGAAATGGCTATTGCATCCGTAAGCGGTGCAGTTGAAAGTGAAGTGGATATCAGGGCAGATCGTATCAGCATCGACTCAGTATCTGCAGCTATTTCGTTTCCAAAGCTCTCAGGGAAAACGGCAATTGCACTCAACACCGTATCAGGAGCAGTTTCCGGTGATATCATCAGCTCAGCAGATATCACCATCAATACCATATCGGGAAAGATTCAGCTTAATACCATCGATGCAACTGACGGTTCTTTCCAACTGGTATCTGTATCGGGCTCTTGTTCCACACATCAGCTTTCGGCACAGGATGCCTATTTGCAATCGATATCGGGAGCAATCAACATCGCTCTTGCCCCATCCTTTTCAGGGATCATCGAAACAGCAACCATCAGCGGAGCGACACATATTGATGTCCCGCAGGCACAGATGATCTCTAAACAAGATAAATCCCAGAAGCTGCTCTTAGGATCTCATAATCAGCAGCTTACGCTCACAACAACAAGTGGTGCCATCCGTCTCACACAATAAGGGCATTTGTTCAGATCCCCCGTTGACGGGGGAGTTGCTTTGTAGTATTACTTAGCTAGCTAACTAAAAAGAGGTCTTTTGTGCACCCAATTCACTGTCCATCTTCCGATATCCCGATTCTTACTCAAATCACCCGGCTGCGTTTTGTCAGAGGACATGAACTGCTCAGTTCACTCAATCTGCATCCCAGCCAATTCCATCTGCTCAGTCTTACTGCACACGCTGACGGTCTCAGCCAATCCGAATTGGCGCAGCACCTCATGATCAAACCGTCAACACTCACGGTCATGATTGGACGCCTCAGGAAAGCCGGATTGATCAGCCGGAAGAAAGATACCCGTGATGGGAGAATACACCGCATTTATATCAGTGAAAGGGGTCGGGAAGTGCTGTCAGAAGCTGCTCTCCGTTTCGTGCAGATAGAGCAGGAAACCTTTTCATCATTCACCGAGGAAGAACGCCGGCTTTTTGACTCTTTTGCTGTGCGTATCAGAGATAATTTAAAGCAGGTTCTCTCATGTCAATGATACTTCGATACCTTAAATCATCCTGGAAAGCTCTGACCCTGGTTGTCTTTCTCTTGATCATCAAGGTGATAGCTGATCTTACGCTCCCCTACTTCACTGCACATATTGTGAACGTGGGAATCCAGCAGGGAGGGCTCGATTCGGTAACTCCCACAGTGATCAGCGTACCCCTATTCAATCAGGTCAAAGAGGAGAGCTCCGCTACTGATCAGAAATTACTTGATGACATTTATACCTTCAGGAATGACACTTTTGTGCTCGATTCCCCACAAAACGACCTTGAAACGGTGTTCCTTCAAGCTCTTTCTGCAATAGGCATGGGCAGTGATGGACAGCAGGCCCCGGAGAGCCTGAAACGCCAGGCAGCACTTGATCAGATCCGTCAAGATCAAAAAGAACTCGGCATTAATCTCAATGCACGGCAAATGCGATACATCGGAACCACAGGGCTTGCCATGATCGGTATCTCTTTCCTCTCTGTTGCCGCATCTATCCTCGTTGCATTCTTTGCCTCCCGTATCGCAGCAGATTTGGGTAAACGCCTTCGAGCGGATGTATTTGCCAAAACGGTATCTTTTCATCAGCGAGAGATGAATCAGTTCTCCACAGCCTCCCTCGTGACGCGAAGTACCAATGATATTCAGCAGATTCAGCAATCATCGGTCATGATTCTTCGTGTGGTGATATTTGCTCCCCTGATGGCCTTAGGAGGGCTCTTCCGAGTACTCACCACGAACAGCTCTATGACCTGGATTATCGGATTGGCGATTATCGCTATTTTTTCAGTGGTCATAAGTATGTTTACCCTCGCCATGCCGCGATTCAGAAAACTTCAGACACTCATAGACAATGTCAATCGGATCGTCCGGGAAACGCTCACCGGCTTACCGGTAATTCGGGCTTTTACCGCCAAAGAGCATGAAATGAAACGGTTCGACCAGGCTAATGAGGCGCTTACAAAAACCACCCTGTTCGTAAACCGTGCCATGTCGGCAATGATGCCCGCCATGATGCTGATCATGAATCTCACCACGGTACTCATCGTGTATCGTGGAGGAATCAACGTACAGCAGGGCAATATGCAAGTCGGTGACATGATGGCATTCATCCAATACACCATGTTGATCATCATGTCTTTTCTCATGCTTACCATGCTTACTATTATGCTCCCCCGTGCATCGGTGTCCGCTACCCGGATCAAGGAAATCCTTGATACAGAGATCACCCTGCACAATAGCGATACCCCGATTCCATTTAACCCTGTCGAATCGGCAACTATCACCTTTCATCAGGTCTCCTTCTACTACCCGAAAGCCGACATTCCGGCCCTTTGTGATATCTCCTTTACTGCCAAACAGGGAACCACTACCGCAATTATTGGAAGTACGGGAAGTGGCAAATCAACGCTGCTCAATCTCATTCCCCGTTTTTCCGATGTCTCTTCCGGTTCGATTAAGATCGGTGAGCACGATATCCGCGACCGCGACATAAAAGAATTACGATCGGTAATCGGGTATGTACCACAGCAGGGAAGATTATTCAGCGGCACCATTGCATCGAATATTGCCTTCGGAGACCGATCCGTATCAGAAGAGCAGATGGCATCAGCTGCCACCATTGCACAGGCAAGTGCCTTCATCGCTGAAAAACCAGAGGGTCTGCAAGCACCGATCAGTCAGGGAGGAGGGAACGTATCAGGAGGCCAACGACAACGACTGTCCATAGCTCGAGCCCTTGCCGGGAATCCAAAAATTTTACTGTTTGATGATAGTTTCTCTGCCCTTGACTACCGCACAGAGCAGAAACTCAGACAACAGTTGCATGAAGCAGTATCTGAAACAACTGTAATTATTGTCGCGCAGAGAATCAGCAGTATTTTACATGCCGATACGATCGTAGTCCTTGATGAAGGCCACATCGTCGGACAGGGTACGCATCAAAAGCTTATGCAGCACTGCGGTGTGTATCAACAGATTGCCCAGTCTCAACTGTCGCCTCAGGAGCTGAAACAATATGAGTAAGAGCCCAGAAAAACCACAACAAGGTGTGCCAATGCGTCCCGGTGGTCCCCGTCACGGGATGCATCTCCCGGCTGAAAAGCCAAAGCATTTTTCGCGTGCTGCAAAACGTCTAGCCAAGCGGTTACGACCATCACTCCCCGCAATTATTATCGTTCTGGTTTTTGCACTCATGGGAACCACCTTCACTATCTTAGGACCACGAATTCTCGGCAATGCAACCACCGTTATTTTTGAAGGTATTACCGGACATCTTCGCGGCGATGCAGGTATTGACTTCTCCCGGGTACGAAATCTGCTTATCACCTTGATAATCCTCTACGTCTCCAGTGCGCTCTTCGTGTTCGGACAAGGATACATCATGAGCACCATCACCCAGCGATTGTCACAGGCATTACGAAAAGAAGTGACCGATAAAATTCATCGCATGCCGATGCGGAGTTTCGATACCACCACGCATGGGGAAATCCTCTCTCGGGTGACTAATGATATCGACACCCTTAGTCAGAATCTCAATCAGGGACTCATTCAGGTAATTACTGCCGCAGCAACTATGCTCGGAGTACTTATTATGATGCTCTCCATCAGTGTATTGATGACCGCAGTGACCCTGATCATCCTCCCACTCTCAGCAGTATTTATTACAAAGGTAGTGAAAAGAAGTCAGCAATACTTCATAGCACAACAGCGATCCCTTGGTGAAATTAATGGACAGGTAGAAGAAATCTACAGTGGACATACCGTCGTCAAAGCTTTCTGTGCCGAATCATCGGTAATCGATACGTTCAACACCACCAATGAACAGCTGTATGAGTCGGCCTGGAAATCTCAGTTTCTCAGTGGCCTCATGATGCCCGTCATGCATGGAATTGGGGATCTCGGTTATGTGGCTATTGCATTGCTGGGGGGAGCTCTTGCCATCAATCAGACCATTGCAGTCGGTGATATTCAGGCCTTTATCCAATATATTCGCAACTTCACTCAGCCGATTACCCAGGTAGCTCAGGTAACCAACATGCTCCAGTCGACTGCTGCTGCAGCGGAACGGGTATTTGAATTTTTGGATGGGAAAGAGGAATCGAACACGAGCAGTGCATGTACGCTCGGTCGATTCAGAGGGGAAGTAGCATTCTCCCATGTGCATTTCGGATATGACCCTGACCAGCCGGTTATCAAAGACTTCAGCGCCCATATTATGCCGGGTATGAAGGTGGCAATCGTCGGCCCTACCGGAGCAGGGAAAACCACCATGGTGAAGTTGCTGATGCGCTTCTATGAGCTTGATGGAGGATCTATCCACATCGATGGACAGGATATCGCTCAACTCGATCGCGATGACCTGAGAAGTCACTTCGGTATGGTATTGCAGGATGCATGGCTGTTCAACGGTACCATTCGAGAAAATATTCGATACGGGAAACGTGATGCAACGGATACCGAAGTGGAAGCTGCCGCAAAGGCAGCGCGCATTGATCACTTCATCCACACCCTTGCTGACGGATACGATATGGTCATCAACGAAGAATCATCGAACATCAGTCAAGGCCAACGCCAGCTGATCACTATTGCACGGGCAATCCTTGCAGATCCCAGTCTTCTCATTCTCGATGAGGCAACCAGTTCCGTAGATACCCGTACCGAAATTCTCATCCAGGAAGCCATGGATCACCTCATGGCGAAAAGGACAAGTTTTATCATTGCACATCGGCTCTCCACGATTCGAAATGCTGATATCATTCTGGTAATGAACCACGGAGACATCGTTGAGCAGGGAACTCACGCTGAACTGCTTGCCATGAAAGGATTTTATGCTGACCTCTATCGTGCACAATTTGAACATACTGCGTAGAGCATCTAGGCAAACTCTGCCTTCACCGATAGAATTGTAAGAAGTTTCCATGGGGGTTTTGCGTTGGTCATTGGCCTGGACGTTGGGTCCACTACGATAAAGTGCGTGGTTCTTGATGAGAACCACCAGATTGTTTACTCACATTATGAGCGACACTTATCTCAGATTACTGCTCAGTCAGCTAAGCTGCTTGAGCACATTCGAACCTCTGTGCTCAAGGGAAATGAAGCAAAATTGATGATCAGCGGATCTGCCGGAATGGGAATGGCTGACCGGAGTTCACTACCATTCATTCAAGAAGTATATGCTACTCGCGTAGCAGCAAAACGACTCATTCCCGATACTGATGTGATCATTGAACTCGGGGGAGAAGATGCAAAGATTCTCTTTCTTTCTCATGGAATGGAAGTCCGTATGAATGGTTCCTGCGCTGGAGGTACCGGAGCTTTCATTGATCAGATGGCCTCGCTTCTTCAGATCTCTGCAGATCAGATGGATACCCTTGCTGCTCAGGCAGAAAAAACTTATACGGTAGCCTCCCGATGCGGTGTTTTTGCCAAATCAGATATTCAACCGCTGTTAAATCAGGGAGCACGGAAAAGTGATATTGCGGCGAGTATTTTTCAGGCAGTGGTAAACCAGACCATTGCCGGGCTGGCTCAAGGGCGTCCGATCAGAGGACAGGTAGTCTATCTCGGTGGCCCGTTAACGTTTATGTCCCAGCTGCGGGCAGCTTTTGACGAAACGCTCCACAGTGCAGGACTCTGTCCCGAACACTCATTGTACTATGTAGCACTTGGTGCTGCATACTGTGCAACTACGACCATCGATCTCCGGGATGCTATCGAACAACTGCGCACTCACCGAATTGAGGATTCGGTGGTCTCCATGCCCCCGCTCTTTGCAGATGAACAGGAGTATGAGAAATTTTCTCAGCGGCACCAGCGGGCAACCGTTCCTATCGGGACGATTGATGATCAGACTACCGGTATATTTTTGGGAATTGATGCTGGATCTACCACCGTAAAAACGGTGGCAATCGACGAAGATGGGAATATTGTTGATTCAACCTATCAAAGTAATAGTGGAAATCCGGTCCCGATCGTGAAGGCCGTCCTCGAACGACTCTACCACGATCATCCAGACCTCTGCATCAAAGGAAGTACCGTAACGGGTTATGGAGAAGATATCATCAAAGAAGCCTTCGGCATCGATGAAGGATTGGTGGAAACTGTTTCACACTTTACCGCAGCACGTCATTTTATGCCGAACGTTGAATTCGTTATCGATATCGGGGGCCAGGACATCAAATGCTTTCAGGTCCACCAGGGAACAGTGGACAGCATTTATCTCAATGAAGCCTGCTCTTCAGGGTGCGGTTCGTTTTTACAGACCTTTGCCCAGGCACTCGGATATCCGATTGAGGAGTTTGCCCGCCTCGGGCTCTTCGCACGTCACCCGGTGGACCTGGGATCCCGGTGCACGGTATTTATGAACTCATCGGTAAAACAGGCGCAGAAAGAGGGGGCTCCGGTAGAAGATATCAGCGCCGGTCTTTCCGTGAGCGTAGTAAAGAATGCTCTGTACAAGGTCATTCGAGCAACAAACCCAGAGAGTCTCGGATCTCACATTGTGGTGCAAGGGGGTACCTTTTACAATGATGCGGTACTCAGAGCCTTCGAATTGGAACTCGGATGTGAAGTCGTCAGACCGACCATCGCCGGTCTTATGGGAGCCTATGGCGCTGCCTTGCATGCGAGAACACAGCAGAAACAGACCTCTTCCATCATAACCAAAGAAGCTCTTGCCCTGTTTGACCACACCGTGAAGGTAACCACCTGTAAATTATGTACCAACCATTGCCGTCTGACGATCAATACCTTCAGCAACGGCAAACGCTATATCAGCGGAAATCGTTGCGAACGACCAGTTACTCACCGCCAGGCAAGTGATGAGCTGAACTTGTATGCATGGAAACTCGAACAGCTGGAACAACTGAATATCTATCTTTCCGATGAAACCCCAAAAGATGCAATCGGCATACCGCTTGGGCTGAATATGTATGAACTCATCTACTTCTGGAAAGCTTTTTTTAACGTACTCGGAAAACAGGTCGTCATCTCACCGCAATCAAACCGTAAACTCTATCTGCAGGGACAGGCAACGATTCCCAGTGATACCATCTGTTTCCCGGCAAAACTGATGCATGGACATATTCAGGCACTTCTTGACGGTGGAATTACGACCATCTTCTACCCATGTATGACCTACAACCTTGATGAAGGCCTCGGAGAAAATCACTTTAACTGTCCGGTTGTTGCCTATTACCCCGAAGTGATTGCCGCAAATATGGAACAGGTACGTTCAATACAATTCATAAATGCTCATATCGGATTGCATCACCGAAAAGAGTTTCCCAAAAAAATGGTCAAGATTCTCGAACCGTATTTGGGAAAACTCGAGACAAAACTTGTGCGTAGAGCAACTGATGCTGCCTACGCGGCGCACGAAGCGTATCTTGAACGGGTACACGCACAGGGATCACAGATTATCCGGGCAGCCCGAGCTGAAGGGAAGCAGATTATTGTCCTTGCAGGACGTCCGTATCATGTGGACCCGGAAGTTAGTCATGGTATCGATAAGTTGCTCAGCGGGTTTCACGTAGCAGTCCTCACAGAGGATGCCATCTCAGGTTCCGATAACTACACCCCCCTTCATGTATTGAATCAGTGGACCTATCATGCACGCCTATACGATGCAGCTCGAATCATAGCTAAGGAAAAGGATATGCATCTAGTGCAGCTCGTATCATTCGGCTGTGGGGTTGATGCCATCACGAGTGATGAGACTCGCGATATTCTTGAGGCACAGAAAGACATGTATACCCAGATCAAAATAGATGAGATTACTAATCTTGGAGCCGTACGAATCAGATTCAGAAGTCTCCTTGCTGCAATTGAACAGGGAGGACCTCGCCATGAGCGCACTTGATCCACCTTTCACCCGGGAAATGCGAGCAACACATACGATTCTTGCACCGAATATGGCTTCAGTTCAGTTCAGAATCCTGGTGCATGTCCTGAAAGATGAAGGATATACGGTAAAACTTTTAGATAACGAAGGACCACAGGTAGTACGCAAAGGGTTGAAGTATGTGCACAATGACACCTGTTATCCCGCGCTGTTAGTAATCGGACAGATGATCGATGCCCTCGACAGCGGTCAATACGACCTGAAGCGAGTTGCATTAGCGATCACTCAGACCGGGGGCGGTTGCCGGGCAAGCAACTATATTCACCTGTTGCGAAAAGCACTGAATAAAGCCGGATATACTGACATTCCCATTGTTTCGTTAAATCTCAAAGGGATGAATAAA
>CAYZXD010000033.1:0-25342 GCA_964482325.1 uncultured Spirochaetaceae bacterium | reverse complement strand
ATCAAGAATTGGAATTTAGGTGATTTTTTATTGTATACATACTTGACGAAACACACCGAGGTGAGCGGGTGGATCATTGATTTCTTTTGTGATTGGTGGACTAGGTATGTCTAAATCTTGATCTGCTCGGAACGTTCCTTTCAATAATTTCTGTTTTGTTGGTGTACGTGATCTTCCCATTTTTCTTTCTCCTATAAATTCATTTTTTTTCACATCATGTATACAGACCTACCCCCGCGGTACATGGATGAAAAGCCCTAGGGATCGTATGTCCCCTTACCACCCCCCCGGGTGCTTACCCCCCTTGAATTTTGACAACACGTTTGCAACTCTGTCGCCATGGTACATGCTGGTGGATACGGCGGATTGGACCGTCCATACCCCTCTGATCGCATGGTCGCCATGGTTCCGTGCTTGATCGTTTCAACGGGTTTTGCTTGGGTTTCACTCATGTTTCCCTGCCTACAATAGGATTCTTGGTCTTGTGGTCTGTTCGCGTGGTCGATCTTGCGGTTCGTCTGCAGGCTCGCTTCCTTTCTCCCGATCGGTGAACATAACATGGCTCTTTTGGAATGTGACAGGGACATCACCTGTCCTTCCGTCGCGGTTCTTCTCTACCAATAACCAGACTTTTTCCTTGTTGTGATGAATCATGATGCAGACATCTCCATCGCGTTCAATCTGGGTACTGTCTGAGAAATCCGCGAGAGTAGGTCGCACGCCTTCAGAATCTCGCTTGAGCTGTGCTGCAACGACAACAGGGATCTGTAGGATTCGTGCAAGGTTCTTCATCTGCTTTGATGCATAGCCGATTTGCTCATAGGGTGGTTTGCTTGCGAGCTGCCTGTTGGGTGCGAGGTGCTGCAGATAATCGAAAAACAGGATCTTGATGTCATAGAGCCGCTTCATGTTCCGAGCGATCCTGATCGCGGTATCTACTTGCATGTTTGGTTCATCGTAGATATAGATCCTTCTGTCCTCGCGCAGGTGGTCGGCTGCGATATGGAATCGCTCTTCCTCTCCCTTACGGAACATGCCGACCGTGAGCCGTTGGCTGTCGATGATCGAATCCCTCGCGAGCATGCGTCCGACCAGCTCTTCCTTTCCGCTCTCCGCTGAGAGGACCCCGCAGGATGCGGGACAGTTGGCAATGAAATTCAGCAGCAATGCGGTTTTCCCTAGGCTAGGCCGTGCGCCTATGTAGTACAGCCTTCTGTCTTGGAATCCGAATGTCTTTTCATCCAATCCCTTGATGCCGCTGGGAAGGCCGATCAGTGTGCTGCCGAGCGCGGATCGCTCCATGATCATTCGTTCCGTGTCGTCCACGACCTCCTTGATCGGTACGATCTCGAATCCGTCGCGGTTCGTGCCGAGATTGTCGATCGCTTCCTGAAACAGCGTGGCGATGTCTTGGGATCCGAGGCCGTTCGCATGCGTGATCTTTTCGGCTGTCCGCTTCAACGCTCTGATCCGTGCCGCCTCGATAATCTGTTGCTCATAGAATCGCCAGTTAGTCGTCAGGATCTCCGCAGATTTGTAAGCCATGATCTCCGATATGCTTGCCCCTGTCCTGACTGAGATCGATCCTTCCTCCGCGAGGCCGCCCTCTTTGGTGATGTCGAGCATAGCGGTGAAGATCTTGCGCTCCTGCGTGGATTCCAATTGCCGAGGCTCGACCTTAGTCTGCATCAGGATCGAGGGATCCCATAGGCATTGACCGATGAAGTACTGCGTCAGGGTGATGTTCATGCATTCCCCCTCGCTCGCTCTTCGTCCAGCACCGACGGGACGATCTTGGGAATGAACGCTGGATGCTTGTTGCCGTCCTGCTTCTCGACCTCTGGGAATACCCAATCGAGCAATGCTGCATAGTCGCTCTCGTAAGTGTATCCCTTCGCTTTCTTCTTGCGACTCAGCTTCTCGATCGCCTTGATGGTTAGGTTTTCTCCGTAACGATCCAGACACGTTCCCAGCTCTTCATCGGACAGGATGATATTGGAAAATTCTCCCCGCGAGAGAGTGCGCGGTTCTCTTATATTCTCTTCTCTTATCTTCTCTTCTATTATAGCATTGCCTTTGCTCTGCGTTCGCTCTGCGTCCGTATTGCGTTCGCATCCTTCTGATTCCTTCGATGAATCCAATAATTGTTTGTTGCTGGGTGACTTGCTCCCTTGTCCATGATACCGTTGCCGAGCAGATTCGCGAGCCTTTTCAGTTTTATCTTTTATAGCTTCTATCTCACTTCTCAATCTATTCGACCAGAAGTGTGAGCGATCTGCATCGAACAGGTGGTAGATCTCTATGCAATCCTTGATGAATCTATTCACTCTCCTGACATCTTCACCTATTGCAAGTGCGATCGATTTGCCTGTGTTTAGCTTCACAGATCCGCCTTGACTGAACAGGTATTCGATAATCTCCCAGTATAAGCCATACCCCGCGCATCCCCAGTCTGAGCGCATCGCGAGGATCTTCTCGTCCCTCGATGCGTTGACATCATGCGGGAAGTGTTGTTGTTTCAACTTGCTCATGATTCGCCTCCCGAATGTTTGCAATCTTCTGATGGTTGGGGTATACTTTTTATAGGTGTTTTCGGTGTTTTGGATTTTAGTTTATCGGGTGATGGGGTTGCATCTTCTTGGTTGGTGGATGTGACCCCTTCTGCTTTAAACAGGTCCAGTTGCTTCGGCTCATCTCCGCCATAGTTAATACCCAGGAACTCATACAGACCCAGCCGCTTATCTAGGCAGCGGATGTGATAATCCCTCTTCGCTTTCCGTAAACTCCTGTTGATTGTATCTTCCAGTGTGTCGGATCCTGCTTGTCCTTTAACCTCATCGAACAACTCCCAACGGGTGAAACATTGCCCTTGCTCCTTAAGCGTGAGGAACATGTCGATCGCGATATTGACAGGGATGGATGCCCGCCTGTGAAGCATCTTAGATTTGTCGGATTCGCGATCGATCCCCATTGCTGAGCGTAGGAAATTGATCGGGCTGGTGATTTTGTTGTCCTGCATGTCACGCCCCCTTGTCGGGATTGCGACGATCGAGGACGGGAACACGGCCTTGACTGAGCCATTCGTCGATCTCCTGCAGGTCGAACAGAACGACGCCGTTCCTTTTGATGTGAGGGATTTTTTTCTGCAGCACATACGCCCGAATAGTGTTCAATGACAATCGGGTGTAGCCCGCGACATCGGTCGCCCTGACATATTTTGCTTCCATGTAGCCTTCTCCTTTCAGCCCTCGTCGGGCTTTGTTGGTTTTCTTGGCTATATGGTATGATATGCGTTGATAGCTAGCAAGTGCTTATATAGTAATTAGTTATGGATATTTAATGGATAAGTTATGGATATTTTATGCGTTCTTAACAGACTTTAGATTATAAGAACTACCGTCGGGCTTCTTAATAATCTTGTGAATCTCTTCCTTCTTGGGTTCTGATACCCCTAATTCCTTACAAAGTCGTTTCAGTTGCTTTACCAGCTCCGTCATACTCCGAATAGGATACCAATATTTACCCCCTGCTTCCGTAACCGTTTCATGAATAACACCATTTTCGATGAGTATGGATAGCCAATTTTTTATCGGTTTTGGCTCTGGGTAGTCATTTCGTACAAGTGCTTGCAGATCTGATTTTATCTGTTCAATTGTTGCTCTTGATTGTTCATTCGGTACGGTGTCCCATTCAGTCTTGCCATCGAACGCATGATCGCCTGCGATCGCTTCTAGTGCTGCAGCCCGCAGGTCCTGTGACTTCTGAGTGATCTCTTGCAGATCCGACATCACTTCCCAGATGATTCCCTTGATCGCCTCTGATCCTTTGGTATGGCTTCCCTCTATGTTGGCTGAATAGTCGCTGAATAGTTTTTCCCTTCTCGGGATGAAAGGTTCTCCTTCTGGGTTGTTGTCAGCAGGATATTGTAGCTGTTCTATCATGTGTTTGAATGAACTCAAAGTGAAGGAAATTAGATCTGGATCGACATTTTTACCGAATAGCGTCGCATAGGATTTACAGACAATTTCCCAGTACTGGTTATGCAGATGCCTGATCAAAGCGGTTCTGAAGTTGGATGCTGTGGCATAGGCGATTGATTTTAATCCGTAGGGATCATTTGCCAGTTGGAACAATTCATCCGTTCCTTTGGTCGGATCTGCTGCATTCAACAGATTGATCTGTTGCCCTTCAAGCGACGGTATCGCGTCGATCGCCTGTAATCCGAATCGATCTGCGACCCGATCAAAGAACAATTCTACCAGCTTCAATCCCTGTTTTCTGTCCATGGTTATTCTCCTTTCTTCGGGAAGTGATCGATTCTGTAGTAGTGGTGCTTAGGTTCTGAAATTTCAAACTGTACGCATACCTCATCTTTTAGTTTTCGGTATTCAAGAGCTTTTGAAATTATGTATGCGACCATCTGAGATCGCGTTCTATAAGTTTCCTTCGCCAATTCATCGACCTGCTCGAATAGCTTGCGATTAAAGTCATGAATCTGGATTTTTATTTCTGTCGTTTCTTTCTTTTCCATGGTGATCCTCTCTATTCTCCGATCGCTTTTGCGGGATTCGGGAAGGGTAGAATGTTACTGGTGACTTCCCCAATCCTCAATAGTCCCGCTGTTGTGTCATGGGTATAATTGTCGGTCATAGCTTCACTCTGGTGTCCAACAACACTCCGCAGATCGTTCTCCGTCAGCTTGCCGCGCATCTGTGTGACAAAGTAGTGACGGAAGGAATGGAAGCTGATATTCCGATTTCTTCTGGTGGCTTCTCCTGCTCTAATCATGATCTGTTCGTCGTTTTTATCCTTCTTGTTTCCGTCGGAAACCGTTTCTCCCTGTGTGCCTTCGCCCTTCTCGAACAGATCAGCGATTGCTGCATAGAGAGTATCACGAATGTAGCTTGCCGATATGGGGTTTGTCTTTGACCTCTTCGACCAGAAGATTAGACCGTTGTTGTTGGTGTTCAGTCGTGCCATTTCCAGAAGCTGATCGCATAGCCAGCGGGGAGCGGGGACCTTCCGATCCCGCTTGCCCTTGGGTGTCTTGAATCCCGCATACTTGGCAAACGCATCATTGATGAGGATAATTCCGTGCTGGTTGTTTACCAGTGTGATCGATTCGGCCTTCAGTCCCATGACCTCGCCTTGCCGCATGCCCGTATAGGCTGAGAGGATGCTCGCTAGATAGACTTGTCGATCAAACCGTCCAGCTTCTGATTCACTTCTCATGTAGCTAAGCAGCGCGACCATTTCTGATTCAGTGAGGATTCCCCGTTCCTTTGGCTTGCTCGATATGGAATCGACCGCGAGCATGGGGTTGGTCAGGATTCGATGTAGCCTTGCAGCTTCCTTCAGCGGGACCGACATCGATTGCACGACCCGCTTGATCGTTGCCATGGATAACCGACCTTCATCGATCAGATCGTTGATCACGTCCTCGATGATCGCGGTGGTAACTTGGGACAATCTGAGGTTATTCGGGATATGGGGTTCTCCGTTGGTGATGAATGTCCCCCGCAGGTTCAGCGCATAATCCTTGCCAATGCTGTTGGGGTTCTTCTTATTCCTGCGTCGGATATACTTGGAATTGTCAAAGTCCCAGAACTCTTTTACATAGTCAGCAAACAACGGATCGCTGTCGTCCCTATCAATCAATCCTGCGTCGATTGCCCGCTGGGTGATGATAATCGCTTCTTGCTTGCGCGTGATCGGGGTACGATCCCGAATCCTGAGCATTTTCCGCAGCGACTCAACGCTCTTGGTAGTGACCTTCTTAGGATCATCTGGGTCTGGGAAATACGCGTACCAGTAGGTTCGGTTCGGCTTCTGTTTCTTGGCCAGATAGTAGTAAATACTCTCTTTCACTTCTTCCATCTACTCCCCTGCCTTTGGTCATTTACTTGACCTTTTACTTGACCTTCTGGTTTTAGACCCATTTTTAGCCAAATAAAAAAGGCAACTAATTTGTTTGGTACAAACTAGTTGCCGAGTTGGGCGATACAAGGTTTGAACTTGTGACTTCTACCACGTCAAGGTAGCACTCTCCCGCTGAGTTAATCGCCCGTGCAAGATGTACCATAAAGGAAAATTCAGATTCTGTCTAGTAGATTCTGTGTTTTGCGCGTTCGTTGTTTCTGTAGTAGAATGTAATTGAGGAGGCACTCCAGATGTCTCAGAAACGACAGAAGTCAGATTCTGTGATTGATGCGTATATCGCTGCATGTGAAGTACCAGTGCAACCGATTCTGCAAAGACTACGAGAGATTATCCGGGAAGAGGCTCCCGATTCCACGGAGAAGATAAGCTACGGCATGCCTACATTTTACCTACATGAGAATCTCGTCCACTTTGCTCTGGCGAAACGCCATATCGGATTTTATCCCTCACCATCTGGCGTGCAGGCTGTACAATCGGAACTCAGTGGGTTCCGGTGGTCCAAGGGCGCAATTCAGTTTCCTCTTGACCAACCGCTTCCGGAAGATCTGATCCGTACCATCGTGCAATTCCGTGTGCATGAAGTACACACCAAGTACGGACGGACGTAAAGGGTTAGGCAATCATGGTACGTCATGAGCACACGAGAGTACTGACCTCATTGGGTGTAATTCAAGGGTGTATTGATCATGGTGTATCAAGCTGGAAGGGAATCCCGTATGCTTTACCGTTAGCAGACTCTTCATGGTTCTCCCCACCTCAACCGGTAGGAAAGTATGAAAACGGGTATGATGCTACCGTATATAGCGGGATATGTCCGCAACGAAGTCTGCTGCGGAAGAAGTATTCTTCTGCCTGTCTCACCTTGAATATTTGGTCACCTCACGCAGATCACAAGCGCCGTCCGGTTCTCTTTTATATCCATGGAGGTTCCTTTACCCATGGTTCCGGCAGTGAATCCTATTATCATGGAGCCTACCTTGCGAGGACACAGGATATTGTGGTGGTTACCTGCAATTATCGCCTGGGAATATTCGGATTTCTCGATTTTTCTCTTCTTAATGAAGAATTCAGTGGAAACAATGGTTTACGGGATGTCCTTACCGCACTTGCCTGGGTACACGAACATATTGCAGATTTCGGGGGCGACCCGCAAAATGTTACCGTAGTAGGGCAATCTGCAGGGGCTACTTTGGTCAGTGCATTGGTCACCATGGAGCGTGCTCGTCCCTTTATTGCGCAGGCAATCATGATGAGTGGGGGACCTACTCAGCTTCAGTCGGTCGAAACATGTAGGAACACCACAAAGTCCTTTTTGGAAAAATCAGGTATCACTAGTGAAAGACAATTGCTTGAGCTGGAGATAGATGATCTTATCGGATTACAGAAGCATTTCATTCATTCGTATGGTATGGGCGCTGCAACCTTCAGAATAACGAGCGATGAGGATCTTGTGCCTCAGCTTCCCATTGCCGCTACACAGTATGGGCAGGTGAAAATTCCGATGCTTATCGGGACGACGAGAGAAGAGATGGGGTTTATGGCCATCAAACCCCTGTCTCGACTTATCAATGTTGCCTCAATTGTGCAGAAGGGGTTATCTCAGGAAGATCCAAAGATATTACGGGAATTAGAACAAGCCTATAATCAGCAATACGGGGAACACCGAAGTCTTCCCATGATGTACAGTGATCTGTTATTCCGAGCTGCAAGTATGTGGTTTGCTCAGGCGGCTGCATGCTGTACGAATGTATGGATGTATCGGTTTGATTTCGAAACCCGGGCTTTGCGGATGAACGGTATCCACGCTGTTCATTCCTCTGATATCCCCTATCTGTTTGGTAATTTCAACCCGGTAGCTGTCCGTTCATTGTTTGCTCTGGATCGGGATAAGAGTGCAATCCTGGCAATAGCTGATGAACTGCAGCATGATGTGGTGCAGTTCATGAGAAGTGGACAGCTTCCCTGGGATGCGTGCACCGATGATAGTGCAATGGGGAAATGTTACGATGATCCGCCGTGGTATGAACCGATGATTCACGATCATATCGCAGAGATATATACCCATACGACATACTATCGAAACAGTTTTGCAGGATTGCCTTTGTAAAAATTTTACTAATGCATCTGTAAGTGGCTTCCGTAGGTGTCCAACTTTTTGTATAGTGCTAACATATGAAGATACGAATCTCATGTGCCGCTGTATGTATGCTCTTGGTTTTGCTTACTTCCTGTTCAACAACACAGCATCTAGATGAAATGAGCTCTCAACACCCCAGTGTTGCTCAGATTTTTCAGCAGGAAGGGATCATCGCCGTTGAAAGTACCTACCCGGTATACTGGCATACTGGTCAAGGCTGGAATACCCGATCTCTTGAACTGATCGAATCAGCTCAGGATTATATTCTGATTTCTACCTTTCTTGGGGTGGAGCATCCCTCGACCCTTCCTGTATGGCAGGCGCTTGCAGAGAAAGCGGCACAAGGGGTGGATGTGTATATCATCATAGACTCATCTTCTAACTTTCAGATGGTTCCGGTGACAAACGAGCGGATTCAGGCTGCATACATGTACCTTCGTGATCTGGGGTTGCACGTTGTGGAATATAATTCGTTGAGTCTAAGTAATCTGTTTTACATTCCTAAACTGCTTGATCGTGATCATCGAAAGTATTGGGTGGTAGATGGCCAGACACTTGTGGTCGGAGGGATCAACGTTAACCAGTCATCTTTGGACTGGCCTCCGGGCATCGGGAGCGTAGATACCATGGCAGAACTGCATTCTCCCGGTGCCACGCAGGAGGTAGTGGAGACTTTCGTTGCCACATGGAACAGTTACTCTCCACGACGCATTGAAACTGATCGGTTTCCAGTAGTTCAGGAACTTCCTCCTTCAGATAAAACAACCTCTCTCTATCTCATTGATCATTACTGGCCTTCACATGCGGTGACATCCACCGTATTTGATCTCTTCAGTATCTACGCGCAGCAGGAGTTATGGTTGATTCAAGGTTATACATTCCTCACGCCGGCTCTGCTCGATAGAATCCGTTATGCGGTAGACCGGGGAGTAACGGTAAACGTGATGCTCTCGGAGAATGCCACCCAGCCTAAGTATGAATTGGCCTCCTTGCACGGAGTGTTAGATATCATAGACGCGGGTGCTACCGTGTATATGTATGATGATCCTGAAGGATCGCATCTGCATGGGAAATTCATCATTGCCGATCGCAAGTTGGTTACCATGGGGAGTATCAACTACAACCTGCGATCAGAAACACTCTCCCGTGAGCTGAATCTCCTGTTTGAAGATGAACAGGTTGCTCAAGATGTTATGAATCACGTGGATGATCTTTTGCCGCATTGTCGTGTGATAACCCGCGAAGAAGCCCAGTCGTTTCGAAGTCTCCGCAGCTGGTATAACTACCTGCTGATGCAGGTGTGGGGGTAGGAATGAAAAAATTAATCATACTGCTGCTTCTGGTGATTCTCTCTATCCCGGTTGTATCTGCTGGCGCATCATCGTGGTCCTTTGGGTATCGCGTGGGTGTTGACGGATATGTCGCTCCAACTTTAGGGGAGCAGGAATACTGGGCAATCTCAGCTTTTACCGAGTTGTTCCCGCAGCAAATGCTTCGTCCTCGTCTCGAAGCGGGAGTGCTGGTATCGAGGAATTCAGATGTACAGATGATGGTCTCACTTGGTAGTGGGTTGTTCGTTGTGCAGGACCATCTGTTTGAACGATTTTTTCGACGCGATAGTGCGCTCATCCCTCGCATTGATGCCGCTGTGGCAGTATCGACGGGCAATTGGCACCCTTCGTTTGCATCGATGCTGATACAGCCATTATCGTTTCACTTTGGAGATAAATACATCGGTATTTTAGGAGTACATCTTCTGTATGATATCGTCGATGATTCCTGGGGCTGGGGTATTCGGCTCTTTGAATTGAATCATTATCTGTGGTAGGGAAGAAGCTATGAAACGAACGTTGCTGATTATCATCCTATTTACTCTTGTTCCGCTCTGTGTCTTCACTTCCTCAGTGGCAATTTCTATCGGATCATTTGATGGACTTCAGACACAAAATCTGATTAACGATGGCGTGCATGCGCAACTTGGTACGGTCATCGGTATTGCTCCTCGGTGGGAAGCCGAATTGTTTATGGCAACAATGCTTACACCTGAGATCGGAGAGGATATCATCGGAGGTGCTGCAGTCTCCTTTGCGCTCATGGGACCTGTGTATACCGAAGAGGAAGTTCCCCCGTACGGGAATACCTTGGTGGGGCTCGGGTTCTTGGGAAATATTTCGACAGGAGAGTCTTGGGGGCCGGTAATCCGGATGACCGTATTGACCGTAGGTGGACCGCGTTTTGTCATGCGGGAACGAGGTCCTACATTGAGCCTTTTTTATGATATTCCCGGAAAATCTGTAACGCTTTTATACAATATTTTTCTCCTTGATTTCTATCTCTGACCAAGCGTTTTCTAAAAAGCATTTTCTTCTAATAAGCAAATAATTACTCATAAAAATTCTTTGTGATTTTTATCACATTATTTTGCCATAACTGTAAAGTATATAGTAACTTATACGGTAATTCGTTATCAGATATTCTTTTAAAAATTGGGTGGGGTTGCCGGTACCCCCAAAATAGTGGTATACTTAAGTAAATTCACCAAACAAGGAGAAGATATGTTTACGATGAAACGACTGTGGAAAACAGTGACAACTGTAGGAATTTTACTTTTGATTATAGCACCTGGATTAGTTGCCCAGGGCCAACAGGAATCAGCAGATGCAACTATCAGTTTTGCCGGTTCGGGTGGGTATCCCCCATTTAATTATCTTGATGAATCTGGTGATGTGATCGGTTTTGATGTTGATGTGGCTCAGGAAATTGCCAACCGACTCGACATGGAAATGGAATATGTCACTACGGCATGGGACGGAATTATTGAAGGTCTTCGTGCCCGAAGATATGATGGCATTCTCGGCAGTATGGCCATCACTGATGAGCGTGAAGAGCGGGTAGATTTCTCCATTCCCTACTACTACAGCGGCGCGCAGGTATTCGTGCTCAAAGACAGTGGCATTGACAGTGTCGATGATCTGAACAGCTCTCATGTAATCGGATTGGTTACCGGAACCACCTTCGAACAGGACGCACAGGATCTGGGAGTACAGGCAAAACTGTATGAAGATGATAACCAGACGCTACTTGAGCTGATCAATGGGCGTAACGATGGTGTACTGACTGACCGTGTTGTAGGGCTGAATGCAGCAAAACAGATGAAAGGTGGAGAGAACGTAACAGCCGTCGGTTCGGTTCTTCGTGCTGAAGTGATGGGTATTGCCTTTCATGACGATGATGATGACCTCAGAGAACGCGTAAACGCAGTACTGCAGGATATGCATGACGATGGCACACTGAGTGAAATCAGTGCAAAATGGTTCAACGGCGAAGATATCACCCGAAAATAAGGGAAAACTATGAATATCATACCTTGGGATCTGGGGGCAATTCCCTCACGGTTCTTTCTCTTCAGTGAAGCGGCATGGTATACCGTACAGATCACTGGCCTTGGCGTACTGCTGGGGCTGGTGATTGGTCTTGTGGTTGCCCTCGGGCGGCTTTCCAGTGTAAAACCGGTAGCCGCTGTCTCCAGAGCTTATATTTTTCTAATTCGCGGTACTCCACTGTTGGTGCAGTTATTCATTATGTACTACGGATTAACTTCCATAGTCACCATAGCACCGATTCCCTCAGCAGTTATTGCTTTGGGAGTCCATAATGGTGCCTATATAGCTGAAATCTTCCGCGGTTCCATCCAGTCTATCCATTATGGCCAGATGGAAGCAGCTCGAAGCCTTGGTATGCCCAAAGGAAAAGCCATGCGGAGAATTATCTTACCGCAGGCTTTTAAGCGGGCAGTGCCTTCGTTGGGTAATCAGCTGATCATTGCACTGAAAGACAGCTCTCTTGCTTCAACCATTGCAGTTCCCGAACTTATGCTGCGAGGGAGACAGATGGGTTCGTCAACATTCATGTATATGGAAATGTTTATCATTGTAGGTATCTGGTACCTGCTGATGACCAGTGTGCTTTCCTTTGTGATCCATCGCATTGAAACCAGATTGAAGGTGAGTGACCGTGACTGATAAAGAAAAACAGAAAAAACCAGAAAAGAAAAAGAAACAGAGTATTGATCCGAATGCGCCATTTCTTCGCATCGAGAAACTGAATAAGTACTATGGAGACCTTCATGTACTGAAAAACATCTCTCTCAGTGTAAAACGGGGTGAGGTTGTGGTGATCATCGGTGCTTCGGGAAGCGGCAAAAGTACCCTGTTGCGCTGTGTGAACTTCCTGGAAAAGGCTCGAGATGGAAAGATATACATCGAGGGGAAACGAATCCGTAATCACGAGAATCAGCTGAATAAAGTGCGGCAGGAGCTGGGTATGGTGTTTCAGCACTTTAACCTGTTTCCTCATATGACGGTTATTCAGAACGTGATGGAAGGTATGGTGCAGGTTAAGGGAATGGCAAAGGATGTCGCCCGTGAACGTGCTTTGGAGCTTTTGGAGCAGGTGGGCCTGAGTGATAAGGCTGATGTGTATCCTTCCATGCTCTCCGGTGGTCAAAAGCAGCGGGTAGCGATTGCACGTGCATTAGCAATGGATCCGAAGATCATGCTGTTCGATGAACCTACCAGTGCCCTTGACCCGGAACTCGTTGGAGAGGTCCTTACGGTTATGACTGACCTTGCCAAACAGGGGATGACCATGCTGGTGGTAACACATGAGATGTGGTTTGCCAAAGAAGTTGCAGATCGAGTGGTCTTTATGGATGAAGGAATTATTCTTGAAGAAGCATCACCAGAGAAAATGTTCAGTGCGCCTGAGCATGAAAGAACTTTGGAATTCCTCAAGCAGATACTTCCTCCACAGGATGACGCATAGGTTTTGATCATCACACTTGCGAGGCCCCCTTTCGTTGTGTATCATAGTCAACAGGGGGCCTTATATGGTCAGAATCACCACTTTAACAGATAATCATGCACTGCCTGGCAGTGATCTTGAATCAGAACACGGATTTTCCTGTTTCCTTGAGGTTCAGGATGTTCGTATACTTTTTGACACGGGAACAAGCAGTCTGTTTCTGCGTAATGCAGAGAAATTACACGTAGACTTATCTAAATTAGATCATCTCATAATCAGTCATGGCCACTACGATCACGGAGGAGGGGTGCAAGCACTCATTGATCATTTTGCATACCCATCACTTTCGATGTGGACAGGGAAGGGGTTTGATCGATCCAAATTCGTTGACGATCCAGATGGAGTACGTACGTTAAACCCCGATATCGATGCCAAACAGATTTATCAGCATAACATTATGTGGCACACAGTCTGTAATGATGTAGTGATGATACATCCCGGTATCTGGTTGGTTACCAACTTTGAACGAAACCATCCTATCGAGCAGCTCAATCCGCGATTTTTCCTCGAAGAAGGAGATCATCGAGTTATTGATCCGTTCAATGATGAAATTTGTCTTGTTGTCGATTGTCCACAGGGATTGTTGATGGTAGCCGGCTGTTCCCATCCGGGTATTTTGAATATGGTCGATGCCGTTCGTTCTCGGTTTTCTCGTCAACTGTTTGCACTCATCGGAGGTATTCATTTATATGATGCTTCGGATGAACGAAGAAAGGCTGTTGTCGAAGGTCTTATTGAGCGGGATATTCCTCATGTGGGAGTCTCTCACTGTACCGGGGACGAAGCCGCCGAGATGCTGAAAGCCTCATGCAAAGGATTCTTTGTCAACGCCGCGGGCCAGGTAACGGAATTTCCCGATTGCGTCCGTAATAGTTAGGAGGTTTCTATGTTTGTATCACATCGCGATCTCGTGGCTAAGCACGAGCTGCATGATCCGTCCATGAAATCAGTGGGAAAGCAGATTCTTATCGGACCTGAACAGGGCTGGGCAGATCATGTTATGCGGCTGTTTACCCTTGGACAGGGCGGGTATGCCCCGCGGCACTGTCATCCGTGGCCTCATATCATGTACGTTGTGGAGGGGGAGGGGAATCTCTTCATGGAAGGCAAGGATTATCCCCTGCGTTCCGGTTCGGTTGCTTATGTTCCTTCGGACAGTGAACATCAAGTGTCAAATACCGGCGATCATCCGTTCATATTCATTTGTATCGTACCGACAGAAGGGGAAAAGTAACATGAAACAGATTCGCCTGGCTGATGATCCGGTGTACCAGGTGTTGCTTCCCTATTGCCTAGGATTGCTGGACCCTGCAACGAATCGCGATCGTCTTGATGAAGCCCGTCCCTTATTTGACACGGTCACTGCACAGCAGACTATGGTGCTTGTCGATGCCGTGATGGAGCAGATGGATGATATCGAACAGGTTAAGATAATTGTCACTCGGATGCTCCATTCCTTCACGAAAGCCTTGACTCGTGAAATTCGCCCCTTTAGGAAAGATCTTCCCCTGATTGAGCATTATCTTGAACGTAATGATACCATCGGCAATCGTCTGGATGAGTTGAGACTGCTGGTAACGCAGTTGAATGCCCAGGAGTTTTCCGATAGTGACCTTGCACGGATGGACGAAATTCTTGCTTCTCTTGATCAGTTGACTGATCATTACACTGCAAAAGAGCATGTGCTGTTTCCTGTAGTGGAACGCCACATCGCTGAAAGTCGCTGTGTCCAATTGATGTGGGCAATTCATGATGATGTGCGCAGTACGCTGAAAACATTGATAAAAGAACGACCTGCTGATCGTTCCGAACTGAATCGGCTGTTCGGGAGACTCTTTTTTGATATGCGCTCCATGGTATTCAGAGAGGAGCAGGTGCTCTTTCCCGTATTAGCCCAGTCTCTTTCTGAATCGGAGTTTACTGAGCTTGCCGCGGATCAGCACGATCATGGGCAGGTCAGTGAATCGGATGCCCGAGTGAGTGAAGGGACGATAGATTTAATCACCGGAAATCCAACGGCACAGCAACTCATTCAGATTTTCAATAACCTACCGGTAGATATTACCTTGGTGGATGCACATGATCGGGTGGTCTACTTCAATACGCCGAAACATCGGATGTTCCCCCGAACCAAGGCGATTATTGGACGAAGTGTACAGAACTGTCACCCACCGAAAAGTCTTCATGTGGTTCAGCAGATCATCGAAGCGTTCAGAACAAAACAGAGAACGGTTGCAGAGTTTACCATCACGGTACAAGGTCGGTATGTGCGGATTCTCTACACAGCAATCTACGATGCATTGGGTGAGTATGCTGGAACGCTGGAGGTTTCGCAGGATATCACGGAAATACAGCAGTTATCAGGTGAAAAACGATTGCTCGACTGGACCTAGGCTTCGATCTGTTTTTTCTTTTGCAGCAGGCTGCCGAAAATTGTCTCGGTAAAAGATTTTTTGCTCTCTTCAAAGAGCAGATCCATGCTCTTTTTTAAATGGCGACGGGACTCTTTACTCATATGAGTATAGGCACGCAGGATAGTATAAGCTGATTGGAGTTTGTCCCGACTCAGATCTTCAAGAGTTTCTGCTCCGGTTGCTGAAATGAGTTCGCAAAAGGTCTCAACAAATGCTGATCGTTCCTTAGGATCCACCTGATTCAACCAGGATCTGATTGCCTCCTTCAGGGCAAGAACCCCTTTGGATAGTCTTTCTGATACGATAAACTGTGTTCCTTCAATGCTCCACGAGAAGGGATCGTGCTGCAATATGCTCACCTGGGAACTTTCAATTGGGGTGAAATTCCCTCCGTGTTCGAGCAGGATTCCCACAATGGAAGACTGAGGAATATAGGTGTGCATCACCTTGATCATGCGCTGGTACGCTTCACTTTCAATCACCTGAGGATGAAAGCCCGGCCCATCATGATTATAGATTGCAGATACCCGTTTCTGTTCTTTTGGATCCAATCGTACCCCGGCATAGACAGCAAGGTTTCCCCCTTTTGAGTGCCCGGTAAGGATGAATTTCCCGGTAAGTTCCTTGCAGATCTGCTGCAAAAAGGTTGCAGCTTTCTTTTGAGCGGGAACCTCCTCCATGAAACTCATCAACAGATCTTCTTTCCATCCTACCAAATGGGTATCGGTACCCCGGAATGCAACCACGTGGAGCTGCTTCTTCACGGAGAAGACTACTGATGCAAACTGGATTGATTCGTGTTGATCAAGCACTGCTGTGAAGTGTTGAACAGTCACCGGTGCATACCGTTTTGTTTGAGCGAGTTCTTCAAGCAGATGAGGGATTTCCGCAAAGAATCCCAATCGTTCTGGTTGTTCTTCACTTGGAGGTTCCATTGCGAACATCTGTGCCAGCTCAGCTATCGTGTGTTCTTCGCTAGGGAAATCGAGATAAGAAAGAATGGAGAATATCAGGGTATCGATCGGATTTACCGCCGATCGGGCGAAACTCAGATCCCCCCGCCACTTCAGATATTCGTAGATATCAGCCATGGATATATCCTCCTCTCCCTACAGCATATCTGTATCGCAAATATACGCGTTGTGCAACTGTTTTGAAAGTGATAGAATTCGCCTCAGTTATGAAAAAAACATTGATGAAGTCAGTGTCGCCAAGCCGTTATTTGCTTTCAGGATTTCTCTTAATTATCCTCGTTGGATCGGTATTGCTCTCATTCCCTTTCATGCACAATCCTTCCGTTGATCTTACCTATACGGATGCGTTATTCACCTCGTTCAGTGCAGTCTGTGTAACTGGGTTGGTTACCGTCGATACCGCTACAACCTTTAATATCTATGGAAGAATTGTCATTGCTGTATTAATACTCCTCGGAGGAATGGGCTTTGCTGCAGTTATTATGACCATTGCCCTGGTATTAGGTTGGGATGTAGGTATTTCACAAAGGAATCTCATCAGTGAGGCTTACAATCTCGGATCACTTCGTGGGACGTTGGTCATTGTTAAAACAGTCACCATTGCTTCAGTCCTGTTTCAACTGGTGGGAACTGCATTAGGATATCTGGTATTCAGGCATGATTATGCTCCGCTTCAGGCTCTTGGGCACAGTCTGTTCCATTCAATATCGGCGTTTAATAATGCCGGTTTCGATCTTATGGGCAACTTTTCCAGTATGACGCAGTATCGACACAATGTGTTGTTCAACACTGTCACAATGATGCTTATCGTTGCTGGAGGATTGGGATTTTTCGTTATCAATGATCTCTATCGCAAGCGGTGGCATTTTAAAAAATTCACGATGCATACGAAAATTGTGATCAGTGTCACCGTTTTCCTGATAATTTTCGGTACCGTCATCTTTATGCTTACCGAGCGACTTGATCTACTTTCTGCAACGTTTCAAAGTATCACGGCACGAACAGCCGGGTTCAATACCATCGATACCGGCGCTTTGTCAGCAGGCAGCCTCTTTATTCTTGTGCTCCTGATGTTTGTGGGAGCTTCTCCCGGTTCAACTGGTGGAGGTATTAAAACTACCACCGCTTTTGCCATGTGGCTGAGCCTAGCTAGCCTTGCTCGGGGAAAACAGCCTGCTGCATTTCGCCGAACCATCCCCGTGGAGAATCTGATGAAGGCGTTTCAGGTCCTTCTATTAGGGTTGCTTACCGTAACTTCGGGTATTGTCGCTGTAGCACTTATTGAAAACCATGCCTTTGATTTTATCCAGATATTGTTTGAAGTGGTATCTGCCTTTGCCACGGTAGGATTATCTACAGGAATCACTACAGAAATACATGATTCATCAAAATTCGTACTCATGGTCATGATGTTTGTGGGCAGGTTGGGACCGATTACGGTTGCCACCAGCCTGAAAACCAGAGAATCTCGGTTGAAACACGTTACTGAACGTATCTTCATTGGTTGATTACCAGAGGAGGAAGCTATGAAACATACGGGGCATGATCCTAATTCTTTTGGGATTATCGGATTGGGAAAGTTTGGCACAGCGTTGGCTTTATCACTTGCCGAATCAGGTAAGGAGGTGGTTGTTCTTGAGAAGGAAGAAGTGAAACTTGATGAGATAAAGCATCTTATCGAGCATGTCTATCCCGTGAACCAAATAACAGAAGATATTCTCATTGATACCGGGATATCGCATTGTGCTACGGTGATCGTCTGTATTGGTAAAGACATTGAAAGCAATATTCTCACCACACTGAATCTGCTTGAGATGGGCATCCCCCGTGTTATTTCCAAGGCTAATAGTGACGATCACGGAAGAGTATTGCGAAAGATCGGGGCCGAGGTTGTGTTTCCTGAAACAGAGATGGGCGTTCGTTTAGCGAAATCATTAGTAACACTCAGGACACTCGACTTTCTGGAACTTGATGAAGATATTTCACTTTCGGAAATCCGCCTTTCAAAACACTTTGATGGAAAGCGTGTTGATCAGGTGAATATTAGAAAGCGCTATAGGCTGAACATCATTGCTCTTACTCATGATGAAAAAACCAATATCGATATCACCGCAGAAACCATGCTGCAGGAAAATGATGAGATCGTCGTCATCGGAAGAAATGAGGATCTCAAAGCATTTCAGGAGTACAATTCTCGGCCTTGAAGCAGCTCTATCAAATAGTACCTTGGTTGTCTTAAAGGATTACTCATCACTGCTATTGGTATTTCTGTTATTGGCAGTATGAGTATTATTTGCATTGATGAGAAGTAGTTTATCATTGCCAGCCACTTTTTATAATCATCGTTATATGCACCACTGAAAACTACAATATGTCTTGCAGATTATTTATGCATCCAACGCAAATCATATACTTTTGACCGACTGTCCTTTAAACGTTCAGCAGGAAATGTAGCTGCATCCGTTATTGAGGTGTTTTCATCAGGCACTACGTTCCAAAGGGATTCGGTAATCCGGATTCTTTTCTTGAATTAGGTATGTCATAGGTATCCGAGTTCCTTGTTAGAGATATCCCCATGTTAACTTCCAAATGTACTATACAGGTTATATATTCAAGAGGCGTTTTACCATAAAATGTTATAAGTTGTAAACTGCATAAACGTATAAATTAATTGTAATTAATATAATTTATGTAAATAAGGTACCATAATAATAACTTTCAGAAACCAGCTGTTGACATAAGTAATATGTGGGAATAACGTAGAGCTATAAGTGCAATAGGAGAGAGTCAATGAAAAAGGTTATTGGGATCTTGCTGGTGTTTCTTATAACTGGAATGGTGTTCGGTGCGGATAGTGAATTGAAACTGGAAGCAGAAGTTACATCGAGTCACGGGCTGTTGCTTTCAATACAGAATATTACGAGTATTCATGATTTCAATCACGCACCAAGTGGCATAGAGGTTCTTGATTTTGGCAACTTAAACATCGAGAGTGCCGGTTTTGCTGAAAGTCTTACAAAGAGCTTTTATATTGCTTTTAAGAGGAATAATAAAAGTGATACGTCAATCTCACTATCTGGAAGCCCCTTAGCATCAAACAACGCATCTGATCCAAAAATCGGCTATTCCATTGTAACCGAAAGTGGCTCTTTTTATACACCTGTAGAAGGTGGAGCCCTTGAAGTTCCTAAAGAAGCTGAAAGCGATGTTACCGTAACGGTTGGCACATTTGCCGGAAGAAACGGTATGAAAGTTGATAGTACAGAAGCAGTTGTTACCCTCACTGAAAATGATGTCGTAAATGCAGTCCCAGATACTCCTTACACCACAACAATTACCGTAGGTATTGTATCTGATTCATAAGAGAGAAACAGAAACAAGATACTTATGATGATAGTGTTACCGCAGGGTTTATGACGGGTGATGGAAGGCCCGTCACATTCCGCCAACCAAGAAAAACTCGTTACACCGCATTAGTTCTCATGATGAGGGTCTATAATTTGATCTTATACACAACATCTCTCTTTCGGATGGCGAGCAACAGAATAGCCACCTCATTGTCGTATGCCCGGGAGATAATTCTGTAGTTGCCCAGAGCAGAGAATTCTTTTTTTGCTTGGGATTCAAATCTTATCTGCCAGCCCATTTGCCTCAATGACCTCATCTAGTGTGTGCGTCTTGCTGCGTCCGGCTCTGAGATCTTCTTCGCGTTTCTGGGCCAAGTATACCAATTCCAAGTCACTTACCTTTTCCAATTGGGCTTCCTGAATGTAGTAGGTTTTCGTTCTTCCGGTTTGCTTTGCCAAATTATCAAGACGATCTACCAATTCTTTCGGTAATCGCACGGAAATAGATTCACTCATATCATATCCTCTTGCTTCTATCATACCGCATGTGATACATGTAATACAAGTGTTACATGTATTACAGAAAGAGAGAGGATGCTACATTTTCGAGCAAGTGCAGTGAGTTTGAGGTTAAACTTACAACCTTTCATTCCCCGATGATCTTGATCAACACCCGCTTGTCCCGTTTTCCGTCGAATTCGAAGTAGAAGATTTGTTCCCAGGTGCCGAAGTCGAGATCACCCTCGGTGATGGCTACTACGGTTTCCCGTCCCATGATGGTCCTTTTCAGGTGTGCATCGGCATTATCTTCAAAGCCATTATGCTGGTATTGGGAGTAGGGTTTCTCTGGAGCGAGCTTTTCCAGCCACTTTTCGTAATCGTTATGCAAACCGCGTTCATCATCGTTGATGAAAACACTTGCGGTGATGTTCATGGCATTCACGAGTACCAATCCTTCGGTAATTGTGCTTTCTCCTATTGCCTGGCGGACATCTTCAGTAATATTTACCAAACCTCTTCGGGTAGGAAGTTTGAAATGCAGTTCCTTGCGATATGTTTTCATGCTATGGTTCCTCCGTTCTCGTCATTGTAGCATATTGTCGGTGTCAGAATAGCGATTGTGCAATAGATAAGTGTACAGTACAATCAGGGTGATGAGTCGACTGATCTGGAACATTATCAAGCGGTTTCTTGCTCTTGTGCCGGTAGCACTGCTGTTTCTCTTTATGTATGAGCAGTTGATCGTATCTGAACAAAGAAGCGCACGAGAACAGGTTATTGCTGAGCATGCAGCCCATCTGCATCTGATGGATTACATGATCGGTAACGTATTCGATGAATATTATAGTACCTTACATCTTGTGCGAAATGCTAATGAGGTAGTTTCCTATCTCCAGGAACCGACCACAGATCATCGTGCGGAAGTAATTCATTTTTTCCAACGAATGATTATCAATCGCCCCTATATCTCTGCAATACTCATAGCTGGACAGCAAACCATTGACGATGTGGGCTACTCTGTTATCGAAGGGGAATTGGGGGAGAAGAGCAACCTATTGGATTATCATGCTCAGATGTCTGAATTAATTGCCATCTCGCAGATGTTGGCAGAAGATGATGTGTATTTTACCCAGCCAACTGCAGATGTGCTTATTGGCATACCGCTGCGGTTTCATGATGGGTCACAAGGTGTGGTAACCATGGTGGTGGAAAAGGATCATATGATCAGTATGCTTGATCAATTCTTCATCGAACATTCTGATAAAATCCACTTCGCCCTGCTCACCGATACCAGCGACATCCTCTTCAGTGATGTCGAGAATCCGCAGAAGTACGCCGATCTCAATCGTAAAGTACAAACAGTATTTCCTGATGTATTGCAGAACCTCACACATGATGGAAGTCCTACCTCTCTTTGGGAAGCGGGCGATAATTATCATGTACTTGCATTCAATCCCTTCAGCGAAAAATCCCCATACTATGAGGAACATTCATTTTATCTGATGGGAATGGTAGTCTTTTCGGATGTTGATGTGATTATTACTGCTGATTCTTTCCTGCTGCGAAATAGGCCGCTACGCTGGGTGTTGGCTCTTCTGGTAATTCTCATCGGTGGATTTATTAATCTTCTTGTCTATTTCAGAAAGAGTGATCGGGAACTCTTATCGGTAAGTAATCTTGTCTCTGATCAATCTCATGATGGGGTAGTGATTACCGATACGCTCAGTCATGTGACCTATTGTAACACTACTTTTGAACTTATGACTGGTCTTACATGGACCAATGGGCAATTTCACAGTCATAAGGTATTTGATTTGGCTGGACAGCCGTTTAAAACACAACAAGTACTCAATATGGGTACAGATCTCCCCTCATGGAAAGGTATCGTATGGTTGCAGGGGAAAAACCACTGCGCGCTCTCGTATCTGCAGCTTACGAGTGTTTCCAGCAGATATGGCCATATCGCCCATACGGTAGGGCTGTATGCGTATCCGAGGAATCTCTCCCATGAATCTTCTACTGCCGTATTTCAATCTGAACATACTGATCCGAAAGATTTTGATCAATTCCCACTGCAGCTTTTGACAGAACGCTTAAAAACCCCAAAACGATTTGTTCTTGTTTCGGCAAAACTTACTAATATCGACAGCATTGAAGCTCAATTTTCCCTTGAAGAGCATTATCATCTGGGAGCTCTCATCAGAAATAGAATCAGAGAGGGGATCGGGGCGACTGAACTGCTCATTCAATATACTCCGGACACATTTATGCTCACGGTTTCTGAATCTGCAGGTCCTCTCAATAGCGCCGTACAACATCTGCGTGATCTCTTCCACCGACCGATGGTGCTTAGCGGGAAGCAGGTGGTTATTACCTCGCGGTGTGGAGTATCGCTTGATTCGGAGAAGATAGTACATGCTGCAACCATGCTTCGCCAGGCTAAAATGGCGCTTGCCGCTCAAGAACATTACGAAAAAGAGGGGATCTTGCAGTATGATACAACAATCAACGATAAACTGCTCCGCTATTATGCTATTTTACAGGCCATTCCCCAAGCTTTATCACGCCATGAAATTATGGTCCATTACCAACCGGTAGTTACTTGCACTGATACGCAGATTGCCGGGGCAGAAGCTCTGGTACGTTGGAATCATCCCTCTTTGGGTTCCATATCTCCTGGAGAGTTTATCCCCATTATCGAGCAAAACCAACTTGAGCGGAAACTTGGTAGATATGTAGTAGAAACTGTCGCTGCCTATCTTGAAGGATTTATTCACGACCAAGATGATACGTTCACTATCTCGGTGAATCTCTGCCCAGTAGAACTTCAGGATCCTGACCTTGTCGGACACATCGTCCGTACCCTTGATGCTCATCATATCCCCCACCACGCTCTTGTGGTAGAATTGACCGAGCGAACGCTTTTGCTTGATGTAGAAGCCGCTAATCGAGTACTGAAATTACTTCATGCCAACGGGATACAGGTGGCCATTGATGATTTTGGTACGGGTTTCTCGTCACTGAGTTATCTGCATGAGCTTGATGTTGATGTTCTGAAAATCGACCGCTCTTTTATTAAAGATTATCCACAAGCGGATGACGGAGTCATTCTTAAAGCCATGGTAACCATGGCCAAAGAACTTAATATCCCGGTGCACGTTGAAGGAGTCGAAACGGTCGAGCAGCTGCAGTTCATGAATGAGCTCGGTGTGCCCGTATTCCAGGGGTTCTACTTCTCTCCTGCCGTTACTCCAGAATCTTTCAGACAATTACTGAGTGATCAATAGATCCACGAAGCTCCTAAAATCAGTGAAGCTGAGGATTGCGTGGACTGCCAGACAAAGGTATCACCTGCTTCTCCTGCATGTATCGTTGCATACCCATGGAGGGTAAAGCCCTGCATAACCTGCCAGGTGGCCCCAGCCGTGATCTGTGCGCTCGCATCGATCGGAGAAATAATCGAACGAAGCAGAAATGACCAGGTGTCATCAGGCGTATAGACTACTTCAGGATAGAGATAGAGGCCATAAGATAAGTCATCATCAGATTGCTGCCAGTTGCCAAAAGGGTGCACTAACGCTTCCAGGCGGGCTGTGAGCATCCCTTGATACCCCACGGTGATCATGTGGTATGCACCAGCGCTTATAATCCAGGAATCGCGCAACTCATCCGAAATCTGATCAGCCGGGTAGGCGATATTGACCGAAGATGCTGCATACCAGTCAACACCAAGATGCCCCTGCAATGCTGCATATGGGGTAAAAACCTTGCCGGTATTAGTGTCATCACGATTATCTGCCCGGTAGGCCCCACCAAGTTCAAGTTTCACCGAATCGATGGTGGTATAGAGACGGATTCCGGCCTCGGTATCTTTTGGTTCAAAGTTTTCAGGAGCAATAACTAAAGTCTCAATAAACCTAAAGGGGCCTAGCGGAATATTTACTCCTGTTAGCCAACGAGTATCGCTTCGTAATTCTGCAGCGCTGAGATCAACTCCGGCAGTTCCTGTACTGCCGAATAACAGATCGGCAGCATTGAAAAGCACTCCATCACCCCATCCGGTACGGGTTTTACCCATAGTGAGACGGAATTTCGGGAATCGTGCCCTCAGGTATGCCCGATCTATGGTCAGGAGATCAGGTGTTTCCGGATAGGCGAGGGTGAATGCTACATCACCTCGCACATTCCCGGTATTGGGACTTTTTAGCGAGATGGAAGCAGCAGACTGCATGCCATAGGTGGTGGTGATTTCCGTCCCTGAATCAGCAAGCGATCCGATATGATTGAGTTGTAGCTCTACGACCGGTTCTGCAGCAGCAAAGAGCAGGCCTGCTGCACAGAAGAGACTCAACAGTATCATCAGTCGTTTCATACCATCCTTCCTTACCACGTGAGATTCTGGAGGGTAAATATCGTTGGATCAAGATCCACCGAAAGATCGAGCAGGTCGATGTGCATCTCAGTAGCAGAATCCCGTTTCATCTTATCAGAGATACGAGTGATTTGAGCGAGTGTTCTTCCATCGACGGTCATAGTCTGTAGTACCTCCATCTCTTTCAGGAGCCTCCCTGACTGTGTAGAAAATTCCCCTTTCCATACCATGAATGTTTCTGTATCGACCCACAGTTTCTGTATCGGGTACGCCACTGTCCGGGTCTTTGCCGTTAATTTGATTACATAGCAGCTTTTTCCCTGCACCTGCTCGGTATCTAGCAATTCAGCAGTATAATCACTGAGCGTATCCCGTTCTCCCGTCATATCTTCATACGAAATGTCACTGCCGAGCATCCCCTGACGCAGTGCTGCACCCTGCAGGCGAATCAACTCCTCAGCGTCAGGATAGAAAAGGTATAACTGACCGCTGGTTCTCAGGATTTTCTGCCCTCGTTCAGCAACACTCGTGAATTCAATCAGCGAGTCGTGCGTACCTTGAGACCATGCCCGGAAGGTACTCTTCTTCTCACCGAATCGATCGGTGGTGATGATCTGGCCTTCAGAGTACGATTGTTCGAATGTTTCAAGTTCGTCCATTGCCTGCACGATCTGTTGGGCTGTCATAGCACTGAGCGGCATCACAATCAACGTGACAAACAGCATTGCAATTACACATTTATACATAACGTAAAGCCTCCACCGGTTCAATTTTTGAAGCTCGTCGGGATGGTA
>CAYZXD010000032.1:0-26594 GCA_964482325.1 uncultured Spirochaetaceae bacterium | reverse complement strand
AGTTTACTGAAATCAGGAGAAAAGTCAATCACAACCAAATAATCAACTCCTAGCCAATTAAAGAAATCGGTACTCTGACGGAGACTCATCAAGGGTTTGTCAAAGGGATTTCTTCCAATCATCGTCTTAGGATTCTGTGCAAAAGTAATGACCACTGAACGATAATCTTTTTCCTCTTTTGTCAACGCTACCGCTTTGGATATGATACGCTGGTGCCCAAGATGTAATCCGTCATACACACCGATAGAAACAACAGCAGGAACTGAGGACAATTCCCCTGAAACAAGTAATTGATCAAAATCATGTACTTCAATCATTCCCAGAACACTCCGAAGTGATCAGTGCATACAGCTTTTTGGGTAACCCATGATCGTCAAGATGCACCACAGCAAGCAATTGATGATGGTGATCAAAGAGCATGGCAGCATGGTCTTCATGATGCACGTTTCTCTTGATGATATCACGTTCAGCGGGAAGATTACCATAACGAATTTTCCGAGCACTCGATTCGTTCAGTACCATGGTGCCAAGACCGGGAAGACGCATAATACGCTGTGCACTGGTGGAAATCTGTTGCTGTAATGAGGGGATATCCTGTACGTCAGCTGCTTCATCAAGGGTATATGGCCCTATCGCAGTTCGTTCAAGAGCGATCAGATGGGCACAGGAATGACAGGCTTTCCCGATATCACGGGCTAGGGATCGGATATAGGTTCCCTTTGAGCAGTGGACATCAATGGTAAGTAACGGGCTTTCCCAGCTGATAATTGAAAGATCAAAGATCGTTACCATCCGTGAGGGAATCTCGACATCTTTTCCCTCACGAGCCAGTTTATAGGCACGTTTCCCATCGACATGTACTGCTGAATACGCCGGTGGTGTCTGTGCAATGGTCCCAGTGAATTGATCAGAGATTACCGATTCGATGACTTTGAGAGAAGGGACCGGAGCCTCTGCTATCACCGGGCCTTCCGGATCAAGGGTACTGGTTTCACTGCCGAAGGAAATGACTGCTCGATACCGTTTATCAAGTTCTGAAAACAGGGGATTTAATTTGGTACATGAACCGGTAAGCACAATCATCAGTCCCTGAGCAAATCGATCCAATGTTCCGGCATGACCCACTTTTCGATCAATTTCCCGTTTGATCGGTTTCAGGGAACTGAATGAAGTGACACCGGACGGTTTATGAATCAGTAATACGGCTGGATGATTATTCATCAGATTTTGAAAGACTATCGATCAATTCGTTCATCGCCTGAGCTTCTTTCAATGAAGTGTCTGCTTTAAAGCGAAGCTTGGGAGTGTGGCGGGTTTTCAACAGCACCGCAAGACGTTTTTGAATAAATCCTGCGGCACTTTGCAATGCAGCAACAGAGCGCTCGAGTGTTTCTTCATCTTCAAAGGTCGAAACCCACAGGGTTGCATAAGCATTATCCTTGGATAACGCAACCTCTTTTACCGAGACGAAAGGACTGAGCGCGTGATGTTTGATCTCACGCGTCACAATCATGGTGCTCACAGCTTCCTGTATACGGTGTTCTAACCGCTGATGAATATAATCACTCATTGACTTGCAGCTTCTTTGCGATCTCTATGATATCGACCACTTCCAGGATATCTCCTGACTGGAGGTTCTGGAAGTTCTCAACACCGACACCGCATTCGAATCCTTCAGCAACCTCTTTGGCGTCATCCTTGAACCGTTTCAGTGAAGAAATCTTCCCGGTATGAATTTTAATATTGTCACGAATGACATTCACCATCGCATTACGTCTGATCTTTCCATCGGTTACGTAACAACCGGCAATTACACCGATCTTCGGTACCTTGAAGATATCTCTCACCTCGACTTTTCCGATAACAATCTCTTTCTGTTCAGGGGCGAGCATGCCTTCCATGGCGTCACGGATATCATCAACGGCATCATAGATGATGTTATACTTACGTATTTCAATCTTTTCCCGCTCTGCAAGTGTCTGTGCACGCGGAGTGGGTCGGACATTAAATCCAAGAACAAGAGCTTCAGAAGCAATTGCCAAGTTGATATCGTCTTCAATGATGGCACCGGCAGATGCCCGGATAGCATTGAGGCGAATTTCACTCGTTGATAATTTTTCCAGAGCACTCTGCACAGCTTCAACCGAACCTTGTACATCACCCTTAATGATGACATTCAATTCCTGAACAGAACCATCCTGCATCTTGTCGAAAATATTGTCGAGAGTGACTTTTTTTACATTCTTCGCCTGCCCCATGCGTTCAAGTTCCTGCCGTTTTGCACCGACCTGACGAGCCTGCTTCTCATTTTCCGTAACCTGGAACGGATCTCCTGCTCCCGGAATATCACTTAATCCGATAATTTCGACCGGAGTAGCCGGACCTGCTTCGGTAATACGATTGCCGCGATCATCAACCATGGCACGTACTTTTCCCGGATAGATTCCTGCAACGAAATTATCACCCTGATGCAGTGTTCCCCGTTCAACGATGACCGAAGCTACAATACCACGTCCTTGGTCGATACGTGATTCGATAACCTTTCCTTCGGCTCTCACCTGAGGGTTTGCCTCAAGTTCCAGCATTTCAGCCTGGAGCAGAATCGTATCAAGTAACTCTTCAATACCGATCTTCTTCAGGGCGGAAATCTCACAATACAGGGTTTCTCCACCCCAATCTTCCGGCATGAGCCCATGATCAGAAAGCTGCTGTTTTACCCGGTCAATATTTGCTTCGGGTAAATCCACCTTGTTGATAGCCACAATGATGGGCACTTTCGCCGCTTTTGCATGATCAATTGCTTCAATGGTTTGTGGCATCACGCCATCATTGGCAGCAACGACCAGTACCACGATGTCGGTAACCTGCGCACCACGAGCACGCATCAAGGTAAAGGCTGCATGTCCCGGTGTATCAAGGAACACAATATCTCCCTTATGCGGAAGGGTCACCTTGTAGGCTCCGATATGCTGCGTGATTCCTCCGAACTCTCCTGCGACAATGTCGGTTGAACGGATCGCATCAAGCAGTTTAGTCTTACCATGATCAACGTGTCCCATAATAGTTACGATAGGAGCACGATTGGTCATATCTGCAGGTTTATCATCATCGGTTGCAATCAGCGTTTCATCATACAGGGAAACAATATTGACATCGCAGTTATATTCACTGGCAATGAGGGTAGCTGTATCACTATCAATCTGCTGATTGATTGTCACCATCATACCCATTTTCAACAGTTTACCGATTACCTCGGATGCCTTCAAATTCATTTTCTTCGCAAGATCAGCTACGGTGATGACTTCCATGATATCGATTTTTTTCGGTACCGGATTTGCACGGTGCTGATTTTTTCGTTTGATGTGGAAATCTCGTTCATTTTCCCGATCATTTCTTACAAAGTCTTTCTTCTTGCGATAGACCTTCTTTGAGGGCTTCTGTGATACCGGTGGTAAATCGGCTGGAGGTGCACCAGGTCGAGGGCCTCTCGGTCCATTGAATCCGCCGGGTCTTCCCTGAGGTCCGCCGGGTCTTCCGGAATTCCTTGGAGGACCGCCGGGACGATTCTGATTGAATGGTGGACGGTCTCCCTGCACTCGAGGTCGCCCCTGATACCCAGGTCGTCCAGTAGGACGTGGACCTGACCCTCCCACCTGTCCAACCTGTCGAGTAGGACCGCCTTGAGAAGCAGGTCGACTCTGATGGGGGTTATTCTTTCTCCATTCAGCATGATCATGAGCACTCTGTCCCTGACCGGGAACGGGTGGCAGATCTTTCGGTGCAATAACTACAGGAGAACCCGGTCCAGCGTTCGGTGTTCGTCTGAACGGCTGTGTATGTTTTCGCGGTTCCTTCCGTTCTGCAGCTTTCGGTGCAGGTTTCGATTCAACCGGCTGTTTTGGAGTCTCAGTGACGGAAGGTGCTTTTTCGGTGGTAGCCGGGCTTGGGACAGTTTTCTGTTCTTTCTCTTTTTCAGCAGGTTTCTCTGCCGAAACTGCCTGAGGTCGCACTACCACAACCTTTTTCTTTACCACAACCACTTTCTTCTTTTCGATAGGGCGCGTAGATTCGGCAGCCTCTTCCTTTACCGGTTGCTTTCCTCCTCCTTGTTCACTTTGGCGCGCATGTTTGATCAGGGTTGTCCTTGGTTTCTTATCTTCTTCCGTCATAATCTCTCTTCATTACTCCTCGTCTACTTCCACTTCTTCAAAACTGAGACCGACACCGCAATTGGGACAGCTTGCCATGTCGGTAGTCAGAGGATGACCACATTCCGGGCAGAGGAACTGCTGTTCAACTTCTGATTCATCCTCTTCTTCAACAATGTCAACGTATTCAGAGAGGACACTGTTGATCTTCTGAACGTCCGTTTCGGAAATATCTTCAAGTGTATCAATCTCCTCAGCAGTAAGATTGACAAACTCTTCAACGGTATAAATATCGTGGAACTGCAGCTTAGCTATCAGTTCCTGGTCGAGCTCAGCAATATCGCTCAGCATCAACTCACCCTCTTCCTCTTCGAAGTACTCAGGTTCCATTTCCGGGATATCGGAGAACAGGGCATCGACGCGTTCTTTCGTCTCCACATCAAGGTCCATTTCACGATACTGGTCAACGGTCTTTACGTCAATGATCCAGTCAGCAAGTTTATTGGCCAGTCTGACGTTGATTCCCTGCTTCCCGATGGCTAGCGACAGCTGGGAGTCATCTACCACTGCGATGGCCATCCGCTTCCCTTCATCAAGTACAACAACTTTTTTCACTTCTGCAGGTGAAAGACAGTTCTTAATATATTCAATCGGATTGGGATCGTATCGCAATACATCGATTCGCTCCCCTTCCATTTCTCTCATGATAGTCTGAACACGAATTCCCTTCAAGCCGACACAAGCACCCACCGGATCAAGTTCCGGACGATGAGAATAAACGGCTACCTTAGTCCGGTACCCCGGTTCTCGAACAATCTTATGGATTTCGATCGAGTGATCATAAATCTCAGGAATTTCCAGTTCAAATAATTTTCTTACAAACTCAGAGTGAGTTCTACTCAGAATCACACGAAGCTGCCCCCGTTCCGGTTTTTCCACCTGATAAACATAGCACTTGATCTTATCGTTCTTTCGATAGATCTCTCGGGGACTCTGGTAGCGTTTCGGTAAAATACCTTCAATCTTACCCAGATCAATGAACATATCACCGTTGCTTTCCCGCTGGTAATATCCGATGATCATTTCCCCCTCTTTTGTTTTAAATTCTGAATAGAGGGTATCCTTCTGTATTTCTCTCAGATCCTGTTTAGCCTTTTGTTTAGCGCTTTGCACTGAGATGCGATCAAAAGTTTTCGGATCAATCGGGATGAGAATTTCATCACCTACATCACAATCTTCATGCAATTGACGTGCTTCACCAAGTGATATCTCATCAAATTCACCATCGTACTCATCATCATCGACAATCATTTTTCGTGCAAACAGTTCTACATTGTCATGATTCTCATTGAATTGAACGACAGCGTTGTCGCTCGTTCCGAATTTCCGTTTATAAGCTGCAAGCAGCAACCCTCTAATCGTCTCAAGAACGAGATCTTCACTTATTCCCCGTTCATTTACGAGATTGCGGATGGCATCTCCCAAGTCATTGGACATTGTTACATATCCTCCCATGCGTATGCTAATTTAGCCTTCTGTATCCGGCTGTGCGGTATCTGATACGTTGCGTGTACTTCTGTTTCATCTTCTCTCACTGCATCAGTAAGTTCAACCGTATCATCACCCGCTGATGCAATAATCCCTTCGACCCATGCAGCGATAGCCGTATCATACACCCGACAACGCTTTCCGGCAAATAGCGAAAACTCATAGATATCACGAAAATTTCGCTGAATCCCCGGGGTGGAAACCTCCAGATCGAGATTTCGATCTCCGATAAGCAAACTTAACCGGGGGAAGAGAATCTTGTGAGCCTTGGCACATTCATCAATTCCTGCAGTATGATCGGACGTAGTAATTGTTGTTACAACATGAACCGTATCGTGATGGTCCGACCTTCGTATATCAACAACAAGTAATCCAATTGGATTAAGTACTGAAGAAATTTCCTGAAACATTGCATCCTGGCGAATTGAATTCTGCACCTTTACTCCATAAAAAAGGGATCGGCCCTGCGATCCCCAAAAATCTTAACTAACTGTGTTCAGGGTACTCGATTTGTCTATTTCTGTCAATCCTTTGTGATACACAGCGCAATTATAGGCGCTGTTATCACCGATCTAAGCACGGTAACAGCTGCATTGAGGTGCTCTCCATTTTTGTATGAACCTGCAAGTGCAATCAACGTATATCCGGTAAGATCACTTGTGATATGTTTCTGACACAGGGTATATGATCCAGCTTTTTTATGCAGAAGATGTAAATGCGGGAATTGATGACAGGCATGGACTACCTGTTTCATGGGATCATCTTTATAGGGAACGGGAATAAGGAGCGGGTTACTATAGCGTTCGGGCAACGTTGTGAGCACCTGTTCTACATGATAGGCGATGATGGTGCGCAATGGTTTGACATCATCTCGTTCAAAGCGCATTATCAGTTGTTTTGCCCGTTTCCGATGGGGAAATACAGACAGTACGGCCCCCTGGTGTCGCTCATGAAGACAGACCGTATCAGGATGCAGCTGCGGGGAAAGGCACAGAGGACACTGATGATCCCCTATAGTCGCATATTGCAGCTGTACGAGCTCCTCAGTGCACTCTTTACAAATACTACGATGAAGGATACCAACTCGGTAACAGAGTGGACAGATACCATACGTGGTGTGCATGTCAAAAACACGTCTACTTTGCCATATCTGCTTCATCGATCAGGTGCTGTATGTGTGCAATGAACTGCAAAGCTTCAAGTGGGGTCGATTCATTGAGATCGAATGATCGAAGCGACTCAAGAATCTGAAGATGCTGTTCAGGAAGAGCGGCATCTGGAGAACCGGTAAACAAATCGAGCTGACCGGCAGAACTTTTCAGTTCATAGTCGGCGAAATGCTGTTTTTGAAACTGGGCAGCCTCCCGAATTACCGGTAGCGGAATGCCTGCCATTTTTGCAACGTGGAGACCATAGGAACTATCAGCAACACCCGGTTGAATTTTCCGAAGAAAAACAATCGACTTGCGTGATTCAGCTACCGCTAATGTAAGTAGCTGCATATCGGCAGTATCGAGCATCGTCAATTCGTGGTAATGGGTGGCAAAGAGTGTTTTTACCTGCAGACGGACCATTTCACGCATCACGGCATAGGCAATGGACATCCCATCCTGCGTGCTCGTACCTCGACCGATTTCATCCATAATTGCCAGTGATCGGGAAGTTGCCGTTCGTAAAATCCCGGCAGCCTCCTGCATTTCAATGAGAAAAGTGGATTCGCCACGGGCTAGATTATCACTCGCTCCAACCCGGCAGAACAGTTTATCGGTCAATCCGATACGAGCAGCATCCGCCGGTACGTACGATCCGATATGAGCAAGTAACACTATCAGGGCATTCTGACGGAGATAGGTCGATTTTCCAGCCATATTCGGTCCCGTAATGAGACAGAACCGCTCATCGTCCCCTCCCATAGATAACCCATTGGTAACGAATTCACCCTGGAAAAGGGCCTGTTCAACTACAGGGTGACGACCTGCAGTGATCTGCAGGATATCTTCAGTTGTTACCTCCGGTCTACAGTAATGATGCAGTGTCGCACACTGAGCCATCGATTGATAGCAATCTATGGTGGAAAAGAACCTACCGAGCAGCATCAACTCTTCATGGAGTGTGGCAGTCTGCGAGAGCAGCTGTTCATACAGTGTCCGTTCCATCTCATCGGCTTGTTCTCCACTGGCAAGAATCTCAGTTTCAAGAGCGATCAACTGATCAGTGGTATACCGTTCGGCATTGACAAGCGTCTGTTTGCGATGAAACCACTGCGGGACCCGATCGCTATGAGTTTTAGGAATTTCAATGAAGTGACCGATTATCTTATTGTGAGATAACTTGATGGTGGGAATTCCCGTCTGTTCTTTTAATTCAGAAACATACGTTCTCAGGTTACGATCTCCATCATGCTGCAGTTCCCGTAACGCATCGAGCGATTCACTGAAGCCCTTTGCTATCACCTTGCCGGGAATATACGGTCCCTGACACTCTTCGCGAATGCCTTTCATGAGTGTTTCCATCAAGGTAACCAGGTTTTCCATCATGTTATCACTGACATGATCGGTAAGAAGCGTACGGTACCGTTTTGTATGCACTTCAGTGAGGGTGAAAAAGGATGCGATAGATTGGCCGATAGCCACCAGATCCTGCGGATTTGCCCGGTGCATGGTAACGCGTGACACGAGGCGTGAAAGATCACGAGTACTGCTGAGAATAGATCTCACCCGGTGCCGTTCCTGATCATCATCGACAAACCATGCAACATGATCCTGCCGTTGAGCTATGGGAGAAATTTCTGCAAGCGGGTTGGCAATCCAGCTTTTCAGTAATCGTGCACCCCCTGCAGTGCAGGTGGCATTGATGGCACTGAATAATGTATGAGCGGTAGTACCTTCCTGTAAATTACGGAGCAATTCAAGATTCTTTCGGGTTGATTCGTCAATGAGGAGATATCGGGAACGATCAACCCGTTCCAGTGCCGTGATGTGAGCTAACGAGGCCTGAGCAGTCTCTTTGAGATAGCGAAACAGCGCACCGGCGGCCATCAGGATTCCCTCATCATCGGCAAGGCCGAATTGTTTTAAACTGATACTTTCAAAATGTTCACAGAGCAGGGAAAAAGCCTGAGATCGGGAGAAATACCAGGCAGGCAATCGTGTGACCATACCCATTACGTGTGAAATGGTTTGGGCGAAATCGGCAGTATCGAAATAATTATCTTCGTTGATCAGAATTTCTTTCGGCTGCAATTGTTCGATCAATGCCCGCAGTGAATCAAACCGGGGTTCTCGAGGAAGTTCCTGTACCGAGAACACCCCGCTGGAAAGTTCACTGTATGCACAGAGAATCTGTTTCTCATCCAGAGCAATAGCCAGGATATGGTTATGAGAGGCAGCGTCAAGGAATTCATCTTCCACCACTGTCCCTGGAGTAATGATCTGTACGACTTCCCGTTTTGCGATGGTTTTCCCTGTTGTGGGAAGCGAAGTCTGTTCACAGATAGCGATTTTCTTTCCCGCATCAAGCAATCGCTTGATATAATTGCGGGCTGCATGATAGGGAATACCGCACATGGGAACCCCATTTCTGCTAGTGAGCGTGATATTCAATAACTGACTGACCTCTTTCGCATCATCAAGAAACATCTCATAAAAATCACCAAGACGGAAAAACAGGACCTCGTCCTGATGCTGCTGCTTCAGGACGAGATATTGTTCCATCATGGGGGTCAGTTGCTTTTCCTGCATGATCAGTAAATGCTCGTCGTAATTGCCAATACCAGCTTCAATCCGCTGTCAGTTCGCGATGGATTGCTGAAAATCGGTCCCGGTTCCCACGAGAACGGATTACCGTCAGCCATGGTGGCGTTCTTGACGATATAGAGTCCCAGAGGAAATCCCGGAACTTTTAATCGGATACCGAGCCCTGCCGAGAAGTACCAATCCAGTGGTGAACTTCCTACCTGCGCCAGCGATTCGGATGCTCCGGTTGCACTGACAAAGGCCTCTCCCCACAGCACGTTTTCTGCTATCTGGATACTGAATTCAAGCGATGAATCCCAGAGGAATTCAAGGTAGAATTTCGGGGTGATACCTCGAGCGATGGTCATGCCGTCAATATACAGATACTCATATTTCGATGCACTCATACCGTTGAGCCAGCTTCCCGACCAGTTTGAGTAGTCTTCGGGGAACAGCTGGTTAAGCATGGTGGAGACCGTAGTATTGAGACTGATGACTCCCGGGGTTGGTTTTTCTTCACCGACTTCGAACAGTTTCAGGAATGCAGAGAAACTCGAGGCTGTCCGGATATAATTGGAAAGTCCTCCGAGCACACCACCGGCATAGACCACATTCTGACTGACCACATATCCCCGTGTTGTGTTATTAATGAGATCCCTTCCATCCCAGGATACGGAAGCTCCGATGCGGTTTGAGAACTGCCATGCTTCACCATACTGTCGTATCGTATAATCGAAGGGAGTATACGTTTCAGTATCATACAGGGCACGGTTCAAGGTAATTGACGGACCGATGGAGAGCGATAAACGTCCGGCATCAAAGACAAACGTATATCCGGTTGTATATCCGAGACTGATCCGTAACGAATCATATTCCATCAAATATTCACTATCGGGTGTATCACCGCCGGCGGCCTGCCATGCGTCATAACTGGTATAGGGATAGGGATATGCTTCATCCTCACGAACCCGGTTATCGGGTGAGTGATTACCCAAAATCATGCCATTACCATACGTACTGCGGTTGAAGGAGAGATTTACCGCATTGCTCCACCGTTTATCACCTACCCAATTGTCTCTGAATGCTATGGAAGCAGACTGGGAATCGGGTGAAAGTTCGGTGGAAATTTCCAAATCTCTACCGGTTCCGAACAGGTTAGTATCGGACCAGGAAAGGAATCCACTTACGGGAAAACCTTCAACATTGCCACCAAAGGTGGCACCGAATCCGATATTCATCTGGTTTCCTTCTGTTACCTGATACGTTACCACTAGAGAATTTTCCTGTGTTCCATAACTGATTGAAGGGACCACATCAGTGAGCAACCCGGTATTATAGAGATTTTGTGCGCTTTGGACATACTTGGCTTTACTGAAAATATCCCCTGCTTTCAGTGACAGCTCACGCTCGAGCACATAGGGTTTTGTCTTGGTGAGACCACGGATAATGACCTCTTCAACCGTTGCCTGACCACGTTCCACGATCGATACCGTGAAAGAAACTGTCTTTTCATCTCCATTACGGGTTTCAGCAACGTCAATCGTATTTTCTACATATCCTTCATCCCAGTACAAATCAGCAATTTTGCTGATTTCACTCTGTACCCGCGTGATATCCAACACGGAACCGGTTTGCAAGGTCAATAATTCATTAATCTGCTCATCGCTGTAGATGGTATTGCCTTCAACCGCAATACCACCGAAGAACCATTGCTGGCCTTCCTCAATCTCAAATACGACGCGTAGTTTACGCACGGCCGGATCTTCCTGAACGATATCTTCAAGACGTACATCTCTGAGTTGGACATCAATGAATCCATTTTTCTGATAGGTCAACTGCAGCGACTGCGTATCAGCTGCAATTTTCGCCGCATCATAATTGCCGCTATTAAACAGCGATTGAACTTTAGATGTAATGGACTTTTTCAACGTAGAGTCGCCGAGTAGCTCATTTCCTTCAAAGACAATTTCTCCGATCTTCCATTGCCTTCCTTCCTCGACGGTAAAGGTAAGATCAAGTTCATTTAATGCTTCATCGAGCGTGTAATCTGAGGACACCTTCACATCAGCATATCCGCGCTCCTTATAGAGGGTTTTCAATGATTCAACCTCTCCATTGATGCGATTCAGTGATAAGAAGTCTCCTGTTGCTACCGTGATCGTATCTTCAAGCACACGAGTTCGGATGGAATCATTCCCACGATAATTGATCGTGCGGATGATCGGGAGTTCTGTAAACGTGAAGGTTATGAACAGCTCATTATTATTGGGGCCACCGCGTTCAGCCTCAGCCTCGAAAACGCTGAACGTCTGCAGTTCGTTCAATTTTCCTTCGATTTCCTGGTAGAGTTCTTGTGTAAACGGTTTTCCTATATAGGGATAGGTCAAATCATCAAGGGTGTCACGGTTGACATGCTTCAATCCCTCATAGGTAAAACCGCGAATAGGTTTCTGCTGATACCATTCGTACTCAGTAATGGCAAAGCTCACCTTGATTCCATCGTTCTGTGCATCATCTGTATAGTCCGAATAGATATCCACGCGGGCATAGCCTCGATCAGCATACAATGCTCTGATTTCCTGTTCGGCTGCAGCGAGGTCTGTGGTATCGAACATCTGTCCTTCTTGTAAGGAAAGGGCATTGGTCAGATCTTCCGTCGAAATAAAGCGGTTTCCTGTAAAAGTAATACGGGTAAGTTGTTTTCGTTCGATAAATTCGATATAGACCATAACTTGATCGGTAGACCCATCTACACGTGCCGGTATGGCGATCACTTCAAGAAAGTTTCCACTTTCCAGCATCTGATTCACGACAGAATCAATCTCCTGTTGATCGTATGAAGTGCCTACAAGTGGATCAACTAGAGGATCAATCGTAGCAGGATCCACTTGCTGCAGATCTACATAGACGAATTCGGTGATAGGTTTTCCTTCCCACCAAGCCTCAAGATTGGGCTCTGCTGCTGATAGCGGTAGGAGTATGATCAGTAATAAAAATGGGATGATTGCGTTTCGCCGCATGTGGACTCCTCTTAAAATTCAAATCGCTTTGTTATACTGAACCCCATAGTATCGAATAATTCAAAAACCGACAACTCTTCCGGCTGAGTGAACAGGCTGAAAGCTGCAAGGGGGTTCGTCCATTCGACACTTAATTCGGTATCAATGCGTAAATCATTAGCTAGGAATGAGTTTGAAGCTCCTCTGACATCTCGCCTCAGATGGATCATTCCCTGCAGGTACAACTCGTCAAAGAGGTACTTGCCTATGTACATGGTCGTATTATCGAGATAGCGGGCAATAGGACTTGCTGTCGTATCGGCACTGATTCCGGGAAGGGCTTCGAAAAGAATGTTCTGTAGAAGATTCGTACGGATGGTGAACACATCTAGCCCTAACGAATCACGAATAACGCTGGAAAATCCAAGAGAGATCGTAGTAGTCTGCAATAAGCCCAGGCGGGAAATCACATCGGTAGCCGCAGAAGCGACTGCAACTACAGAGGTGTCCGTACCATCAGTTGCAGATCCGGTGGAGACGATACTCTGTCCTAGCAGTTCCAATATCTCGTTAGTACTGCGATTCGGAATAGATTCAAACCGTGGATTGAGATCGTCAAACCGTGCTTCCTGCAGTACCAGAAAAATATCTACACGCGTACCATCGCTCTCAAATTCACGTAATCGAGCCCGTAGATTCAATCGAGGCATGAAATCATTGTTCAAAGCTGTCCCTACCGGAGGGAACTTTAGAGACCCTTCGGTGATGTAGAAATTCTTCTGTACATAGTAAATTTCACCGCTGCGCAGAGACAGTTCTCCGGTGAAGGTCGTTGCCATACTCGGAGCTTCGACCAAGATATCAACCCGCTGATTATCATTGAAGGTTGCCCGGAGAATTGGCGATTCCTCATTTGGAAAGGTAAACGACACGTTTCGTCCCGTACGCAAGGTCATATCGATGGATGTCCGTTGTTTCTCCACCACCCATGACGGCAGCTGTGGCAGTCCAAAAGATATTTGTGTGTCTGATACAATCACATCCCCAAGTAACGATTCTTCCGTGGGCGTTCCGTCAATGGAAAAAGTTCCTGCAGCGCGTGCTTCGACATTGATATCGATACCGAGAAGGGGAATCCATATTGAAACCGGGTTGTCGATTTCAAGCACATCGATACGGTAGTGAGGAATAATCCACCGTTCTACGGTGGCTTGCATCTGAGTTACGCCCCGCGACCGTCTTCCGGAAGTATGTACGGCAACCATCGGTGTGGGGGAAACCGTTGCAAGGTTTTCAGAAATAGTCACTACCGGATTTTTCATGGAAAGCATTTCGCCAGGAGTCCAAAAAGTAGTCATCTCTACCGAATCTGCGGTGAATGTGCCAAAATAATCGGGATTCCTGAGTTCCCCATCTATTATTCCCGTTCCATGAAATACTCCCTGATGGAATTCTATTACTGGTTCAAGCAGGAGCGCATTGATGTGGGTAATATCAAAAGTCAATTGAGAAACATCCAATGAAATCTTCGAACCGGTAAGTGTTCCCGATGCCGTAAGCGGGAGCGGAAAACCCTGTTTCGCATGTATCTGTAATTCACCGCTGCCAAGATGGTAGGAACCCTCTACAGTTCCTCCCGTTCCCGGAGTTACCGTGATGACATCATCCTGCAGCGTAATCGTATGGGTACCATCCTGCCACGTAATAGCTCCATAGAGGGCAACATCAGAATGCTGCAAAGTAATCGGGGGTAATTCATCCATCTGCATGTTGCGGGATATCCAGGAAAACAAAGAATCTGCTGAAAGCAATTCTGTTGAAGCATACACGGTAGCACGAGTAGTACCATCTCGCCAGGTGATGGGGAAATCCTGGGCAAAGTGTGCCGTCAGCTCACTGATTCCCTGATAGGGCAGTCGAATGGAATCGATGGTGATCTCGGTTGTTTCCGATCGATACCTCCCTTCATCGACAAGGATTCCCCAGGGGGCTGCCTGGAGGGAAAGCGAGAAATTCTGGTCGCGATTGATATCAATCAGGGATAATCGGGCATTTCCGAGCGCCTGTGTCTGCATATCGGTGGAACCAATAACAGCCAGAGAGAGCTCTACCCCATCATGTTGAGGAAGGAACCTTCCCATGTTAATCCCATCCACTTCAATGAGACCCCGCACCAGATGGGGTTTCTGTTCATCGGGATAGAGCGACAGTGCGATCTGTTCGGTATCGTCACCTGATAATTTGCTTATCACGCGTAACTGATTGAGTTCACGGGTAAAAAGAGTCCGCAAAGTCTGGTGATATACCGATGCATAGCCTTTCAGTGGTCCATACCGATCCTCATAGGTAATCTGTTCAATACGTACCTGCTGAGAATCTGCATCGAAGGAAAGCGAGAGCGAAAATGGATCTTGATCTCCCCATGCTAAACCTTCAAGACGTACCTGCGGAGCGCTGATAAGAAACAGTTCTTCAGCAAGAGAAAAATCTGCTGCTAGGGACCCATTTACCACTCCCTGCCCCTGCAGGTACTGAGATTGGGATGGGGGGAGCATAAGATTATTCATCTCAAGATCAAAGGTGACATGCCCGGGTACCGATAAAAAGTCAAGCTGAGCAGTAACTGCATCAGAATCAAGTGTGAGCATACCGGCCTGTTCATCAAACATGATTGCAAGCGGATATGAGGCTCCGGGAATAGAGAGGACCCCTTGAGCTTTCACGGTATCACGGTCTTCCCAGGAAACATCACCCGACAAATCAGAATCGGCCAACTTCGGTGATGTGATACGGTATCCATATCGTTGTGCAGCAAGTCGTTCAAAATCGGCATTGGCTATGATCTCACCACTTTCCACATCGGTTGCTTCCAATGTTCCTTCCGGAAAGAGCAGATCACGATCAATAATTCCCTCGTAGGAAATTCGGTAACCTTCCGTAGTTACGGTAGCAAGTGGTACGATAAACTGCTGAGGATTGAAATTGAGCGATAGGGTTGTTGCCAGGTTGAACCGTTGCTCATCAACGGCAAGATTGGCAATTCCCAATTCTCCCGTTACTCGTCCGTAAGAGATATCGGGAGCGCTGGTTATGGATATATTCCCCTGTAATGAGGTCTCTGACGCCACGACGGAGGAAACGCTCGGTGCAAACTGGTCAAGCACAGAAATAAAGTCGTAGGGAGTAAACTGTTGTAGCCGTAATGCAGAACGAGCTGTTTCTGTGTAATCGAAGGAGAGCTGAATCCCACTGCTGTGATTCAGTTCAGCAGAGAAGACCGAGCCATCTTGCGCCTCAGGACGATAGGCCAGTTGAGCACTGGCTTCACCTGACAGTTCCTCTGTACGCATCTTTTCCACCGCAAGTTGTGAACGGCTGATCTGATTTCCCCCATCGAGCGTGAGGCTACCCGATAGAGCACCCTGGGTCACTGAGAGAAAAGGAAGGGAGGTATTCATCGTAAACGATGCACTTGCTTCTGCATTTTTTTCGTATTGCAGGAGGTCTTCAATTATCAGTGCATAGGTATCAGACAAAGTGATTTCCTGCAGGTATTCGGGTAAGGGTATCCGATGAGTCTCTTTCGCGATGATCTGTCGGGCATCCAATTGGACACTTCGATTGGTATCATTAAGGTTCACCGTTATACGAGTCTGTTGAGCATCGAGTACTGGATCATCAAGTACTCCGTCACGAACCTGCAGATGTTCGGCGATAAATAGCTGAATAGTTGCCTGATCTGTATTGTCCTGTGTGTACTGTACAGAACTGGGATCAACCGTGACTGACCATTGATCATAGGTGGCATGCATATTGGGGATAGCAGCTCGTGCTTCTGCAACCGTACCCGCAACCAGTTGTGCTGAAGCGGAAAGAGAAGTGCTGTCACCTTCGAAGGTCTCATATGCAGCACGTAGGTGCGATAGGTCTGCAGCAATCGAAAGATTTCCCCTACCCAATGCTTCCCATGAAGCTGTTTGAGCGGTGAATACAGCCTGATCCCACGAAGCAGAAAGCAAATCGTATGCATAGCGGGTATTTTTCATCGTTGCACCGAGGTCTACTTTGGATCCTCGATCGTTTGCACGTATCGTTACCTGTTCAGCTTCTCCGTTTCCGGCAATTTCGCTCGTCCAGGAAATACGATCAGTATGAGCTTCTGCACCCAACAGATTGCCATTACGGAGAGTAGCTACTGCTTTTAGTTGTGCAAGGGTGGCCTGTATTGCCTCCGTATCGAGTGCAATATGAGCATCATTCACGGTTACAGTGATGGTTCTATCGGTGAAAAGACTGCCTGATTCGCTTTCAGTATTTGTGAAAGAGGTTAGCAGCGCATCATCAATTTCTGCTTCTAATCCCGAAATAGTAAGAGCTAATTCCTTGGGCATAAACCGATTGAAAAGCAGTCGGTACAACGGAGTATCAAGACGGATGGTATCTGCTGATGCAATTTCCTTGCCCTGATCATCTTGTACGGTTATTGTATTGAGCGTAATTGCAGAGAAGAGGGAAGAATCGACTGATGCGATTACTACTTTTCGTTCTCCATTTCCCTGCAATTGGGAAAGTATGGAGCCGGTAATCCGCTCGGTGACTTCCGGTACGAGATTCACAGCGGAACCCAGCGCAACTGCCATGAGCACCACTAAGAGCAATACAAGAGAGGTGATTGTGTTACCGGGCGTTGTATGATATTTCATCTGCACATCCGCATGGCATCAGTATAGCGGGTATCGAGACGTTTACCTACCCTTTTTTCAGTTCTTGCCAATGAGACAAAGGTTGAGTACCATTGAGAGGAGACAAGGAGAGGAGGACGAGATACATGCATCAGATACTTGATCGTTTTATTGTGATAGAAGGGCTTGATGGAGCGGGAACAACAACACAAATGAAGGCTGTGACCGAGGCGTGTGATCTTGCCGGTGTTACCTGTCATGCAACATTTGAGCCTACTTCATCTCCTCTGGGTACACTGGTACGAAGTGTGTTACGTAAAGAAGTGGTTACTACGCCATTGGCCTTGGCCATGCTCTTTTCGGCTGATCGAGAAGATCATCTGCATCATCCCATCAGCGGCATCGTCCAGCGGTTGGCATCAGGCGCTCTGGTTATTTCCGATCGGTATCTCTTTTCTTCACTTGCCTATCAATCAGTGGAATGTGGTTTTGAACGGGTGAGTGCCCTTAATGATTTTCCAATACCCAAATACGTGGTCTATCTTGATACTCCGGTTGATGCCTGTCTGAGTCGCATACAACATCGTGACGATGGAAGAGAACTCTTTGAACATCAGGAATTTCTTGAACAGGTACGCGATAATTACGAGGTGATTTTTGCCGATCTTCCTGATGAAGTTACCTTCATTCGTATTGATGGACGGAAAAAGCGGGAAGAGATTACCGAGGAAATTCTCCAGATTCTCCGATCCGATTCTCTCATCTAATGAACATCGCATCGCCATAACTGAAAAATCTATACTCGTGTTGAACAGCATGTTCGTATGCAGCGAATATCTGTTCCTTTGATGCAAAGGCACTGACTAATACCAGCAGGGTCGATTCAGGAGTATGAAAATTGGTAATCAATTGGTCCACGACGGCGAAATGATAGGGAGGCTTGATAAAGAGTTGGGTGCTGCTGCGTCCCGCAATCAACTCCTGTTTTTCCCTATTATAGGCCGATTCCAGTGTTCGGACACTGGTGGTTCCCACGGCAATGATCTTTCTCCCTTCTCGCTTTGCCGTGTTTATCAAGCTGGCAGTCTCTTCGGAAACTTCATAGTGTTCTCGATGCATCGGATGATCTTCCAGTTCTTCCGTCCGGACAGGAAGAAAGGTTCCTGGACCTACGTGCAACGTCACGGGACATACGGTGATTCCTGAATTTTTAATACGATCAAGAATAGGTTCGGTGAAGTGCAAACCCGCAGTTGGAGCTGCTACAGACCCGCTTGTGTGGGCAAATACCGTCTGATACCGTGATTCATCAGTGATGGTATCGTCCCGTTTGATGTAGGGCGGGAGTGGAACATGGCCGCAGGTGGAGAAAAAGTACTCATCGATCGGTTGGTCAAATCGTACCAGCTTCCCTGCTTCATCTTCTCCGATAATTTCTGCTTTCCACTGTTCGCCTTGCATATTCGAAAACGTATACCGTTTCCCGATTCGCTGTTTTTTACTCTTTGTCACCATGGCAGACCAGGTGCCGTTCTCTGACTCGCCAAGAAAAAGAAATTCTACCCTGCCCCCGTGTTCTGATTCACCATAGACGCGGGCTTTGCGCACTTTTGAGTTGTTTACCACCATGACGCTTCCGTTTGGAATAAAATCGGTAATCTGATCGATATGACTGTCGGTCAGCTTCCCTGTGGATCGATCAAGTACCAACAGACGACTCTCTCCCCGTGTTTCTGCAGGATATTGAGCGATAAGATGGTTCGGTAAATTAAAAGAGAATTCCCTGGTTTTCATCCGGTCTCCTGTCGTAGGCTATATTAAGTAAATCGTAGGCAAGCGTAGTGGCCATACGACCGCGAGGGGTACGTTTAAGATACCCTTTCTGAATGAGATAGGGTTCATAAAAGTCTTCAAGCGATTCGATGGCTTCACCGACAGATATGGCCAGTGTTTCCGCACCGACGGGTCCCCCACCGTAGAATTCAATGATCGTGCGGAGAATATTGCGGTCCTGCTGTTCGAGTCCCTCACCATCAATTCCCAAGCGTTCCATACTTATGTTCACAATATCTTCATCGATTGTACCGTCTCCGAGTACCACGGCATAATCACGCAATCTCCGCAACAGACGGTTTGCTATCCGGGGCGTTCCCCGGGAGCTCTTGGCTAACAGACGTATTGCCGATTCAGTGATATGCGTTTCTAAAATAGCTGCCGAACGCTTGATAATCTGTACTAATTCTTCTTCACGATAAAATTCGATACGACAGGTGATACCGAAACGACTGTAGAGCGGAGATGAAACCTGTCCCGCTTTGGTGGTCGCCCCAATGAGTGTAAACCGGGGGATCGGAATGCGGATTGTACGGGCTGCCGGACCTTGTCCGATAATCCAGTCAATTTCGTAATCTTCCATCGCGATATAGAGCATCTCTTCAAGAGCCGGCCGCATCCGATGAATTTCATCAATGAAGAAGATACTTCCCTCGGTGACATTAGTCAGGATACCGGCAAGATCCTTTGGTTTTTCAAGTGCCGGGGCACTAGTCATCCGGATCTCTGCATCCATCTCATGGGCAATGATAGAGGCCAAGGTGGTTTTACCCAGTCCCGGCGGTCCGATCAGAAAGACATGATCGAGGGAATCTTCTCGAGAGCGGGCAGCTTGAATAAAGATGGAAAGATTATCTTTGATCCGTTGTTGTCCTTGAAAGTCCTGCAGTGTCTTCGGGCGCAGGATATTTTCCTGTACATCGCTTTCCTGCTGAAAGGTGCTCGAGAGTATTGATGTTTCCTGTAAATCGGTTGTATCCACGTTAGCCAAGCCTTATGATCGCCTGTTTGAACAGGTACTCCTCTGTTTCATGCAAGCTCTTTGTTGCAAGCAGTTCGTGCTGTTCTTCCATGATTGCAGAAAGTGTAGTGACGACTTGCCGTTTATCATAGCCCATATCAGATAGTGCGGCAACAAGGTCGTCGAATCGCCTATCCAGTCCGGTCGAAGACCCTGATGTTGGTGTTTTTGGTCTGTCCACCACGATCGTATCACGCAAGGCCAGGATGATCTTCTGTGATGTCTTTACCCCGATTCCCGGAATTGATGAGAGATAGGAGAGATTGTTTTCGTCAAGGGCCTGAATAAAGGCACGGACCTGCACGCCACTGAGAATACGTATTGCCTGACGGGGCCCGATTCCGTTTACCTTGATTAACTCCTGAAACAGCATCCGTTCCTCTTCATCGATGAATCCATACAGGGTCATGCTGTCATCACGATGCTGCAGATAGGTCAACAGTCTCACCTGACGTCGGCCTTCTCCGGTGAGCTGACTGAGTCTGCTTGCGCTTTGTGCTGATATGATCAGGGCTAGTTCCAATCCGCCTGCGGTGCGCAGCACGGCAAGCTGTGCCTGTGTGGAAACGAGTTCTCCAATTACTGCATGAATCATCGCATCCTCCTGTTGGTTGCCATACAGATAGCTGCAGCAAGTGCATCTGCTGCATGATCAGGTGATGGGACCTGATCAAGTTTCAATAATAGACGAACCATCTCCTGCACCTGGTGTTTCTCTGCGGTGCCATATCCCGTTACCGCCATCTTGATCTGCAGCGGAGTAAACAGGGCAACAGGGATAGTCTGAATAGAAAGCTGTTGAATGATTGCACCGATGACCTTGGCTACGGTAATAGCACTACTAACATTCTTGGCAAAAAAGATATCTTCCATGGAAACCTGATCCACGGTAAATTCTGTCGCAAGATGTCCCACATCCCGGGCAATCGAATGGATCCGTTCAGTAATCGGGGTTTTTGTCGCAGTACGCACTACACCGAAAGAAACAGGCCGGTAGTGTTGGCCGACAATCTCGACCACGCCCCAGCCTGTCTGTGCGATGCCTGGATCTATGCCCAGTACCAGCATGTCTTACTCGTCTTCGTCGTTGAAGTCATCAGGGATGTCCAGATTTGAAGACACCTGCTGCACATCATCCAATTCCTCCAATCGTTCAATAATCTTGAGTACCTTGCGGGTTTTCTCCACATCAAGAGCGATGTTGGTATCGGCAATCTTTTCCACCTCAGCAGAAATTTCCTTGAACCCACGTTCCTGAAGACCTTCAAGTACATTAGAGAACTCCGAAGGATCCGTATATACTTCAATAACATCTTCGGACGAACTGATATCTTCAGCACCAAGTTCCAAGGCAGCTTCAAGAATTTCATCTTCCGTATAGGTTTCAGGATCGTAGGCGATGATACCTTTTGTCTGGAACATATAGGATACACTTCCGGTGGTTCCCAGTGATCCCCCGAGTTTGGTGAGGGTGCTGCGCACATCTGCAGCCGTACGATTTTTATTATCAGTCAGGGTATCTATGATAATTGCCACACCGCCCGGAGCATAGCCTTCGTAGGTTAGCTCATAGTAGGTGGAGTTTTCCAATTCCCCAGTTCCCTTCTTGATTGCCCGTTCGATGTTATCTTTCGGCATATTTTCAGATCGGGCTTTCAGTACTGCAGTTCTCAATCGCGCATTCGAATCGGGGTCTCCCCCGCCCATCTTTGCAGCTACCATGATCTCTTTAATGAGTTTTGTGAATTTTTGCCCACGCTTTGCGTCAGCAGCGCCTTTTTTGTGCTTGATCGTTGCCCATTTACTGTGGCCGGACATAGAATTGAACCTCTTGTTACTAAGTTTGTATGGTGTACACGTGTTGAGCAGAGCTGTCAACCAACGCGTTAGGGTATCACGTGAGAATTTTCACTGTCAAGGGGCACTCGCTTCCAGCTCTTCTGCACAGAGCGCGACAATGGAATCGAGCATCATAAAACCGACCTCGGTAAGCGCACATCGATGTGCATCGCACATCATCAACGGAGGACTTTGCTGCATGCATCGTTCAATGGTGTGGTGACAGATTTTGGTGAAATCCTGAGAAAATCGACTTTTCCATGACGCAAGATCAATTCCATCAGCTGTCCTCAATCCTACGAGTATCAGTTCGAGCATGACCTCAGATGTGGTAAGTGTTTCATAGTGATAAGCCTTCCATACTCTCTGATACGATGTAACCGATGGTGTACAGGCAGTTCGGATGACATTTCCATCATCAGTGGTGAGTGTTCCCGCTGCAGCTGGACCTAAGCCGATATAGTCATCAAGACGCCAGTAATGCTCGTTATGACGACTTCTGTGAGTCCTGTTCTGTGAAAAATTGGAGATTTCGTAATGTTCATATCCCCGTGCATGCAGATGTTCCCAGCACGCATTGAGGATATCATACTGCTGATCTTCGGAACTGAGGGGTAACGTCTGATCAGCTATCTGACGTGATAGTTCCGTCCCCTCTTCAATGGTAAGGTTATACAGAGAAATATGATCGGGGTGGAGCATATCAACAAGGGTATCGATATCCTGAATGGCATCGCTGATTTGCTGGCCGGGAATACAGGTCATCAAATCACCATTACATTCAATGGCATGCGCGCGTTTCCAGCTGTTGATCAATGCAAAGGCCCGATGATTATCAGAGACGGCAGCTTGCCGTCCCAGTGTCCGAAGCGTTGTCTCGTGCATACTCTGTATGCCGATACTGAATCGATTTACTCCCGCCTCAATAAGACGCTCATGCTCGTCTGTCAGGGATGTAGGGTTGATTTCAATGGTACATTCAACCGGTTTTCCATGAGTGGTAATCACATCAAGAAGCTCAATGAGATACGCAACATCAAGGAGACCGGGGTCTCCCCCGCCGATATAAACGGTATCGAAAGGGTGTGCAAGCACCGAAACAACATCTGATACTTCCTGCATCAGCACCTGTTGATACTGGTCCTGATTGGTGGCGTTCTGCCGTATTGAATAAAAAGCACAGTACGAACATTTTTTACGGCAGAACGGGACGTGAATATAAAGCGGGTAGGCATGGTTCGGACGTAAGAGCTCAAGCATGAGATATCAGGAAACACCGCCGATGCGATTGAGCGGCCAGAATTTGAATCTGACCCGGCCGATGATTGAATCGGTGCTCATCGGTCCGAAATAGCGCCCATCGTGGCTGTTGTCGCGGTTATCACCGAGCGGCAATACGTAGCCATGTGGTACATAGATGCCCATTTCATATCGTGCAGCAGATGAGCGATACGAGAGATTGTGCGGCTCGAGATGACTGAGCGTAGCCGTACGGGACTGCTCAACCGCATAATAATCAACGATTCCGCGATAGTCTGCAACCTGTTGATACGTCTGGACTACATGACGGGGAGCAGCCGAACTCAGATCCTTGTCCTGATACGCAAGCAACTTCCCGTAGGCTTTTATGCCGGGGTACAATGATGCATCCAGGCTTTGATGGGGAGATGAAGCAAGGGAATTTTCTTCGCGGAAAGTGGTGTCGTCAATAAAGCTTTTCTGACCGGCTCCACGGATGGAGGCTGCTCCGTTTTCGAATCGGATAGTATCCCCACCAAGTGCGGCTGCCCGTTTGACATAGAGCCGTTCACGCATATTTCCATCTTCATCCACATCAATGTTTACGAGAGAAAAGGTTGCCATATAAATCATTTGCGAGAGTACATCGAAAACAGGTCCGCGAGATTCATACTCGGGATTGTAAAATACGATCACATCATCACGTAGCGGAACCCGATCAGAAAATAGTTTGGGACCACCGGGATACAGTTCAACACCGTAGGCGGTCTTGCTGACAAACACCCGATCTTTCACCAAAAGAGTTTCTACCATGGATGGAGTAGGAATCATAAAAAGTTGAAAAATATATTGATTGATCAGCAGGACAAAGACCACTGCAAACACAATTGCATCAAGCCAGCTGAACAATTCCCCTTTCAGGGTCTTTTTCTGTGCTTTCAGGGCTTTTTCACGAGCTATTCGCTGTAATCGTTTCGTGAGTTGTCGTTCAGTAGTCTTCTGTACCCAGATGAAGTACTTTTCCATGCAGTCAAGCTATCACAAACGGATACCATTGACAATAAGTGATGCTGAAGGTACTTTTCAATGGATGAAAAAGAGCGATAAATTGAAGGATGTTCACGTGGATCCCGTTACCCTCAAACCGATGTTCGGTATGCAACCCGGACTGTACCTCACTATTCTCTACGTAATTATTATATTGATCGTCCTTTTTCTTGTTGGATTTCTTCCTGGAATAGTGCACAGCGGAAAAAGAGTTACGTTCACCAGTGATCTTGAACCTACGGTGGTTACGGTGGATGGGAAGTATATCGGTTCAGCTCCAGTTACAGCTTTTATTGAACCGGGAGAGCATGAAGTAGTTTTCAGCTATGAAGATGTTGCTGCAAAAGAGATGACTTTTTCTGTTGATCATCCCGTGTTTTTCACCTGGTTGGTACCGAGAAAACAGCAGGTCGCAAGTGGTCCTGTACTGGATACACAGGAAGATTTGACTGATTATCTGCAGAGTATGTTTGATTATGTGGTTGCATGGAGCCGTATCACCGAATTTGATGATCGGTATCATCGCCCTCCTCTCTTGTCGCAGGCTGCTGCATCGGTAGCGAACCACGCAATAGCGGGTTCTGCTGAGCTTGCCCATGATTTTATGCTGCAGAGCATGAATTACATTACGAGTACGGCAGCACGTGACGATGGTGAAGCTGCTCTCGAAATACTTGCAGGTGCACAACTAGCCGATCCGATATTGTTTGAGACATTTGATCGGATTTCGGTGCTCTTCTCTGAAGAGAGTTCTTCTCAATTCATTGGATCTGAAGCAGAAATGGAAACCTATTATCCTGAGCAGACACTTTTAGAAATACCCATTGCAGAGATTGGTTCGATTACGGGATTTTCCTTTCCAAAACAAACGGTTACCATCGGAAAGTCAGTGTCCCGCTCCTATCCGGGAGTACAGGAATTGAGCAGTGCAGTGAACATCTCATCGTTTAATCTTGCATCCCAGGAAGTTTCGGAATATTTGTGGGCGCATTTTGTCGTAGATCAGCCGTATTGGGCTAAAAGCAATCTCGAGCAGTTGATGCGCGATGGTATGGTTGATGAACAGTATCTTGCAGGAGTATTTCCTACCGTAACGGTCATGTCACAAAGACCGATACGTAATATTTCCTGGTATGCTGCTCAGGCTTTCGTAACATGGCTGAGTGATCTCACCGGAAAAACGGTCTTTATTCCCTCTGCTTCTCAGTGGGAGGGTGCATCACACAGTAGTGTGCACGGTGATTATCAGAAGAGTCTTACGACTTCGACCAGTACCCGAGATACATTTGTAGGATTATTCGGCAGTCTGTGGGAATTCACTCAGGATGACTTTATTCCTTTGCAGCGGTATACGGATATCCCGAACACGTGGATAAGTTCACTTAGTGATGTAGTGATTAAAGGCGGCTCATACCTGAATGATCCCCTGACCATAACATCAGCAACCGTTGGTGTTATGCAGCGCTCTTCATGCAGCGAGACCACCGGATTACGTATCGCGTGGACAGATTAAATAGGAATTTTTATGGCAGATAAGCAGATACAGGTACTGCAGAAAAACCGGAAAGCTTACTTCAATTATGAAGTGGTGGAAGATTTTGAAAGTGGTATCTCACTTCAAGGAACAGAGGTTAAATCGATTCGCATGGGGAGATTTTCTTTTGGTGATAGTTATGTAAAAATTACACCGAAGGGATTGGTCCTCGTAGGGTTGCACATTTCCACGTATTCGCATGGCAGTATGCACAACCATGAACCGGAAAGAGATCGCGCTCTGCTGATGCATCGTCAGGAGATAAAGCGAATCAAACGGAAAGTGGACGAGAAAGGGATGACGTTGGTTCCTACCCTGGTGTACTTAAAAAGGAATCTGATCAAGGTGCAAATATCCTTGTGTAAAGGTAAACAGGCTCACGATAAACGTAATGTGATCAAAGAACGGGATATGCAGCGGGAAATGCGCAGAGAAATGAAGAACTTCAATCGGTAGTGGTCTTGTCGAACTCTAACGAGCACAGTATACTTAAGATAACCCCAATTGGGGGGTGTATTGGTTTCGACTGGCGTGAGATCATGCCGGTGGTTGCAGGCGGAGCGCCAACTCCTAAAACTAGCAAAACATTTAACTGCCAAGAAAGAAGACGAAGTCTCTTACGACGCAGAATACGCTCTTGCTGCTTAGTCAGTAGGGACGTACAGGCTCCGAAGGTGCCGCCCTTAACCTTCGCTGTCCTGTAACAACAGGGGCTCACCTCATACCCCGCCGGTGTGTATGGGGGAAATCAAAGCCGGCTCAGGAGCAGTAACGTTTGTCGTGTATCCGATCTGCTCTGAAACAATGAACTACGACTAAGCCTGTAGACGCCATTGGGTGGCGCGTTAGGACGGGGGTTCGACTCCCCCCACCTCCAATACTCCCAAATTAATTACCGATCCTGTTAATACATACGCAGTGATCGGTTTTTAGTATGACGGGCATGTCATCATTCGTTGGAGAAATATCT
>CAYZXD010000031.1:0-26954 GCA_964482325.1 uncultured Spirochaetaceae bacterium | reverse complement strand
TTAGAGTTCAACCTTCCACAGCCCATGAAGATTGCAGTATTCATAGTAGGCTCGAACGTTCTTCAGACAGGAGAATGCTGCCTCTGGCTTATCGCCAGGTGAGAGGTTCTTGCGGAAAATACCATCATCGGTAAGTGCAGCGATCCACTGAATGTAGTGTTCATCTGTCATTGGGTGAGCAACTGAGCCCACTTTCACCACGGTGGTTTCACCGTCTTTTTCGTACACGGGAACATGCTTTTCTGTTGCAGCATCGGTGGTGTTCTCTTTCAGTTCAACCATCGGTTCTCCACAGCAGACGAGTTCTCCATCCCCATTGTAGATGAGCTCTACAATATTCTTGCATTTGTTACAACGATAAAATTTCACTTGCATAATTCAGTCCTCCTCATGATGAATCTTTCTTTGGATTGATTTCATAATTATCGTAACTGATTCTATCATAAAATGAAAGGACGTGATATATAAAGATACCATGAAGGGGTTATCCTCATGATATACTACACGTAGCGGAGGTGATTATGAGCTTACGGAGCATTCAGACGATTGTAGGTGGAGCGGTTCAATATGATGGAGCAGGTGTAAAGCTGGTGCGAGTCATCGGGCATGCAGATGTTGAAGCTTTTGACCCATTCCTCATGCTTGATGCATTTGATTCAGATAACCCCGACGACTATGTGAAAGGTTTTCCGTGGCATCCACACCGTGGTATTGAGACGGTAACCTATCTGATTCATGGTGATATCGAACATGGTGATTCATTAGGAAACGCGGGGAGCATTCTTGATGGTTCGTGTCAGTGGATGACCGCTGGCAGCGGTATCATCCATCAGGAGATGCCGCAGGCAGTACCTCGACTGCTCGGTGCTCAGCTTTGGATTAATTTACCTGCTGCAGACAAGATGACTGCACCTGCCTACCGAGATATTACTTCCGATGTTATTCCTGTGGTAACCGATGAGGTTGCAACGGTACGTATTGTCTCCGGCCGTTATCGTGAGAAGCTGGGACCGGTACAAGGCGATTATGTAAAAACGCTATACCTCGATGTATCGATTAAGCCGAATCAAACCTGGCAGATGAAGGTGGATCCTCAGGCTACAGTCTTCTGCTATACTGTATCAGGGAGTGCTGAATTTGATCAGTCAGGCACCGTCGTTCCCACTCACCGTGCCGTATTGCTCAAGGATGGTGATGAAGTTGCTGTTGCAACAGGAGAAGCCGGGGTACGTTTTCTGCTGATAGCCGGTCGCCCGTTGAAAGAACCCGTTGCATGGGGAGGCCCCATCGTGATGAATACCCGGGCTGAACTCCGTCAGGCCTTCAAAGAACTTGATGAAGGGACCTTTATCCGCGCGTGATACAACAAAGGCCGCACATTTCCTCTCCCCCGATTGGAAACACACGGCCTACAGAACAATGACCCGGAACCTAGAATATCCAGATACCTGACTATATCGTGGTTTTGGTTGTCGGTCAATGAAAACTCATGCGAAGTTTCTTGACGGTCGGTAGTTGTCCTTCGTACTGTTAAGCTGATAGAAGGAGATTCTACGTGTATGCGTTTGGCAATAATCTATTATAGCAGTACCGGAAATACCGAGATGATGGCTGATTTGATTGCAGAAGGGGCTCGCTCTGGTGGAGCTGAAGTTGCCGTACTTCCTGTCAGTCAATGCGACCGATCGGTGCTTGAATCATATGATGTGTTCGCTTTCGGGTGTCCTGCTTCTGGACAAGAAGAGTTGGACGATCTTGAATTTCTCCCTTTTTATGAGACGATTGAATCTGATCTGACCGGAAGGAAAATGGCAGTTTTCGGTTCTTTCGGATGGGGTGACGGTCAGTGGATGCGCGACTGGGAAGAGCGTGTGAAGCACGCCGGGGCAGAGCTCTTTGAATCAGGGCTTGCAATTCAGGAAGAACCAGGGCCGGAATCTGAAGCCATACGAGACTTTGGATACCGCCTGGTTACTGAGTAATGCAAGCATGAGGTTGCTCAAGATCAAGTAGGAACTGTTTCAGCGGTAAACCGCCGCCGTACCCGGTGAGTGAACCATCCGATCCGATAACGCGATGGCACGGTATAATGAATGTAATCGGGTTTCGGTGGTTTGCCATGCCCACTGCCCGCACTGCTTTCGGATTCCCGATCATCTCAGCGATATCACGATAACTTCGCGTCTCTCCATAGGGGATTTGACACAGAGCCTTCCACACGGCCAATTGAAAAGGAGTACCGATGGGGTTCAGCGGGAGAGAAAATTCGGTACGGGTTCCCCCAAAATACTCGGAAAGCTGTGTTGCAGCCTCCCGCAATACGGGTGTTTCCTCAGCGGTACTCAAAGGGATGCCCTCGCTCTGATGAATAAGATTCACCGCAATAATACAGTCATGTGATTCCTGAATCCTGATGGTGCCCACCACGGTTGCATAATCGCAGTGGTGGACCTCCTGTGTTACGCTTTCCACTGTTCTTTCATGACAAATTCATCAAATGCCATGCGTTTGTCGGTTGTGGTAAATGCATTACCTTTTTTCGGGTATCCGATGGGTGTGAGTCCGACTACGTTCCATCCCTCGGGGATCTGAAGGAAATCCTTCACTTGATCATTATCAAAAGCTCCGATCCAGCACGTACCCAAGTTGAAGTTGCGTGCAGCAAGTGTCAGGTGGTCGAGTATGATAGCACCATCGACAAGGCTTGAATATTCGCCCATAAAATTGCCTCGATTCCACGCTATTGATTTAACCACTACCGCTATTACTACGGGTGCCTCTCCAACAAACTTCTGGTGGGAACAGAGCTGAGCCAGTTTACCTCTGCGCTGTGCATCTTGCACCACTATCAAGCGGGTAGGTTCCCGATTGCTTCCCGATGGTGCGTGCCGGGCTGCGTCGAGCACCTGATTCAGTACGTCTTCAGGGACGGGGCGTTCGTCGTACGAACGGATTGATCGTCGGGTTAGTATGGTTTCCATAAGTTCCATGCCATATTCCTCCTGTGCCCAGTATAATGGTTTTTTCCTATCCTGTCACATGAGATGCTGTTTATGTCGAAATGATACAAATGTAAAAAATAAAATAGACATCTTAACATTTGACAAATTCGTAGAAGATGATATACTGCATGCGTAATGGATGAAGAATCGTCGACACTAGGGAGAAATGTGTCTTCAATGGAGGATTTATTGCTATGAAATTGTCAAAGGCTGTGCAGAAGGAATTGCACTATAAAATGCTGGTGACCAGAGAGTTTGAACAGACTGCCGCAAAGTTGTTCATTCAGGGGAAGGTTCATGGTACCGCTCACTTCTGCATCGGTGAAGAGGCTACAGGCGTGGGAGTCTGTTCTGCCTTGGATAGAGAGGATTACATTACCCAGACGCACCGCGGACATAATCAGGGTATCGGTAAAAATATGGATATCAATCGTATGATGGCCGAATTCCTTGGAAAAGAGACGGGATACTGCAAAGGCAAAGGTGGCTGTATGCATATCGCAGACTTCTCGGTGGGAAGCCTAGGAGCTAACGGGGTAGTTGCTGGAGGAATTCCGATTGCCACAGGTGCAGCTCTTTCACAGAAATACCGAAAGAGTGACCATATCACGGTATGTTTCTTCGGTGATGGGGCTGCCAATGAAGGAGCTTTTCATGAATCACTCAATCTCGCTTCGGTGTGGAAGCTCCCGGTAGTCTTTGTCTGTACCAATAACCTCTATGGTATGTCTACCCATGTGAATCAGTCGATGAACATTGAAGATATTTCCATCCGTGCTGCCAGTTATGGAATAAAGGGGCTTGCGCTCGATGGGAACGATGTCATGAACATCTACGAAGAGACCAAGAAGGCGAAGGAATATGTGAAGACAAACGGTCCTATGCTCATGGTACTCAATACGTATCGTTGGATGGGGCATTCAAAAAGTGATGCACAGCTATATCGAAGCAAGGAAGAAGTCGAACAGTGGAAAGAGCGCTGTCCGATCAAACAGCACCGTGCATACCTGCTTGAGCATAAGATTTTCACTGAGAAAGAGCTTGATGAAATGCAGCAGCAAGCTGTAGAGGCGGTGAAGGCAGCAGTAGAGTACGCGGAGAGTAGTCCGGAGCCCCGCATCGAAAATATCTTCGATGACGTGTATGCCGACTGAGAGAACAAGGAGAGAGTACAGATGCGAGAAATAACCTATGCTCAAGCCCTTAATGAGGCAATGAGTGAAGAGATGAGACGGGATGATTCAATCATATTTCTTGGAGAAGATATTGGTGTGTATGGTGGTGCTTTCGGTGTATCACGAGGAATGATTGAAGAGTTCGGTGAAGAACGAGTCCGTGACACCCCGATTTCTGAACTGGCGATAACGGGAGCAGCCGCAGGAGCTGCGATGACTGGTTTACGTCCCATTGTTGAGATCATGTTCAGTGATTTCATGACACTTGCTATGGAGCAGCTGGTGAATCAGGCTGCAAAGAACCGATTTCAATTCGGTGGACAGGGGGCAGTCCCGATGGTACTTCGTGCTCCCGGAGGGTCGGGAACCGGAGCAGCTGAGCAGCATAGCCAAAGTCTGGAAGCCTGGGTAGCACATGTTCCCGGTCTAAAAGTGGTCATTCCTTCCACCGCATATGATGCGAAGGGTCTGCTCAAGAGTGCTATCCGTGACAATAACCCGGTAGTTTTCCTTGAACAGAAATTGCTGTATCGGGTGAAAGGTCCCGTGCCGGAAGTGGAAGATGATTATACGATACCACTCGGTGAAGCTGACGTGAAACGGGAAGGAAAAGATCTCACTATCATCACCTATGGACGTATGGTGCCGCGGTGTCTGACGATTGCAGACCAATTTGCTGAGCGGCAGGAAGCTGACATTGAAGTGATCGACATTCGTACGCTCGTGCCCCTTGATCGCCAGAGATTGATTGACTCGGCAAAAAAAACCGGGAAAGTATTGGTAGTTCACGAAGCCTGCCAGACGGGAGGTTTCGGGGGAGAGATTGTCAGTACGATTGTTGCTAGTGACGCCTTTTTCTACCTTGATGCTCCGGTGAAACGTCTTGGGGGTCTTGATGTTCCCATCCCGTATAACCCGCATCTTGAGGCCCAGGTGGTTCCCACTGAAGAGAAGATTACCGCAGCGGTACGCGATCTGCTGTAGGAGGATGGTATGGCTGAAGCAGTAATTATGCCGAAAACCGGTATGGCAATGGAAGAAGGGGTCATCATTGAATGGCTGAAAGAAGAGGGTGATACCGTCTCGATGGGAGAGGTCATTGCTCAAATAGAGACCGATAAATCGACCATGGATCTCGAATCTGATGCTGCCGGGACACTCTTAAAACGAGTATATCCTGCAGGTACCACCGTGCCGGTAACTGTTCCCATTGCATGGATCGGTACTCCCGGCGAAAAGATTCCTGAAGATACTCCTCTGGTGCAACAGGAAACGCAACAGGGGCAACCTACACCGGTTGAAGCTGAACCGGTGAAAGTGAGTTCTGCAACCGGTAAAATCCCGGCAACTCCGGCTGCACGACGTGTTGCTGGTGAAACCGGGATTGATCTTGCTTCAGTGAAGGCAAGTGGCAAGCATGGTGAAGTGCGGGAACAGGATGTCCGTGCTGTCAAGGCAACTCCTCTAGCAAAACGCATTGCATCAGATACCGGTGTTGATTTATCGCAAATAGCAGGCTCGGGACATGCCGGTAAAGTCTATTCACGCGATATCCCGGTAGCTCCCGCGGGCGAGGATAGACGCGTTGCTCTCACCAATATCCAGAAGATTACCGGGAAGCGAATGCTGGAGAGTGTTCAGACGATTCCGATGGTTACAGAAGATATCCCTGTAGATGTGACTCTGCTGTTGGAAATGAAACAGTCCATACGTGATCAGAGTGGCATACAGGCATCGGTGAACGATTTTGTGATCAAAGCTGTTGCTCGTGCGTTGCAGATGCATCCACGCATGAATTCGGTATTTGATGGAGATGCTCTGATTTACCGTCACGAGATTAATATCGGAATGGCCGTAGCAACCGAACGGGGATTACTGGTTCCGGTTCTCAGACAGGCAGATATGCTGTCGTTTTCTCAGCTGACCGAACGTACCCGGGATATCATTCAACGGGGGAGAGCAGGAAAGTTGGGAGCTGATGAACTCACGGGGTCGACCTTCTCTATTTCGAATGTAGGGATGTTCGGCATCACCTCGTTCTCTCCGATCATCAATCCACCTGAGGCGGGTATTCTGGGGGTTTGTGCTATAGAACAATCGCCACGGTTCAAAGATGGTACAGTAGTGGAAAGAAGCATTATGACGCTCAGTCTTACCTTTGATCACCGCATTATCGATGGCGCTGAGAGTGCCCAGTTCCTGCAAACGGTGAGAGATCTGCTTGAAAATCCTCTTCGGTTGTTGGTGTAGGAGCAGGACATGGAAAAAGATATTGTAGTCATCGGAGGTGGTCCGGCCGGTTATATCGCAGCGATAAAGGCAGGTCGTCTGGGAGCTCAGGTTCTCTTGGCTGAGGCGGGCTCTGTTGGCGGGACCTGCCTGAATCGAGGTTGTATCCCTACCAAATACTATGCACAAAGTGCCCATACTATCCTGGAACTTGCTCAGGGAAATGATCGTGGAATTATTATCAAGGATCCGACCATCACGGTTGATATGGAGCTTGCTCGAAAAGGAAAGCAGAAAACCGTCAGGAAACTGACCGGTGGGGTTCGTTCCCTGCTTTCAGCAGCTCAGGTTGAATTGGTTCAGCAGAAAGCCACGATAACCGGAAACCATGAAGTGACCTTGGAAGACGGGACCGTGATCGGAGCTAAAGTGATCATCATTGCAACGGGTTCTTCCTCAATGGCAGTTCCCATACCCGGTATCGACAGTCCTTTGACGGTCACCAGCGAGGAAATCCTTGATCTTGAGATGGTACCAAAACGCCTTGTGATCATTGGCGGCGGGGTGATCGGTATTGAGTTTGCCTCGATTTTTCAGGCATTCGGGTCTGATGTGACGGTTATTGAAGCTCAGCCGGATATCCTTCCTATGTTTGATGCTGCAGCGGTAACTTCTCTGGCGAAGGCACTGAAAAAGCGTGGGGTCCGGATATACTCCGGGTCCGGTGTCACCCGAATGGAGACACTTGATCATGAAGCTCGCCTTACCCTCGCTGATGGAAATACCATCGGTGCAGATCTCGTACTGCTTTCCGTAGGAAGAAAAGCGGATATCAGCTGTCTGAGTGATCAGGTTTCTCCTGCAATCGATCATGGGAATATCATGACTGATGAGTGGGGAATGACTTCAATTTCAGGCATCTATGCTGCTGGAGATGTGACAGGTCGAAGACTGCTGGCCCATGCTGCCTATCAGATGGGTGAAACTGTGGCACATAATGCTTGTATCGATCTGCGGATAATTGCTGATGAACGGAAAAAATTCAATCTGGACATTGTCCCTTCGGTGGTCTATGCTGTTCCCGAGGTTGCTTCAGTGGGTCTTTCAGAAGCCGAAGCAGCTGCCTCATATGATACGGTGGTGGGAAAATTCCCTCTTGCAGCAAACGGAAGGGCTCTTGCCTCTGGTGAACCGGAAGGGTTCATTCAGGTAGTCGCTGATCGGCGGTACGGGCAGATTCTCGGTGTCTGTTGCGTGGGTATGTATGCTTCAGAAATTATTAATGAGGCTGCACTAGCCATGAAGCATGAACTTACCGTACATGAGGTGGCTGAAACCATTCACGGCCATCCTTCGGTATCTGAAGCGTTCAAGGAGGCTGCCTCAGCCTGTATCGGGCAGAGTTATCATATGATATAAAAAAGAAGGATTATGCGTGCAAAGGGATAGGGATTTTCTGGTTTCGATTGCCAGACGGTACTATATTGATGAAAAATCACAGCAGGAGATAGCCCAGGAGTTCGGTCTATCCAGACCTACCGTATCTAATCTGCTGCGTAAGTGTCGTGAAACCGGAGTGGTCCAAATTCAGATTCAGGACGGTTCTCCCTATGCCACGGCCCTCGGTGATGAACTGACGAAACAGTACTCTTTACACCACGCGGTGATTGTTCCCGCCACAGATGACAGTTCGCTGATGCGTGCAGTTGGTGCGGTCGCAGCAGAGTATGCTGCAAACCAACTCCGGGAAGCCATTCAGATTGGTATTGCCTGGGGTACCTCACTGTATCATATGGTGCATCAGCTTCCCACCGAGCGGTGTAAGGATGCTTCTGTGGTTCAGCTCATGGGTGGCTTTGGTGCTGCAAATCCGCAGTACGATGGTTCTGATCTTGCCCGTGAGTTTTCTAAACGTATTCATGGCAGATATTTCCCCCTGCAGTGTCCGGTTATTGTGAAAAATACCATGGTGAAAGAACTGTTGATCAAAGAACCCGGTATTCAGGAAGCATTGCAAAGGACAAAGAGCCTCGATCTTGCCTTTGTCGGTATCAGTTCCAACGACCCGACTCAAAGTGCGATGGTGCGTGCCGGTTTTCTTTCACCAAAAGAAGCCAAAGAAATACAGGGAGCGGGAGCAGTTGGACACCTCTGTGGATATAGTTTTGATTCCCAGGGTGCCTGGATGGATATTTCCTATAATCATCGGATTATCGGGGTGGATTTTCAGGATTTTATGACCATTCCCAATAGAGTCGGTGTTGCATATGGTCTGCAGAAGGTGGAGGCGATTCGAGCTGCTCTCATTGGCGGTCATCTCACCACGCTCATCACTGATGAAATAACCGCTAAGCACGTATTGCATGGGTAGAGAGAAAAACAGGCTGCTACCGATCGGTAACAGCCTCTCTGTGCACATGCTCTTGAGTAAGATTCACTAGCGCTTCAGTGCCTGGTCAATGGAAGCGCGATCAAATCCGACAATAATTTTTCCGTTAACATCAAGTACGGGAACTCCCATCTGGCCCGATTTCCGTACCATTTCGTGAGCCTTCTCTGAATTCGAAGCCACGTTGTACTCTGTGTAGGGAATCTTGTTATTCTGAAGATAACTCTTTGCCATCCGACAAAAACCGCAGGTTGGTGTGCTATACAATGTTACAGCCATGTTTGGCCTCCTTTATAAAGTTCTAAGTTACGCTCATAAGGTAGTGGATAGGCTCTTTTCGGTCAACGAAAGAGTTGGTGACAACATCACCAACGGGTGTTAGCATGGGAATATATCTACAGAAAAGGGAGTCAGCATGGAAAACAGTAGAGACTACAGCAGCGGTGTGCTCACTGTAGTATGTTCCAATCTTGCGAAAGCCTGTGAAAAACAGATGAGACCGGAAGCATCTTCGCGGTTTCATGCACTTGCTCAGTATTTTACTTCGATTGCACCTCACCAAGATTCGGTATCCCTCAGTAATCTGACCGATCGGATTGCATCCGATGGCACCAGTGGCTATATAGAATTGGAGACAGCAGGAAAGGCCGTAGAGGATCGAGGTGCATTACGGTGCGCTACTTGGGGGAAAAAGGTCACTGCAATTCATAAATCATTACTTGGACGGTATGAAAAGCAGGGAGAATCGCTTGTGGAGGATACCAATATCTATGTATGCGAAGCCTGTGGTTTCATCGCATTAGCAAAGCAGGTTCCAAATGTGTGCCCTATCTGCAAGGCACCGTCTTCCCGTTTCACTCAAATTAAATAGGGGGTTCTCATGCACGCAGCAAGAAACGTTCATCTCTGTACCAAAGACTGTCTGTGTCTTTTTGTCTGTCCTACCGGAGCTACCGACACGGAAACAGGTCAGATTGACTTTGCCCGATGTATTGATGGGTGTCGACTCTGTGTAGATGCCTGTCCTTCCCATGCGATCTATCTCGTGTACGACCGTTATCCTGTGAAACCGGAAAAGGATCAGGATGTCGTTGCTGCCCTGGATGCCCTTGCAGAGAGCAAGGTTCAGCAGGAATTGATCTGTAGCTCTCTGGGTAGCAGTGGTGAGTTACCGGAAAAACTGGCCAAGGCTCTTGCTCTTTCGAACAGGATTCTTGCAGAAGATTGCACCAGAGAAGCCGATTTCATGATGGTGCAAACTCAGGCAGTGAAGATACTCCTGAGGGACCTTGCAGCTGATGCCGATCGTGTGGGGTTCCCCAGCGAAGCACTGGATGGATTGGTCAAGGATTTCTCCTGAAGGAAATACCATGAAACAGATCTGGCAGACAGCGGTCCATCAGTTAGAGATACGTGAGTCGGCAATGCCGGTTTTCAAAGATCATGAAGTGCTCGTGCAGATAGCCTACTGTGGTATTTGCACGTTGGAACAGCGGCTTTTTGCCGGTGAGCGTTCCTTGCAATTCCCCTTCATCCCCGGACATGAAGCGAGTGCGGTAATCGTGCGCGTCGGGAAAGCGGTGAAAACTGCAGTGAAGGAAGGCGATCGAGTGGTGCTGGATTTGGTGAACCGTTGCCACGCATGTCATGCCTGCCTTTCGGGATCGTCAAACCTCTGTGAAAATCGGTTTGCTCGTGGCCAGCGCGTACTCGGAGCATTTTCTGAATATATGGTCGTTGACCCCCAGCAGGTGTTAGTCATCCCGGAAACACTTTCGCTTCAGGCGGCAACACTCACTGAGCCGCTTGCCTGTTGCATCAGATCTTTAAGGAAAACCGGGGTGGGGTTAGGTGATACACTGCTTATTGCGGGAGCAGGTACCATGGGTATGCTGCATGCAAAAACAGCCCTCGCTATGGGGGTGCAGGTTTTTGTCAGTGATGTGAATGCTCAGCGGTTGGATCGTGCTGCCGCTATTGGCGTTGATCAGATACTTGATGCCTCCGATACACATCAGTGTATCGAGATGATACGTGAACTGACTGGGGGTCATGGAGTTCGGGCAGCGATAGTCACTACCACCTCAACATCAGCGGTTGAACTTGCCGTGCAGGTGCTGGGTGTTACGGGGACGCTGAATATTTTTACCTCTTATGGTGACAGACCGCAACTTCCTGTAGATATGCATACGATTCATCGAAATGAGTTTATTATCACCGGTTCTGAAGGACGTGAACAGCAAGATTTTTATACCGCGATGCGCTCACTAGCACACCGGAAAGTGGTAGTTGATGATCTGATCAGTCGGGTATATCCTATGGCTCAGGTACAGCAGGCCGTAGAAGCTGCCCAGTCAGAGGAGACCTATCGGGTTCTGCTGCGTATGGAGAAATAGATGATTCTGGCAATTGATGTGGGGACTTCCACCTGTAAGGCTGCATGGTTCAATGAACAGGGCATGGTAGAGCGTACGTATGCAGTATCGTTGACCAGTATCAGTACGGCACAGGGAGCTCAGGTAATAGATCCGAAACAATGGGCGCAGGCATTACAGCAGGTCTGTGCTCAGATGGCACGATCCAGCTCATTGCGTGCCATCGTGGTATCAGGAAACGGGCCTACGGTAACACCCGTATTTTCTACTCCCCAACACCATGGTTCGTTACTGTATGCCTCAGCTGCCTATGCACGGTTATGGCTTGATCGACGGGCGCATGAGGAAGCTCGTGACATTGCAAAGCATACGGGATTCGAAATCGATGCCTCCTTTGTGCTTCCCCAGATCCTGCATATAAAAAAGACTGAGAGGGACGTATATCAGAAGAGTCACTCGTTTCTCTCATCGTATGAATATATCGGCTATCTGCTTACCGGTAATGCCCGTACCGTGCTTCATGCCGAGGATGCACTGCGGTGGTACTGGACCGAAAATCTGCTATCACAGCTGGATCTTGATCATGACAAATTCCCCGAATTTTGCCATCCGGGAGACATCATCGGGACAGTTTCACTACTTGCTTCTCAGGTGCTTGATATACCGAAGGATGTTCCCGTGATTGCAGGGGGGCCCGATTTTCTCGTTTCGATACTCGGCTGTGGTGTAGTATCTCCTGGGATGGTATGCGATCGTAGTGGAACCAGCGAGGGAATCAATCTCTGTGCCCATCACCCGTTGCATGATAATCGACTTATGACCTATCGGCATCCGGTAGCTCCCTATTACAATGTTTCCGGCATTATCAGCACTACGGGAAAAGCGGTGGCATGGATACAGAAGATATTGAATCTCACCGAGCTGAGCTTCTCTCAGGTGTATGATCTTGCCTCACGCGCCCCTTGCGGTGCTAACAACCTCATTTTTCTTCCCTATTTAAACGGGGAACGTGCGCCTATCTGGGATCCACATGCTCGTGGAGTTTTTTCCGGACTTTCTTTGACCACTGATCGATCGGATCTTATCCGTGCTGTCGTGGAGGGTATCTGTTATGCGGTCCGGGATGTCATTGAGACGATGGAAGAATCGGGTGCACTGATACAGTCGTTACGGGTTGCCGGAGGGCCTTCTCGCAGTGATGTGCTGAATCAGATTAAATCAGATATCACGGGGAAACCGATATCCGTTATGAAACACAGTGATGCTGAACTGGTCGGCTCATTAATTCTTGCACGGCATACTCTAGGGGACTATCCTTCGTTAACCGAGGCAGCCCATGATTTAGCTGTTGTGGAGAAATCTTTTACGCCTGATGATTCGGTTTCACATCTCTATACTGACCGTTTTACTCAGTATCGAACTACCTATAGGCAGCTGAAAGGAAGCTGGAGGAGTGAGTAATGCATACCGGATTACGATTACGGTTAAACTCAGTGATCAACAAAACCGATGGAAGATCGGTGATCATTGCCATGGATCATGGGGCCATTGCGGGACCGATTGCTGGATTGATTGAACCTGCAGAGCTCGTGAAAACCTGCATAGATGAACATGCTGATGCGATTCTGACTACAAAAGGATGTTTGGATGCTTCTGTTGACTATTGGAATCGGCAGACTGCATGCATCTTTCGTCTTACTGGCGGGTTTACCCTGCTTGGCGGTGCTTTTCAGGAAGAACTGATAGCTGAACCCGAAACGGCACTCGCCTATGGAGCGGCCTGTGTGGCGATTACGGTTAAATTCGGTCATGAGATGGAGGGGAAGTTTATCCGGCAAGCTTCGTTAGCTATAGATCGCTGCCACATGATGGGATTGCCGGTAATGGTGGAATCTCTCGTAAGAGGAACAAAAGATGGAAAGCCGGTGGATCCAAAGGATCCTGAAGCCATTGCCATGGCAGCACGCATGGCTGCAGAAATTGGTGCTGATCTCGTGAAAACGCAATACACCGGGAGCATTGAATCCTTTGAGCGGGTAGTAGCAGGATGTCCGGTTCCCGTGATGATACTCGGTGGAGCATCTCAGCATGATCCGAAAGATATTTTTCAGGATGTATCGGATTCTCTTGAAGCAGGGGGTGCCGGTATTGCCATGGGACGTAATATCTGGCAACAGGAGCATACCGCCCGTATGGTTCGTGCCATGAACGGTCTGGTACATGGGCACTGGAGTGTTCCCGAAGCTTGTGATACAGTCGGTGCGTAGTGAATTGCACGGGATGGTGCAGGAGGAAACAGATGAAAAAAAGTATACATATGGTGATGGCAGTCCTGATACTTACGCTTTCAGCGGTTTCGTTATCTGCTGCAGGAGCTCAGGAGGCGGTACCTGAAGGTGATCAATCTCTTTCCGTGCTGGTCTATATTACCGGCGTAATGGCAGGAAGCCCCCCATACACTGCTCTGGCGGAGGGTGCTGAGGAATTTGCCGCAGAACATGAATCGGTGACGGTGAAGATATATGAAGCAGGTTTTAATCAGGCAGAGTGGGAGCAGCAGCTGACTGCTTTGGTAGCCTCTGGAGCTTATGATATCGTATTGGGTTCCAATCCCTCACTTCCTGAAATCTGTGAGCGGGTCGGAAAAAAATTCCCAAAGCAGAAATTTATTATCGCCGATGCCTTTTATGAAGGAAATGATCAGATCCGTACCTACCTCTATAATCAGTACGAACAATCACTCTATCTCGGCTATCTTGCCGGTCTGGTGACTACGAGTTCCCTACAGTACGCGAACAGTGAAAAAAAGATCGGATTCATCGCTGCCCAGGAGTACCCGTTGCTCAATAAACATATGATTCCCGGTTTCCTTGCCGGAGCCCGTATGGTGGATGAGGAAATTACGCTTGATTTCCGGGTTATCGGGAATTGGTTTGATGCCAACAAGGCAGCAGACCTTGCTTCCAGTATGCACTCAAGCGGAGTGGATGTTTTTGCAGCTATCGCGGGTGGAGCAGCCCAGGGGTTGTTTAAAGTGGCACAGGAAGAGGGCGCTTACATCGTGTATCACAACACCAACGAATATGCAGCAGCACCCGGATTTGTGGTCGGGAGCGGATCGATGGAGCAGAAGAAGCTGACCAAAGAGGTGCTTTCCGATGTTCTTGCGGGGAATGTGGCATATGGAACTGCTTCCGTGGTGGGATTACAGGAAGGATACTTGGGGTTCTTTTCTGATGATCCGATATACCGACAGACACTTCCTGAATCGATGAGAGCGGAGTTTGCTTCATTTATGCAACGGTTACAGACAGGAGATATCTCCTATACGCTTCCACCTCTTTGATGATTGGAGGGATCGGTGACTGACGTGGATCTCGCTGTCGCAATGCATGGTGTGGTCAAGATATATCCCGAGACGCAATTACATGCCAATGATCAGGTGGATCTTACTCTCCGTAAAGGAGAGATCCTCTGTTTAGCAGGGGAAAACGGTGCAGGTAAAACCACGCTCATGAAAGTGCTGTACGGGATGGAAAGACCTGATTCGGGGACGATATCGGTAGGGGGGATTGAGCGGACTATCACATCGGTGATGGATGCCAATGCACTCGGTATCGGCATGGTGCAGCAGCATGTCATGCTCATCGATGACTTTACGGTGGCACAGAACGTGGTACTTGGTAAGGAACCGAAACGATTCGGCATGCATCTCGATGTTCCCCGATCACAGCATCTGGTGAATGAAGTAATTAAAGCACATCGGTTTTCTATCGATGCCGCTGATAAAGTGGCTTCTCTGGCGGTAGGACAGAAGCAGCAGGTGGAAATCGTAAAGATGCTCTATCGCGATGTGGATATCCTCATTCTTGATGAGCCGACAGCGGTATTGACTGAACAGGAAACGGAAGCACTGTTTAGTACCTTACGGGCATTGGCGAATCAGGGGAAATCGCTCATTCTCATTACCCATAAATTACGGGAAATACGGGCAATATCAGATCGGGTGGCAATCATGCGGCAGGGGAAAATGGTCGGCGAATATGAGACTGCAACGATCACCGAACAGGATATTTCCCGTATGATGATGGGGCAAAGTGTATCACTCGATGTTGTGAAACCACCGTATCATCGAAAAAAACGTCCTATAATTACTTTTAAGGATGTCTTCGTAGTAAAACGTAATCAGCCGCGACCATTGCTCAGTCATCTCTCCTTTAGTGCATACACCGGCGAAGTGTTGGGTTTTGCCGGTGTAGGTGGTAACGGCCTCGGTGTCCTTGAAGCAGTATTGGGAGGCTTTCTTCCTGTCTCAACTGGAGCGGTATTCCATGATGGAAAGGATATTACCCTTCGGGGTACGCGAAGAGCTCGCAGTGATGGTCTTGCCTATGTCCCTGCTGATCGGCTGAAAGTCGGCAGTGCGCTCTATGCCACTGTGGCAGAGAATCTCATAGTTGCATCGCGTGAACAGTTCACCCGATTCGGATGGCTGCAACGCAGAAAGATCGAGAAACATGCTGATGCATTAATCGGCACCTATAATATCCGGGCCCAAGCGTTTTCTCCTATAGGTACGCTTTCGGGAGGTAATATACAGAAGGTCGTACTTGCCCGGGAAATCGATCGACTTCAGGATTTTATTGTATTCAGTGAACCGACATGGGGTCTTGATGTGGCAAGCAGTCGGTTTGTATATGATAAAATCATCTCCTTGCGGGATCGGGGCGCTGCGGTAATTCTGATTTCCAGCAATCTTGATGAGATTCTTGCCCTGTCTGACCGCGTTGCAGTACTCTGCCGGGGAAGTATTTCTGCTCTCCTATCGCCCGAACAGGTAGCTCAGGTTACTAAGGAAGAGATGGGGTCATACATGCTTGGTATGAATCAGCAGGAGGTGCGCGATGTATGAACCTCAGCGATTAAGACGCTACGGGATACAACCCGTGCTTCGAAATTCTCTTGGCTCAGCTTTGATTGTAGCCATCGCTCTGTTCTTCCTGGTTCTGCTCGCTGTACTGCTCAGCGATACCCCGGGGACTACGTTACGTTACTTTTTCCTCGGGCCGTTACAGAATACCTACAGCTTCGGAAATATGCTCAACGCAGCAATCCCTCTGATCTTTGGAGGATTGGGGATTTCTCTTGCCATGCGTGCAGGAAGTTTTAATCTTGGGGGAGAAGGACAGCTCTACGGAGGAGCCTTTGCTGCCACGATCGCAGCTATTAGTTGGTCATCCTGGGGACTGTTGGGGGGTATTGCCGCCGTTGTTGTCGGAGCACTTGTCGGCGGCGTCCTGGCCGGGTTCAGCGGCCTGCTGAGGATGAAATGGAATACGAATGAGTTGATTACCTCGTTTCTTCTCTCAAATGTGGTGGTTTTGATTATCAACTATCTGATTGCAGGACCTTATCAGGATCCTGAAACTAATCTGATTGCCACTCGATCTATTCCGGAATTCATGCGATTCACCCGAATACTTGAACCCTCTAACCTCAGCACCGGTTTTTATGGTGCCCTTATTGCAGTACTTCTGGTACATGTCTACCTGTATCATACAAAGAGCGGATATGAACTGCGGATGGTCGGGTTGAATACGATGTTCGCCCGCTATGGCGGTATCAATGCTTTGTGGTATCGAGTCTGGCCGATGATGCTCAGCGGAGCCCTGTATGGTCTTGGCGGTGCCGTTGCGATATTCGGGACCTATTATACGAGCATGCGGGAGTTTTTACTGGGGATGGGATATAATGGTCTGGCAGTGGCGCTCATAGCGCGATTCCGTCCTGCGATGGTGATACCGGCCGCACTGTTTTTTGCGTATATCGAATCGGGCGCCCGCAGTGCCATGATGCACTCGGATGTTACCTTTGAAATTGCTTCAATCGTGCAGGCCGTCGTTTTCTTCCTGGTCACGAGTAAGGTATTTCAAACGATCGGGACACATCGGAGGAGATCATGAGTGAAGCTCTGATTACAATCCTTCGCAGTTCTCTTGCGATTATGACCCCCTTACTGCTCGCTGCAACCGGGGGACTATTCACCGAGTTGTCGGGTATGCTCAACATTGCGCTGGAAGGATTGATGCTCATAGGAGCATTTGCATCCATTGTGGGAACAGCACTGACCGGCAATCCCCTTTTTGGAATTCTGATCGGTATATCAGGAACCGTAGCCGTCGCCGCGCTTCTGGGGTTTGTCACGCTGTACCTTAAATCCAATGTGTTCATTACGGGACTTGCGACCAATCTGTTTGCATCGGGTATTACTGTGGTGCTTGCTTTCCACCTCTTTGGGAATAAGGGGGTAGTAGTATTTGAAACGGTTCAATCACTTCCTCGATGGGATCTTCCCCTGCTTCGCGATATCCCCATTATCAGTGATCTCTTCAATCATCATCATGTGCTGGTATATCTGAGCTGGATTCTGCTTATACTTGCTTCATGGGTGTTATACCGAACTCCATTCGGGATGAGACTTCGCGCAGCCGGTTTGCATGAAAAAACGCTCATTTCCCTTGGGCTGCAACCAAAGCGATATCGGTTTATTGCCTTTTTGATTTCTGGATTAAGCTGTGCACTTGCCGGGGCGATACTCTCGTTGAATCTAGGAGCGTTCGTCCCGAATATTACCAGCGGGAAGGGCTGGATAGCTCTTGTGGTCATATTTCTTGGGCATCGGAGACCGCTCGGATTATTCTTTGCAGCGTTACTATTCGGTTTTGCCGATGCGTTTTCCAATTATGCGCAGGGATTATGGAATATTCCGGCCGATTTCATTCTCGCCATACCGTATCTGTTCACGCTGCTCGTGATGATCTTGCTTTCGGTATATACCAGCCGGAAAAGTAAATTCGACTAATTCATGAGTTCGATCGATTTAATTGGGTTTTCTCCCCTCGATGATATATGAAGCTACATATTGATCGAGATCAGTTTCACTTAGCCAGGAAGTAAGGATCTCTTTACTGGTATCCTTTGGAGTAAATTTCAACTCTGTAAAACCTGCATTTCGAAGCATATTCTCTATGGTAGAAATAGGTTCGGCTCCCGCAACACATCCTGCGTAAAGCTTTAAGTCTTGTTTGATCCCCTTGGGCAGTTCTGCGATTGCTACCACATCGGAAACAGTGAGTTTCCCACCCCGTTTCAGAACCCGAAAAGCCTCGTGAAAAACCTGTTGTTTATCCAGTGACAGGTTGATGACACAGTTTGATATGATTACATCCGCCACCTGATCTTCGACAGGGAGATCTTCGATGGCTCCTTCAATGAATTCGACATTCGTATACCCGAGACGACTGGCATTAGTCTGTGCGAGTTCGATCATCTGGACTGTCATATCGATACCGATGACCTTGCCGGTATCACCGACTAGCCGGCGGGCGAGGAAACAGTCAAACCCTCCACCGCTACCAAGATCCACCACCGTTTGTCCTTCGTGAATCGAGGCGAAAGCTAGAGGATTACCACAGCCCAGTCCCAAATTTGCCCCCTCAGATACTCCTTGCATCTCTTCGTTACGGTATCCAAGCAAAGTTGAAATATGATCGATGTTCTGTGGTTTTGCGTCACAGCAACTTCCCCCGGAGCAGCAGGATGCAGAAGACCCACGTTGCGCTATCTGTGCATAATTTTTCTTAATGTAATTGGTGATGGTTCGATGATCAGCTTTTTTCATATGTTTTGTATCACCTGGGCTGGGAACCACTTTTTAGTCCTATTGGCTATCTTAAAAAGAGTAAGCATTACCGGAACTTCAACAAGTACACCAACGACTGTTGCAATAGTAGCTCCGGAGCTGAGACCGAAAACGGATATTGCCACAGCTACTGCCAGCTCAAAAAAGTTTGAAGCGCCAATCATTCCGGCAGGGGCTGCAATGGTATGAGGGAGCTTCCATGCCTTGGCCCAGAGGTATGCAACAAAGAAGATAAAGAATGTCTGCATGATTAACGGTATGGCAATGAGAAGGATATTGAGTGGATTGTCAACAATTATCTGGCCTTGAAAGGAGAAGATGATGATCAGCGTCAGCAGCAAACCCAAAATAGTGACCTGGGAAAACTTCGGGATAAAGGTGCTTTCAAAATACTCCAGTCCTCGCTTTCTGGTGATAATTACTCGTGAAAACCATCCAGCGCCAAGAGGAATGACGACAAAAAGTATGACCGACAAAAAGAGTGTCATCCACGGAATGGAAATTCCGCTGATACCGAGGAGCAATCCTACGATCGGGACAAATGCCGCGAGGATGATCAGATCGTTCGTTGCCACCTGAACCAGTGTATAAGCAGGATTTCCTTTGGTGAGGTGACTCCACACAAAAACCATTGCCGTACACGGAGCAGCTCCCAAAAGGACTGCACCGGCAAGATACTGTCGGGCAAGGTCTCTCGGTATGAACGACTGGTAGACCACATAAAAGAAAAATATGGAGATTCCATACATGGTAAAAGGCTTGATCAGCCAGTTGGTGATCCAGGTGATGATCAATCCTTTCGGGTTTTTTCCAACCTGTTTGATACTGTGAAAATCAACTTTGAGCATCATGGGATAGATCATAAGCCAGATAAGGATGGCAACAGGAATAGAGACGTTGGCATACGAAAATTGGGATAAAAAGTCTGGAATACCAGGGAGATAGATACCGATCAAGACACCGATAACCATACATAACAACACCCATATGGTCAGGTATCGTTCAAAAAAACTAATTCCTGTATTACTCATGAAATTCCTCCAGCTATGGTCACGAGAAGTGTAGGCTACCTCTTAATGGTTATCTTTCAATGTGTTTCTAACCACTTCAGTACACGAGTTCGAATATCATCTCGAATTGGACGAATTTCAGCTAATTTTTCTTCGTCTGTTCCTTTGATGGCACTTGGGTCAGGGAAGCCCCAATGAAGTCTTTGATGTTTTCCGGGAAACATGGGACATCGCTCAGCACTGCTTTCATCACATACGGTGACGACATAATCGAATACTTCTTGAGCATCAATATATGCCTGGGCTGGTTTTGCATAATGCCCTTCCATGGAGATACCGATTTCGGCCATAGCCTGCACAACCAGTGGATTCAGTTTTCCTGCTTCAATACCGCTGCTATGCACCTCGAAGCGTTCGCCAGCATAGTGACGTACCAATGCTTCACACATCTGACTTCTTGCCGAGTTGTGGATACATACGAACATGATTCGTTTTTTATTCATAATGATTCCTATGTGTCTGTACTGCAGCACTCAGATGTACAGGATGATGGGTTCTTCAATAAAGAGCGTGAATTGATGGTTACCGTACATCGCATCATGTCGAACACGCATGGCATTTTCAGCGTACAGATAACCTGCGTCCCTTCCCGTTGCATGTCAATAACCCCAATCTGCTTGAGTTGCGAAAGGTGCTTTGATGCTGCAGATTTGTTCAGACCCAGATGCGCTGCCAGTTCACAGACACACCAGGTTCTTTCGCCCAGTTCCTGCACCATAGCAAGCCGCATGGGATGTCCAAGGACTTTGAAGATTTTTGCCGTTTGATCATATTGATCTGCTATCGCATCTTCCATGAGTCTAATGTTGCAAAAAGTGGAAACTTTGTCAATTGAATTGGTTGACATTTCTGCTAAAGTTTCCAATGATGGAAACATTAGGAGATACATTATGGTAATTCAGATACTCGGGACTGGTTGTCCCAAATGCAAAAAGCTCGAAGAACATGCACGTCAGGCTATCGAAGATGGCGGTATTGAAGCAACTATCGAAAAAATTACAGAAATTGATCAGATTATGGACATGGGCGTGATGATAACCCCTGCCTTAGCTATTGACGGTAACGTGGTGAGTTCGGGAAAAGTGCTGAGTGCAGACCAGATACGTAAGATTCTCGGATGAGAAAAAACATGCTCTCATACCTGACACGGTTATAAACTGAGGGCTATTCCAATCAATAGGTGATTACTCCATGGCTATAAAAGAACTTTCTCCGAATAAAAAACTTGTGATTATTGCAGGAATTTTTCTTGCAGCCTTTTTTATTCCCTTCACGCATCCGAGAGTTTCCGGTGCTATTCAGGAAGCCTTTCTGATGCTCGCCGATTATGCTCATGAACATGTCTTGCTCTGTGTGGTTCCCGCTCTTTTCATAGCTGGTGCCATAGTTGTGTTCTTGAATCAGCAGGCAGTGATGAAGTATCTCGGTCCAAAAGCAAACAAGCTGGTTGCCTACTCGGTGGCTTCTGTATCGGGGGCAATCCTTGCAGTCTGCTCTTGTACCGTACTTCCCCTGTTTAAAGGTATTTACAAAAAAGGAGCCGGCTTAGGACCTGCAGTATCGTTTCTCTATTCCGGTCCAGCGATCAATATCCTTGCAATAATACTTTCATACAAAGTGTTCGGATGGAAACTCGGGGTCACCCGCATGGTAGCTTCGGTGGTGTTCGCCTTCGTCATCGGCTTGATCATGCAGATACTTTTTCACAAAGAGGATGAAAAACGGCTTGCTGATGAGCGTCTGTTCAAGGGTGTCGGAGAAACCGAAGCTCGTTCACTTGGTCAGATGGTGCTCTTCCTATTCTCCATGATCGGGATTCTGGTGTTTCTCAACTGGGCTCCCTCCGGTGGTGCAAGTTCGGTGTGGGATAGTTTTTACCGGGCAAAGTACTGGATCACCGGTCTGTTTGCCTTGCTGTTGATCTACGCAGTTCTTCGTTGGTTCACTAGGGATGAGCTGGTGGAATGGGGCGGTGCCACTCGGGATTTTGCCCTGCAGATTCTTCCATTACTTTTCGGAGGTGTTCTTGTTGCCGGATTTCTGCTGGGAAGACCGGGAGAGGAGGCGTTAATTCCTTCAGCCTGGGTGGCAGCTCTTGTGGGTGGGAATTCACTATTAGCCAACTTCTTTGCCGCAATTTCAGGAGCGTTTATGTACTTTGCCACACTCACTGAAATTCCTATTGTACAGGGATTGCTTGGTGCGGGTATGGGACAGGGTCCGGCTCTCTCGCTACTCCTTGCCGGGCCGAGTCTTTCATTGCCTTCTCTGCTGGTAATTGCTGGAGAGTTAGGAGTAAAAAAGACCGTCGTTTATGCTATATTAGTGATCATCTGTTCGACCTTGGCCGGTCTAGTTTTCGGTTTAGTGGTATAACGAATAGAATGGAGGTGAATATGTCAGATCATCACCATCATACACACCCGGATGATTTTTCTCTATCCGGGAAGAAGATCTTCTGGGTAACGGTACTCAATGCCACAATTACTGCAGCAGAGGTTGTTGGAGGCGTACTCTCCGGGAGCCTGGCACTGCTAAGTGATGCGGTACATAATCTGAGTGATACGGTTGCTGTGGCACTTTCCTACATAGCTCATAGAATGGCACAGCGTCCAAAAGACTCAAGAAGAACATACGGGTACAAACGCGCTGAAATTCTCTCGGCTTTTATCAACGCTACCGTTCTGATGGTTATCACGGCATTTCTCATTGTTGAGGCAATCAGACGCTTTCAATCACCGGGGACCATAGACGGGACGTTGATGATGGTTGTTGCCGCAATCGGTCTGGCTGCCAACCTCTTCTCAGTCTTTCTTCTGGAAAAAGATTCTCATGAGAACCTGAATATCAAATCCAGTTATCTTCATTTGCTGGGTGATACGGTTTCTTCTGTCGGTGTTCTTGTCGGTGGCATTGTGATCAAACTATGGGGTCAGGTATGGGTTGATCCGGTGGTCACCATCCTTATTGCTCTATACATCATGAAAGAGACTTTCTCAATTATCCGCAAGACAGTGAACATCCTGATGCAGTCGGCTGCTCCTTTGGACTATAAAGCTATTAAACAGGATGTAGAAGCTCTGGAAAAAGTGAAAAATATTCATCATGTTCATTCCTGGATGACCAATGAAAAAACCATCTACTTTGAAGCACACCTCGACCTTGAAGATATGCTGCTCAGTGAAGCCCAACAGGTATACGCAGAAATTGAGGAATATTTAATCCATCAGCATCATGTCAGTCATGTGACGTTGCAGGCGGAGGTGAATCGGTGTTGCGATAAAGAGATTTTTACGTCATGATCAACGCGTTTAATCGAGGAGTACTCCAGTGAATATCGTATTATATGCAGCAACAGGATTAATATTGCTCATTTCATTCAGGAAGGATCGGCAGAAAACAAAAAAAGCATTAATCAAAGCATGGAAGGCTCTTGAACGTATCCTTCCGCAATTTCTGGTAGTGATCCTGCTCGTAGGAGTACTTCTTGCACTGATGGATTCTGATACTATTCTGAGAATAATCGGTTCCGACTCGGGTTGGCTAGGGGTTCTTTTAGCGGCAGTTGTCGGAGCTATTACTTTGATTCCCGGATTTGTAGCCTTTCCGACTGCTGCGATGTTACTGCAGGAGGGAGCCGGATATATGCAGATAGCTGCGTTTATTTCCACCCTTATGATGGTAGGGGTGGTGACTCTACCCGTAGAAATAAAATATTTCGGTAAGCGCCTTGCACTCTATCGTAACGTATTTGCTTTCGCATTCTCGTTTCTGGTTGCCGGAGTAATCGGGTATGTCGAGGTGTTGGTATGAAAGCGGTCGTAAGAAGATATAGTGTGCTGCTTGTGGTGTTAGCAGTACTGATCATCATCTCGCTGGTGAATCAAAGTTTCGGTGCCGCTGTTGCAGATGTTACGCTTGCTCAGTTGAAAGAGATGCTTCTGGTTATTCCTCCCATATTTATCCTTTTGGGATTACTCGATGTGTGGGTTCCGAAAGAGACTATGGTAAAGTATATGGGAGAGAAATCGGGCATTAAGGGGATTCTTTTAGCCTTTCTGATAGGCTCAGCTGCCGCAGGTCCTCTGTATGGAGCCTTTCCCGTAGCTGCCGTGTTTATGAAGAAGGGAGTTAAGTTCACGAATGTCCTGATTTTTATCGGAGCCTGGTCAACCACGAAGATTCCCATGCTTCTATTTGAAATCGCCTCGTTGGGAGCGCTCTTCGCACTAACCCGATTATTGGTAGATATTGTCGGCATTGTGATCATCGCCCGACTACTGAACACCATTATATCAAAGCAGGAAGTAGCAGATCTGTACACACAGGCTGAATCACTATAATACTTACCCGGCAAATGCAATAGGGATTGATGCAACTCGAATTTTTGGGTACAGGGAGAGCTCCTGTTAATGTCTCAGGATGTGCTGTCACCATCCAATGGGCATTGATATTTTTTCGCTGAATATGCCCTCTCAATACATTGAGGTGCCTTACTCTGCATGCTGTTATAATTTTCTGATCATCACCGTATTTTCTGTTGACATCTACCATAAAGGATGGTATATACAGATTTACTATATATAATTTGTATATAGTTGTTGTGAGGTTATCATGGGAAGTGAACGACCAGTATTTTGTGATCAAAAACATCATACGATGGATAGGTTCCTTGGTGTTTGCCTGTTGCTCTTGGTAAAAAGAAAACCTGACTATGGGTATGCACTCATGGATAATCTGCGGGAATTTGGGTTTAGTGACCTGAATATCGGAGCTGTGTACCGGACATTGAGGAAATTGGAGAGCTATAATTTAGTTACCTCAACATGGAAAGCCGCAGTACAAGGGCCAAAGCGTCGTGAATATCAGATTACGAGACAGGGGGAAGAAGAATTATTTCTGTGGATTGATATGCTCCGTGATCGAAAACAGAAATTGACCACAGTCATTGATGCCTACGAAAAACTCAAATAAAACAGGATGAAATATGAGTACATTGATTACAATTTATGGATTGCTGCTCATCGCACTGGTAATTTCAGTAATACGCGATAAGAAGAAGACAAAACAAGCATTTCTCGTCGCGATAAAGGCACTCCTTAAGACAGCACCAAGTATGGTTGGAATGTTAGGTCTGGTAGGCTTGATTCTTGGAATACTCTCTCCTGAGACAATATCACGCCTCATTGGTGAAGAATCTGGTTTTCTTGCTACTATAGGAGCTGCCGTATTAGGTGCTATTACGCTCATGCCTTCACTCATTGCATTTCCCCTTGCTGGTTCGCTGTTGCGTTCGGGGGCTACGATCATGACTATAGCTGCTTTTGTTACTACGCTAGTGATGGTAGGACTGGTTACTGCACCGATGGAAATAAAGACTTTAGGCCGGAAATTTACCCTGTTACGCAATGGGCTCGGATTTATCTCTGCGTTAGTTATTGCTGTGATTATGGGGGTAATATTATGATGATACTTATTAAAAAATGGAAATTTCCTATCATAATTGGCAGCATTTTTCTCTTGTTATTGATTACAGCTCCCGATACCGCGCAGCGGTCGTTATCAGTGAGTTCCGATTACTTTTTGGAAATGGTACTTATTTTCCCCCCAGTGTTTATCTTGATGGGGTTGATGGACGTTTGGATTTCAAAAGATCGGATTCAGAAGTGGCTCGGGGATGATTCAGGAATTCGCGGGGCTGTCTTCTCATTAATACTTGGGACTTTGCCTACCGGGCCACTCTATGTTGCTTTTCCCATGGCAGCAACGCTCTTGCGTAAAGGCGCCAGTGTAGCAAATATTGTGATATTTCTTGGAGCTTGGGCGGCATTGAAAATTCCTCAACTTATGGTTGAAATTTCATTTCTTGGATTACCGTTTGCGGTTCTTCGTTTCTTTTTGACACTTGCTGCGTTAATACTCATGGGAGCAGTGATGAAGCTGTATCTCAAAGCTCATCCTGACGAAGCGTGGTTGGCTTCTTCACAAGACCAGAAGATGAGTGCTGTGCCGCAGCAGAAAGAGTAATAGGATTACCTATGCATTCTAGCCTGGTTGTCATCAAGCATGTAGTGCTCAAACCGGTGATCAGGTTCTTTCTGAGACACCCGGAAAAGATGCATTCGCGATGGTTTATTTGGGTTATGCGCATATTCCCCGATCGAATGAGTGAACGTTACGACCATGCACTTGCGATTAGCAGGGAAGCGTTACAAGCTGGTATGCATGAGTTGATCACCTATATGCCACAAAAGCCAAATCTGATTCTTGATGTCTGTACGGGAACTGGAGCTGTTGCTCTCATTCTTGCTCATGAACTTCCTCAAGCAGTGATTCATGGGGTAGATATCAGCTTGCGTATGCTTGATAAGGCTCGCAAAAAAGCAGAATCAAACCAGGTAACAAATATTGTCTGGCAGAGAGAAGATGCGCAGAAATTGTCATACCGTGATAATTCCTTCGATTTAGTTGTCACCGCAAATGCCCCAGTATATATAGATGAACTAGCACGCGTTGTCAGAGAGCGAGGAAATCTTTGCATCTGGTTTTCATTCAGTGCTGAGGTGTTTACCGAATCTGTAGAAGAAATGAGAACCTTGCTTGCGTCATACCAGATGAAACTGGTGCGCATCATGGTACGAGATAATCAAGTAGGTCTGGTAGCAGAAAAACTCTCAATACCGAACAGTGATGTATACCCCGAACGCGATTCGAACGCGTGACCCCTTCCTTAGGAGGGAAGTGCTCTATCCAGCTGAGCTATCGGGGCGCAGGTTCTTCCTACGAAGAACAGGGGCAATTGTACCGTAGATTTTCCATTAGGTAAATATGACGCGTCGCATCGCAGTTGAGAATCCAAGAAGCAAAACAGAAATATGGGTATCACACGCGAAATGATTAAGCGCTATCGCTATAGACAGATATATCGATGAAAATATTCAGAATATAATTCCTTATTTTGTAATATCCTGAGGGGCCTCATACCAGAAATAGGAGTGCAAGCTGCGCGTTG
>CAYZXD010000030.1:0-27140 GCA_964482325.1 uncultured Spirochaetaceae bacterium | reverse complement strand
AAAGCTCAAGTGGCTATACCCTGTTCTAACTTTTTGATGTTACAAGATACTAGTCTACCGCCAGGAATGTATTGCTGATTCTTATGTTCTTGATACTGCAGTGCTGCATGCAACAACAGATTCTGATCAATAGGCATTCTCCTCTCCCTTAGTACTACTCACGATGCATAAACAAAGAAGGGTCTTAATTAATACTTTTCACGTACACCGAATTCAGCATCCTCCACCCATGTCTCCGGTCGTTCTACCATTACAAGAATATCATCAATCAGGTCGTAATGGCGTCGTTCCTCTTCTATGATCTTTGCCAATGCACGTTTCTGTTTTACATCAGAAACCTGGTCATGTTGTTCCGAATAGAATTCAATACTTTTCAGCTCTACCTCAAGGGCTTGTTCATAAATAGCGACTTGCGCCTCTTCTTCCAGAAAATCTTCCTTGCTGAACTGCTTGAATATTTCTGCAGCACGTACTGAAGCATCAGAGGTACTCGCAGGAACTTCAGTATTATTCTTCATAGCTTCAAAGGTAGCTTTATGTCGATCTTCATCTTCAGCAAGCATGGTGAAAATTGAAGCAAAACCTTTTGAGCCCGCCTTGCGTGCAAGATCACGATAGAAAGCTGCTCCCTCAATTTCCATGCGTATAGCAACATCAAATAAATTCATAAGAGCCTCCTCTTTTTGCACAAACCATACTACCAAAGGTTATCCACGCACGCAAGCAAATACGAGCATTTCTTTTCCTATTATAATTATAGGAATTTGTATAAAAATGGAATTTATCAGAAAGTTATCTATAGATTATGACAAATTTTCTCAATAATTTTAGCATTTTTTTGATTAAAATATATCATATATAGAATTAACTATTTACAATCATACATTTTCTAATTTGTCAAGAAAAAAATAATTTTCTTTTGAAAACCTATTGCCTAAATCGATAATTAAGGAGATATTACAGCTGTGAAGTAAAATGCCTTCACACAAATGAAATCGCATGAGGAGGGGTCACATGAAAAATGACACCGGCAAAACAAGGATGCAGTTCCTATTGGCCAACACTGGTTTCGTGTTCACCGAAACAGACTACCAGGCCCTGTCCAATCACATAGAAGTGCATAAATATCTAATTAACCAGCGTATTCCCTGGACCGTCACCTGGGATGATGCAGCATTTTCCTGGTTGGAAAATGTATTTCGTCCCATTATGCAGGTAGTCGATCGATGGGAAGTATTGGCAGCGTTCCCGCATCAAAGCAGAGCTCAGCTGTATTTTGCGATCGCAAATCACTGGTATTACTACCAGCAGAAACACCCAGAAGCAGATGTATCGCTGGCAGCAATGGATTATGCAGCAACCTATGGAAAAGGTCTCGGCCGCTGGGTATCTAAACTGCACAAACCACGCAACATCGCATAATCACATTCGTACCGTGTACTTTCTTGCAGAAGATTGTAAAAACATGCTATGAGAAGCTCATGAATAGCATGAAAGCCTCCCACATACACAGCAACCTCGTACACGGTACCTACACAGTGACCATTGTGTATTTTCTGCTTGGTTTTCTTTCAATCTATACAGGATTGCTGGCATTAGGATGTATGGCTATTCCCTTCCTGCTTATTCTACGTCACCATGAAAAACGATGGTGCCACCGGTACTGCCCCCGAGCGAGCCTTATCACGATAACGGGAAAGCGCAATCAAAAAAAATGGAAAATCCTCCCACCTAACTGGCATACCGGAACCGTGAGAAAGCTGTTTCTCTGGTATTTCTCGCTCAATTTACTCTTTATTGCAGGGAGCACGACACAGATCGCCCTTGGCAGAATGGAAGCAATGCCCTATATCCGTTTGTTTATAGCTATCCCATTGTGGCCACTTCCTCAGGTGTTCAGTCCTGCAGGCCCCGAATGGTTAACACACCTTTCGTACCGATTTTACTCAATGATGCTGAGCACAACCATTTTGGGAATTACTTTTTCTCGCATATGGAGACCTCGCGCGTGGTGCGCCATCTGTCCGATCGGCACCCTATCGAACAAGATGACGCAACGATATCGGTCCTGACAAGAACAAATCTATAAAGCAAGCTTCAGAATCTTTTCAATATCGGTTCCCACAAGCTGTTTCAAGTTCCCGATCGAATCACGACCGATCATAGCCGTTTCCACCATCTGAGGAATACGTTCATTGCCAATGCCGGCATCACTCAGGCGTACTGGGAGCCCGAGTGATCGGAAGAAAGCTTCAAGACGATCGATAGCCACTTCAATAATCGTTTCCTTATTATCCAACGTCAGACTCACATCCCAGACTCTGCAGGCAAACTGTACAAACCGATCAATATGCTCATGATACACATACTTCATCCAGGCAGGAAAAACGATGGTAAGACCGGCTCCATGAGCAATATCGAATTGCCCGCTCAACTCATGCTCGATGGCATGACTTGCCCAGTCTCCTACCCTTCCACGGTCTAAAAGTCCATTGTGGGCCAATGTTCCTGTCCACATCAATTCCGCACGATAGCGATATTCATTCGGATGCTTGAGTACCAATGGAGCGTAAGTGATTACATTTCGCATTGCCTGCTCAAGAAAACGATCTGAAAGATCATTGTACTGCTCACGGGTGAAATAACGCTCCATCAGATGAGCCAGGATGTCGGCGGCACCGCAGGCACTCTGGTATGCCGGCAATGAATAGTTTGTCTCCGGATCCATGATCGCAAATTGCGGCATGAGAGCTTCACAGTTCACCGCACGCTTTATATGGTTTTTCCAGTCAGTCAGAACACTGCTGATTGAACTTTCTGAACCGGCAGCCGGAATCGTAAGCACTACCCCTACCGGCAGCGTTTCGCGTACGGAACACGCCGTATTCATATAGTAGTCATCCCAAATATCTTCATCTTCGGTAAGCTTCACACCAAATCCAATCGCTTTGGCTGAGTCAATAACACTCCCCCCGCCAACAGCAATAATGATATCGACAGCTTCCTTACGGCACAGCTCAATACCTTCCCGCACGAGAGCGAGTCGTGGATTGGGTGCCACTCCACCGAGTTCTATAACCGTCATTCCGCTCTGCTGCAGCGATCGAGATACCTGATCGTATATTCCATTACGTTTAATGGAACCACCACCATAATGGAGCAACACCTTCGAACCATAGGATCTGGCCATTGCTCCGACTTGAGCAATGGTCCCCTGACCGAACACGATTCTGGTAGGGTTATAAAAGGTAAAATTCTTCATGTATATGATCCTCCTTCAGAATCTACTGAATATCCTGTTCTCAGACAAAGAAATCCTACCACTAGTATAGCATATACCTAAGGTGATGGCTATTGAAGGCTGGAAACTCTCCGGGGACCGTGGTACCATACCGAACTGTCGATAACTCGACAGTGGAGCAGTCATGCAGATAGAAGTAGACCCGAAACAGTCGGAAGGCCTCTTTGAAACTCCCCTTCTCCACCAAACCAGTTTCTGGTCAACAGTGAAGACATCACAGGGGATTGCAACGAAAGCCTTCGATTTGAAAATCCGCGCCCGCGATATCGGATCCAAGGTTACTGCCCCCTATCTTCTCGATGACCTTCTAATTCTTTTTCAGCATATCAGTGACGATCAAACAGTTGGTTATATTCCCTACGGACCTTCGGTAAGTCCTCAGGAAGATCGGATCGGATCCTTTCTGGAAGAACTCTCAGAGTCGCTTCGTCCGCTTCTTCCCGACTCATGTATGCTGCTGCGCTACGACCTTCCCTGGCAATCTCCGTGGAGCAAAGATGCCGATGGATTTGATATTGCCGGACAATGGTTAGGCCCTCCTGAACCCGATCTCCAGGAACTACGGTTAAACTGGGGAACTCAGGAAAGGAATTTGAGAAAATCCCCGACAGATCTGCTGCCAGCAGATACCATGCTGCTTGACCTCACCGGCAATGATGACATGCTGCTTTCCCGTATGAAACCAAAAACGCGGTATAATATCAGGTTAGCAGAACGTCATCAGGTACGTATACGCAGCGGATCGTTTGCCGACATGGACATCTTCTATGAACTGTATCGTCAGACATGCCAGAGAAACCATATACACCTCCATCACCGAGCATATTTTGATGCCATGTTCGCCCCGCATGCCACAAGAGAATCGGGAGTAGACTTTGATCTGCTCATCGCCGAACATAACCAGGTGCCACTGGCAGCAGTATTTATTGTCTATGCAAGTATACGAGCAACGTATCTATTCGGAGCATCTGCTTCAGAAAACAGGAACCTCATGGGGACCTATCTTTTGCAGTGGGAAGCCATACAACGGGCAAAAGCGCGTGGATGCATTGAATACGACTTATTCGGGACTGCACCGAACGGCGATCCTTCACATCCCATGCATGGATTATACCGGTTTAAAGCAGGGTTCGGTGGAACCGAATTACATCGGATGGGGTGCTGGGACTACCCTCTGGAAAATAGTGCATATCAGCAATTCTCCCATCAGGAATTAGTCACGCAAGGATATCATATCCGCTAAGCGATACATCACCCGTTTAGGTGACCCCTGAATACCCCACTCTCCCATGAAAATAACCTCGGGAAGCGATAGCTTAGCTGCACAGAACATTCTATGGTTCTCAGTGGAGATAAAGCTATGAAATACACCCCTTGGAAAGACATCACAGTAGTAGCCGCGGCTGTGTTATTGGCACTCGTTTCTCTCACATTCATCGGACGGCTGACCATAGACAGTTCAACCGATGTATTCCTTCCACAAGACACTCCCACCGTAGCCACCAATGCACATATTGAAGAGACATTTGGCTCTATGGACGCCATCATTGTAGGGGTATCACGTGAAGAAGGCTCAATACTACGAGAAAATTCACTGAAAATTATTGATATCCTGACACAACAGATCAGCGAGCTTGATGGCGTGAGTTCAGTAGTATCGTTGACCAACACCGACCATATGCAATCAGGCCCGGAAGGCTTTGAAGCCGTCCCATTATATACCGGATCCGGGCAGAATGAGATTTCCGCAATGCTATCCCGTCTTGATTCCTGGCCTGAAGTCTATTATGGAAGCCTAATCTCAGAAGATCAGCGGATGGCCGCGATAATCGTCCAATCTGAGTATGGTGTACATCAGGAGGTGCAGTACGCATTGCTTGACAAAATCTCCACCATGATCGGCACTCTGGATACCCAGGGAGAAGAATTCTCCCTAGTAGGTCTTCCTGTGGTCAAACAGCAGATCAATCGCAGCCTCATCAGTGATATGGCCATCCTAGCCCCGATAGTCGGATTATTGATTATCATAGTGCTTTTCTTCTCATTTCGCCGCTTTGCAGGCATCGTACTTCCACTCATCGGATTAGTCCTGTCTGCAGCGATCACCCTCGGAATCATGGCCGTATTCGATATTACCTTCACCATGGCAACCATGCTGGTTCCTGTCCTGCTTCTCATTGTCGGCAGTGCCTACGCCATACATGTCATGAGCCATTTCTATGAAGAGGTGACACACATAAATCGTCCGGTTGATGCATTGCAGACAAGACAGATTATTCGAGAGGTTTCCCACCGAAATCGTCTTCCTATTATCATGGCGGGAGTCACCACTGCTGCCGGCTTTATTGCCCAGTTTACCAGCCCTCTCGCTCCATTTCGAACCTTCGGGTTACTCAGCGCCATTGGTGTAGTCCTATCACAGCTCTCCTCACTCTACCTCCTTCCCGCATTGCTTCGAATTACGTACCGAAATGGCATCGACCCGATCAGGCTCCATGCAGAACGAGACCAAATCAGGGAAGTGAAAGGACATCCGGTATTCACGTTTCTAGAACGGGTGGCTCTCCGAGGACGAATTCCCCTGATCATCCTGACCATAGTCATTGCAGGAGGAACCATCCTTCTTGTTCCGAGCATCGAATCAGGTACCAACATGCTTGGATTCTTCAATCCCTCAAGCCGCCTTGTTCGTGATACCAACCGGTTTAACAATTCTATGAACGGTAGTGGCATCCTCACCATCATGCTCGACGGTAAAGAACCGGCAGCAGTACTTGATCCGAATTTCTTAGTGACTCTCGATCAGTTTGCTGAGCAAATGCAGACGCATGAGACAGTCGGAGCAGTACAAACTGTCACACCATATCTCAAACGGATGAATTTCATCATGCAGCAGGATACTGAACCCTATGCTGCAGCAGAAACGGCAGAAGTGGATTTCGATTTCTTTGGTGGATCCTTTGGAGCAACCGATACATTTGCAGTGACTGACACACCGGAATCAGAGATAACTGAAAGCACCTGGGATCCTGCCACCTATGCAGAAATTCCTACCGATCCGGCAAAATACGGCAAGGAAAATACGGAAGAACTTAAGCAGCTTCTCTCCCAATACCTGCTGCTATATGCCGGTAACCTTGATACGTTCATCAATGATGAATTAGAACCCAGTGCTACGCTTGTAACTATTCAGCTACGTCAAACAGACACAGACACACTTCGTTCCACGATTGGAGAAGCTCAGGAGTACTGGGAACAGGCACTGCCTGAAGGATGGGAGATATCAATCGGAGGCGGAGAAGCAATCAGTCTAGCCCTAACCGATCTGGTCACACGATCGCAGATTTATTCATTGGTAGGAGCACTATTAATCGTATGGGTGCTCGTCAGCCTTATATTCCGATCCCCGGTTGCCGGTATTATTGGACTCATCCCGGTTTTATTCGCACTCGCCGGTATTTTTGGATTCATGGCTATCTTACAGATTCAGCTGGATGTGATTACCAGCTTATTAGCTGCTCTGGCAATTGGTATCGGAGTCGACTACGCTATTCATTTCATGAGTGCCTGCCAGAGACAAGCCTGCACTCACTCAGGTAATCAGGGAGGTCTGCATATGATCATGCACACCACAGGAAGAGCCATCGTTATCAATGCTGCAAGTGTCACCATCGGCTTTTCCGGTCTCATATTCAGTCGGTTTATTCCCATCCAGCAGATGGGCATACTATTCTGCGTCTCCATGGTCTTCGCAGGGCTATCAAGTCTTACGGTACTCCCAATGGTGTTACAGAGCACCAATCCAAAATTTCTTACCAAACAGAGGAGGAACACGAAATGAAAAAACTTATTCGTTTCATACTGCCTATACTACTCATGTCACTCATTCCTGCCGTCCTTGGAGCAGCAGAAACCGGACCCGAAATCATGCAGCAAGTCATGGATGTGCAAGCTGCTGACAGTTCTGCCATGGATATCCGCCTGACTCTCATCGAGGCCAATGGCGATGAACGGGAACGACGGATTCAAACCCTCACGATGACCGAAGAGGGACTTACGAATACCATCACGGTGTTTCTTTCTCCTGCAAGTGTGAAAAACACCCGTTTTCTCACACGGCAACGGAGCGATGGCATTGATGATCAATGGATATACCTCCCTGCACTCGGTCGAATCAAGCGTATTGCAGCTACAGAAGGTGGTGGATCGTTTATGGGAAGTGATTTTACCTATGCCGACATGGCTTCCACTACCTATGATACCGATGAAGCTGAACATACTCTGATAGGAGAGGAAACCCTACAAGGCCGAGCGGCCTATGTGGTGGAATCAGTACCAATCACCACAAGTGATTACGGCAAGACGATCATATGGGTGGATCAACAGACCTACCTACCGCTCAAGGTGGATTTCTATGATCAAAGCGGCTTGACCCGTGTCAAACAGTTGACCACTGACGCAATCGATTATCTTGAAGGACGCTGGATCACCCGGAGTATTACCATGACTACGTTGGGTACTGGTCATAGCACCCGTATCGAAATTCTTCAGGCAAAGTACGATATTCCGATGAACAGCGGATACTTCACTACAGCATTTTTAGAGACAGGGAGAGTATTATGACCAAAAAGATAGGAATTTTCTGTATCAGCATGATGCTGTTTATCGCCACACCAATCAATGCATTTGATGGCTTTTCAGATATTTTCGAAGAACCGGCAGCTCCCGCTGAGGCTCAGAGTGCTATCACGGTAGATGGGAAAGTCTCATTCAGTATAGAAGCGATCGCAGGAGAAGATGATCCGCTTGATGGCCGTGTGGATATCGGAGGCGGCCTCGATATCGACCTGTCATGGCGAGGCTCCATTGTGGATGCCCGCACAAGCTTCACCCTCAACCCCTCAGCACAGACTGAGTTCGCCTGGTATGATGTATTTACCGGACTCTCACTCACTGCATTTTATGAAAATGGATTTGTAGAGGCAGGACTGCTGAAAAAGGAGTGGGGATCTGGAGATGGCGTACATGTAGTTGATGTGCTGAACGCTCCCGATTACCGAAATGGTATCGTGGATGACACCCTCGCCATGAAGGTAGCCGAACCCATGGTGACCACTACCACCACGTGGACAAACACCAAGTTTGAGTTCGTCTATAAACCCATGCTGGTTCCCATGATGGCAGCACAAAACCCTACAGATCGCTGGTCAATCTTTCCTGCAAACATGGCTCAACTTATCAATGCAGATACGCAATTCAATGGGATTGCGTATGAAGATCTTTCACATCTCCGCAATGTCCAAATTGCTACCAGAATCAAGAGAACCATAGGACCTGCAGATATCGGTCTGATTTATTTTAACGGATATAATTATCAACCAGCATATACTTCAATTACCTATGATAATCCTTTGAGTCCTACCCCAATTACATCTATAGACATTGATTTCACCCGTTACAACCTGTTCGGCACAGAGGCTACGATCATTGCAGGTCCGGTCACTTTCATGCTTGAAGGCGGCTTCTGGCTCAGTGAAGATCATGAAGGAACCGATTTAGACAAGTACAATAACAAGGTGGTCTATCTAGGAGGTATCGGTTACTTGTTCGCTGACACCGGAATCTACACCAGTCTCACCTATAATGGGCAGTACATCCTGGATTTTCCCGCACCAGGAACCGACGTCGATTACCTGCAGGCACAGCAGTCAAGTGATAGCAAAGCCTACATGAACACCATCACTGCAGCAATGGAAGTTCCGCTTTCCCGGGAACAGGTCACGGTTCGCCTTGCCGGTACCTATCAGGTGGAAACGACAGGGTTTGCCTTCCTTCCTTCGGTTACCTGGAGTGTAACCGATGATTTTGTCGTTACTGCGGCAGGAAGAATCTTTGGTTCGATAGAAGATAAAACGAGTATTTTTAACACTTGGCAGAATAATGATTCACTCAAAATGAGTATATCGTACCTGTTCTGACAAGATAGGAGAGATTACGCCGTGAAAGCTGGCACACGCAATATAGTGATCATTGCCGGAATCTGCATGGCTATGCTCAACCCGCTTTTTGCTCAGACACCTGAAGATGCTATTGGATTCTGGAAAACAGTTGATGAAAAAGAAGGATTTACCACCTCAATCATGGCTGTATACGAGTATGAAGAAAAACTCTATGGGCGTATCATCGTGAGCTTTGATGAAAAAACAGGCGCTTTACTGGAAACACACCGAAACCCTTCACAACGAATTAAAACCATTGCTGATCAACCGAAATTACTGGAGGTTGATCTGTTTTGGGAACTTGAACGTGCGGAAGATCGGTGGAGAGGCGGGAGAATTCTTGACCCTCGGTCGGGCCGTTCCTTTACGTGTGACTGCTGGGTAGATGATCAAAAGCTCATCCTCCGGGGAAGGATAGGCCCGTTCGGCCTTAATTCTGTGTTCTATCCCGTCCATCAACGTGACTTCCCTGCCGGCTATGCTCCACCTGAGCTGAACCGGATCGTCCCGAACAAACCCTGACAAATCCTGCAGACAATGGTCATGCCGGTGTGGTACACTTCCATCAGCACCGGTAAAGGAGGACTTCGTCTGTGTTCATCATTGGTGACATCTTGTTATTTGCTACGACTGCGCTTGTTCTATCCATCACCTGTCTCTGTATTCTGCTGCATGTCCGCGCTCGAGATGCCTATACCATGAACTTCCTGATGGTGCTCGTTCCACTGTGTCTTCAGATTTGTCTTACTATGCTCGTTACCTATGTGCACCGCGTCTATCCCCCTGAACTGCTGAGTGGGAAAGTCTATGAAGGATATGCTTTGTGGATCACCCTCGCATCCATCATTCTCACCACAGCATTGTTATATGTGATGAGCAGATATATGATCAGCCTCCTTCCCATACCGCCAAAGCAGCAGAAACTTGGTTATCGTATTCTTTCGGTGATTATCGTCCTTTTCCTACTGCTCAGTCTCTATTTCATCCTCGGTAACAGTAGAGGTAACTGGATCATTGCCATGAACCTCACCTTTGGCTACCATTTCTTCAGTGGAAGTATGATTATGGTACTCCATGGCTTTATCGCACTGATTTATAGTAAAAAGGCCTCAGGATGGGAACAGGAGCAGCTGTTGCATGGCATCAGCTATACCTTTCTGCCCCTCCTTCTTAGCCTTCCGATCGATCTCATTTTTTTCCGTGAACACACCTTCAAAATCGCCTATCTCAGTTTCGCCGTCTTCGTGGTTTATTTGTACTTTTTTATCAGTCGACACTATTTTCAGGATTATGATACCCCCTGCGCCGGCAATGAGTTTCCCAACCCGTTTTTGGATGCAAAGGGAATTTCAAGTAGAGAACAAGAGATCATAGAGCTGCTGGTAGAAGGAAAAACAAACCGGGAAATTGCCGAACGGCTGTTTATCAGCATGAATACGGTAAAAACTCACGTGAAGAATATCTATAGCAAACTTGAGGTAACCAATCGCGTGCAGCTGTTTGCATTGCTGAGAGGAAATCAGATGAGAAGATCATGATCTTCCCACACACCCCGGGCCTTCAATACGACTGACCCCACCTGATATGGGAATCACCGAAAGCTGTACAGGAATTCGTTCCTGCAGTGCCCCAACGTGACTGATAATTCCCACCAGCTTCCCGCGACTGCGCAACGTACTCAGTGCCGTGAGTGCCGTCTCCAAAGTCTGTTCATCCAAGGTGCCAAATCCTTCATCGAGAAAGAGGGAATCAACCTGCACACGCTTACTGGCAATCGTTGAGAGCGCCAGAGCTAAAGCAAGACTGACGAGAAAGCTCTCCCCCCCTGAAAGATTTTTTGCTGATCGCACCTCTCCTGCCTGATACAGATCGACTACGGAAATATCGAGCACTTTATTGGTATCAGCGATTAACAGATATCGGTCAGTGAGCGTATTAAGATGCTCATTGGCGTGAGTAATGAGAAGCTCAAAGGTGAGGCTCTGAGCAAAATTCCTAAATTTCTTTCCATCATGGGATCCAATGAGCATGTTCAGACGATCCCAGCCATGGAACACCTGTTTCTGTTGCTCTACTCTCAGCAGGTGATCGCTATAGAGTGCTTGCTGATCCTCATAATGATCAAGTTGCTGTTGAATTGCTCCCATCTGCTGATGGATATCACGTATCTGAAGCTCACTGCGGTCGGCAGCCTGACGAAGACTTTCACGATCCCAACAAGCTAGGTGCTCCACTGATACCGCATCAAGGTTTCGCTGAGTCTCGGTGATTCTCACCTCATACGACCGTTTCTTTGCTTCCCATGCTGCAAGCTCCTCTTTCATCTGAGCCCGTTCATCCGGCAAACACCGAGCATGCAGAAAGTCCGGTTCATCAGAAAATCCCTGCCCATTCAGCAGTTGCAGAAATTCTTGTTCCTGATAGGGTAACCGTTCCCCCTGTTCAGCAATACGTTTTTCCACTGCATCTGCACTGTGTAGATGGAGGGCAAGTTCCCGATTTACCGTTTCCCAAGTACCCTTAAGAGCTTCCATCTCCTTTTGCATCTCGGCGAGCTTGATATCAAGCGATTGCTGCAGTTCATCGGCACTCTGATCGCCAAGCAGTTCTTTCAGCAATTTCTCATCACGTCCGCATGCTTGTCGCTGCTCCCCAAGTGTCTCTCTCAGGTTTTGTATATGCTGCTGCTCGCTGAGCAAAGTATTGTGCAATGAGTTGAACTGCTGTTCATCCTGCCTGATGGAGACCTGCATATGTTCACCAGCTTTCTCAGCATCTCTGAATGTCTGAAGACGTTGGTGCAACTGAGTGTAGGGATCAGCCGGTGATTGAGCGAAACCATACGGAGTGAGTAACTTCTGAAGAGCTTCTTTCTGCTTATCCCATTGCTCTTTCGCCGCATCCTGCGCTGCTTGGATTTCTGCTTCCTGCTTTACAGCCTCATCTTTCTGTTGCAGCAGCTGATCCCGAAGGCTTTGCGCCATATGCTGATCATAAAGCACCTCCGACTGCTTCTCTTTGAGTTTTTGTACCTGTAATTCTTCCTGTTCCACTCTATCAAGCAATTTCTGCAATTGTTGTACATGATGCTCAGTATCCTCACTCGTTGGCAGTGAAGTATGTGCCCACGGGTGTTCAATTGCCCCGCAGAGAGGACAGGGTTTCCCATCAACAAGATGATTACGATGTTCGGTCAATGAAGCGATACGAGCCTGCAGGAGCTGCTGCTCGTGAACAAGACGATATTCACGTTGCAGCGAAGCTTTGGTTCCCCCTTCAAGCAGCCGATCACGTATTACTTGTCTCTCATTCAGCTTGTTTTCACACTCCTGAACGGCCTTCTCCTGTTCGAGGCAACGAGCGCTTGCAACCTCATAATCATGTTGTTTTGCAATGGTCATTTTCCGGGCAGATAGAAGCAACGATTCCTGTTCCTGTAGTTCCTGTTCAGCCTGTTTGACCGCATGTACCGCCATCTGGACATCTGGCAGAACCTCTTCCAGTCGGGAATCGACTTGATGCTCAGCAATCCATTGTGCCTTTTCGTTCAGCTGCCGGTACTGCTTATTCAGCACTTGCTGTAACGCGATACGTTCACTGATATGCGCTCTTCGCTGTTTTATCTGTTCTGCAAGTTGCACGCGAGCGGTATCTGCACGGGCAATCAGCGTGGCAAGATGTTGTGAAACTTCTCGTGCATGTCGTAATGCAGGTTGAGCCTCATCTCGGGATCGTTGTGCTTCAGATACCCGTTCAGCAGCCTCTTTGTGATCATGCTCTGCCTGTCCTGCCTGTTCTCTGCACTTGTTTAGCAGTTGTTGTTCCCGTTTCAGCAGCGCCTGATCTTCCTGTTGCACTTTACGAAGCTCTTCCAGCTTCTGATACCTGCTCTCCAATTCGAGCGCCTGCATTGCACGCTCATATTGCTTTCGTGTTGCATCCATAGATGACTGTTCATCGTTCATCTGAGCTGACTTTTGCTGCAGTCTTTCGAGTGTTTCGCCCAAAGCACGTTGTTGCTCAAGGGTGGAAGATGCGGTGCGGATTGCTGCAATCCGCAAGGTGAGCAGCTGCTCCCATCGGTGCATCAGAGATAGTTTCCCTGTGAGCTGTGCAACGGCATCTTCAGTAAGCGGCTGTAGAGACTGAGCTTGTTGGTGCAACTGCTGCAGCCTGAGCTCCTCCTCCCGTTTCCGCTCATGTACGGTCTGGGAAATTCGGGAATATATTTCAGTTCCGGTTATCTGTTCAAGGATGGGAGCCCGTTGATCTGCATCACAGGTGAGGAATGCAGCAAACTGCCCCTGGGCAAGGAGCATAGAACGGGTGAACCGTTCAAAGTTCATCCCGGTGGAGGATTCAACCGCCGTGGCTACTTCACGCTTTTTATTGCATATAATGGTATCTGTGGCTGCATCTATAAACTCATGCTCGGAAGCAACGAGATTTCCATCAATGTGATTGCGAGCGCGCCGTTGCCTCCAGGTACATCGAAACCGGCCTTGAGCCGTTTCAAATGTTACCTCGGCAAAGCAATGCGCTGTATGACGACTCATAATCTCATTCGATTGTCCTCCCACCGAATCGAGGCGGGGTGTCCTTCCGTACAGGGCAAGACATATAGCATCCAAAATAGTACTCTTTCCTGCACCGGTAGGCCCGGTAATGGCGAAAATGCCATCATGAATATATGCCGGGTGGGAAAAATCTATTTCCCAGGTACCATACAGTGAGTTCAGATTCGCAAAAGCAACTTTTACTATTCTCACGATTCCTCCTCACCGAAGGAAAAAAGAACCGATTCATACAACTGATGCAGCAGCGCCCTTTCTGCTATCTCAATATCCTCATGGTCAAGTCTACGACGGAAAATTTCCCATTCATCAAGCTCATCCAGCGTCTGATTCGGCTGCGAACCGTGCAGCATCCTTTCGCTGACCAGGGTATTGCGCACTCTAAGTATTTCAATAGGAGTCTGCTGAACCAGCTCCTCAAGATGTTCACTGAGAGCGGAAGGAGAAAGGGTACCGGTATACACTATTTCCACCCAGACAGATTCATCGGCAGCCGCAAGACGTTCCAATTGTTTTTCAATTTCATCACCCGTTCCTTCTATCTTCCTGAGCTGTTGAAATTGCGGTACAGGAATCTCTGCTATATGAGGAAAAAGAGTTTCCGCAGAAAACTCAACCAGAACCACGACTTTCTTACGACCGGATTCCCCAAACCCCATGGGAATGGGAGATCCTGAGTACCGAATCGTTTCACATGAGGCAACGGTTTGAGCGACATGAAGATGCCCGAGAGCTACGTAATCAGATTCCGCAGGAAAGATGGTATGGGGTACCTGAGCTGCGGTGCCGACATATAAATCACGAACGCCATCATCGGCAATCGTCTTCCCGCCTGAAGTGAAAAGATGGCCGGTAACTAGTATCGGGACCGAATTTTTTAAGCTGCTTCTCAATTTCAGGGCATGATTTCTCACTGCTTCATAATGATCTGCAATACCTGCAATGAGCGCCTGTGCAGCATCCGCTGAGCTTTGCTGTTCTCCTGCTGTCCGTACATCCCGATCGCGGAGATAGGGGACGGCACAAACGATAGCCTCAGGTTCTCCGGCAGCATCACGCAAAAGAAGCACCTCATCTTCAGCTGAGAGTGCTCCACCTATTACCTGTATACCAAGGGCTCCCAAGATCTCCTTCGGGGCATTCAGCAGAGAAGGTGAATCATGATTACCTCCGGTGACCACCACATGGGAGCAACCAGCATCCACTACCGATTTGAGAAAATCATAGTACAGTTCAAGATTCCGATTTCCCGGAGCAATGGAGTCGAAAACATCACCACAAATGAGTAACAGGTCGATCTGCTGTTCTGTGATCACTGAAAGAAGCCATGAAAAGAACGCTTGGTACTCATCTGTGCGCTTTTTATCGTGAAGCGTCCTGCCGATATGCCAATCGGAGGTGTGGAGTATCTTCACTACAATCACTCCTCCCCTGCTTCGATGATATTGACACTGAGATTGACCTTTCTCTCTACACCGGCAAACGTGAAGGCTACAATTACCCGCTTATGGTGTCGATCGAGCTTTGTTACACGCCCCTGCAGATCCTGCAGTGGTCCATCAAGCACTTTCACAATCTGGTTTTCTTTCAATACAACCGTACTGGGTTCAAACTTTCCTCCATGATTGAATACCCATGAGGCATACTGCGCATCGGAACCTTTCAGCTCCATGGTTCCATCAAGATTACGAAGAATCTTATAAGCATCCCGCTCCTGCTGAATGATGAACACCGGAAAAGCGACCTCTTCTTCAAGGTAGATAAACACGTATCCGGGAAGTAACGGTTGCTCAACCCGCTTCCATTCTCCCCGTTTCTTCTGGTTCATCACCCGTGTGGGATACAGAATCTGTGCATCAAGCCCCAGATAATCACGGACATCCTTTTTCAACAGATAGACTAATTTCTGTTCTGCACCGGTTCGACAGTAGAGACAGTACGATTTCATGTCTGCTTTCCTGGTAAATTCACCGGCCCTTGATAGGTAAATTCAGGAACCAGTTCACACAGTTTCGCGACCAGCCGATCGCTTTCCATCGTGTAGATGTCCTGTATAAACTGTTCAAAGGCATCGTGACTGAGCGTTCCATTCACCAATGCCTTGAACACCTTAGGATTATCGGTCGGAATGGTCTTGTCCTTATCACTGAGTTTTTCTTCGTACAACTTTTCTCCGGGGCGCAATCCGGTGACTACCACTTCACTGCGCCCATCGCCAAAGTATTTTACCAGCCGCTTGGCAAATTCATAGATATTCACCTGTTCACCCATGTCAAGAACCATTACTTCACCACCGGAACCAAGCGCTCCTGCGAGAAACACCAGACTGACTGCTTCAGGGATCGTCATAAAATAACGGATGATACGTTTGTCGGTGACGGTAACGGGTAATCCGGCACGCATCTGCTCGAGGAAAAGGGGGAGCATGGATCCGCGACTGCCTAAGACATTGCCAAAGCGTACACAGACAATCTCAGTTTTTTCATTGCTGAACAGACTCGCCACCATCTCAGCAACCCGCTTGCTTGCTCCCATGATATTGGTCGGATTTACCGCTTTATCGGTAGAAATGAGGATGCATCGGGAGGCTTCAAAGCGCACCGCAGCACTCAATATATGGTACGTCCCTCCCACATTGGTTCTGATTGCCTCTTCGGGATAGTACTCCATCATGGGCACATGCTTATAGGCAGCAGCATGGAAGACCAGCTGCGGACGATACTGCGAGAACACCTGATCCACTTTGGATGCGTTGCGCACATCACATACGATCGGCATAATCTGAGCAGAAAATTCACTCTGGTAGTTATGTAACTGTAATGAGAGATCATGCAGGTCAGTCTCATCAACATCGAGGATCAACAGCTGTGCCGGTTGATAAGAGAGGAGCTGACGGGCGATCTCACTCCCGATGGAACCTCCGGCTCCAGTAACCAGAACCCGTTTGTCCGTAACCATTTCACGGATGGGAGTTTTATCGAACGTAACAGGACTGCGGCCCAGGAGATCGTCAAAGTTAATTGATCGGATATCGGCAACACTTTTTCGTCCCTGTTCCAATTCAAACAGTGAGGGAACAATCTTGGTATCGAGTCCAAATTTTCTGGCAATATCTAGGGCAATACGCATTTTTTCACTTGAAAGGTTGGTAATGGCGAGTATCAACACCTCTACCTGGTTTGCTCGGATCATATCGGCAAGATTGTCACTATCACCAAGCACGGTCAATCCACCGACAATTGAGAACTGCTTGGAGGGGTCATCATCGATGAATCCTACGAGATGATAGGGCAGTTTCTTTTTGAAAAACTGACGAGAGAGCTGCAATCCGATTTCTCCCGCACCGTAGACGATCGTGCGGGGGTATCCGTTCCGAGCTACCGAACGCACTTGATAACTCATAATTATGCGGTAGATGACACGGTATCCCATAAGACCGAGCAGGGAAAAAGCTGCATAAACGCTGATAACACGAAAAGCAAACTCAAACTCTTTAAGCTGCGTGAGCATGAATATCAGAATCAGGAGAGAAGAAAAGAGCAGCCCTCCGGCTCCGCGCATCACTAAATCCAGAGAACTGTCGATCAGTCGGATATGATACACACGGAAAAGACCGAGTACAAAAACCTGAACAAATATTATGGCGAATACTGCAGCGGGATATGTATGGAGAAGTTGAAGATTACCGGTAACCGCATAGGATGCTACCATAACACACACATATAACATCACCACATCGAAAACCATCATAAGGCTTCGTTTCAGTGCCCGCTTAATCTTGTTTTTCATCAGCCACCCCTCAAGTACAACCATCTCATCATACCCTGAGTATCAGCAGCATGCAACATATCCTGCAGTGGAAAAATTTGCTTCGTCAGCGAGTTTTATGAGGATACGATTCAAGTGCCGCGCGGAGACAGTTCATTGCATGCTTGAGATCAACGGTATTGAGTACATAGGCAATGCGCACTTCATCACGCCCGAGACCGGGAGTTACATAGAAACCCTCTGCGGGAGCCAGCATGACGGTCTGCCCATGCAACTGGAAATCACGGAGAAGATAAATGCAGAAATCTTCTGCGTTTTCCACGGGTAATCGGGCAACAAGGTAGAAAGCTCCTTTTGGCTCACTACAGGTAACTCCCGGGATGGTGCTGAGTTCCTGAACAACAAAATCCCGTCGCTTCTGATACTCGATCTTTACCTTATCTAGATACTCTCGCGGTGTTTTCACCGCTGCTAGAGCAGCCACCTGTTCAATATCAGGAGGGCATAACCGTGCTTGAGCAAGCTTCATTGCCCCATCTAGAACCTCATGATTCTTGCTGATCAAGGCACCTATACGGGCGCCACACATACTGTATCGCTTGGAAAAGGAATCAACTACAATGACTCGGTCTGCATACTCGGAATAACGCAGCACACTGGTGAACTCCTTACAGTCGTAGCAGAACTCTCGGTATACTTCATCAACAATGAGAAAAATGTCATGTTCTTTCACCAGATGCAGAATCTGACGGAACTCGTGGTCAGAATAGATATGTCCGGTGGGATTGTTCGGGCTGCAGAGAAGAATTGCCCGTGTCTTATCAGTGATCTGAGCTTTGAAGTGATCAATATCGGGAAGGGTGAACCCATCCTCAAGCTGGCTGGTCACCGGCTTGAGTACCACCGAAGCTCCCCGAGCAAATGATCCTACGTTTGTATAGTAGGGTTCGGGAACAATCACCTCATCACCGGGATCACAGAGGGTCATAAAGGCGAACTGAATTGCTTCACTGCCGCCGGTGGTGATCATAATATCATCTGGATCAACAGAGACGCCGAACGTACTATAGTAATCGGGTAAGGCCTCGCGCAATTCCTGTTCTCCCTCACTTTGTCCATAGGCAATAATATGTTTGGCGTAATTCTGTACCGCCTCAATTACATGGGGAGGAGTAATGATATCGGGTTGTCCGATATTTAAATGAAATACGTGAATTCCTCGTCGTTTTGCATCATTGGCATAGGGAACGAGTCTTCTAATCGGGGAAGCTTGAAATCCTGAAATTCTATCTGACATCCGCATAGTGCGTCTCCTGTTTGATCGGGTAGCGCATGACTCCGTCATACGTGGGCGGGGCTTGGTGACCAGCCGAGGAGCGTTGAATCTTACCGATCTCGGTAGACTTCCTTGCTCCCCGGCGATGGAGCTTGCGGATTTGCCTGTCGAGTATCCACAAACCGGTGAATAAACTGCCGGTTATCAAGAAGTGGACTCAACGGTCGCCCGTGGTGCAGACGACTGATCACCCGAGCGAACAGCTCAGTGACATCAGCCTGCAAAAACCACTCTTTATCGGTAAGGGTCTTATCGTGAAACACCGCATTGGTGCCGATGATCCGGAAAAATACACCTTCTTTATACGCATCATCAAACTCTTCCCGTGAGGTACTGTTGAAAAAGGGAAGACTCACCAGACAGATAATTCTTTTTGCTCCAAGACGTTTCAGCTCTCTCATTGCGATCAGCAGGGTGCCTCCCGTGCCGATCATATCATCAGCCATCAGAACGGTCTTTCCGCTCACATCACCGAGGAGACTGATACTTTTAATATTTGATCGTTTGGCGTCCTTACTGACGATGGAGTAATCGCGCTCTTTATACAGCATGGCCAGAGGTCGATGCAGTGATTCAGCATAGAACTTATTCCGCTGGACCGCACCGGTATCGGGACTGACCACCACCAAATCCGGATCGCTGAAATCGATAATTCTATGCAACTTGATCAACAGCTGATAACTCGCATGCAAATTCTCCAAATGCGTCTGGTTGAAACAATTCTCAATCTCGCGAGAATGGATATCGAGGGTGATAATGCGTTCAACCCCCATATTCTCACACATTCGGCCGAACAGTGCCGCCGTTAGCGCCTCTCTCCCACTTTTTTTATGCTGACGAGCATACGGATAAGTCGGAAGCACCAACGTCACACTCTCAACCCCGGCATTCTTCAGCGCACTGATCGTGGTGAAGAGAAACATCAGATGATCATTGATCGTAACACAAACAGGCTCGTCACATCCTGCAAGTTTGATCGGATATTGATTGGCCAGATCATAGATAAAGAACATGCGCAAACCACGTACTGCCTGCAAGACCTCAGCCTTCACCTCACCATTGGCAAATTTAGTATATTTCACTGGAATGTCAAAATCAGGACAGGTGTAGACTTTCGGCTTCCTTCCCCGTGGGATTTTCTTGCTGATCATATCGTCATTGAGGGTCACCACATCGAGTAATTCTTCTGAGGTCATATCATGCCGTTTCACCAGTGCGGCACTAAGTTTTTGATAACGATCGAGATACAACCTGCGCAGGTGTCTCACAACCTTCCCGGCAAAATATTCTGAGCCGGGACCGGCGATTATTCCCAGCTTATGTGGCTTGACGATACTCATGGCTGTACTCTACCACAAGCCCCCATTCAAATTCAACTCTCGCTGCCAATTATTCTTAATTGCCGATTATGCCGTATCACAACGTCTGATCGTCACGAAGGTTGTAACAAATCTCTGTTCTATCAGTTATACATTTGTTATGATACCAATAGGATACCAGATAACATATATCTGGATTCTGGGGAGGTTGCATATGAAACGATTAGCTTTTCTGGTGTTTGTAGTGGTAATGCTCATGGTACTGGCTATGCCACTCACTGCTCGTGCGAATGATTCATTGGCTCTTGGTGGTCAGGTGGGATTCATTGCAACAGGGGCAGTCGTAGATATTCCACTCGGGCCAATGGCAGTTCAGGCGGGAATCAATTATCCTCTCGGCATAAGGTATATAGAGTTTCTTGCAGGAGGGGATGGCTCATTTGTCGATGATTTTCTCTCAGCTTTCTTTGTAGTTTCCTCAGATATTACCTTTCCTATTTCCCTCGGCGAAAACTTCGATCTGAAACTAGGTTTGAGTGGCATCGGATTAACCGATTTTCAGTCGATGCTCATCGGAGTAATTGGACCTGCTGTGAAGGGAGAATATTGGATACCTAATAAAAACTATGGACTGTTTGTCAACCTCAACATACCGGTGATGGTCGTTGGAGTTACTGATGAGGGAACATTATTTGAATCAGATCCTATACTACCTCTTCTTGGTTTGTTCACCACGACTGCTGGAGTTCTCTGGGCGCTCTAGTTCACCAAGTCACCAGTGCAGTGGCTGCCTGACTAAGGTTTCTATAGGTTTCATCGAGGGTCGCAATTCGTTCATTACAGCGTCCCTCGATTTCTGTAGCCTCGGACACGGTTGATGCAAGTTGCAGGTTTCCGGTAGTCCCCTCGCTTACTCGGTTCCGGATGGTTTCCTCCGGATCGTACGATGCGACCGAATCGAGATCCATGCCTACTTCCCGGTATACATCCCGAAAGGATCTGCCTGCAGCTATCCGTTTGAGCACTTCATCTGTCGCGTACAGTTCTCGTACACACCCTTCATGCAATGCACCCTCATTGACCTGTAGCTTCTCAATCATGAGATGCATGACCCGAACTGCCAGGAGAGCAGTCTTGGTGCCCGTGAACAAGGGTTCCTTGGTATCCTGGAAATCCCGATTATAACCGGACGGGAGACTGCGAATAACTGATTTCACCCGTTGAGCACAGGAACTCACCACAGCGCTTCTGCTTCGAGTAAGTTCAAGACCGTCAGGATTCCGCTTCTGCGGCATGATACTGCTACCGGTACACAACTCCTTCGGCAAAGAGAAATAACCGATCTCCGGCAGTGAAAAGAGAATGAGATCCTGAGCAATTTTGCTTAGGGTCAGGGTGATATAATCACACCCGTCAAGCAGCATAGCTTCAAATTTCCCTCGGCTGTTGTTTGCATAGAGCACATTGTGCTGCACTTTGCTGAACCCCATCTGCTCAGCCGCATAGGTTCTGTCGAGCGGCAGCGGGGTTCCGTAACTTGCCGCAGAACCGAGAGGGCTCTGATCAAGGATACGGTACAGACTCAAGAGGTTCGATGCCTCATCAATGAGTTCCTCGGCAAAAGATCCAGCCCACAATCCAACAGACGAGGGCATGGCGATCTGCATATGAGTTCTTCCGGGCATCGGAATAAATTCATGTTTTTGTGCAAACGAGAGGAGAACCTGGGCAAGTTGCACCGTCTCAAGGCTGAACTGCAGTATAAATTCACGCATCCACAGACGAAGGGCTGTCTGTACCTGATCGTTTCGTGATCTGCCGGTATGGATTTTCTTTCCCACATCTCCATGCTTCTGAGTAATATATGCTTCGATTGCTGTATGGCAATCCTCATCAGATAGGTTGATGGGGAACTTTTGTTCCCTGTTGAGCTTGAGAATTTCCGTGAGGGCACCTTCGAGCGTGTCCAGTTCCTCACCATCGAGCAACCCTGCCCGATTGAGGGTTCGTGCATGAGCAACTGATGCGAGACAGTCGGCACTCACCAGATCAAGATCAATCACATAGTCATTACCTACGGTAAATTCTTCCATGAGTGAATCAAGGGTATACCCCTTCTGCCAAAGTTTTCCCATGAAACGCCTCCCTGACGGGCAAAGTGTAGAGGAACAGCGGGAAGTGGTCAATCAATTATCACTCGGCCGACGTATATTCGGCAGGAGGAACTATGAAACACACGGTAAAGGTTTCACTACTGCTCGTACTGATCTGCGGTACGTGTTCCTGTGAAGCACAGCCGCAAAGAGAACTATTCAATGTGTTTTTGGGCACCGATCATCATAGTCCGGTACTCCTTGAGACCAATGCCATCGATACTCACACGGTGAACTATCACTTTGATGAAATGGTATTCTGCTCAACCGAGGATTTCTCGTGTGAAGGATCAACACAGGAAATTATCGCAGTACATCCGTATGAAGATACGGTGACGATCACATTCCGTCGTCCATTGGTACCGGGAAAACGCATCTCAGTCTCGGGGACAGTAGCAGATCGCATGGGAAATACCCTCTCATTCACTCGGGGAGTCTGGGGATGTAATCCCGAACTTCCCGAGATACGGATCAATGAATTTTCCACTAAAGGGAGTGCTTCCAACCCTGATCGTATTGAGTTGATAGCGCTCAGTGATGGCAATCTTGCAGGATTGACCTGTTATATCGGCATGCCGCAGAACTTCGATACAGAGTTTGTCTTTCCGGCAATCGATGTACAAGACGGTGATTTTGTAGTACTCACCTATGCTCAGGAACCGAGTGGTGAGTGCCTATATGATCTGTACGCAGGGGAAGTGGGTATCGGTGCGAATAATGGAGTAATTTCCCTCTGTGATCGTCCTGAAGGAACCATCATCGATGCGGTACTCTATAGTAACCGAACCAGTGAAAGTGATGAGAACTACGATGGATTCGGAACGAGAAAGGTCCAGAGGTGGGCTCAACTCCTTGAAGCATCAGGTCAATGGCTGCCGCTGCCGACCACGCCTGAATCCGCAGTGGAAAGCACATCTCATACGGCAACAAGAACCTTCTGCCGTATGAACGAAAGTGCCGATACCGACAGCAAATCGGATTGGCATATCGTGCCTACGCGCAACGATTCGTTTGGTGAGGCAAACAGTGAAGAGATTTATGTCCCTTGAGCCTCGGGACCGATAATACAGTTGCGTCCCTGTTGTTTTGCCTGATATAGCCGTTGGTCTGCCAGAGTCAACAGATCGTCGATACTCATATCTCCAGCTTCAGCAAGTCCACCGCTGATCGTTATCGAAATGGTGCCATTACACGGTCAGTCGGCAATAGCACGCCGTATCTGATTTGCCGCTTTGAGTGCATCTTCTGCGCTACGGTTCGAGAGTATTACGAGAAACTCTTCTCCGCCGTATCGTCCACAATAATCTTCGTTACCTGATGTTTGCCTGATACGCTGAGCAACCTCAACCAAAACGGTATCACCGGCGGTATGTCCATAGGTATCATTGACCTGCTTGAAATGATCAATATCTAGCATGAGCACCCAAAAGGGGGATGCTGATTGCTCCAAATGGGCAAATAAAGCCCGCCTGCTCAGCATGCCGGTAAGTGCATCATGATCCACCATCTGTTTCAATTGTTCTTCCATTTCTTTCTGTTCGGTGATATCGAACACAATACCTACCAATTGAAGCGGTTTCCCCTGTTCGTCCCGCTTGGTAATCCGCCCCCGATCATAGTACCATCGGTAGTGACCATTTTTATGCCGGATGCGATACTGTACTTCATACACGGGGTCTATTCCCCGCAAATGTCGTCGCATCTGCTCCATTACCGGTTCATAGTCCCCAGGAAACAGTAAATCAGTGAAAAATTCATATCCTAAAGAATCGGGTATTTCGTCTAGAGAGTATCCAAGATTCAGCACTTTCTGATTATTACACACCACCCGATTGGATGGCACATCCCATATCCATGTCCCCAGATTTCCTGCCCAGGGAAGATCAATCAGCTCCTCCCGATTCTTCTGCTCGGTCAAGCTCTGAATAAGTCTTTCAGCTGTTTCTAATTGTGTTTTGCAATCAGCAATAACCATGTGTACCTCTATAGTGGATAGCAAAAAGCCGGATACATTTGTACCCGGCCGTTTATCGATATTACCCGGCAGTCCTTATACGTATTCGGAGACGAAGGACTCGAGGACTGAAAGGGAAACTGCACCAATACGTTGATTCACCAGCTTTCCATCCTTAAACACGCCCAGTGTCGGAATACTTGAGATATTGAACTTCTCTGCCAGTTCGGGTTCTTCATCAACATTCACTTTTCCGACCTTGATTTTCCCTTCATATTTCTCAGCAATTTTTGCCACTGCAGGAGCAACCATCTTACAAGGTCCGCACCAAACAGCCCAAAAATCCACTAATACGGGTAGGTCTGATTTAACTACTTCTGATTCAAAGTTGGCATTCGTCAACGTAATTTCACTCATACAAATCCTCCTGGTTAATGTATAACCCAATATACTATGAGCAGGAGTAAAAGAAAAGTGACAAAGACACAGAACTTGTCAGGATGGAGGCACGAGAATACCAAAGACCCCCAAGGGGAAACAGAGATTTTTTCATTATTCTGCTTCTATCGTAATCTCATGATCAGAACTGTCTGTATCCCTTTTCTGCTCATCAGGATTCCACGAAGGATCACGTTGGAATTCAACGTGCTCAGCTACTATGATATCCGTTCCCCGGTATCGCTTAAGTTCCCGCTTGAGCACATCGAGAAGTTCATCCGCTTTCAGATTCAGATTCAAGACCATCTCCTGAAAAGAGGATCTACTGCTCCAAAGAAAGCATATGATGCACCGCGTCCCGTAGAAAAGCTGCGTACCCGTGATAGTACTGGTTGAAGCGATCATCTTGGACATACATCTCCACCAAATTGGCATGAGATTCACTACTGTACTGTGGCCAAGTGAATAGCAGCCACTGCTTATGCAATGCCGCCGCTTGCTGAGCCAAAGGGGAGGTGCAGTCTTTCGTTTCTACTGCCTTTGCGAGGGTCTGATGCAAATCTTCCCCAAGCTTTGTGAATTTCTTATAGGTTTCAATATCCATTCCCATCATCTTTGCATTTGCCTTCTCTATGGTCTCATTCCCATAACACTCGCGTATTTCTTTTCCGAACCGTTGTTCGTTCTCCTCGATCATCTCTTTCTTGAATCCTTCAAATTTTTCTGCATCAGTCATAATCAGTTCTCCTCGTTGTTCTGCAAGAGTCCTCTCCAGTGTCTTGAGCAATTGATTCAAATGTGCACGTTTCTTGAGCAAAAGCTCCTTCTGCTGCATCAACGCCATCTCAATCGAATAGTCGTCGTTTCCAAGGATCTCCTGTATCATAATCAGGTCCATACCGAGTTCGCGATAGAATAGAATTTGTTGCAACCGGTTCAGTTCCTCTTTTCCGTATATGCGATAGGAGCTGGAATTCCTTCTTCTCGGCTTCAAGAGCCCAATCTCATCATAGTAGCGCAACGTCCTCTGTGTGACGCCACTGAGCTCTGCTACTCGACTGATTGTATACTCCATTGTTTCACCTCGTATGCAATAGGTACACCCTTCCGTAACGTTAGGGTCAAGATGTTTCAGTATTTTTTTTAAAATTATGTGGAGACCGATCAACGCCGAAGTGCAAATGGGGCATTCTCAAAAGCTCGGAGAGTGTGTCTCACGTACTAATTTGCACAGTACATGAGCATGAGTCCATCTCGTGTTGGTAAAGTCCGTTTCAAGGTCTGATAATGCAACAAGAGTTATTGTTCGCCTGATGCCAAGAATTTTTGGGGAAAGATTCATGATCTTGGATCTGCTTGGGAAGTCTTAAGAGGGAAAATGCCGATTACCACGCAAGGAAAGCATCATGGGACGGGGACAAGCAGATATTGATCAAGATCATCACAGAATGAGAGGGTACATGATTCACCGTATGCTTCCTGCACCCGGTCAGAAATAAGGTATCCCCTTTCTTTCTGTAATACATGTAATAGAAGCAGGAAGATATGATATGAGTGAACCTATTTTAGTAAGATTACCAAAAGGATTGGTAGAGCATCGTGATAATTTGCCGAGACAAACAGGAAGAACAAAATTATATAGTTAACAGGGAATCAGGACGTGAGCCGATAGCCCTGCCAGACTTGATATCGGTATAGGTACCGACATATTCCCAATCAGGATTCTCCATGATGTCCTCCTTCTCGAAATCCATCTGTGCAGAGAGACTGTGCAGCTGACGCTCCATTTGTGTGCTCACACGGCAGCACAAACCCTCTTATGGGATACCTAACTAGTATGACTTGCATGATGGGTGTTCTTTTCTCGTCCGGCATGATTGACCATGTGCAACATGGATCACTGTGATGGATAGATTGTTGTCAGGATGCGCAATAGGGATATAAAACGTAACTACTCCACTGGGAAACCCTATACCTGAGCGGATAGGAAAATACATTCAATGACAATCCGATACATCAAGAGAGTCAATTACGCGTAGTGAAAACAGAGGTATACGTTCAATGAGATCGAAAATACAGGCCTATTATTAGACCCTTTCGGGTATAACTTGGTATAGAAACAACTAAATCATACCTTTTCGGGTGTAGTTTAACTTTATTCTATTGCAATATTACCCGTTCGGGTATAAAATTTGCTTATGGATGCAATTGCACGATTTATCAAAGAGCAAAGAAAACGGAACAAGCTTACTCAGGAAGAATTTGCCCTACGCTCTGGACTTGGCCTTCGGTTTGTCC
>CAYZXD010000029.1:0-27519 GCA_964482325.1 uncultured Spirochaetaceae bacterium | reverse complement strand
GGCAACTAGAAGACCTCCAGCTACATACCGATCCCACAGAAAAATGAGTTGAGCCCAAAAAAACTAAGCCGGTCTTCCATCAAGGAATAACCGGCTTTTCTCTTTGCCCAGAACAAGACTCGAACTTGCACAGTGTTAACCACCACTAGGACCTGAACCTAGCGCGTCTACCAATTCCGCCATCTGGGCGCACCTCGAGACTATACCGCAGAGACATCACTTTTGTCAATGTACAAGAGTTGCCGATAGGATAAACCATGAGTATGTTACCCACATATCTCAGGATATAAAGGAAGGAAAGTTATGAAAGTTACATTTGGGGGAACCCCAGTTGAATTAGTAGGAACAGAGATACACGTTGGTGATACTATTGCCGACTTCACCGCAGTAAAGAATGATCTCAGCCCATTCAAACTCAGTGAAATTAAGGGAAAGAAGCTCATTGTAGCAGTCCCCTCACTCGATACATCAGTGTGCGATGCAGAGGTGAGACGTTTCAACAGTGAAGCTGCCGGTCTGCCGGACATGACCGTTATCACCATTTCGATGGATCTCCCGTTCGCTCAGGCGCGTTGGTGTGGAGTCGCCGGAATCGATAAGGTCATCACGATAAGTGACTACAAGGATCGAGACTTTGCCCATACCTTTGGAGCTTACCTGCCGAATGTGGGACTTATTGCCCGGTCAATCTTCATCCTTGATGAACACAATACGGTACAGTATGTTCAGTACGTTCCTGAAGTGACCGATCATCCTGATTATGAGGCAGCGTTAGCTGCTGCTCGTGCATAGGAACAATTGCTGATAGGACCCGGACCGTTCGGTTCGGGTCTTACTTTATATGCGGTACAGAAACTTCCAAACGGATGTCGCGGGAAGACGAACCGATGGCAATACTTCTTGCCTGACTGAGAACAATCCATTGATGCGATTGTTCGTCGTACTCAGCAAAATCTTCATGTTTCAGGGTAAAGACTACCTTCTTCGATTGTCCGACTGCGATGAAGACTTTCTCAAAACCGCGTAGTTGCTGAAACGGGTGCATCTCGTCGATCATTTCCTGTCTCACATAGAGTTGTACCACCTCACAGCCATCACGATCGCCACTATTGGTAATGATACAGGAAACGTTCCAGAATTCTCCCTGTTGAGCAATCGTAACAGCATCGTAGGAGAATTCCGTGTATGATAAACCATACCCAAACGGAAACATTGGATCGGGTCCTATGGTATCAAATTGTCGATATCCTACCATCATCCGTTCATGATAATGTATCGGCCAGATGGTTCGCTTACGGGGATTGCCCTGTCCGCTACGGACTCTTGTAAGTGAAAGTTGATCATAATCTTTCGGATACGATTGCATCGACACATAATCATTCAGTTTCCTTCCCACGGAGATCGGCAGACGCCCTGAGGGATTTACCACACCAAGGAGCACATCGACAAGTGCGGCCGCTGATTGAGATCCCAAATACCAGCACTGCAACACCGCTGCTACCGAATGAATCCACGAAAAATCAAGAGCACCGCCAGCGTGGATCATCACCGCCGTACGCTGATGCAACTCGGTGATATGAGCAATGACCTGCTGATCGTAATCGGGCAACTCCCATGGCCGATCATATGCTTCACTCTCATATACATGACCAAAGCCGACAGCAGCAAGTACAACCGAGGCTTCTTGGATCGCAGACAGCTGCTGGGGCTGATTCCACCAACGTCCGGTCAGAGTACGTATGGAGCAGTCGGGGAGAGCTTGCTGAAGAACCTCAGCAAGAGAAATTCCTGGATTGCATTGAAAAACAAAACTCGAGCCACCTCCTCCGATAGGCTCCCCGGTTGCAAACTGCCCGACGAGAACAATCTGCTTAAGATCAGGTGCTTCAAGTGGCAATAAATGTTCATTTTTCAACAGTACAATGGACTCAAAAGCCATTGTTTTGGCTGTCTGCCTATGTTCTTCCGTCCCGATGGGCACAGTATTATCGACCACGGGACGATCGAGAATGCCAAACCAATCACACACCGTTAATACCGACAACACCTTCTGATCAATCTGCTTGTGCAGCTCAGGATGTAACGAAAGCGCTTTATACAGTGCTTTCCGAGTAAACCATCGGGCTCTGGGCATCTCAACATCTACGCCATTTTGAAGAACACCGATTGTTGCATATAACGAATTCCAGTCACTGAGCAGCATCCCGGAAAACTGCCACTTTTCACGTAGCACCTCTGTGATCAGGTAAGCATGTTCACTAGCATACGTACCGTTAACTGGATTATAAGCGGTCATAATCGCCTGTACCCCTTCCGATACCGTTGTCTCAAAGGCTCTCAGGTAGAGTTCATGGAGGGTCTTTTCATCTACAACACTATTACTTTTATGTCGATCGTATTCGCTGTTGTTACAGGCAAAATGCTTCACCGTAGCGATCACCTTGTGACTCTGTACTCCCTTGATGTAATGCGATGCCATCTGACCGGCAAGGAAAGGATCCTCTCCTAGATACTCGAAGTTTCTTCCTCCGATCGGGACTCGGGCTATGTTCACTCCCGGTCCGAGAAGTATTGATACCCCGGTTGCACGGCATTCACTTCCGATCACCGCTCCCACCTTCCGGATCAGTTCCCGATTCCAACTCGCTGCCATGGCTATTGTGCAGGGGAATACGGTTATCGGAGCTTTTACTCCCCGAATGCCGCTCGTTGCATCACTCATCCACACGGCAGGAATTCCCAGGCGCGGTATCGCACGGAGCGAAAATCCATGGGTTCCTGAGAGATAATCGAACTTTTCCTTTCTGGTCATCAACCCCACCAGCTGTGCCGGTCGATCAGGACCGGGAGCAACGACAATGGATTTCCCGTTGCGTTGATATGGTACCTTGCGTAATGACAGGAAGATATGATTCATGATGAGCTGGAAGAGACGACGCATGTGAGCACCTTTATGCATATATGTATTGTAGGACCCTTTTTCTCTTGCGACAAGGAAACTTGAAAAAGGTTTGAAAGACCTCTACAGTATGTTCATGAACATACGTATTCTGTTTCTTGGAGAAATTATCGGTCGTCCCGGTATCTATGCATTACGGGATGGACTGAAAGCGTTTAAAAAAGAGCATGCAGTCCACTATACGGTTGCCAATGGTGAAGGAACTACAAACGGTTTCGGCATTGGGAAAAACCATGCGCTGCAGCTGAATAAAATGGGAATCGATCTCATCACTACGGGAGAAAAGACCTACTACAAAAAAGATATGGTCGAACATATCGCCAAGAACGGAAAAATTATCCGTCCAGCAAACTATCCTGGGGGAAATCCCGGTAGAGGATATCGCATTGTTGAAATTGAAGGGAAAAAAGTCGGATTCATCACCCTTCTGGGCACCTCTGATTTTCCAAGGACTCACCTGGCGAACCCCTACATAGCAGCTCAGGCACTCATTGAACGATTGAAGGGAGAGGTTGAAATCCTATGCCTGCAGTTCCACGCATCCACTACGGCAGAAAAACAGACCATGGCTTTTCACGTTGATGGAAAAGTTGCAGCCATGATTGGCACCCATACCAAGGTCCTTACGTCCGATGCACGTATCCTCGCCCACGGGACTGCCATGATCACCGATAACGGACGATGTGGAAGTACCGATAGTGTGGGAGGATTTGAAAGCGCGGGAGAAATTGAGCGGTTTATTACCCAAATTCCTTCCCGATCCCGGGAGAGCTGGGGTAAATTGGAACTACAGGGAGTTATTGTAGAGATAGACGAGACAGGAAGTGCCTGTAAGATTGAACTGGTAAAACAACCGGTCCAATTAAAGCAGGAAGCTCCTGCAGTATCATAAGGAGTAATCAGCCATGTACGAACAAGCATCTGTCGTATCGGTATCACATAATGAAATGGTCACGGTCATGTGTTCCACAGCAGCCTGTGAGAATTGTCATGCCGGCACTTTCTGTTCAACCAAGGGTAAAACCTTTACTGCCCGGAACCGCACAGGAAATCAACTGAAAATTGGTGATACCGTTGAGTTATACCTTCCTCCAGGGAAGACTATCACCGCAGGATTTGTCGCTCTTCTCGTTCCGATCCTTCTGTTCCCGGTAGGTTATTATGCGCCGTCGCTTTTCTCCGGGGAAGCATCCGAAGGCCTTCGCATTATGTTAGGGATTGTCGGCATTGCTCTGGGATTTGCCATCAGCAGAATATTTTCCAAACGCAAATCGAATGAATATACCCCGGAAGTTACCCGTATTCTCATGCAGGAGAGTCAGTGAAAATAGTCGTACTGCTCGGTGCCATAGGTATACTTCTCAGTTCCTGTTCCTTTGCGCCTGAGGAGTTTGCATCACCGGGAGAACAAAATTCCTATCCAAGCATACGGATGGAAGAAGCACAATACCTCTGGGAAATCTCTGGAAGTGAACCGCTTCGGATTGAGGCGGCTTCCATCGAAGTGTATGACACCATGCAGCAGACACATATACATCAGGTCCATTTCACCCAAAGCAATGATGAAGGAATATTGCTCTTCAGCGGATCGTGCGATGCTGCCATAGTCGACACCGCTACCGATTGTATGAGCATGACCGGGGATGTGATCATCCGAAATCATCGTGATGATTTTGTCATTGAAGCTGAAATTCTGCAGTGGGACCATCCAAATCGTATAGCCACTTCCGATGAACATACTTTAGTGACCATCATACGGTCAGAACATGATATACTGAGCGGAACCGGATTTCGTGGCGACTTTGCAACTGCGACATTTGAATTTTCTCATATAGAGGAAGGGCAACTGTACTATGATCAGTAAATTGATCACCAGATTATCGATAACACTTCTGTTTCTCTGCTGTTTCACACAGTTGTTTGCAGCACAGCCCATTTCATTCAGCGGGGGATACACGCGTGCAGTAATGCGTGAGGGACAGGAAACGATATTACTCAGTCAGGGTGCAGTTGTAGAGGCAGGATCAATCCAGTTTGAAGCTCAAAGCATTGAGCTCATCGGACCGGAAGCCCGTTACATCACAGCTCAGGGAAACGTCCAAATCATCGATAAAGAGCAGCAGATCATGATCAACAGTACCTCACTTTCATATGATCGTGAGATGGAGCAGCTGCTCGTCGATGGCTGGGTAGAAGTACAGGACCTGAAACATGAAATACTAGCAAGCGGAGCCTACCTCTCATACAGTAGAAATCTGGGACTCATGAAGCTCCAGATCTCCGCAAAACTCTTACGTCATACGGAATCCGGTCCAATGGTGTGCAGAGCCGATAGTATTGAATACGATCGGAATAATCAGCAGTTACTGCTGATCGGAAACAGTGAGATCCAATGGAAATCCGATGTATATCGCAGCGCTATCACCACGGTTAATCTTCAGACAGATGAGATCATCATGGAAGGAGCTATTGAGGGGACGTTCCATGAGTGATTCAGTTTCGACAGCTACCCTTGCAGTAGATAATCTCACCAAACGATATGGAAGGAAACCCGTGGTACAAGGGGTTTCGCTCTCCTTCAAATCGGGCCAGATTATCGGGTTACTGGGACCAAATGGAGCAGGAAAGACCACCATGTTTTATATGATCGTCGGTTTCATCCGATCAGATAGCGGTGAAATCTTCCTCAATGACCGTAATATTACCCGTATGCCCATGTATCGCAGATCCTCGTTGGGCTTATCGTATCTGCCGCAGGAACCGTCACTCTTTCGTAAACTCACTGTCGAGGACAATCTTGCCATCGTGGTGGAAACCCGTGAAGATCTGAGCAAACAGGAAAAACAGGAAACCGTTGAACAATTACTGTATGAATTCGGACTCACCGATATCCGTCACCAGTGGGGGTACACCCTCAGTGGAGGAGAACGACGTCGGACAGAAATTGCACGAGCTCTTGGAAGTAATCCCCTATTTCTCCTTCTCGACGAACCCTTTGCCGGTATCGATCCTAAGGCAGTATATGAGATCAAACGAATCATTAAACGTCTGGCATCACGTGGTATCGGAATTATCATAACCGATCATAATGTTCGTGATACCTTGGCAATAACGCATCTCTCGCATATCATACACGAGGGGAAGATCCTTGCTAGTGGAACTCGTGAAGAACTTATTCGTCATACAGAAGCAAGAAACATCTATTTTGGTGATGATTTTTCCGAAGGTGAATTGATATGAGTCCTTCCTTAGGCTTACAGCAGACGTTAAAACAGCAACTCACCCTCTCTCCGCAGCTCATCCAGACGTTTGAAATTCTGGCTATGTCCTCTTTGGAACTTCAGCAGAAGATTAAAACCGAAATTGAGCAGAATCCCGCCTTGGAAATCCCCTCTGAACGTTCAGTTTCTCTTGAACGAATATCGGAACAGCAGGCAAGAAGTCGTCCTGAAGACGATTATAGCGATAATACTCCGTATCGGTCAGAGAGTAATCAGTTCTCCACTCACTACTCGTCAAATTACGATCAGGAAGCTGCGGACAGAAACCAGCAGTTTCTTGAAGGGGCCCTTGCCCGATCAGAGACTTTGCAGGAGTACCTGTTGCGACAACTCGGTTGTCTGCGACTCTCTGAAGAAGCGGCAGAACTGGGGAGAATCATCATCAGCAACCTTGATCACAACGGCTTCCATCGCAATCCGGTGGAGTCTCTTGTTGATCCATCACGACAACCCAAATTACTTGATGTTCTGAAAATTGTGCAGGGTCTCGATCCAAGCGGCATTGCAGCTCAGGACTTTCGGGAATCGTTGGTGATTCAGGCACAATCAGATAATTTATCCGATGAAGATATGCACTATTTTATTCCGCTCATCTATGAACATCTGGAACAACTGAGATTGCATAAATTCAAAGAAGTGGCAAAATCTCTGAAAACCGACGAAGAGCACATTGAAACCCTCTACCGGTACTTACAGACGCTTAACCCGTATCCTGGTTTGCAGTACAGTGCTGAAGAGACTCAGTATATCATTCCCGATCTCATTGTCCGCAAGCGTGATGGGAAACTGCAGTTACAGCTCAATACGGAGCACTTACCGACCCTTTCGATCGATCCTGACTTTTCTGCACTCTCTTCAACGTCCAAAGAACACCATGATAAAGAAGCCGCCAGTTACATCAATAGTGCTATCAAACAGGCTTCGCAATTGATCAATCAGGTGCAAATGCGCAGTGATACGATGAAGAAAATCGGTATCGAACTGCTTCGATTTCAATTTGAGTTCTTCCTCAACGGACCACAACATCTCAAACCGCTTACCTATCGCCATATTGCTGAAAAACTTTCTCTCCACGAAACCACAATCAGTCGAGCAGTGCAGGGAAAGTATATCGATACCGATTGGGGAATCATCCCCATTAAAAAATTATTCAGTTCTGCATTAAGCACCACCAATAGTACTGCAGGGACACAGGAAGTTTCCAAGGGGGCCGTGATGGACATGGTCCGGGAGATTGTGGAACAGCATACGGGTACTAAATCGCTTTCCGACCAAAAAATTGCAGACATTCTTGCTCAGCGGGGGATACAGATAGCTCGAAGAACCGTAAATAAATACCGGAAGGAACTTCACATAGATTCATCATACGAACGAATCACCTAGCAAGACCCTGCTTCATGAGCAGCTTCTGCTGATACATGGCTTCATCAGATTGAGCAAACAGGACATCGATAGAAACTCCATCACTGCGATTCATCCAGACGACGTCACCCCAGGCAAAATCGAGGTCTTCCTGATCGAGTTGCATCACCCGGCCCCTCGCCTGTTCATACCGGGTACAGTCACACCCTTCACTGATTACGACAAATTCATCACCACCGATACGGTATACCGTCGCGATTCCCGCAAAAATATTGGAAAGACGTTGCGCAAGAGCACAGAGTATTGCATCACCCGCAGTATGTCCCTCCTGATCATTTAACTTCTTCAAGTTATTCACATCTACCACCATACAGGCAACAGGATACGATATCATCTGATCTCTCATAGCGCTCAGCCGTTCTTCAAACGCCTGCCGGTTTGCTACCCGGGTAAGGCCGTCAGTATGGGCGAGACTCAACAGATATTCTTCGCGCCCGATACGTTGCATTTGCTCCATAATACGCGTTAACACCTGACGGAGAAGTACAGTGCTGAAGGCAAATATTCCCAGACTGAGAAACAGCGCGTTGAGCAGACTCGGTACGGGAAGAACAAGCAGTATCAATTCACCTATGACAGCTCCCAAGAGGCAGGCAAAAGCAATAATAAACTGACCGACCAGACGATTCCCCTGAATATATGCTTTGATACAGAAGGCTACCAGCACCAGAAAATAGATGAGCAGGACACTCGCACCGGGAAGAAACCAGGTTCGATATACGGTAAGACCTGCCAACTGCAATACTGAGATCACAATAAACCAGAGCGGAAACACCAATACCACCCGCGAGAAAATCCGGGACTCCTTGAGTGCATACATACCGGTGACAAATCGTGTAATAAAAACCGGTAGTAAAAACATAGCAATAACACCACCGACGAGCATGATTAACTGATTATGAAAAAGCAATTGAGTAGACATACTGTTGCTTACCATCCACAGCCCTGCACAAAATTCAATACCTGCAAGAGAAAAAGCATGTGCCTGCACCCGATTTGACTTGAATGTCGATAGCGCAAGGATAAAAACGATCAAGGCAATGAAAAGAATCACAGATCCAAACAGCAGAGATAAACCGTCATAGCGTAACAAAGCTATGATCTGAGCAGCACGAGAACCGATAAAAACATCGTAGACGAGGCTGCCGGAGCGGGCATCATTGGTAACCGTTCTTATTTCAAGCAGTTTCCCTGCAGGATCATCGGGAAGCCAGGCAACATGATTTATATAGCCGTAGACTCGAATGCGTCGTTCATCAATAGCTCCATCGTAGTGATACAGTAGTTCACCATCCAGCAGAATATCGACGGCCTTCTGGGAAGTTCTGACCATAATACTGTAGGGTCGATCAAGATGAGCAGGAATACTTCGGGAAAGTACCATCTGTTTCCCATACAGATCATCATCGGTAAGTACAGTAGGAATAGTAAGATCAGAATACCGGATTTCTCCATCGACTGAGAGGGTCCATCCTCCCGCGAGCGTCTGGTGATCAGTATCCCAGATGGGTTCGAGAGAGACACGAGAGACGTCATATAAAGTAAACACCACCACAACAAGAAATGCGAGGTAGAACAGCAGGAGCGTCACCCGGTGTTTTGTGCTCATGATGTTGAAGTATAACACGAAACCTACCAAAACTGTAGGAAGTTTTGTCAGAAGTGTTCACAGGATGCGTCGGCTTTCCATTTGACTTTTCATGAACGCAGCCGTATCCTTTTTATACGTTCTAGTGAAGGAGGACTTATGAATTTAGAAATCAAAGGAATCCACTACAATGTGAGTGACACGACTCGCGAGTTTTTTGACAAAAAACTCCAAAAGCTTTCATTCGCACAGCAGTACATTCACGATCTGACGATCACCATTACCAAGGAAACGGCCGGTCAAGGCTTCAAACTCGATGGCAAAGTGCACTTCTCTTGGGGATTGGTAAAGGTAGTGAGTACCGACTGCTATGAACTGTATGAGGGCATTGAGCTTCTAGTTGATAAACTGGAAGCAACCGCACGAAAGGAGAAAGGCAAAATTCAAGAGCATAAATAGGGTCATTTTCCCTGTATAAGCCTGCCCTGGTGAAAGCCAGGGCATTTTCTTCACCTACAGGCGGTGAAACCGCTTAACAAACGCTCACGTAACCGCGTAAGATATGGTATAGTGCACAAGGAGGTAGCGCTGTGGAGTTTTCCATTCTTGATCTGCTTGATCTTGATCTTAAAGAACATAATCACCTGCAATTGACCTGCATCGCTGGCCGTAGTGGATTATCACGCAAGCTTACCAATGCGAAAATCAGTCGCCCGGGGTTGCCTCTAAGTGGCTTCTTTGACGAATTCAGTCATGAAAGTATTCAAGTATTTGGAAGAGGTGAACAGCGGTATCTGGATAAGTTGGAATCTGAAGATAATCTCTCTTCCCTTGAACGACTGTTCAGTTATCCGGTCCCCACCTGCATATTCTGTGACGGGGGCCGTCCCAGTGCCCGCTTCATTGAAATTGCGGAGCGTTCCGGGTGTTCAATTCTTCAGACAGAACTGGGATCTGCCGACTTCTCCCGCGGGTTGATTCAGCTGCTTGATGAGGTCTTTGCAGAAACGATCACCATCCACGGCGTGTTGGTGGAAGTCTACGGTATCGGTGTACTCATCACAGGCGATAGTGGTGTCGGGAAAAGTGAAACCGCGTTGGAATTAATCGAAAGAGGGCATCGGCTCATCAGTGACGACACGGTGAAACTGAGAAATATTAGTGACACCTACCTGATCGGAAGTGGAGAAAATCCGCTCCTTGCCCACCATATGGAAATCAGAGGGATCGGTATTCTGAATCTGGCAAATCTCTTTGGTGTTGGATCGATCCGTGACAAAAAACAAGTCCAGCTCATGGTGCACCTGGAAGAGTGGGATTCCAATAAGAACTATGATCGTGTCGGGGAGGATTTATCAGAAACCCTCCTTGGCATTGCAGTACCGAAGTTGGAAATACCGGTTAAACCGGGGAGAAATGTCCCCATTATCATTGAAACTGCAGCAAGGAATGAGCGACTGAAAAAACTGGGATACTATTCTGCCAAGGAGTTTGATCAGAGCGTTCTGAAATGGCTCGAAAGTGAATCGGCGAGAAATCTGTATTATACGAACGAGGAGACCTTCTAATTATGATTGAACGCGAAGTTGAGGTGCTGAATCGGGCCGGTATCCATGCACGTCCTGCAGCTCTTATTGTAAAGGTGGCAAATCAGTATGATTCCACCATGTACATTGAGAAGGATCGTATGAAAATCAACGGCAAATCCATCATGGGCATCATCACCCTCGGAGCTGCTTACAAATCCCGACTCGTCATCACGACAGAAGGACCGGATGAAGAGGAAGCTGCTGAAGCTATTGCACAGCTTTTCCTGAATCGGTTCGAAGAATAGGAGAAATATGTGAAAGGACTGACCGCAAGACAGCAGGAAGTACTTGAATTTATTAAACACTATATTGAACAGAATTCGTATGCTCCTGCCGTGCGTGATATCGCAAAACATTTCGGTATCACGGTTAAAGCCTCCCATGATCACCTCAAGGCTCTTGAACGGAAAGGGGCAATTCATTCTTCTGAAGGGATTTCCCGATCAACCGGTGTGGTGGGATTTTCCGTCGCCCCCGCGGTGGAGACTGTAACCATTCCAGTACTTGGTAATACTGCAGCCGGTGTTCCCATACTGGCCGAAGAGAACCGGGATTACGAACTGCATATTCCCACTACTCTGGTTGCCGGGAAGGGACCGTACTTTGCCCTTCATGTCGAAGGAGACAGCATGGAAGGGGCCGGTATACTTGATGGAGACCTTGCAATCATCCAACAGACACCGACAGCTCATAACGGGGAAATTGTGGTAGCCCGAGTGGGAGAAGACAACCGGGTAACCTTGAAGCGGTATTACCTCACCCAGCATGCAATCGAACTTCGTCCTGAAAATGCAAAATATGGGTCACTCTACTCAAAAGATGTCACCATTCTCGGTAGACTCCATATGATCATTCGCGATTATGAGCGCTGATTCACATCGTGTCTATCTCCTGCTCGGACCGGAAGCCGGGGAAAAGTCTGCCTATCTTAGAGAGATAAGAAGTGCACTTCGTGAAGAATTTTCCCTTGATCCGGAAATCCATCGATTCTACCCATTTGATACTCTGAATGGGGAAATACTGGAAGCTTTAGAGAACAATTCACTCTTTTCAGATCATCGTTTGGTGATTCTGAGTCAGGCGGATGCGCTTCAGGCAGCCCAAATCAAGGAGCTTGTCACCTATCTCAAGAACCCCAGTGACTCAGCCACACTGGTAATCATTACCTCAGAGACACGCATTTCACCAAAGCTCGGATCGCTGGTACCTAAACCACACACCAAAATCTTTTACGAGATGTTTGATAATAGAAAACCTGAATGGCTGCGCGGGGTGTTTACCGCACAGCAGTTTGCCATCACAGCTGATGCAGTTGAACTGCTCCTTGAGCTTGTCGAGAATACTACGCAGGAATTGAAAACCGTATCGCTGCAATTAATGCAGTTTGTCGCTTTAGATCAGCGCAATACTATTACTGAAGATGACGTGCAACAATTTATTCAACATACCCGCCCTGAAAGCGGTTTTTCTCTCTTTGATCAGATTGCCATCGGAAAGTATGATCGTGCCCTCGATATCCTCCATACCCTCATGCAGTATAAGGACGGAAGTGCTGTTGCCATTATTGCCGTTTTGTTATGGCAGTTCAGACGCCTTGTATCGTTGCAGGAACTGCTTTCACGTGGAGTACGGTGGGATGATGCCGTTTCCCGGATAACGGTTTCGGGAAAGCCTGCCGCTATTCGGAGAAAAAAAGACCTGACTACCTTTCGCTCAGCCGTTGCAGAGTATCCTCTCGCATCCTGCCATGCCATCATAGCTCGTCTCGGGGAAGGAGATATAGCTGTACGTCAGATAGGTACTGAGTTGCAGCCGCTTGTTCTTGAACGACTGTTGGGAACTATTATGATTCGTCGGGGGAAACTTCCACCGAGTTGGAATTTCGCCTCTTTTGCTACAGATGTAAAGTTTTAATAATACGTCGAGCTACTGCTGCCGGAATCTGTGCCTGCCTGGCAATTTCAGCCTCTGATGTTCCGAGAAGAGCCTCAAGGGTCCCGAATGTCTGCATGAGACGTTTACTCCTCGCTGGACCTACCCCATCTATCGACTCGAGTAAGGTGAATGCTGCATCTCGAGAACGAAGCTGCTGATTATACGAGGTGGCAAATCGGTGCGTTTCATCACGTACTGCCTGCAATACCTTCAACGCTGCAGAGCTCTCTGGAAGCCGAAGCGGTGTCCGTTCATCAGCAAAATGAATATCCTCATACTGCTCAGCAAGACCGACTACTACCAACGAATCCAGTCCAAGGGATTCCAGCGCGTCCTTCGCAGCATGAACCTGTCCGGTACCGCCATCAATCATGATAAGATCAGGTAACGGCTGATGTTCCCGTATCTGCCTAGAATACCGTCGACTTACAGCTTCCCGGATTGCCCCGAAATCGTCAATACGCCCTTCGAGAGATCGTATCGAAAACCGACGATACTGCTTCCTGTCCGGGTTTCCGTCAATGAAGGTGATCAAAGAGGCCACCGTATGCTTCCCTGCAAGTTGAGCGATATCGAAACCTTCAATATGCCGGGGTGGACTCTCAAGACCAAGCACTTCCATTAACTCCTCCAGAGCTTCCGGATTCTCTTTGCTTCGCAACCGCTTCTCGACATCCCGTGAAGCATTTTCGCCAGCCATGCGGAGTACCCGGTAGTGCTTTCCCTCACGTGGAACGGAAACTTCCGTGGCAACCTTCAGCTGATCAGCAAAATAGGTTTGTATGAGATCACTGTCGACATCATGTGAGACAAACAATTGTTGGGGAAGATTTCCGCCATCACTGTAATACTGCGTGAGGAAGTTCAGCAACGTCTCCGTTTCATCCCCGAAGGTTTCTGCGCGGTAGAGGGCTTTCCCCATGAGCTTGCCATCTCTGATCTGCATGATAGAAACGGTTGCAAGATGCATACGCATCTCACACGCTGCATAATCTCGGCTTTCCGTGGAAAAATCCTGTACCTGTTGTGCCTGTGAAACCGTTTCCACAGCCTGCAGCAGATCCCGTTTCTGTGCGGCCAATTCAAACTTTCGATCCTTGGCGGCCTGGAGCATCTCTTCACGTATCTGTCGAGTAAGCTCCTCATCCCTTCCCTGCAAAAATGCCCGCACCTGTGCAATATACACCCCATACTCCTGCTCGGTAACCAAAGAGGCACAGGGACCGCAGCATCGCCCGATATGGTAGTAGAGACAGGGGGTGTATCGCTTGCGAAGGGGTATTCCGCACTTGCGGAGCGGAAACATCCGATCAATCAGATCAAGATACTGTGCAAGACTCTTCCCGTCAGGATACGGTCCGTAGTACTCCGATCCATCCCGTATGATTCTGCGTGTTTTGAAGACTTTCGGAAACGGCTCGTTGGTGATCCTGATCAGTGGGTAACTCTTTCCATCTTTCAGAGAAATATTGTAATGGGGATTATGCTGCTTGATCAGGTTGTTCTCAAGTACCAGAGCTTCATACTCATTGCCGGTGATAATGTATTCGATCTCGGCAATCTTGCTTACCAGCATGGCTGTCTTACTGTCTTTTCCCGATAAAAAGTAGGAGGTGACCCGGTTCCTGAGATCTTTAGCCTTTCCGACATAGATAATGCGGGATGTACTATCTTTCATGAGATAGACACCGGGAAGATGAGGAAGTGCTCTTGCCTGATCTCGTGGGGATGATTCCATATGCGATTCAGCATAGCCGGCGATTGATGAAAATGCAAGAATACCGGTACACTGCATGCATGAAACCATCTGATGAGCTATCACAATACCCGCTTGAAGGTGCTCTTGACAAAACTGATCGCCAATTCCTTCTTCATCTATCACGAAATGCCAGACCGTCGTACCAGCAGATGAGACAGCTCATCGAATATGCAATCGATTTGAGACTGTGGCGACAAAAACCGATCATAGAGCTCTGGGATGAACACGCCGGGGAACATTTAACAGCGAAACCGCGTTTTAAGGCTATCATGAATAACCTTGCTGCAAAGATTGACCAGCTCAAACAGACCCCGACTGACTACACCACTTTGCAGGAAAAGCCTCAGCTACGTACAAAAATCACCCATGTGGAAGATCTCGGTGACATCCAGCTACTCGGACGCTGTCCCTGTCCGGTATCGGGAGAAAAGACCCGCTGCTGTAATCTATACACGCTGGATGTGGTACAGCAATGTGCTTTTGCCTGTTCCTATTGCTCAATTCAGAGTTTTTATCATCGCGATGAAATTGTATTCGCAGCAAATCTTACCGAACGTCTTGATCATCTTGCACTGCCGGAAGGGATCTGGCATATCGGAACCGGACAATCTTCCGATTCGCTCATGTGGGGCAATGAACACGGAGTACTTGAGGCTCTCGTCCGATTTGCTCAAAGCCATCCGCACATCGTTATTGAACTGAAAACAAAATCGGCTCGGACTGATTGGATATCCTCAATCGATATTCCACCGAACATCGTTGCTACCTGGTCACTCAACGCTCCGACGATTATTGCGCACGAAGAACATAAGACAGCATCGCTTGAAAAACGTCTTGCTGCAGCCCGAGCTGCACGGGATGCGGGGATACCGGTCGGGTTCCATCTGCATCCCATGATCTATTTTTCGAATTGGGAAGATGAATACCGTGCGGTAATCCGTGAAGTAACTACACAATTTTCTGTAGATGAAGTAGTGATGATCTCATTCGGCACCCTTACATTCACCAAAGAAGCGCTCAGAGAACTGCGGCTTTCGGGGCGACCTTCTCGTGTGCTCCAGATGGAACTGAGTGAAACAGCAGGGAAATTCAGTTACCCGCTATCGGTGAAAGAACAGCTTTTCACCCATGCATACTCCTCTTTTCCGGTATCATGGAAGGGGGAGGAAGGACCATTCATGTACCTCTGTATGGAACCTCCCCAGCTTTGGGAACCCGTCTTCGGACGATCCTATCCCGATAATGCAACATTTGAACAAGCAATGAAAACTGCCTATCTGAAGAAGCTCGGTATTGCAGAAAGGAGTTGACAGGAGCTTCCTTTACCGGGTAAGAAAAATTATGAAGCGACGATCAGATGCCACCTATGTATCAGGTCTCCTCCCCTATAAACGGATATTTCCCTTCATCATGCCCAGACGGGTAGACTCGCTTGTTTACCACCAGTTCTCTCTGGACATGACCCATGCGGTGGATTTCGTGAAGACAATGAATAGGGAACAGCCAGGGGATCATAAGTATCGGGTATTTGAAGTATTTCTCGCCGCACTGCTTCGTACGATCACATTACGTCCTGCACTCAATCGATTCATCATGAATTATGACTGTTGGCAGCGTAACGAACTTTCGGTGAATTTTGTTGTAAAAGAAGACTACACCGATGAGGCTCCCGAACACTCTTCCGTTCTCTACTTTAATCCCGAAATGACCTTCCCCGAGATCGCTCACCTGATAAACCAAAGAATTGTCACCACTCGCAACGGTGATCTTGATGATTCCGATGCTGCCATCTCATTTTTCCTCAAGTTCCCCAAACTCCTGTTGCGGTTCATAATCTGGATCATCAGAAGCCTGGATGTACATGGTCTTGCGCCAAAAGCACTCCGAGATGCTGATGGATTGCATGTCTCTGCCTTTGTAGCCAACCTAGGGAGCATCAACCTCCTAGGGAGCCCCCACCACCACCTGTACGAGTGGGGAACCACTTCCCTATTCCTTACCATAGGAGCGCTGAGACGGAAAAGGATATATGGCGAAGATGAAACTGTCTCCTACATTGATTCCATGGAAGTCGGGGTAACTGTCGATGAGCGGATTGCAGATGGTTTCTATTTCATAAAATCAATGCAGACACTTCAAGATCTGCTGAACAACCCCCAACAACTGATGGATCGAATCTAAGAGAGTTTTTCTTCGAACAGCTGTCGTTTTCTTCCTAAAAGCGGACACTCTTTACCATCAATCATGGCACGAACTGCATCAAGTTCTTCTGCAGAGAACCGTTTTGCATTGAGCACCAGATCTTCGAAAGCTTCACAGGCGATAGGACAAACGGCACGCACCATGGAAAGAATCACCTCGGCATAGGCGCGAATTTCATACTGAGCGTGACTGTCGAGACGTAAGCTGAGAAAATGAAAAAGATTATGTAAATCCATCTGCCAATACCACTGCGTATAGAGACTCAGCGGCAGGTCGATACGGGCCAGTTCCCGGGCAATACCCAGATCAAGGAGCTGATGATAGGTATCAAAGGCTCTTTGCTGATCGGAGGCAAGCAGCTGGGCAACTTGTTCCTGCACTTTCGGATCCACGGGTTCTTCTGATCTCCCCTGTTTATTATCCTCACTCTGCAGGTTGATATGAGCTTTATCCGGGAGATAGGCTTCATCTGCCATCACGCTGTATCGTCCCGATATTTCATTGACTCGGGCAGTACGATGGCGAATCCACTGGCGAGCGACAAAAATAGGCATTTTGATGTGAAAGGTGAAATTCACCTGCTCGAATGGTGATGTATGATCATTGCGCATCAGATAGGCGATGAGACCCCGATCCTGACGAAAAGTCTTGGTTCCCTCACCATATGAGACCCGAGCAGCCTGCACAATCCGTGCATCGGACCCAAGATAATCAACCAATCGTACAAAACCTTTATCGAGAACAGGAATTTCCTTATCCAACAACGCTTCAGCTTCAGAGACAATACAATGGGCCATAATCCCTCCTACAAATATTCATATTGCCATAAATCATCTATTGGCACAATTACATGATGTTCAGAGAACCGAGAGTAAGCGCAATAGCGGCACTACAGGCCGTCTCCGTTCTCAGGATTCTGCTTCCCATAGTACAGGAAATAAACTGCTGCTGCCAAAATAACTTTCGCTCCCGCTCAGACCACCCCCGTTCCGGACCAATTGCAATCACCACCGGCTCCTGCATGGAATCGATCTGTGATAGCGGATTCAGTTGAGCTGCCGGATCAAGCAGTAGTTTTGTTTGCCAGGGAATATCCAAAGCCAGTGCTTTATCAACTGACCCTACCTGTATCAGAGATGGCATGCTGGTTTGACCCGACTGCATCGCTCCATCAAGCATATACGAAGAATATTCTCCACTCGTCCATAATTTTGCCGACTGATATGATCGTTCTGCGGTATCGGCACCTGTGACCACCAGTCGCTCAATACCAAAGCTTACCGCCTCCCGCAGAATACGTTTCATACAGATGGGACGGACCTGAGCGACCAACAGCGTGATCGGAGCCAGCTTGGCAGATTCCCCCTGCTTCTCAAAAGAAAAGGAGACATGTCCATTTTCCAGTGAAGTAATGGTTGCAATTCCCCAGACTCCATTCACTATACCCATAGTGAACTGGTCACCTTGCGTCAGACGGAGTATCTTATGGATATGTTGTGCACGAAAATCTGTGGCAGGAATCGTGTTCTGATCAGGCATGGCATCGAAAAGAATGATGTTCATGCCAGCGAGTATAGGATGTTGTAACACCTGTGTAAACACAGTAAGATGTGCGGCAAGGAGCGACTCATGGCGAATATTCAAGTGTTCACAGCAGAACACCACGACCCCTGGTTCAATCTGGCTACCGAGGACTGGATCTTCAAGAACTTCCCGGCGGATCATCATGTGTTGTTTTTATGGCGCAACAAACCGTGCATCGTCATTGGACGGTTCCAAAATCCGTGGAATGAGTGCAACCTGCTTGCCATGGAACGGGATGATGTGGCTCTTGCACGTCGTCAAAGTGGAGGCGGAGCGGTGTATCATGATTTAGGCAACACTAATTTCACCTTCATGTCACCCCGGGATTCCTATGATAAACATCGCAATTTTGCCCTGATCATTGAAGCACTCAAGCGCTTCGGTATTAGTGCAGAACAATCGGGACGGAACGACATTCTCGTAGACGGAAGAAAAGTGTCCGGCAGTGCATTTCGGATGGCTTCCGACCGTGCATTCCACCATGGTACACTCCTCATCAGTACTGATCTGCAGAAACTTCCCGGATACCTTACTCCCGATAAAGAAAAATTAAAATCAAAAGGGGTACGATCGGTAGCCTCTCGAGTTGCCAATCTCAGTGAATTCAACCCGAATCTTACCCACGAATCTCTCTGCGATGCCATCATCGAACAATTCTTTCAGGCATACAATCAGCGGTGTACTGTCGAAGACCTCACGATTGATCGCCTCTCACAGGAAACAACATTGTATCAGACATATGAGCAGTACTCTGACTGGGCTTGGCGCTTCGGTTCTTCACCGCAATTCGAACATCCCATTACCGCCCGGTTTCCCTGGGGAGGTATCACCCTCGATTTTCATGTTTCAGGAGGAATCATATCTCAGGTCGTCATCTATAGTGACTGCCTCTCGGTTGAGTTTATCGAACACCTCCAGACGATCCTCCCCGGTACACGCTACCATATTGAAGATATCACCAAGGTGTTGCGGGAGAAGACTCAGACACGTTCAGAAGAGATGCAGCTGATGGCAACTGATGTGGCTACTTTAGTGGAGAAGGAGTTGGCTTAATGCGTAAAGGGACTTATGTCCTGCTCATGCTGCTTGTCGGTTGTTTTCTGTTCGGAGCAGGCACACGAGAGACGATTAACCCTCCGGCACATCCACCGTTGGATGCTCAGGATACCTTTGCGATTGCATTGCTCGAATCTCCTGAGGAGCTTCTCTTGCATCCGATTGAAGCAACCGATGCCACCTCACTGCTCATTCTCAATGGCTTGTTTGAGGGATTATACACGCATGATGCGAAAACGGGAAAACCCGTTGCTGCACTTGCCCAACGAACGCAGGTCTCGGATGATGGCCTGATGTGGGTCTTCACTATCAGAGAAGATGCACGTTTTTCCAATGGGGAAGCAATAACGGCACAGATCTTTGCAGACTCCTGGTTACATTTGCTGCAACAGGCCAAAGACGGCAGAGCCGCCGCATACCTCGGTTCTTTGATGGATCCCATCGTCGGGGCTCGTGATTATCGTGACGGTGTGGGAAATGCCGGTTCAGTCGGTATAGTTGCCCGCGATGAACATACTCTCATCATATCTCTGGAAAACCCAATTCCCTATTTCCCGGCTCTGCTGTGCACGCCGGCTCTTTCAGCTATTCATCCAACAGTGCTTGATGACAGGTCGGCACAACTGATTACCAGCGGCCCCTTTCAGATCACTGAGCTGACCGATACCCGGATCACTTTGAGTAAAAATCCCTGGTATTATGATTACGATGCCGTAGCAAGCGATTATATTTCCCTCACGTTTCTGTCCGATCAGGATCTGATTGACGCTTATCGGAATCGGAAAGTGCATTGGACACCATCGTACATTCCCCGGGAAAAACTCTACAATCGGGAGGATCTTCATATCTATCCCGAATTTTCTACCGGGTTTTTCTACTTTAGTGCGTCTCGCGGTCCCTATGCAGATCCGAAGGTACGTAAAGCGATCGCTTTGCTTATCCCGTGGGATGAACTGCGAGCAGAGAGCGGTCAGATTTTTCCCTCGAGACATCTTATCCCCGATTACCAGCGGACGTTTACGGGTGAACCGTATGATCACCAGCAAGCTCAGCAGGAAGCATATGCGATCCTTGCTGAAGCAGGATATCCCTATGGAAGTGGGCTCCCCCCACTCTCTCTAGCCATTCATCGCGGCTCTCAGGTCCAACACCTTTCCGATCGGATTGCCGAAACACTAAGTAGATCGCTGGGAATAACAGTAATTGTTGATACGGTACCGCTGAGTATGTATGCCCGTTATCCGCAGCAATCTCCCTACGATGCAGCCTTTATCACCTGGATAGGTGATTTCCTCGATCCGCTCGCTTTTCTCCTCCTGTTCAGCAGCAACGGACATAACCTCACTAATGTCCAAGATGCAACCTTTGATGCGTTATTGAGCAAAACCTGGGAATTATCACCGGCACGTGAAAGCTACATCAGCGAGGCAGAGCAGTATCTGTTATCGACATCATCGGTTTTTCCCATGTATCACGGGATAACTACCCATATCATCCTCTCTGATAGGGTTACCGGATGGTACGACAATGTGCTGAATATCCATCCATTAAAGCATCTCGGCATTCGCTAGCTCATCAGCGCTTCAGATAATTCAGCTAATCCTGCCGTGCGATCAAAGGGTTGCAGCAGTGCCTTGAGTACGTGAACCGTCGACGATCCGAGATGCGATTGTGAAATCCGCCAAACCCAGTTGGGATCACCGCAGGTTCCCGGGGTATTCATTCGTGCTTCACTGCCAAGTCCCAGTACATCCTGAAGCGGTACGATAGCATACTGTGCCGCACTAGCTACTACGGCGCGCATCATATGCCAGGGAACCTCTGCATCAGCACAACTGAGGTACCGTCTCACAATATCCTGCAGGCCTGGATCAAGCGACTCAAACCAGCCACGGGAGGTATCATTATCATGCGTTCCGGTATACGCAACACACAGCGTATCATAATTGTGCGGTAAATACATATTCTGTGCATCCAATTCACCGGGAGCCGTTACCGAAAAGGCAAATTGGAGAATCTTCATACCGGGAAATCCATTCTCTTCCCGCAATCGATCAACCTCAGGGGTGATAACTCCAAGGTCCTCTGCAAATACCGGTAAAGGATTGAACCGTTTACGTAATGCGGCAAAAAGTTCATTCCCTGGAGCTTTCACCCAAGAGCCATGCTCTGCGGTAGTATGGTCGGCAGGAACTTCCCAATACGACTCAAACCCTCTGAAGTGATCAATACGAACGATATCGGTGAGAGAGAATTGGTGCTCTAAACGTTGTATCCACCAGGAAAACCCATCAGTAGCAAGAGCTTCCCAGTCATATACGGGATTTCCCCACAACTGTCCAGTTGCACTGAATGCATCGGGTGGAACACCGCTTACCGCAGTAGCGGTACCATCACTATCCATTTTCAGATATTCTCTTGTACTCCAGGCATCCACACTATCGGGGGCAACAAAGATCGGTATATCTCCCACGATCGCAATATTTTGATCGTTTGCATAGTTTTTCAGAGACCGCCATTGCTGGAAAAAGAAAAACTGCAAGACTTTCCACACCCGTATCTCATGAGCTTTCTCATGCTTCCAACGATCTATGGCCGCAATCTCACGCCGTGCTAATGCAGGTTCCCAGATACTGAACCAGCGAGAATCACCGTAATGATCAAGCATTGCCCGATATAATGCATAGTCATCAAGCCAGTGGCACTGTTCAGCGGTGAAAGCCTCAAACGCAACTTGGTCATTAGATGAAGCCTGAGCAATGAACTGCTGTGCAGCTTTCACGAGAAGGGGAAATTTATACTGCTCCACTGCAGTAAAGTCGACGGTCTGCTCAGGAAATTCAGGAGGCGATACGATATCGGAAAGAGCAAGATATCCGGCATCATGCAGTTCATCCAGACTGATTAATAATTCATTTCCGGCAAAAGCTGAACGGGAAGCGTACGGAGAGTTACCGTACCCCACCGGTCCAAGAGGAAGGATCTGCCACAAACCTACCTGTGCATCACTGAGTGTATCTATAAATTGGCGGGCTTCTTCCCCCATATCTCCAATACCATATCGGCTAGGCAGAGAAGTAGGATGAGCCAGGATGCCACTGTATCGTATCTTTTTATTCATCGTGAAAATATAGCGTAAATGATGGATTATTGCCATACTTGTTCAGAACCCGTTTTTCGGGTATAATCAGCGGTATGACATCTGCAGAAAAACAACCGGCCTTTGCTATAGGGGACTATGTGGTCTACCCCCTTCAGGGGGTAGGTATCATTACAAAAATTGAAGAAAAAACCTTAAGAGGTAATACGTCCCTCTATTATGAGATCTTTCTGGAGATATCAGATATGACGGTGATGGTTCCTGTGAGCAAAATTGATGAGCTGGGAATTCGCTGCATTGTAAGTGCATCAGAAGCTCTCGAAGCAATCGGTACGATCAGCAACCGACTGGAACAGGTTCCGGTAGACTGGAAAGCGCGTTATCAGATGAATGTGGATCTGTTGAAAGAAGGCTCCATTGCTTCGATCGCAAAAGTGGTACAGATCCTCTACCATCGAAGCAAGATCAAAGAGCTCCCGGTTCAGGAACGGAAACTATACGATAATGCTTTAAAAATACTCATTGATGAATCTGCTCTCGCTCTTGACCGTTCCAGAGATGACCTTGAGGCTCTGATTTTCAGCAAACTGGAGCGAGATCCGAAAGAGAAGGAATAGCAGTGTCATTTCCCTCCCATGGTGTTGTTTTGACTGCAGCAGGAGCCAGTACCCGATTCAATGGTCATGAAGCTGCACAGAAAAAGAAAGAATTTTATCTGATTGATGATAGAACGGTGCTGTACCATGCAGCCCTCCCATTCTTCAGCATTCCTCATCTGGAAGCCATGGTAGTAACCTATGGTGAAGGTATGCACGATGAAACCGAGTCAGCCCTCGACAATCTCATGTTCGCCTTTCCGGTTCCGGTGTATCTCGTACCGGGAGGCAGTACCCGACAGGAATCAGTGCTTCTTGGCCTTCAAGCCCTGCAGGAGTATGCACCAGAGATCTCCTATGCACTCATTCATGACGGCGCAAGACCTTGGGTTTCTGAGAAAACGATCATATCAACCCTTGCCATGGCAACGGTATTCGGAGGAGCTGCTCCCATTCTCCCTATACACGATTCGGTAAAACAGATCGATTCTCAAGGAAGAATTACAGCACATCGCGATCGCAGCAATCTGGTAACCGTGCAAACTCCTCAGATCTTCCGATTCCCTGAAATTCTAAAAGCCCATCAAAAAGCAGCACAGAGTACGCGTGTATACCTCGATGATACCGAAATCTATACTGATTATGGGAAGACTGTAGGAACAACGCTGGGAAATACGGAAAATAGAAAGATCACTATTGCTGATGATTTACCACAAGAAGAGGGAAAAGCATGAGATGCGGAACCGGGTGGGATATCCATCAGTTGGTACCAGATCGACCGCTCATTATAGGGGGGGTCATAATTCCCCATACATTAGGTGAGTCGGGACACTCTGATGGAGATGTGCTCATTCATGCGATCATTGATGCGCTGCTCGGTGCATTGGCTCTCGGTGATATCGGCACGCACTTTCCCCCTTCTGATGCCCAGTGGAAGGATGTAAAAAGCACCAATTTACTTAAAGCAACACTCAATATGCTCAACGGATGGGAAATAGTAAATATCGACTCGACAGTCATTCTGCAACAACCAAAACTTGCAGCGCATATAGAAGCAATCAGAAGAACGTTAGCTGATATCTGCAATCTGTCGATTGATCGTATCTCAGTGAAAGCTAAAACCGCAGAACAGTTATTAGGGGAAGTAGGAAACGGAACCGCTATCATTGCACAGGCTGCGGTACTGCTCTCTGCAGTGGGTTCTGATGACTATGAAGACCTTAACCAATGGGTGTGAAATGCAAACCGGGTGATTCACTCACCCGGCAATTTCCCTTAATCACAAATCAGCATCGTTTTCGGATCAAGTTTGACGCGCATCGGTTTTGGATCTATCTGATCTCCATCCTTGACTAGGGTCATAATAACTTTATCCATTGCCTCGTTGTATTTGAGTCCGATGAGTACATCAATGAGTTCTTCATACTTCAGAATAGTACTGGGCACACCATTCTCATCAAACTCGACATCGGGACGAACGGGAGAAACGGAGAACCAGACCTCAAGACGCATATCCATCGCAAACTGCTTAATCTTTCGCACATCATCTTCAGTTGCCACCGTAAGCCGATATCCATCAAACATGATAGCGTCGGCATTGAACGAACCTTGACGAATGAGTGTTTCAAGACTGGAAAGCACTTTATCAATGGTCACATTTTCCTGACTGAAATTCATCACCACACGGTTTGCAAGAATTTCGTTATAAATTTCAGCTGCATCCTCCAGTGAACGATTCTCGGAAATCTGACGGAAAACTTCTTTGTACCAATTGATAACATGTTCCACATTGCCGGAGAAGGAGACGTGAATAATATGCTCATTTCTAAACAGTTTATCGGTCGCTAAATGTACCAGACACGCTGTCTTTCCGATTCCGTGGCGAGAGACAAGAACCCCAAGATTCCCTTTTCCCAATCCACCATTGAGAGACTCATCGAATGCCCTTAACGGGCTCAAAGCATTTAATTCTTGAATTTCCATACTACGCATCCTCCGAGATGTTGATGTCTATAAAGTATACCATGGTTTTGTAATCGGCAAAACAAACTTCACACGATTATGAAAAACCGGCCCTGACGGACCGGTTTCTTCACGCTTACCTGAGAGTTATTTACCCTGCTCTTTCGCTTTTTTCTCCGCATAGGCCTTTTTCAGCTCTTCACTTACGCTGTTCGGCACTCTGCTGTACTTAGCCAGTTCCATAGTGAACTCTGCCTTTCCCTGAGTGAGTGAACGGAGAACGGTCGAGTATCCAAACATTTCAGAAAGCGGCACTTCACTTTCAACGGTACAGCTCGCACCATCTTCAGTTGAGCTGACAATGATACCGCGACGTTGGTTGATACTTCCAAAGATGTTCCCCTGGAATTCGGTTGGACCTTCAACAACAACCTTCATCACCGGCTCCAGAATCACCGGTTTCGCCCGTTCATATGCCTCACGGAAAGCACCAAGTGCAGCAGTCTGGAATGCCTGATCGGATGAGTCGACGGCATGGTAGGCTCCATCATTGATTACCGCACGAACACCTACTACCGGGAATCCAAGTTGTGTACCCTTTTTCACCGCAGTCTGGAATCCTTTATCACAGGAAGGAATATATTCGGTGGGTATCACACCGCCCTTGATCATATCAACAAATTCGTAATCCTTGGCATCTTCAGCTTCTTCTATCGGTTCAATATATCCGGCAACGCGGGCAAATTGTCCTGATCCACCCGTCTGCTTCTTATGGGTGTAGTTGAAATCGGCACGATGACTGATCGCTTCACGATAGGCAACCTCAGGACGATCGGTAACTACTTCGGCCTTATATTCTCTGCGCATCCGTTCAACATAGACTTCAAGGTGTAATTCTCCCATACCCTGGATAATCGTCTGATTGGATTCAGGATCCACATAGGTGGTAAAAGTTGGATCTTCCTTCGCAAATCGGTTCAAAGCCTTTGCCATGTTATCGGCAGCTTTCTTGTCAACAGGATTTACTGCCAGACTGATAACCGGTTTCGGTACATACATAGAGGTCATCGAATAGTTCAACGATGGATGGCAGAACGTATCACCGGAGGCACAATCAATACCAAACAAGGCTGCAATATCGCCACAACCGGCTTCGGTAATATCCTCCATGGAGTTTGCATGCATACGGACTAACCGACCAACCTTGAATTTCTTCCGACTTCTGGTATTGACCAACTCATCGCCTTTTTTGATCCTTCCCTGGTAAATCCGAATATACGTAAGCTGTCCATACTGCCCGTCTTCAAGCTTGAAACCGAGAATTACCGGAGGCAGTGTCTCATCGGCCTTCAGGACTACTTCCTCTTCATCCTTATCCAGATCAAGAGCAACGTTCCGAACCTCGGTAGGATTCGGGAGATACTTGATCACAGCATCAAGAAGCGGCTGGATTCCTTTATTCTTATAAGCAGATCCCATGAACACAGGAACCAGCTCCAAGTTGATAGTTCCCTTTCTGATTGCTTCGTAGATAAGCTCTTCCGTTACCGCCTCTTCGAGCATGGCTTCCATCAGAGCATCAGAACACAACGAGACTGCATCAAGCATCTCTTCCCGCTTTTCTGCAGCTTCCTGTGCAAGTTCGGCAGGGATCTCTTCGTATCGTAATTGTTCACCGCTCGCCCCATCGAAATAGATTGCTTTCATGGTGATCAGATCAACCACACCCTGCAATCGATCCTCAAGTCCGATGGGAATCTGCATTAGTACAGCATTCAGACCAAGTTTATCAACAAGCTGATTCTTTACCCGGTACGGATTGGCTCCGGTACGGTCACACTTGTTTACAAAAGCGATACGAGGGACATTGTACCGTTTCATCTGACGATCAACGGTAATCGACTGGGACTGTACACCGGCAACAGAACAGAGAACAAGAATAGCACCATCGAGTACTCGCAGTGAACGCTCGACTTCAATGGTAAAATCGACGTGTCCCGGAGTATCGATCACATTAATCGGATGGCCCTTCCACGAGACGTTGGTAGCTGCAGAGGCAATGGTGATACCACGCTCACGTTCGAGTTCCATTGAGTCCATGGTAGCTCCGACACCGTCTTTTCCCCGAACCTCGTGAATGGCATGGATTCTATTGGAATAAAAGAGAATGCGCTCGGAAAGTGTGGTTTTCCCTGAATCAATATGGGCACTGATTCCGATGTTTCTCATCTTGCTAATTTCAGACATATACGTTCCTCTTCTTTAATCGCCGCAGTGTGTTCATCCTATTTCAGTGAGCACAACAACAGTCGTAGATATTCACAATATTGACACCATATCCCAGAAACAAAGCGAGAATCTGCAGCAACTTGGGTATATGAGGCGTGTTCGCCCGGCGTTTCTCCACCAGTGTACCGGACGGATTCTAGTATATTATGGCATTTTATTCAATCCTTTCCAACTTATATAATTGTGAGAATTTTATG
>CAYZXD010000028.1:0-27975 GCA_964482325.1 uncultured Spirochaetaceae bacterium | reverse complement strand
CCACCTATTTCAGCTCTGCACCAAAATACTAGTGTGGCTAACCTTTTCTGCGAGCTCTCTCACCAAGTCTCAGCTCTCATCGTCCCATACCCCAAAACCCCTCGATTCCTGCATATTTATGCAGCTTTCGAGCCCTCAGACCTTATTCCCGTATATCTATCACTTGTCCTATTCTTCAAAACGACTAAGGATAATGTAGTTAAATTTTGTTGAACTTCTGTTTGGGCCTATCTTGTTGGAAGTGGCACCTTTTTAGAAGGATTCAAGCTTCTCGGTCGGAGCTAGGTTTCTTACCTGGCTCATCTTCTGCTGTTGTAGGGAGAAGAATGTAATTCTCTCCATTAATTCTTTATGTGATTCTTGTATCTTTATGTTTTTTGTTTTCTGCTTCCCCACAGCTTCGCTAGTGATGCACTCATTGTGCATCTTTTCTTTGGTTGGGGAAGCTGCCATCAGGGATCTTGACCGCTAGCCGCAACTGAACGGGAGACTCCTGATGCTGTTGCTCGTTGCATAAAAATGAGGGCACTATCGGAAACCCGGGTACTGCCCTCACTTACTATCTGTCAGTAATTCTCACTACTATCGTGTACACTGTTCTGTCTCATGCCAGATACGCCTCTCTACGCAACATCATTCACACAGGCTACGATACCATATTCTTAAAGCCCATACAATGTGTTTTTATACAGAAACTATAGCAATATGACATCAGTTGAATATGCTAAATTTCTGTATTGTAATAGATAACACCTATCCAGCTGGAATCGTTACATACAATTACATTCGTATAGAGTTCCCCTTATTTTTTCTGTATCATGCAATTAACCATGACAAAAACTGAAGTAATTATTTTGCTACCGGAAACCGCTCAGGAAGTATAATACCTGCACGCCTGCGTATGGCATCAGCTCGCATCTGAGCCTCTTGGATGATAGTATTTTCATCCAATGTCATGAGTATACGATCTTTCATCAGCCACTTACCATCACACATGGTACTCTCAACATTACTCGAATGCATACTTGTCACCAGATTGGCAACCGGATCGTGCAGGGGAGACATCCCCGCACTCGCCGGATTGATGACTATCAAATCTGCCTTCTTTCCCGCAGCAAGAGAACCCACTTGATCATCAAGGAGTGCTTTGGCTCCATTAGTGGTAACCATTCTCAAGATATCCTGTGCCTTTACTACCGTAGGATCAAGGCGCCACCCCTTATGAATCAAACTCGTCAGCCACATCTCATCAATCAGATCCATCCGGTTGTTCGAAGGAGCCCCATCAGTACCCAAGGTGACACAAATGCCCTTATCGAGCATACGGGGAATCTTGGCAAACCCCAAAACCCGCATCGCAGCTGCAGGATTATGGCTCACCTTCACCTGATGACGGGCAAACAGATCCACCTCATCATCGGTAAGCCACACCGTATGCACAGCAAGGAGGTTCGCATCGAGTACGCCCAGATCGGCCAGATGCTGCACGGTACCTACTCCATGCAACTCATTACAGTACTCAACTTCATCCTTCACCTCAGCAACATGCATATGCACCCCGACACCATAGGTATCGGCAAGCTCTTTGGTTCGCACAATCAAATCATCAGAGTTATTGAAGATCGTACGTAAGCCAAACCAGATCTGCACACGCCCATCAGAGCTACCATGCAGCGCATGATAATCCTCTACCTGCTGTGCTAATTCCTCATCGGTGCTGCGCTGCCAGATTTCTGGCAGCCCCTCACCGCAGTCCATACTCGATTTAGCCAGCTTTGCACGAAGGCCTGCCTGTGCTACCCCCTTTGCCATCGAGCGGACAAACTGTCCGCCCGGCTCGGCAAAGGAAGTCACTCCAGAGCGAATCTGTTCAATACAGCACAATAGCGTCGAGATATAAGAATCATCAGGGGTGAGGGAACTTTCATAGGGGAATGTGCGTTCGTGCAACCACGTCAATAAGGGCACATCATCACCAAGACCTCTCCCGAGCTGCTGTGAGGTATGTACATGGGTATTGATCAATCCCGGCATAATGATCTTTCCGCTGCAGTTCAGAACCTGCGTATCATCGGTGAGCAGTTGATCATCAATAACAGAGCCGACTGCAACAATACGATCATCACGGACCAGGACACTCCCGGTTTCATAAGCATGCTCAGCGTCATTCATCGTCAGCACAAAAGCATCTTTCAACAGTATCTGAGCCATTACATCTCCTCCTGTACTACTGCCAATCGACCACCGGTGGTACGATGGTAAACTGCTTCACATCCATGAGCCCCACATCGGTAATGCCGAAGTCGGGAATGAAGATCAACGTAATAAATGACAACGTCATAAACGGTGAGGGCATCTCACATCCCAGAACACGCAACTGCTCAAGAAGCTGCTGCTGCACCTGGGCAGCCTCTGTTCCACTGAGCTGCGAAAGCAATCCGGCAACAGGCAACGCCAGTTCGCCTACCACTTTACCCTCATCAACAACCACAATGGCACCATCAAGTGCTACAACACGATTCACCGCAACGAGCATATCATCGGCATTTGCACCGATAACGGTAATGTTGTGATGATCATGGCCGACACTGGTGGCTATAGCACCACGAGTGAGGCCGAAGCCCTGAATAAATGATCGCCCGATATTCCCGTTCTTTCCATACCGCTCTATGCAGGCAATATGGAGGATATCGCGAGCGGGATCAGAAGCGATTGCACCATCTGTAATCTCCAAAGTGGCTGTCCGTGCCTCAGTAAGCAGGGAAACCGGTGAAGATCCAATCACGTGCACATTCGCTTTATGAGCACCTGAGGGAGCTGCAATAAGGAGATCACTTGTTGTAAGCGGCTGTTTTAATTGCACCGTGTTGAGTAATACCGGATCATAATCGGGTGCAACATAACGATGGGTCAGCTTCCCCTGCTCTACCAGCAGTTTACCTTTAGCCACCACTGAATCTACAGTGCACTGCTCAAGTGAAGAAAGGAGCACGACATCGGCAAACTTGCCCGGAGCAATACTCCCATGATAATCATCGATTTTCAGACTCTCTGCAGGATTCAGCGTAGCCATCTGAATGGCTACCACCGGATCCACCCCTGCCTCGATGGCTAGGCGGATCTTATGATCCATATGACCATGGGTATACAGATGCAGTGCATCGATATCATCACTGACCATCGCGCAGTGACGCGGATCAATACCTTCTTCTACGATCGTTTTCAGACATGAGTGCAAATCAGTGGAAGCTGATCCTTCACGCATCAGCACTCGCAGGCCGCAGCGCAACTTCTCCAACGCCTCTTCTTTCGTGGTACTCTCATGATCACTGCGAATCCCCGTAGAAGCATAGGCATGTAAGGGAGAACCCATCGTCGCCGGAGCATGTCCTTCGGCTGTCTTGCCCAGTTTCTCTGCAAGGGCAAGCACTGATGCCGATTCTCCGTTTTCTGCAAGAATCGGGGGAACGAGGACCTCAGCAAGCCCTACCGCCTCATCAAGAGCCAGCAGTTCCTCAATCATCTGATGACGCAGAACGCTGCCAGTGGTCTGAAACTCGGACTCATCACCCATGAACGAGGGAACCGGGTACTTGAGTGTCACAGGAAGGGAACGACTTTCTGCTAAAACGGCCTTCAGTCCCTCAAGTCCGGAGACGATCGTGACCTCCATGAGATCACTCGCTACACAGGTGGTACCTAAAGGAAGTACCGTATTAACGAACTCAGTGTAGGTGAGCATGCTGCTTTCAAAGTGAATATGGGCATCGATGAACCCGGGAACCAGATACTTACCCTGTGCATCGATGATCTGGGTATTCGGTCCAACTGCTCCTGCCGGAAGTTCCCCTACACCGGCGATAAAATCGCCGGCAAGGGAGACATCAGCACGATAACACTCGCGGGTATGCACATTGACCAACGTTCCGTTGATAATCACTGTATCGGCAGGGACCTTTCCCAGTGCTACCTGAATGACATTTTCTCGTAACATGACTATACGCTCCTTCTATTCGACTGGCTGCAATGCTTCCGGATGGCTCTTTCCATAGAGATACATGGCGAACAGTATTGCCGCAACAAGAGCCCATGCAAGAGTCAGCTGAGGAACCGGCAGCCATGCTAACGTGGATGAGTGAATCAGTCCTACCAGAGAACACAGAGCTCCGATTGCCGCAGCTACAGCTGCCTTTGCCATATCACGGGAGATCACAAAGGCGAGAATAGAAGCGAGCAGCATCGATATGATGATGGTACCATAGGCAAGCACGGTATACCCAGGATAATTCAGACCTTCGATCATCAAGCCCTGGAATACCTGAGCATCAGCTGCACTCTTGCCTACTGCAGCAAGAGCACTGTTTACCTGCTCATAGGCAAACTCACCGACAAACGGCAATAGGGCAAGCGCTGATGCGGGGATATGGGCCTTGGGAACAGCTGTGAAGGCAAGTTCAATATTGACCAGGCCGATAAAGATCAGAATCGGGGTAACGGCACTGGTGGGGATGATCTTGCTCATAAACCCGAACAGCCCGAAGAGCGCCAGAACAGTCATGATGATTCCATTAAGCAGGCTGTAGCCCATCCGGGCTCCCATCCGCTTGTATCCGGGATGTCCGATAAATACACAGTTGGGATAGGGACAACCGAAAAGACCGCCGAGAGCACTGGCCACTGCATCAACGATCATGGTTTCTCTGATGGGGTAATTATCACCGGCAGTATTGGCACTTTCGACGTTATTCAGCGTTGAGATGAAGTTGATCACTGCCAGTGGAATAATGACGGCAAGGAACGGGGTTGCTTCCCGGAAGGCCTGGAAACCGACACTGAAGAACCATGGGATGGGAGCATAGAAACCGACTCCCTCAAGTGACAGTGTTGCCTTGCCTATGAATATGGCAATGATGGCACCAAGAATAAGAGCAACTAAACCAGCAGGAAGCTTGAACGGGATCTTTCCCCGTGCGATGTATCCCCACAGTACTACGGCCAGGGCAATAAAACCGATGATCGGATCACTGAAGATATCATCAAGACCCATACCGGCGATAAATACAACTGCAAGTCCTGCAAGAGCTCCCAGCATGGCACTGGTCGGCAGATGCTTGCGCAGCCATGGTCCGATAAAAGCTCCCACGACACAGATCAGTGCACCGATGAAGTTTGCGGCAAGTCCGATTCTCCATGCCATGACCGGATCGCCGGTGATCTTTGCCACAGGAAGCAGAATACCTAAGGTATAGACCAAAACAAAGACGATACTGACACCGCTGGGAAGCGCAGTCACATCATCGCGCTGCTCTTTCGCGGCTAGACGCTTAGCTAAATAGGCGTAGTAGATATTACCAAAGAGCAGTCCCAGCGCAGCTCCGGGGAGCATTCTGCCGAAGACAATTTCTGCAGGCATGCCCACAACATACAAATTTAAGGATATCAGAACGAGAAACACCGATAGGTTGTCAACAAAAATGCCGAGCAAGCCATCGATATCACCTTTGGAAAAGCGCAATCCAAGTACTCTCATGTGGATCCTCCTCTGAGGGGTTCAGTCCCCTGATCAGCGTAATGATGAGGCGAATGTAATTTCGCTGTTATTGCGATGCTAGAGCATCTAGTAACTAGAGGTGCAAGAGAAAATGTTATACTTTCTTAAGAAAATTATCGGCGGATGATTCTGATTTCCACTTCAGTTAGATATTTCGTGCAATCGGGTTCCACAAATTGATCGATGATGTTCAAACTGACCGTCCGTTCCTGCAACGTATGCCCGTTCTGCGCAGCAATATTGCGCAGCCGATCAAACGTCTCAAAGATAGTCTCATAGGTACCGAGGTGGTATCCCCGGTAGTACGCACCTGCTGGAATATAGCTGAACTCAGCAAGAGAATGGGCCTCTTTCAGTGATTCGGGTACAAAGACGCCAAAGTACTTTCTTCCGTGTTCATGAAACACTACCGTGGGATAAGCATAGAAAAAGTCGTTTCCGAATTGGAATTCCTCACCCTCAGCGGCGATAAAGGGGCGTTCGGGAAAGAGCTGCACCTCTACCCGATCGGTCTTGATCGTCTCAATTTCTGTCATTTTCTGCCTGATAAACGACGATTTTCCTTGAATGATCTTTTCTACCTGCTTCAGCTCGTGCAGCCTGCGTTGCACTATCTGCTGCTGCTGTTCAAGATCATGAAGCGTCGTACTCATATCGGTGGCATCCATATAGGCACGTATCTGCTTGAGCGTCTTTCCGAGTTTCTGCTGATACCGGATGGTAGTCAGTTTATACACCTGATCGTATTTGTATAATCTTCTTCCGGTATGAACATCCCGTAGCGACGGACTGAGCAGACCGATCGCATCATAATAGTGCAGGGTCTGCACATTGATAGAGAAGAGGGCACTGAGCTCACCGGCACTGAAGTACTCCTGCATGCCCTAAGATACCCTGAGTGGAGGTTTTCTGTCCATGCACTTAGGAGTTTTCATACACTACGATCTGATTTCTGCCCTGCTGTTTTGCCTGATATAAAGCAGCATCGGCACAGGCAATGAACTGTTGTTCATCCATGCCCTTCTGGAAGAATGTGCACCTTACACCATGAATAGTGCTCGCTCTATGCACACCTCAATTTTCTCTTATGCATGACACGCCTGTTAATCAAAGAGAGGGAGCATTTTTGCTCCCCCCTTCATAACGATAGTAAAACAGCACATGAATTATTTATCTAAGATAGCCTGCATCTCCTGGTAGATAGCTTGTGTCCCCTCTTCAGCGGAAATTTGTCCACCAAATATCTGGGCGGCATAGTCATTCACATAGCCAAACCACAAGGTGAAATCAGGACCGGCCGGGAACGGAACTGCAACTTCTGCAGCCTTAAAATAGGTTTCGATATTGATATTCTCAAAGTTTTCAAGATACTTGTCCTGGGCAGCTTTTAATGCAGGAATATCAATTCCTTCTTCTGCCTGAATGGTATTTCCTATATTACCAGTGATAAACTTAACAAAATCCCACGCTTCATCTTTATTTTTTGAATAGTTAGAGATGGCATAGCTTAGACCACCAAGAACGGTGTGGTTTCCTGCTTCCTGGCTCGGCATCGTTATGAGGTGTATTGCACCATTCTGACCTAGTGTAGAATTTTCAAGCACCTGGCCTTTCCAGGAACCGACAAAAAGGATTGCACCTTTACCGGAAAGGAAGAGATCGGTACCATTGGTATCAGAAAGCACAACATAGGGAGCTAGCAGATTATTATCCATCAAATCCACCACACGTTGGTACGCGAGTGTAGTTTCCGGAAGATTATATCCGGACTTACTGAAATCCTGACTGATCACATACCCACCTGTCTGGTGCACAAAATTGAAGTGTGAAGGTTGGGCATCGAGTTCCATAAGAATTGGGTACTCATCGCCTCCGGCTTTTTTAATAGCATCACGAAGCTGAGTTGCGATATTGATCATATCAGCCCACGTCCAACCCTCTTTCGGCAATGCGACGCCATACTGCTCAAATAAATCAGTGTTCAATGCAACCGCAACTGAATCCAACCCTTTCGGCATTCCCCACATCTTTCCTTCATACTGATGCATCTGTACTGTGGCATCCACATAAGCACTCATATCGATGCTATCACGTGCGATGTATTCATCAATTGGTTGAATCACCCCACCAGTTGCATACTTTGGGAGATAGGTATTCATCCAGAACACGTCTGGAGCATCCTTGGACCCTGCTGCAGCATCCAATTTAGTCCAATAGCTCCCCCATGGTGTGAGTTCTATTACCACCTCCACACTATCCTGAGAAGCATTGTACTGATCCACAATCTTCTGGATAGCAGGTTTCTGGTTTTCATCCCAGAGAGCCAACGTCAATTGTTTTTTACCGGTCTCTTTCGCCCCAGCAGCAAAGACCATTGTTGTGACTAACACAAGCAACAAAACAAACACAACTACTTTTTTCATAGTTTCCTCCTATTATTCAAATCCTATCGACGACAGGACATAAGCTAACGTCCACTTTTGCTGGTATTCAGCAAACTTTTCACATCCTGCAAACGCAAAGGTTGTTGAGCATACAGCCCTTCAGCCAATGAAAACCCTCCCAAAGTTCCCAGATACAGAGACCGATTTTCAATCATTGGTGCAATCTGTTGAGACTCATAGGAAGCTATTGCCGCTTTCCACTCAGATTCCACATCACTGATGTCAACAATGATATCAGGCCTTTTCTGGATTCTCTTAGGATCTAGTGAGAAAAGCAGCACTTGGGACGGATGCCACGTTTTCCCATCTGTACTGTACTTTTTCAAACCAGATACAAATATTGCTCGATCAACTAAAGCATGTACCGCACGATGATCAGGGTGGTAGTCATCTCCATGAATAGTGAGAATAGTACGAGAGGCACACTCACGTAAAAGTGGTATAAGCTGCTCGACACCATGAAGATCTATTTCAATCCCCGAATCTGGAAAATCGAGATTTTTTAGATAATCCAATGAAAGTCGCTTTGCTGCAGTGGCTAGTTCAGCAACCCGCTCTTCCTTCGTGGCAAATCCACCACTTTCGCCTTTTGTAAGACAGATGAGTCCAGTACGGAGCCCTTGTTTTTTTGCCTTGATCAAGAGTCCAGCTACAGCAGTCTCATCATCAGGATGTGCGGTAATGACTAAAAAATCCAACATAGAAATCCTCCTATCCTTTCACTCCGGTCGAAGCTATACCTTTGATGATGTATCGTTGAAAAAAAACGAAGATAATAATAATTGGGAGAGAAGAGATGACACCACCGGCCATTACTTGCTCGTAATAGGTTGTGTGCTCTCCGATGAGAAACGCTAACCCAGCAGAAAGCGTCAACTTCTCCAGTGAACGGTTAATAATCAAAGGCCACATCAAATCGGTCCAGGTCCAGAGTGCTGTTAATATGCCAAGGCTCACCAGAGATGAACTGATGAGAGGCATTAAAATCTGCATGAAGATTCTTTGATACGAACACCCATCAACCAAGGCTGCCTCATCCATTTCTTTGGGAATAGTCAAAAATGCCTGGCGAAGAAAAAATACTCCAAATACTCTGAACAGTCCTGGTATCGCAAGAGCAAGCAGTGTATTACCGAGTCTCCATGAAGTGATAATCTGATAATGAGGGACTAAGAAAATTTGGCCAGGAACCATAAGCAGTCCTAATACCATAATGAACAGGATGTCTCTTCCAAAAAAGTGGAGACGTGCAAACGCATAGGCGGCCATGGCACACACGGCTAAATTTCCCAGCACGACAATAATTACCACCAAAAATGTATTCAGATACAAGGTTATAAATGGAAACTTGTCAGCAATGATTCCATAGTTTCTCCACTGTGCAACATCCGGGAAAATTTGGGGAGGTATCCGAATGGCTTCCTCATATGTTTTCAGAGAAGTGAGAAACATCCAAAGGAAGGGAAATAGGGTCGTCATTGCTGCTAGAGAGAGGAGTGAAATTATGACGATCTTACTAAGACTACTTTTTTTGATCATGAGTAGTGTACCCATTTTTTCTGCATGACGAATTGGAAAATCGTCACAATCAAGATGATGATGAAGAGTACCAAGGAAACGGCAACTCCATACCCTTTTTCAAATGCAATGAAACTTCGATCATAGAAGTAATACACAAGCGACATTGAGTGTTGCATAGCAAGTGCAGTGGGACGAATCATCAGGAAGATAAAGTCGAATATCTGAAATACATTAATTATGCTCACCGTAATAACGAAGAAGAGTGTTGGCGAAAGCATCGGCAAGGTTATTCTAAAGAATGATTGCCTTGAAGAGGCTCCGTCAATCAGAGCCGCTTCGTAGTACATCGTAGGAATGTTTTGCATACCGGAGAACAGTATGACCATCTGGGTTGCGACCATTGACCATACGAGCACAATACTAATTGAATAGAGAACCACGGAAGGTTCGCTTAACCATGCGATGCTCTCAATATGTAGTGCATTAAGTATCACATTGATAAATCCAAATTTATAGTTGAAGAGCCAACGCCAGAGAATCCCTATTGCTGCCGGCATGGTGATAGCGGGTAGAAAGAGCATTGTCCTAAAAAACGTACTTCCCCGCTGTAATCTCGAAAGAAGAAAAGCATTAAGCGTTGCTATGATCACTATGGCAGGCACACACAGCACAACATAGGTGATCGTGTTTTTCAATGATAAATAGAACTTAGGATCTGAGAAAAGTCGTTTGTAATTTTCCAGTCCGACAAAAGCGGGTATTCCAAATGAACTGAGATTAGTAAAACTATAGTAGATATTCTGGATAAAAGAGTAGAAATAAAAGATGGCCAATCCCAAAAAAAGTGGAAAGAGAAAGAAAAGAGCTGCTTTTCGTTCCTGACGATGCAAATATCCTACAGTTCTAGCCATAATACTCCTCCAGAACTTCCTTGCTTATCATAGGAGATACCGATTCTTTGCTGCTTGCGGTAAGTGAACCAAGCAGATTCCCATACTGCAAACATGTAGAAAGTGGTTGATTATGCACTAATCCGTAAATAAATCCTGCGGTAAATGAATCACCGCTTCCAGTTGTGTTCACTACTGGGACGTCCTCTGCTGGATAATGAATCAGATCTCCATCAGGGGTAAGAGCACATGCACCTTCGGCACCTAGTGTTATCACTGGTATTGATATAGATCTCTGCAATGTCGCCATGATTTCATAGAGTTTTTCCCTCTGAGTTATGCGTTTTGCTTCAGAAAGATTCATAAAACACCAATCAACTAATGAGATATAGGAATGGCTTTCAGAATTCCATTCAAGGCTGTCCTGAAATCCTAAGCCGGTAGAAACTGAGACTGCCTGATCGCGTGCTTGTGAGATGAATTGTTGCACACAGGGCATCGCAAGATATTCGAAACAGACATGAATATGGCTGAAGCTATCTACATCAATACTTTCGAGCTTCTGCTGCAACATATCTGCATACGTTGAAAATTCTTGTGCCCATGTAAGAAAGGACCTATCTTTAGCACCATTAAGTATGAGGCTCAGGTTTGTTTTTTGCGATGGGACCGTAAGTAAGTGATCCAACTGCACGTGTTTTTCATCCAGTAAAGCGGTAAGGTGCTTACCCATTACATCATTACCTATGGTGGAAAGAATCGCACTTGGTATTCCTAACTGGGAAATAGCACTAGCTATTATGGCATTCCCACCAGATGAAAGCACATACGAATCAAGAAATAGCTCTTCCCCCATTTGAGGGAGGCTTGAGAACCCTTCGAGAAGCAGATCACAGTAGATGGGACCGATCGTAAGTACTGGTTTCATTATGCATCTCCCAGATTACGCTTCATCTGCTTAAAACATGCGTATACCTGTTGAGCATTGCCACGAAAGAAGGGATGGAATGATAGAGCCTTAACCAGTACCTTCTCATCCCCACTGGATATAGCTTCAATGACCCTTCGCTCGTACTGTTTCATACGAAGAAGAAGCTCCTTACTTTCTGCAGCAATTTTTTCACTATCACCGACAGGAACAAACCACCCATCTCTTGCTTCTGATGAAACTTCTATAACATCGTCATCCTGCAATGAAGAATCAAATCCATCGTTCTTTATATTGAGGATTATGGCATGATCACTGGGCTGAAGAAGTGAAGAGAGCACATTCAATGCTATGGCATCATATCCATTAGCCCGCTCCTGATGAAACAGGTCGAACGCAGGTTGTGAACGATCAGCACCTGATTCCATGGTCATATATGAACTATTTCGACCTTCCATATATTGGTTGAAAACCGCAATCGGATCCTCATTCCCTTTTGCTAGTCTTTGGTACAGCTCAGCATCTAATTTTTCAATAACTTCTGCTCTTGTAACAGGTGAGTGTTTTTGATTCTCTAATACTTTCTGAGCATGTATGTAGTAGTAGAGATATTCATTAGGAATGGTACGAGTCTTTCGAATATGCTCCTCAAGATCACGATAAAACGGCTCCTTTTCGAAAAAACTGGCGAGCTTGGTATCAATGAAATCATCAAGCATCTCTCTTCCCTTAACCTGGATGGAATATACCCATCCAAGATGGTTTAATCCATAATACCGAAGTGCGATATCTTCATTACTACAGCTATAGATTGCCGAAATATAATCTGCAACCATCTCTGGGGCATCACAGATACCTACAATCTTCTTAAAATCCGTTAAGGAGTGGACGGCTTGAGTCACCAAGCCAGAAGGATTAGTGAAATTTATGAGTACTGCATTCGGAGCAAACTTCTGAATAACTTTTATGTGCTGCAATACGATGGGTATAGTTTTTAGTGCAAGTGCGAACCCACCAAGACCGACTGTTTCTTGTCCTATCTGATTACATGCTAAAGCTGCTTTTTCATTGATTGCTCTAGCTTTCTGTCCCCCTACTCTGATGGAAGAGAAGATATAGTCAGCATTTTTGACTGCTTCTTCCAAGGTAGTTGCGACTACGAGTTCAACAGAAGAGGTATGGCGTGCGAGAATCTTTGGAAGAATCGTTCTTGCCAGCAACTCAAGTTTGCCCGTGTCTATATCATAAAGATGCACGCTTGTAAATTTCAATGTTTCACGCTGTAAAAGCGAGTGTAGTAACAGAGGAAATCTTGGACTTGCAGCTCCGAGGATGGTAAGTTTCATGCCCTTCTCCACAAAAAAAATTCAACTTCATAGTATGGGGTAAACGTTTTCCTGTCAAGGAAACTTTTATTTTTTCTGCTTAAGATCAACGTTATACATTTAGTCTACTGAACACTCTCACCTTCACGAAGGGTATGAGAGAGCAACGTGAGCGGATTAACAGATTCTCCCTTCATGAGATGTAACAAGGCTTGAGCAGATTGTAATCCAATCTCTGTTATTGGCTGACTGACTGTTGCGAGAGTCGGATTCAGATATTTCCCCACGGTTATTCCATCAAATCCAAGTATCGAAATATCATGCGGAACTGAAAGTCCCGCCTCTTTTGCTGCTCTCATTACCCCAATTGCCATTTCATCACTGAGCACAAACACAGCATCCAAATGCTCTTTGGACTCGATGAGCTTCTGCATCGCAAGTTTACCTGATTCAATAGTATAATCACCCGAGGCAATCAGAGCTGGCTTGAATGGGAGTTGGGCTTCACTTAAGGCCTCTTTGTATCCTTCTAAACGCTTATCGCCAACCGAGTAGCCCCACCCTCCGATCAGGCCGATATGCCGCTTCCCTAGACTTAAGAGATAGTGTGTTCCATCATAGGCAGCTTGATAATCATCGATTCTTACCTGTGGAAAGGGAAGTCCTGGGATGTCGATTCCTGCAAGTATAATGGGAATCTGTGATTTCTTCAGCTGTTCGTATACTTTGGGATTACTCGTTTCATGCATAAGCAAGATACCATCAACGCGGTTTTCCAGTAATAGGTCAAGATAGACTCGGATACTCGCGAGTGTATCTTTCACTCTACATACCATGACCTTGTATCCGGCATTTTCCAGAATGCTTTCTGCAGTAGAAAAGATCATCTGGTGATAGAATTCGGATACTTCAGGAATAATGAGACCACAGGTCAATGTCTTCTTGAGGACCATACTGCGTGCTACGTGGTTTGCTACATAACCCTCTTTCTGTATGCATGCAAGCACTTTCTCTTTCAGATCTTCACTGACAAATTTGGTTCCGTTCAGAACGCGAGATACAGTGGCAACGGAAACTCCTGCTTCCTTGGCTATCTCTCTGATTCCCATCGCATCATCCTCATGCGCATGAGCATGACCCAAAATCATGCAACTTGCAAGTCATACAGTATAGCGCTATTGATTTTGAACGTTTTATCGCCTCATCCAAGTTTGATTTAATTGTATAATAAGTATCATTTGGACTGTGGGGTACCACCTCATTTACAGCGAACAGTTCTTTGACTTTCATATTACGCACAAATTCATTGTTTCCGTATGCTGTTGGATTTTACCTGTTTTTCCGTTCATAGCCATCGATTGCTCATCTTGGTCTTCTCAATCAAAATCAACAGTTTCGTTACATGGATGCCGATTCACGATGATCGCTTATTTTGTAAGAACCTCTGATACATGCCTTGTTACAGGATATCAGCTTTTGCTAAATGCAGCCTTGATTTATTATAATTCACGTTTTCAAGCCTCAGTTAGAAACAGGAGCTGCCTCATACACTACGATCTGATTTCTACCCTGCTGTTTTGCCTGATATAAAGCAGCATCGGCACTGGCAATGAACTGTTGTTCATCCATGCCTTTCTGAAAGACTGCCAGTCCGATGCTGATCGTGACAGACAGTCCGGCTTCCCGTCCCAATGTGGTCCTAGACACCCCATCAAGTATTCTTCTTCCGGTATGATGGGCATCTTTGAGTGAACACTCAGGAAGCAGCATGATAAATTCATCACCCCCATACCGGCAGCAGATATCAATAGGACGTGAATGCTCGGTCATCACCTGTGCTACATGTAAAAGTAACGTGTCACCGAAGGAATGCCCAAGCGTATCGTTAAAGAGTTTGAAGTGATCAACGTCGATCATGATCAAACACACCGGGTTATGGGTATGTATGAGGGTCCGCAAACGTCTCAGCAGATACCGACGGGAATAGAGTTTTGTCAGGTAATCGATATAGGAGGTATGATAGATAAACCATGCAGTGAGCAGCACCCCCGATTCCATGATTACCATCAAGGCAAAAAAACTGAGCGCAATGATCCAGTTCATCGTCCGACTCATCTCGGTAACCGTTTCTGCAGAAAAATCGACACCGACAAGACCCAGAAAACTACCATCCCGAGTATCAACAATAGGATGAAATGCCGTAATATAACTACCCCAGTACGGATCTTCAATCAATGGAGTGACAAGTGGAATACGTTCTGTAAAAGCACGTCTTTCAACGTCTCCCAAGGTATCAAGTGTCCCGATAGGTGAAAACTCAGAGTCTTGGGGGTCAGTTCCATCAAGGATGTAGGCAATCGCCTCTTCGTTCACATATTTTTCAGTGAAAATAAAATCGGCTTGTGTTTCGTGTTGTATTTTGTGTAGCAGCGCATTCAGGTTTTGGTAGGGGACATTATCATAGGGCTGAGATGCATAGTCATCAACGCTCACTAAGGCTCGATAACCTTCCATCTCTGTAGAGATGAGCACACTCACCATTGCAGCGATATTTGCTGCACGTGTTTGTAATTCTTCAATCACCGTATCACGATGATGATCAGAAATAACATAAGCAGGAATTGCCATCATACCACTGATGAGAGAAATAATGAGTACTATCCTGATAATCCGGACTGGCAATCGCATCTGCTTCTTTGCAACCTCTCACAAAACTTGTCTCATTATTGCATAGAAGCAGTTGTAATCACAATCTTAAATACTATCAGTGAACCTCGAGCGCGGCAATTGCCTTTTCAATATCGCAGGAGATGCCTTTAGTCTGTAGGAAAGTCCCAATACCGACGATCGTACTGACAAGGTTTCGCAGTTCCATTTGCGGATCACTGAAATGACCGATACGGAATATGCGGTTTTTATAGGCTCCGAGCGAACCGGCAATCTGGATGTTGAAATGCTGCTTCATATAGGTCACTAATTCAGCAGAGTCAAATTTTTCTTCAGTAGAAACAGAAGTCAACCCGTGAGCGCACCGGTCATCATCAATAAGCAACCGTAAACCAAGAGCTTCCAAAGCACGCCTGATACGCATGGCAGTTTGCTGCATGCGGACAAAATGTGCCTCTCTTCCCTCTTCTTCTAACAGCTGCAGACCTTTTCGGTATGCTTTCACTAAATTAGTTGGTAAGGTGACCGGGAAAGGATGCCAGTCATACCAGTCATGATAATACTGCGTCCAGATGCGTAGATCAGTATACCAGGTCACTGGCTGCTGTGTTTCCATCAGTTCGACCAGATGTTTTCTCACTACCACAATAGCAAGACCGGCAGGACAGGAAAAACCTTTCTGAGAAGCCGTTATCACCACATCAATATGAGCATCATCCATAGCAATCGGTTCAGCTCCTCCACTCGCGATGGCATCAAGAATAAAAATCGCGTTATGCTTATGAGCCAACGCCGCAACTTCATCTGCCGGGTTCAGCATAGCATTGGACGTCTCTGCATGTACCATGAGTACTACATCATACGATGAATCGGTAAGTTTCTTTTCCACAGCCGCTAAGTCAACCGGTTGGGCAAATCCGAAATTTATGACCTCAAGCGTTGTCGCATGAGATGAGACCACAGCCTGCAGTCGATCAGCAAAGAAACCATTGTGAATTAATAGACATCGTTTATTCGTGCAGAATGAAACAGCGGAAGCTTCGAGACCTAAGGAACCCGAACCGGGCATCAGATACGCAAGGCCATCAGTGCCAAAGAATCGTGTGGTCATATCAATCGCATCGAGATATAAAGCCTTCCACTCCGGTCCGTAATGGGCAACGTTCTGGCCATTAAATACGTCAATGATTTCCTGAGGAACTTCCACAGGACCTGGAATCATCAGTAACTTACTCATATTCACCTCACTTGGATGATGGTTCAATTATTTCCATTATCGCTTCTATGGTAGACGGTATCGTATGTACCGCGTTGTGCTCCCCGATAAACGTCTCCATACTTTTTAAGCCCGTACCACTGATTACGCCTACCAGTGTCTCATCTTCTTGAATAATCTGTTTTTCTCGTGCCATTAGATACCCGGCAAAAGAGACGGCACCTGCAGGTTCAGCAAAGACCCCGTATCGACTGGCAAGATATCGCACAGACTTGAGAAGATGATCATCTGTTACCGCAATCGCTTTTCCTTTTGACTCAGCAAGACATGCCAAAGCAGCATCACCATCGGGAGGGTACGGTACTGCGATAGGAAAAGCAATAGTGTTCACCTGCTCATCCCATTTTCTCACCGGTTGATTGGTTTCAGCTGCCCGCACAAATGGCGCACATGCGGCGCTCTGCACGGGAAGGAGCCGGGGAATGCGAGAGGTCTTACCTGCAGCATACAGCTCTTTGAATCCAAGATGGAGCCCAATAAGCAGGCCACCGCCACCGAGCGGGAGAGATACCCAATCAGGAGCATCTCCGAGACCTTGAACAATCTCATAACTGATTGTCCGGTTTGCTTCAAACTGATACGGATTCACATATCCAGCTGTGGAACAATGGTGATATCCTGCTGTATGACTTAGCTGATTAGCCAGCTCAAGACAATCGTTCACATTCCCTTCAATGAGCATGATACGAGCTCCGAATGCTGCTGCCTGCGAATACCGATAAACCGGCGTCTCTTTTGGCATAAATACCACACAATCAAGACCGGCTTTTGCTGCATAGGCAGCAACGGCAGGAGCCGTATTGCCATCAGATGCTACGGTAACTCCGAGTGCACCCAGCTCTCGTGCTCGTGAAACAGCAAGAGATGCCGGACGATCCTTATACGTACCTGTCGGATTAATGCTTTCAGTCTTGAGAAAAGCCCGTGAAGTTTCGTGTGTCAGTTCGACTAGCGGAGTATCGCCTTCACCGAGAGTGACAAAGTCATCTTCATTGACCAGTGGCAGATGCTTCCGATAGCGCCACATACCCCGTTCAGTTGCATCCTCATCGAATGCAATCTGCTGATCGAAGTGAACCCATAGTCTTCCTTTGCAGGCAGGGCAACGATAGAGACTCTGATGTGCATCATAATCTGCACCGCACGATTGACAGTGCATGTGGAATTTTTCCAATGGTGTTTTCATAACCTGATATGCTCCAGTACTATTTGGTAAAGCCCTCAGCGACTCCGCGGACGATATAATTTCTTAAGAATATATAGATAACCATCGGGAATATCGAGAACAGCATGGAAGTGATCATCAGTCCCTGCCAGTCAGTTCTGAACTGACCAATGAGGGAGGCCACTCCTACCGTCCCCACCCACTTGGCCTGACTCGTGATGAAACTGTAGGCATACATATACTCATTCCAAGTATCAAAGAAAATGATAATGGCTACGGTAATGAGCGCCGGGGTGATCAGAGGAATGTTGATGCGGAAGAACAACCCGATTCTGCTCACTCCATCCATCTGAGCCGCTTCTTCGATTGATTTGGGAATATTTTCAAAAAATCCGATCAAAATCCATGTGCCGAGCGGTAGTGTGAGGATGGTATTCGATAAAATAAGTGAAAAGAGATTATCGATCATACCGCCCGAAGCAAAAATCTCAAAAAGCGGTACTACCATAATCGCTGAAGGAATCATCTGTGTCACGAGTATCACGATAAGGAGATACCGGTTGAATTTAATCTTATAACGCGCGATGGAATACGCTGCAGGTACTGAAACGAGCAGGTTCACAGCAACAACACCGACTGAAACAATGAAGGAGTTGCCGATCCACCGGAAGATGTCTGTATGTTTCATAATATCGACGATCTTCTCAACCGAAAAAGTTTTAAAGAAAAAGTTCGGTGGATAGGCCATTGCCTGAGTTGTCGGCTGGAACGAAGCTAATATCATGAAGTAGACGGGGAATATGATAATAGCAACCATGCCGATGAGAATTGCATAGAGCAGGACTCGGTTACTCACTCGCTGTTTCATTACTCGCCTCCATGTGCATCGGAATCTTTGCTGTACTTCATGTAGAAGATGGAAAATATCCCTACCACCAATAGCAGTATGATGGCAATTGCCGATGCGTAGTTCGCATTGAAGAACCTGAATCCTTGCTGGTATATCAATATCGGTAAGGTCTCGGTTGAGTGCATCGGACCCCCCTGAGTAAGCAGCCATGTAATCGCAAATCGCTTGAAGCTCCACACAATCGTCAACAGTACGAGAAATTTGAGAATATTGGAAATAAAGGGAATGGTGATATAGAAGAACTGTTTGAACATCCCGGCTCCCTCAAGCTCTGCAGCCTCATAGAGTTCTTTAGGAACGGTCTTGAATCCAGAAAGAATGATCAGGGTATGCATGGGGAACAATCTCCATACCGATACCATGATCACACTGATCAAAGCCGTCTGAGTGCTGGTAAGCCAGCGTAATCCATCAGAACCAAAAAATGAGAGGATATAGTTCACTGCGCCCTGTTGCGGATTGAGCAGCCACATCCAGATGATCGCTCCTACCACATCAGGAATTGCGTACGGAAGGGTAAGCAGCGAACTGAGTATTTTTGAACCGGGTAATCGAGACTTCTCACTCACATCAATGGCAAGAGCAGTAACAAATCCAATCAGCATGATGCCGATGGTATAGATAGTCACATACAAGAATGTAATGAGCAGAGAATTGCGGAATGCAGAATCACCGAATAATCGACGATAGTTCTCCGCAGAAAAACTGCCATCCACCATAAAGCTGCTGAACAAGGCATACAGCAGTGGATAAATAAATAGCGCCATGAGTAGCAGTACCATCATTGCACTGAATACATACGGCACATGATGATCTTTTCGTATCGATTCATGGAAAGCTACCACAAATCTCGGGAGGGTTCTCTGAGATGGTACAGTGTGCAACGGGGACTCTCCTTCTTGTGTATACACAAAGCGTTTCAGCAGGATTCACACAGGCCGGTTCAGCTTATTCTGCTGAACCGACCACTTATCATAACATGATTACCAAATAACGCTGCTCATTAATTGAATCTCTGATCCAGATCCTTCTTCAGCTGATCCATTGCCTGCTGGGCGGTAACCTCTCCGCTCATGGCATATGAGATACCATCGGCAACCATCTTGCGGATTTCAGGAGTATCGGCTTCATAACCGGGAATCGGTCGCACCACTGCATGTGGAGCAGCTTCAGCAAATACCTCAAACCAGGGATACTCTTCCGAAATAGCGCGTGCAGTGAAGTTCAAACCAGGAATAGCAGACTCAAGAGCCCACTTGGAAGCGACTGCTTCACTCATCAGGAACTCTACAAATTTTGCTGCAGCTTCCTGCTTTGCCGGTGATGAGTTAACATTGATTGCATCCCAGTTGGTCTCAAATTCACTTGCAGGATCGGGGAACGGGAGTTTTGCAACGATCAGATTATCGTAGAGCTCTTCATCATTTGCACGTACGATTCCAGGCCAGTAACTGCCGTCCATAACCATACCGGCTTCACCACTAAGGAACTGCTCTCTCTGCAGACCGAACTGCATTCCTGACGGATGCGATTCCAGATTGTAAATATCAACGAGGAATTCGACACCAGCTACAAAATCAGCATCGTTGACAGCAAATTCGCCATCTTTCACAATGCGTCCGCCAAATCCTTCAACTACGATCATACCGCTTTGCATGATATAGCTCTGGTTGGCAAACTCTGTTGCATGTGCCAAGCCGGTAAAACCGGTAGCTTCGTAGATAGCTTCTGATACTGCAAGAAGTTCTTCCGGGGTGGTGGGAACGTCCATGCCGCTTGCTTCAAGCAGTTCACCGTTGATCATCAATGCACCATAGGGGAATCCTTCACAAATGATTGCCAGGGTTTCACCATTGAGTACAGCAAGAGACTGCTGAGCTGGGAATTCTGCTGCATACTTATCAAGATCAATCAGATCATCCAGCGGAGCCAGAAATCCCATTTTCATCCAAGGAACCAACGTCATGTCCTGTACTCTGATCACATCAGGACCCTTCCCTGCCCTGAACTGTGTGGTCAATGCATCATTATACGACGAGTAGGCAATGGGCACGGGTTCAACCTTGATCCCAGGGTTAGCAGCTTCAAAATCATCAATGAATCCCTCGAGGATCACATCTCGGCCACTTTCGAGGAACTGCCAGTTACCCCAGGTAATGGTCACTTCTTCTGATTCAGCCTCTGCTTGTCCTGCGGCGAATAACGGTGCGGCGCAAAGTAACAGCGCAATCAGAACGAGTAATACACTCTTTTTCATAACAACCTCCTGTTTTTTGTTGTCATCTCTAGGTGGTCATTGTAGCCCCATACTGGAGAATTGTAAATCTTAAATTTTAAATTTTAATTTTCTTTACTTTTCATCGCTGCTGAGCTATAGTCTTAGACAATGAAACAGGACTATGGCGTGAAGGTGGAATTGCCGAAATCCACCACAAAAAAGTTAAGTAAAGCTGATATTGTCTATGATTTCCTTCTCAACGGAATCATAGAAGGAGCATGGCTGCCCGGGGATCGTATCAACGATAAAGAGATCGCTGAACATCTGGGAGTCAATCGTCTTGCAGTTCGAGAAGCCCTCTCCCGTCTGATTCAGAATGATGTGGTTGAACAGGAACAGTGGAAGGGATACCACATACGGGAAATTACTGAAAATGATGTACAATCTCTCGTTGAGGTGCGCATTTCTCTGGAAGAACTCGCTATGCGGCTCTTTTTGCAGAAGGATCAAACCGTACAGAAACAGACACTGATCCAGATGCGTCGTACGATTACCGACTCGCTGGCATATCTTGAAAAAGGTGATCATGCAAAGTATATGGAAATCGACTTTCATTTTCATGAGCTGCTCTACGATGCATCGGGGAATATCATGATTGCAAAAATCATCGCAAATACCCGCATCACCACGAGTATCATGAGAAATCTGTCGATGGGAAAGGAATTTGAGGAATTCAAGGAAGCAGCCCTAATCTCCAGCAACGAACATGAACAGATTTTAGCGGCACTTGAGGCGGGGGATCTCATGCAGGCATGTGCTGCACTGAATGCTCACCTCGGCAAGACATTCGTACACAACATACTCAGTCATATTCATCAGAATCAGTACAGCAAGGAGGCATAATCGATGGGAAGACACGAAGAAAAATTGGCAGCAATGGGATATTCCATTCCTGTAATTCCTCCAAAGGCAGGAAACTATATCCCCGCACTGAAGGTGGGAAATCTTATCTACTGCTCAGGACAGGGAGCTTTCCAGAACGGTAAACACCAGTATATCGGTCGGGTCGGCAGGGAAGTAAGTCTGGAAGAAGCATATGATGCAGCTCGGATTGCAGCACTTAACTGCCTTGCAGAAGTGTGCAGCATCACGGGAACGATTGATAAGATCACGCGTATTGTTCAGGTTCGTGGTTTCGTGAACAGCACCGATGATTTTCATGATCAGCCGAAAGTAATCAACGGGACTTCTGACTTCTTGAAGGAACTCTTCGGAGAAGGCGGCCAGCATGTGCGCAGTGCACTCGGAACGAGCAATCTTCCCATGAATATTCCGGTCGAAGTGGAAATGATTGTTGAAGTAGAGGATTAATCATGAGTGACTCCCCTTCTCTTTACAAAGACCTACAGGTACAACGTATCATTAACGCTGCCGGTACGTATACGGTTATCGGCGGATCACGGATGAGTGAAAAAACGCTTGCGGATATCGCAGAAGCCTCCCGGTCTTTTGTGCAGATTCCCCAGTTGCAGAAACAGGCTCATGCAAAAATTGCCAGACTCACCCGCAATGAAGATGCCTTTATTGCAACGGGAGGAGCTGCAGCATTATACATCTCGGGAGGGGCAGCCCTCGCACGAAAATATCAGCGAAAGATGAAATATCTCTCAGAGGATGTGATCAGATCATCAGAAGTGATCATGTTCAGAGCTCACCGAAGTCCATATGACTGGGGCTTGCAGCAGTTGGGGGTACGGGTCGTTGATGTGGGATACCCCAATGTGATAGGTCCTGCAACCGCTGAGGATCTTGAAGCAGCCATCAATGATCACACCTGCGCGATTTTCTACGCTGCAGGTGGACCTGGCGGTTGGTTGGCTGAAGGTTCGTTAGCTTTTGATCAAACCATTACCGTTGCGAAAAAACACGATATTCCGGTCGTAGTGGATGCAGCTGCACAATTACCACCGGTGGAAAATCTGTGGAAGTTCACTGAAATGGGAGCTTCTGCGGTGATCTTCAGTGGTGGAAAAGATCTGAAGGGACCGCAAGCGAGTGGCTTGATGGTTGGAAAGAAAGAATTCATGCACTATGTACATGAGACGGGATTTCCGAACTACGGCATCGGTCGCATGCTGAAAGTCGGTCGTGAGGAGATCGTTGGACTGACCTCCGCAGTCGAACAGTATGTGCAACAGGATCATGAGGCCCGAAATCAGTGGGCAGAAGATGTGGTTGCATCGCTCCAGCACCGTCTTGAAGCTATCGATAACGTCACCGTCACTCGTTCATTCCCCAATGAAGCAGGACAGCCAATGGCTCGTGCAATCATTACCCATCGCGTGATGACTGCAGAAGAGATGATGGAAAAGCTGATGGATGATGATCCGGGCGTATTCACGATGAAAGCAGGATCGCAGGCGATATTTATTAATCCGATGACACTGGAAGCGGATGAAATTGAACTGGTGATCACGAGATTAGAGAACATATTCAAAGAGGCATAATCATGTTGATGAGTCAAGAAATTGAGAATCGTATCAAACAGGCGGGAATTGTCTCAGTACTGGTCATTGAGAAGCAGCAACATATTCGCCCAGTAGTAGAGGCGCTATTGGAAGGAGGTGTTACTGCTATCGAACTTACACTTCGTACCCCGATAGCTCTCGAAGCGGTGAATATCATCCACCAGGGATACCCTGAGATGCTGTTGGGAGTCGGAACCATCCTTACTCCTGACCAGACAGTACAGGCGAAGCAGGCCGGCGCCGACTTTGGTGTGTCACCGGGATTGAACCGAAAAGTGATGGATGCAGCTCTCGAAGCAGCACTTCCTTTCGGTCCTGGTATTGCCACCCCGAGTGATATCGAATCAGCACTTGAGTATGGCTGTAAATTGCTGAAATTCTTCCCCGCAGAACCGATGGGTGGACTCAGCTATTTGAGGAGCATGTATGCTCCCTATGCTCATTTGGGTCTTTCGTTCATCCCACTTGGCGGAATTTCACAGGAAAATCTCGCCGAATATGCACGAGAAAAATCCATAGGAGCGATTGGCGGTAGTTGGATTGCTGCTAAAAAGCTTATTGCAGATCAGAAGTGGGATACGATTACCCGTCAGGCACGTGATGCAGTAGATGTGTTCTTCAAGGAGCGATGAAATGAACAGCATAGTTACATTCGGCGAAATTATGGGCCGCATTGAAATGGAACATTACTATCGATTTGAGCAAGCGCTCCCCGGTCAAGTACGGATCACCTTCGCAGGTGCAGAAGCAAATGTTGCGGCTTCGTTAGCTTATATGGGACGTGATGCGCAGTATGTCACGGCATTACCTAAGAACCCTATTGCTAAATCCTGTCTCGCATATCTTCGCAGTCTCGGAGTAAAAACGGATCGTGTTGTACTGACTGATACAGGAAGAATGGGGTTGTATTTTCTCGAAACCGGAGCAAACCAGCGTCCGAGCAATGTGATCTATGACCGTGACTCCAGCAGTATCGGCCTTCAAGATGCCACAGGATACGACTGGAAGGCTATTTTTTCTGGAGTCTCCTGGTTCCACATCAGCGGCATTACTCCTGCGATATCGAAACAAGCTGCTGATGCAGCGATAGCGAGTGTACGTGCAGCGAAACAGTTAGGATTAACCGTCTCTTGTGATCTCAACTTCAGAAAGAAGTTGTGGAGGTGGGATGACCGATTTACCGCCAAAGAACTGGCTCAGAAAACCATGCGGGAAATTCTTCCTTCAGTCGATGTGCTTATCGGCAATGAAGAAGATGCCTCCGATGTGTTGGACATTCACCCGAAAGAAGTGGATGTTCATGCAGGAAAGCTCGATTTTACTGCATATCATGAGGTAGCCAAAGAGGTTTCGCGACAATTCCCGCAGCTTACCCATATTGCATTTACCTTACGTGAAAGCATTTCAGCATCACACAACAACTGGGGAGCTTTGCTGTATGAAACGGAAACTCAGCAGCATATCGTATCCCCGATGCAGAACGGAAATTATGCTCCTTATGAGATCAGAGCAATTATTGACCGTGTCGGTGGAGGAGACTCGTTCTCTGCAGGATTGATCTATGCGTTCACTGATCCCGAATTAAGTAAACAGTCACAGCAAATCCTGGACTATGCCACAGCTGCATCATGTCTGTGTCACTCAATACATGGAGATATTAATTACTCTTCACCTGAAGAGATCAAGAGATTGATGAAAGGAAATGCCTCAGGGCGCGTGGTGAGATAAATGAAATTTGTTGTGATACTTGCTCAAGTATTGCATGTTATTATCGGCATCGGAGCACTGGCTGGTGGATATGCCTGCATCACCGATCCAATCAACCCATTGGGAGCCCCCTTGTCTATGTTGGAAGGGTCTCCCTTCTCCTCCTACATGATTCCTGGCTTCGTGCTGGGAATTTTCTTTGGATTAGGGAATCTTCTACAGATCTTTTTTGTATCCAAAAGAGTCTGGTACCGGAGTATTGGAGAAGGACTTCTTGGTGAAGGTATGATTATCTGGATCATAGTCCAGGTACTCATCATTAACACCATCACCCCTTTGCATGTACTGTTCTTCCTGTTTGGTGCGATTCAGGGAATTATTGGACTGGTGTGGGTAGGAAAAGAAACTCTCGTTAACCTACGACATCAGCGAATAATCGATGAATGAACTCTGCTGATACGATGACACCTTCTCATACCGTGTTCACGATGTATACGTTTCTTGACTTTCTATGAGGATGTTCAATGATTATCGGTAATAAGATCTTCGATGATAGTCATTGATTAGGACATTTCAATCGTATTTCAGCAACCAGACGATATACTGTAGTTGCAGGACTCATCTCTGCAGGAAGTGTTTGAGGGTACCGTTGGTGCATATGCATAAAATATTCTCTGGCTCTCTGTATTGCCTGCTGTTCATCACCACTCCCAATTAGCTTCTGATACAATGAAGTATCCGATTTATGATACTGATGACCAACATACCGTTTGAAAACTAAGCTGAATTGCTTACAGCATTGTACCGAATTTTGCATAACAGGGGGCTGTTTGAAATAGTTATAAAGCCATACTTCAAAACATGGATTCGACCAGCCGACTGAAATATGAGCACTCTCAGCTTTCTTGATAATGGTATTAAAATGCTTTACCTCATCCCGATCAAGCACGATCCAGGGGATTCTATACTGTGGGTCAGTATTAACGATTTCAATACATTTATCTACAAGAGAATCAACTTCTGTGGTCGGCAATACTTTAATCACTAACCTATGCGCAAGATCCTTGGGAAGGCTGTCTCTCAACCCGATAAAATACTGTTTTTCTGTCTCTTTGGCATCAGTGACTATGACATAATACCCAAGATCGGGTTTTCTTGATCCAGGTAAAGGACGTTTTTTCCTCTCCCCATGATGTCTCTTTTCATTCATAAGAATTTTTCTTTCCTTCTGTTGCCTCAGCAAAATCCGGGAAAGATACCGTGATGGTTCTTAATGTCGGGATTGCCCGATACTTCCCGCTGAGATAATTCTTCTCATAATTCTCATCTTTTCTGATCTTCTCCCCTCCCTCACAGGCAAATTCTGCCAGTGAGTAAAGAGTGCTTTCACCATCAGATTGCTTGTCGGTGAACCAAATCTCATCACGTCGCAATGAATGATTAGCAAGATGCCACGTATCGTGGGTAGTGAATATCAACTGGGCATGATTCGGATTTGAACTCTCTTGCGCAAATAAGTTAATCAGATTACGCATGAGAAGCGGATGTAGCCTTGCATTAAGTTCATCCACAAAGATCACTGAGCCATGAGTGAGAGCAGAAACCAGTGAAGGATACAGAGAAAATAATTTCAAAGTGCCAGCAGATTCCTGCCCTATATCCAATGCTATCATATCTTCTGTATCTAAAGCATTATGGAGCGTTTTAACGAGATACTTCGGCGAATCCCCATCTTCTTGAGAAGGAACCTCATCTACGCGAAAGCCTCTGATCGAATCGTCAAAGGTTCTAAGAAACTCTAATACGGCCTCTTGCACCACTTTACTCTGAAATTTTTGTGGTATACGAGTACTCCGATATAGGTTTTCTCCAGGATGTCCATAATCAATGGTCTCGCAATGAGCAAACCAGTTGAGCAAACGAACACACTTTTGGACTTTCAACTTTGCTCCAAGTGAAACAACCAGAGCTTCTGGTTCCAACGCAGTATTAATGTTTGTCTGCTCAGAAGCGGCAAAACCTGGCATCTCCAGTGTTTTCTTCACACGATCACGATACATAACCAATCGGTTGTTCTTTACCGTTTTAGCCCGTTCATATAACCACTCTTCAACAATACCTTGATCATCTGCACTAAAGCCATAAATAGTTGAACGATGAGTTATCCGGTCTAGGATTTGAACCTCACAGGTTACCGGATCCCCTCTTCGTTCATCGAAAGCAAAACTGGGGGGCTTGCGATAATGTGCATCTTCAGCTACGGATGACAGCGCCATATTACCTCCATAACTAAATGACTGCAGAACCATATGACGCATGTAAGAAAAAGCTTGATACACATGAGATTTCCCACTGGCATTGGCTCCAAAGATTGCAGCTACCGGCAAAAAACGCTCTCTACCCATATGAACTATATGGTGTGACAACTCAGAGATCCCCGTTGCCGTCAAATCTAAAGTAGCCTCATTGGCAAATGATTTAAAATTGGAGAAATTAAACTGTAATAACATGGGTTCCTCCTCCCGAATTACAGTATGGAATAGGATGCTAGAGATTACAAGTTAAATATCTATTAATTTGAGATATTTTCTCATATTTTTATATATATTTTTATTATTTATCATAATTCATAATAAATATACACATTTTACTTGAATTTTAATATTTTCATAAAAACATTAAGCATCAAATTGGAATGTGATTAATCATGGAAGTGTATATGAGCTTGTGTACGGTTAACATTAATGATTACAAGGGTCACAATTGTAAGTGCACCTGTTAGAATAATATTGAATATTCGCGCGCGAAAGCACCATCGTTCGCTAATTCAGCACCACTCATTGCT
>CAYZXD010000027.1:0-31572 GCA_964482325.1 uncultured Spirochaetaceae bacterium | reverse complement strand
AGAAGCTGGGCTTCAGTCCGCCATCCTCGTTATGAGTCGCGGGAATCCAGGTTTCTATGCATATTATATATATCGGGTACAAGAAATACATCTTCAAAGGCATTCACCGAGGGCATTCGCATAGGGAGCAACTGTTCTATAATTACCACAGTATAAAGAAAATAAAGTACTTCCTTGAGCTCTGCATAACTAATTTCTACAGTAAAAAATCAACCAAATCACATTGCATGATTGTATTCTCATTCACAGCAAATTTCATATTTTTCCCCACTTCGCTCACATCTAATTCTTAAATTTAGAGACTTAAGGAGGGATAGTTGCCCTATCCCTCCTTATACACAATAGTATTGATTAATCGAAGGTAATCATAACCTTTCTTGCATTTGCTTTATCATGCACAGCAACATCGAAAGCATCATGAATCTTATCAAAGGTAAAATGGTGTGTGTTCAATGCAGCAAAATCGTAATGGTCTTTCAGTCTCGAAAGGAATTTAATGGTGCGAGGGAGGAAGTTCTTAGTCCCACCAGAGCCTACAATACGAAGATTACTCCAGATAACCTTTCCAAGCTCGGCAGAAACCTTGCGCCCAATCGAGTGACCAACAAAACCGACACGACAACTGTGTCCAGCAATATCAAACACAGATGCAATACCCTTGTCATTTCCAGAACATTCAACAACAACAGTGGCGCCATGACCGTTTGTCAGCTTTCGAATTTGCTCAGCAACATCACCAGTAGAAGGATCAACAACATCATCTGCACCATATTTCAATGCAGTTTCTCTCCTGCTTGCAAGAGGATCAATCATGATAACTCGGGCATTAGAAGCTTTTGCAGTCATGGTGGCAGAGAGTCCAATTGGACCAGCTCCAAGTACCACTACATCGTCGCTTGCATCACAGAAGCCACCATTACCCCAGATACCCCAGTAACCAACCGAGAAGGTTTCTACCCATGCACCCAAGGTATAGTTCCAATCATCTGGGAACGGATGGGTATACTGCTCTTCAAGAATCATGTATTCCCCCATGGCTCCGGGTGAATCGGGTCTAAAACCAAGCTCACGCATATTCAAACAGGCAGAGGGCATGAGACCATTCTTACAGTTGATACACTTACCACAAGCCATAACACAGTCACCGGTAACCTTATTACCTACTTTCACACTCGTTACAGCAGATCCAACTTCGACTACTTGTCCTGCCCACTCGTGACCGGGGGTATAGGGAGCAATGTCGTATCGGCCTTCAGCAGATTTCCCTTCAAAGCACTCAACATCTGAGCCACAAATACCCACAGCTTTAATTTTGATGAGGACCTGGTCACTCTTCAATTTAGGCAGCTCTACCTCCTGGACACGAAGGTCATGTGGGCCATGCAAAAACGCAATCTTTGCTTTCATTTTAAATTCTCCTTCTTTATATTTATATTCCCAATTTTAAATACACAGGCCTTGATTAAAAATTTGACCTACCCTTGAATAACATGTTTAAGTTCTCGTATTGCTGTATCAGCACAGATAGAACTGTTAGGTAACGGCATTATTTCTACACCAAGATACTGTAGGTGCGGATAATTCCTAATATCCTGTAAGACTACATTAAAGTTAATATGGCCCATCCCCGGAGCTAGTCGATTACTGTCAGCTGTGTGGATGGTTCCAATGGATTCTGCATACATATCTAAGGTCGCTTTTAAGGAAACCTCTTCAATATTCATATGGAACGTATCAGCAAGTACTTTTAGATAGGGAGAATTCCATCGAGACACAAACTCCACACAATCAGCAACAGTATTCATCAGGTTGGTTTCATATCGATTGATAGCTTCAAGAACTAACATCACTTTTTTCTTTTCAGCATGTGCGAGACACTGATCAATCGCTTCAGATCCCCATTTGAACTGTTGTTTCCTGTCTGGATAATCCAAATTTCCTCTGATTCCACCAAGAATTACTGTGTCCCCACCAAAATCGGCAACTAAATCAATAAATTGCTTTAGTCTCGCAACTGTTTTACTTCGAATCAATGCATCATGATGAAACAATGCATATCCATCTTCAATAAAACTTTGACCCGTTGCTACCGATATTAATCGAAGTTTCGCCCTATTTAGTTGTTTTTTTAGTTCTTCCTGATTAATGTCCCGCACCGTCCGCAGGCTGAGTTCTATGCCATCATAACCCAAATCTCCAAGTTCCTGGATTGCTCTTTCGAGCTCTCCAGGAAACAGTAATGGTCCAAATTTTGTCTGATTCGGTGTTACACTAGCCACTATCGGTATCATCTAAGGCCTCTTAGGTAGGATAACCCAGAGTATAGATATGCTTACCCCCATTCAGCGGTCCTCGCATAACAGCTTCTATCTCATCTTTGTCACGCATGGTCATGTATTCAATTGGAGGCAATTTGCCGGCAGGATACATTTCAAGAATATCAGTAATCAATTTCTCAAGATAATCCAACATCGCATATACTCCCGGACGTGCTTTCTCAGGATCAGCTAGTGTTGCATCTCCAACCACTCCTTCCGGAGTTGAAACCACCTCAATTGCTGAAGCTCCCACCTGACACCAGAAGTCAATCGGTGACTCTTCTTTGTAGGCACTTCCACTTTTATTTATGTGACCTTTTGGGAAGATGCTTGCAGGTGTTGTTTTTTCTGCATACTGTTGATCGACCAATTCGGGAAAGAGAGCCATAGAAAAACTTGTCTCACACTCATCAGCATGAATAAAGGGTGTTTCAAATGGTCCTCCATGTGCCTTGTCCTTGATATATTCAGGAATCACGAACCACCAGTTTACATTTATTAGTATCGAAGGAACCTGATATTTCTTCGCAAATTGATGAATCGCTAACGGTATCACATAATCCTGCCCATGCCCGTTTAGTAAGATGATTTTCCGAAATCCACTATTCCAAAATCCTGCTATTACTGCTCGAATATATGCAGCTAGGTCCTCTTCAGGTATCACAATAGTACCTGGCATACCGAGATGATGGAAAGGATGACTCCCATACCATATGGGCTCTGCTATGGTACAACCAGTTTTTTGGGCTACCGCTTCAGCAAGTCTGGTTACTAAAAATGTATCTTCACCACTACACGCATTCTTTCCATGATTCTCAGTACTCCCAATCGGCAGAATCAGTACATCATTCACCTTTAAACGTTCTTCAATTTGATGACCATTCATCGTCTGATAATATAGTCCACTCGGTCTCTCCATGTGCCCACCTTCTGGGGGTATGTTCCATTTACTCATATCTATGCCTCCATAGTAGTAAATTATGCTAAGAATTCTTTTATGCGTTGCATACTAAGAATTTCTTCCGTTTTAATTGGGCGATTTACTTCAAGTGATTGTTTCGCTACCCTGGCAATCACCACAGGTAAAATTGCATCATAAAAAAGAACATGCAGGTTCTCTATCTTCCAATACTGCTTCAACAAAACTTTTCATCTCATCCACATAGGCTTGAAAATATCTCTGAAGGAAAAAATAAGGAGGATTGTCGGTTTGAATGCCTGTGGCTGCAAGCAAAGCAACTCTAGTATCAGAATCGTTATCAGCTATGAGGCAACCTAGAGAACCAAAAACTTCAGCGCGCTGATCATAGCCATACACAGCCTGACGAGAGTTATCCCTTTGGCTAATTTATAAAAACGAATTCTTCAATCGTTTTATATCCTCTTTTATCATGTCTTCTGCATCTAACTCAGGGTCAGCAAAAGCAATTTGATCATGGAAATTTTCTAAAATAATCCACCCCTCATAATTTACTTCTTTAAGTGCCTCAACAGTTCCATCGAAATCAGCATCCCCATCGCCTAATAATCTATTACTTATTTTATCAACACCATCTTTAGCATGAATCTGACAAAAATGAGTTCCAATATTAAAAATTATTTCTCTATTATCCAGTCCTTTTTCAAGAACATAATTTTGCATATCAAAAAATATTTTAAATCTAGGATTATTAATATCTTTTATCAATTTTTTATTTGAAACTATATTTAGAATATTTTCATTACTTATTATGAGGTTCGTGTCTTTAGAGTTTTGTAGAGCATAGTCGAGGAATTGACAGGTATTATAAAAACCTTTTTCATCAACTATTTCTCCATCATGAAAACTTGGGAACTGGATAACAGGAATATCAAAATATAATGCAGCTTCTATAGCATCTAAAATAAGCTTTTTTACCTTGTCACCTTTTGTAGAATCAAACGAAGTTGTCATTCCAGTTAATAGCATCTCATTTGTTGCCAACGAAGGAAACTTAAGATTTGAATTCCTTAGTATGTACTTAATGTAATTACGAAAATTTTTTTTCATCAGTGAGAAACCAGTCAGACTCGATATTAAGTCTAGCTCAACACCTTCAATTCCCAATGTAGATAGTTTTTCAAGACCAGTTAACCCCTGTGCAGGTAAAGTCCAAAGACATATCCCAAATTTGTAATCTGCCATGAAAAAATGTCCTTTATAATCTAGGGCTACCCACAGGTAGCCCTAGCAGCAATATAATTATTCTGTTAACAATTGAATTGGATAGTAGTACTCTTTTTCAAGCGTCTCCCCTTCTAGATGCTTTAAAGCAAGTTCAACAGAAAGAGAACCCATTCGTGATGGAACTGCATCGATTGTACAAAGCATATCACCTGAAGCTACTGAATCTTTTGCAGCTTGTATTGCATCAAACCCAGTGACATAAATTTGATCTTCTTTGCCAGCTTCTTTTACAGCTTGAATTGCGCCAAGAGCCATTTCATCATTAGAAGCAAAAATTGCGTTAATGTCTGGATTTGCTTGAATTATATCCTGAGCAACTGATAGTGCTTTCTCACGATCCCATCCTGCAGTTAGCGAAGCAACCATTTCTATCTCTGGGTATTCTTGCAATTTATCAACATATCCCCTAAGTCTCGCTTCGGCAGTGGAGGAACCCCTTTGGCCTTCAAGAATAGCAACTTTACCTTTCCCTTCTAACAGGTCTGCAACATATTCAGCTACCATTGAAGTGGCAGAAGCATCGTCATAACCTACAAATGTCTCCGTTTTAACAAACCCTTCCTCAATTCTAGTATCTGCAATGATTATTGGAATACCAGCTTCATTATATTGCTGTAATACAGGGAGTAAAGCAGTATAATTATCAGGAATTAATATTAATACATCGGGTTTTAGAGCTAGTAAGTTTTCCACAATTGCGACCTGAGCCATCGTATCACCGTGGCGTGCAGGACCTTGGAAAATTAGATTAGCACCTAATTTTTCTGCTGCCTCCTCTGCTCCTACAGCAACTTCGTGGTAATACGGATTTGTCATAGTTTTAACTACATATGCTATTACAACTTCGTCCCTCGCTGATTCAGTTCCTTCTTTTGAGCCACCAGCGAAAATAATGCCGGCAACAAGCAATAGAACTCCAAAAAGAAACAACCTTTTTTTCATAATCGTAGCCCCCTTAATTTTTTCCACCAAATTAAATCTTGAATTGAAAAATTAATTTGATGGTTTTTCTCTATTTATTATGCCTCAAGTTATCAATCCAAACTGAAAATATTATAATGGCACCAATAAAAAACTGCTGCCAAAAAGATGAAATATTCATGAGATTAAAACCATTTGCAAGAATACTCATGATTAGTGCCCCAATTAATGTCCCACTGATGGTACCAATACCTCCTGAAAAACTAGTTCCACCAATTATCACAGCAGCAATAGCATCAAGTTCAGCACCACTAGCGCTAGTTGGTGGAGCTGAGTAAAGTCTACCAACCATAATAACAGCAGCCAATGCAGAAACAGCACCGGAAAGTGCATATATTTTTATTTTTTGCTTAACAACGTTTATCCCACTTAAACGAGCTGCTTCTTCATTTCCACCAATTACGTAAACATATCTACCAAATCTCATTTGATTTAAAATATAACTGAAAAGAATATAGACAATTCCAACGATAACAATTGAAATGGGTAAGCCAAAAAGCTTTGTTGTACCAATTTTCATTATAAGTGGTGTTACAACTGCAAATGATTCTGCTTTTGTTATAACCAAAGCTAATCCACGGGCCATTCCCATCATGCCAAGAGTTGCAATAAATGGTGGGAGATTCCCAAGTGAAATAATTATTCCATTCAAAATTCCAATAAATGTTCCAACTCCTATTCCCAGTCCTATACCTAGAATTTCCGGAACGCCCGACCTAATCGAAGTAGCAATAGCAACACCTGATAATGCAACAATTGATCCTACAGACAAATCAATTCCACCGGATATAATAACTAAAGTCATACCGGCGGCAATTAATGCAGTTATAGACACCTGTTTCAAAATATTTTGAAAATTTGTCACACTAAGAAAAACAGGACTCATTATAGAAAGGAGAACAGCAATAAAAAGGGCAATTAAAATTATCCATGAATTTGTAGATTTAAAAATTTTTTTGTAAATACTTTTCATTGAAACTATCATGTATTTCTCCATATTTTATTTTCAAACAGCAAGCTGCAAAATATTCTGCTGATTTAAGTTTTCACCACTAACTTCACCTGTTATCGTCCCATTTTTAAGAATGAGTACCCTATCAGATAAAGCACAAATTTCAGGTAACTCTGATGAAATAAGTATTATACCGTAACTTTCACCCGAGAGCTTTCTAAGGAGTTCATAAATTTCAGATTTAGCACCTACATCAATACCTCTTGTCGGTTCGTCTAGGATTAAAATCTGCGGATCAATATTTAACCAACGTGCAAAAAGAACTTTTTGTTGATTACCACCACTTAAATTTTTAACTAATTGTGTAACCGAAGAACAACGTATGCTCAATTTATCGATATAATCCCTGACTGCAAGATTTTCCTCACGATTTCGAATTCTCAATGCATTAGAAAATTTTGACAACCCCGTGATGGAAAAATTAGTTTTAATATTTAAGTCTAGAAATAGTCCTTGATCTTTTCTATCTTCTGTTAGATAACCAATACCTTTTTTGATTGCTTTCATGGGATTAATTGAAGTAATTTTATTTCCATTAATAATGTATTCTTTAAAAGAAGAAAAATCTGCACCAAAAAGAGCACGAACAAGTTCCGTCCGTCCTGAACCCATCATTCCGTATATTCCAAGAATTTCGCCTGTATGCAAATCAAATGAAATATCATTTAATTTTTCATTATTCAAATTTTTAACTGATAATATTTTATTAAAAAATTCTTTCTTGTAATCCTTTTTGGGAAAGAATGTTTTCATTTCTTTACCAGTCATCAGCTGTACAATTTTCTGTTCCGTAATGTCCCTGATATCGCTTGTTTCAATACTTTTTCCATCTCTTAGCACCGTTATCCTATCAGCTATTTCATAAACTTCTTCTAACCTATGTGAAATATATATTATACTGACACCTTGTTTTTTCAGATTATTAATTAACCGAAAAAGCTCTTGTATTTCATTTCGTGAAAGAGCAGCCGTTGGTTCGTCCATTATCAAAATTTTTGGCTTCGTGACAAGTGCTTTACATATCTCCACCATTTGTTGCTCACCAACTCCTAAATCACCTACTCGGTCTCGTGGATCTATGGTAAGGTGTAACTTATCTAGAATTTCTCTACTTCGTTCATATAATTCTTTCTTTGATACTTTTTTTAAAACACCTTTAGTAATCTCATTTCCTAAAAATATATTTTCGGCAACACACAACTGAGATACCAAATTAAACTCTTGATATATTACTCCTATTCCCGCAGTTTTTGCAGCCGATGGGTCATTAAGCTCTATCGACTCTCCTTCTACATGTATAGCACCCTCTTCAGGACGATAAAATCCCGATAATATTTTAATTAAAGTCGATTTTCCTGCTCCATTCTCTCCAACAAGTGCGTGAATTTCATTTTCAACTAATGAAAAATCGACACCTTTAAGAGCATGGACGCCAGGGAAATATTTATGAATATTTTTCATTTCAATTATCATAACAAGCTTCACCTTTTTGACTTATAATCCTATTGTAATACAATAACTCGTCTTGTCAACTTAAAACTTTGATTTTTTATCGATATAAATGGAGGATATAAATAAAAAGAACGTTGAAAGTCAGACAATAATTCGATATGATTTATAAACAAAGGAGCAACATGATGACTAACGGCCCGATTCGACAAAAAACTGTTGTTGCCCAAGCAATGGAAAGAATTAAAGAACTTATTGCATCTGGAAAATATAAAACAGGGGATAAGTTTCCCACAGAATATGAACTTGCTGAACGTTTTCAAATAGGACGATCCTCAATTCGAGAAGCCATCAAAGTATTTCAACACTTAGGAGTGTTGGAGTCTCGCGTACCAAGAGGCACATATGTATGCAGTAGTTCAAATATTTCTAAAGAGGCTCTCACCTGGTCCATCTTGCTAGACGATAATGATTTTTATGACCTTCTTGAATTCCGGTTGGTAATGGAACAACAAGGGCTCTGGTATCTGCTCGTCCATAAAAGTAATGATCTAGAATTCAGAGCTAATGTTGTGAGCAAATTACAGAAAGAAGTTGAAACCATGAGAGAAGCGATAATCAAGGGAGATGAAAACATGCGAGTTGAAGCTGACTACCGTTTTCACCAGCATCTAATTGGTGCCTGCAATAATCGCCTATTTAACTCCTTGTATATCACTCTTAATGAGCTCATCCGCAAAGAAATGAAGTATGCAGCGGAAAATCATGACTACTATTACTATAGCCCTGAACGACACCAATTACTTATTGATAAAATAGTGGAAGGGGATTACATACAAACTACCGATGCATACCGGGCGCATATACATAACGTTAATATGGTGTTCAATCACGGTACGTTAAAAAATGAGAGTAAATCTCAAGACGAGCAGATTAGCCAATTGCCAGATGAACACTAGGTGTGGATTTGCTTCTACTTTTATGTTTAAAAATTGCCTCTTACAACCGTTCAGCGGTAGATTCTCGTCTGATCAAGGTAAATGGTAATGAGATATTCTCCTGACGACTTGAACCTGATTTAATATGATCATGCAACATGGATACTGCCAATCGGCCCATCTCTTTTAGTGGTTGACGGATTGTTGTAAGGCGCGGTGATAGGTAGGATGACATTTCGATGTCATCGATAGCTACTACCGAAATATCCCGGGGAATAGAAAAGCCACAGTCTTTGAGATGCCTAATACAACCAATAGCAAGTTCATCAGTATGAGCAAACACTGCAGAAAAGGGAACATCTCTTTCTAATAACCGACTGGTAGCAGCAGATCCCCCAACGATATTATTAGCTTCTACATATACGGTCAGCTCTTCATAATAAGGAACACCCGCCTGTTCCAGTGCCTTGCGAAATCCTGCGGCACGCTGCACCCCATAAGAGAATCGACTTCCTCCCACCATCGCAATTCTTCGATGTCCAAGACTGATAAGATGTTCAGTTGCTACCCCAGCAGCTTCCATCTCTCCAATATGCACGCTTGAAACATCCTTCCAAGCTGTATTCTCGAACGTAACAAGAACCGTTGGGATGTTATTTATACTCAAATATTCCCGAAATTCAGGAAGCTCGATCTCTCTGAGCAGTAATACACCATCGAGTCTCTCACTTTTTAATTTCTGCAGACAGGTCTGTTCCCCCCGCAAATTGGTGGGAACAAAGAAGAAGCTGGAGTAATACCCAAGGTTTTCCAAGTTATGGGCTATTTCAGAGAACAGCTGACGTTGAAACTGGTTAAAGGTATCAGGAAGGAAAATACCCACTTTGCTGGTACTCTTACGTACCATATCTCGGGCGGCACGATTTGGGACGAAGCCTGTCTCCGCAATTGCCTGCTCAATACGACGTCGCTTTTCGTCACTGACATATACATTACCATTAATCACACGAGATACGGTAGAAACAGAGACCTCAGCAAGTTGCGCAATATCCTTTATGCTAATCATGATTATCTACTTGAAAGACCTATCTCCAACACCTCACGAGCGCTATTTATTACACGACACCTAAGAGTTTATACAAATCGGTGAGGAAGTGCAGCCTTCAGAACCTCCAATGACTTGGCAACGCCAGTAATTTGATCCATGCTCATATCTTCCATTTCCAGACTCACCGGCCCGGTATACCCCTCAAAGGTAAGAATGGAAAAGAAATCTTTCCAATAGGTAAGATCATGACCATGACCAAGAGCGACATAGTTCCATGATCGGTTCGCAAACTTATCAATCCCCTGAGTATCAAGAAAACCATGAGTCTGCCAGAGTCCTTGTTCAAGCCTCACATCCTTAGCATGTACATGATAAATCAGTGACCCAAGCTCACGAGCAGTGTATCGGGGATCCGCTCCCATCCAGAACAAGTGACTGGGATCAAGGTTCATACCGACCATGGGGCCAACTGCTTCATGCAATCGCTTAAGTGTCGCTGCATTATACACAAGATGAGCACCATGATTTTCAAGAGCAATTTTTTTGATTCCTGCCTTTTCAGCAATGGCAACCATCTCTTCCCAAAAGGGAATCAGACGTTCGTTCCATTGCCATTTTAGCACATCAACGTTTTCAGGAGGCCAGCTCGTAATAATCCATGTTGGGGTAGTATCCTCAGGGCTTCCTCCCGGAAGGCCGCTCATCATCACGATGGTTTCAACACCAAGCATATTCGCTAATTTGAATGTTTTTTCGGTCACTTCCCGATGCTTTTTCCCCGAAGCATTTGGGGCTAGCGGATTTCCTGAACAGTTAAGTGCAACAATCTCAAGACCGGCATCTTCGATACTGGTAAGAAAAGCCTTTCGCTCTTTTTCACTTTCCAACAGTTTATCAAGATCAAGATGAGGAGCTGGAGACCAGTTCCCTGTAGCAAACTCTAATCCCTGGATGCCAAATTCTGCAGCAGTCTGCAGCATCTGATGGAAATCTAAGGTTCCAAGAGAATCAGTAGTGATTGATAATTTCATACAGACGCCTCCTAACGGTACAGAGCAGGTTGTTCCACAGTCTGTACTGGAACACTCGTCCCGGATTGCAGCGATTTCCCAGCAGCTTCAGTGGTAGCCATAACACAGTACCCATCCCATGCATCAGCACCGCTAAAAGGAGTACCTTCTTGTAATGACTGCAACCATGCGGTGATCTCACGTGCATATGAATCAATGAAGTAGGCTCTAAAGTCCTCAGATATAAATGCACCACGATTATTATCATGTCGCACTATCGTGGGTTGTCGAGGGACCGAGGAAACCACTCCATCCTGACAGACCATCTCTACCTGGACTTCGTACCCATACCGTGCATTCACATACACTTCTGCAACTGCTCTGGTACCATTTTCCATCTCCATATTCACAAACAGGAGATCTCTGGCTGTTTCATCGAGCTCTTCGTGAGAGCGCAACCCCCATGTATATACTGACTTTACCGAAGAACCTAAAAGCCAGCGAGCAGAATCAACATCGTGACCTGCCGAATTATTGAGGATAAAAGCTCCATCTGTTTGATACATGGCAGATGCATTGCGATGCGCACCCTTCCAAAGCAGTGGTCGTCCAATTTTTCCTGAGTCAATCATCTCTTTGACAGCTACATGTGCAGGATCAAATCTTCGGTTAAATCCTACAGAAACCAACTTCTGGCCAATTGCAACTTCTTTTTCGATGATTGAGAGAGCTTCTGATACGGTAGAGGCAAGTGGTTTTTCACAGAATACCGGTTTGCCCAATTCTAGGGCTTTCATGGTGAAAGCTGCGTGAGTATTATCTGGGGAGGCTACAATCACAACATCGACTGCATCATCTGCAATTAATCGCATCGGATCAGTATAGCAGGTCGGAGAGCCAGTTTTCGCTGCTACATCGTGTAATCGTGCTTCATCGGGATCAGACAGCGCAACCAGTTGCGCATTTGGTACCGATCCGATATCCAAGGCATGTTGAATTCCCATACCTCCGGTTCCAATGATTCCCACTCTGATATCTGAAGTAAACATAAGAACTCCTGATTTATGTATTAGCCTATCGCCGTATGTCCAAAACCCTTTCTGAAAAGCATTTCAGATATAAGGCGATGGGGGCCGAAGCCCCCATACCAAAAAGCATTACTGCAGGTTATCAAGAGCAGCCTGAGCGGTTGCTTTGGTGATGATGTCAACACCAGAGTCAATGCGGAGGTCAATCGACTGACCCTTTGCAGCTTTGACAGCATTCTCAACACCAAGATATCCCATAGCTTCCGGCTTCTGAGCGGCAGTACCGAACAGTCCGTCAGCAAGGATAGATTCGAGAGCACTCTTGTTACCGTCAGTTCCGAGAACCAATGCATCAACACCGGCCTGGTCCAAAGCACGAAGAGCACCAAGTGCCATTTCATCGTTCGAGCTGAACAGTACGTCAACGTCAGTATTGCCCTGCAGGATGTTCTGCATGACGGTGTAAGCACGTTCACGATCGCTGTATCCGGGCTGGCGAGCGATAATTTCAAAACCGGCAGCCTTGAATGCATCTGCAGCACCATCAGCACGCTGGGTGGTGGTTGGGTTTCCTGGAGCACCTTCGATAATGACAGCTTTTCCAGCTCTGCCGAGAGCTTTGATCATAGCTTCAGCACCCATCTTACCGGCAACATAGTTTTCGGTACCGATGAAGGTATCATAGTTGTCAAAACCTTCGGGCATCGGTGTGTCAACCAAAATTACGGGAATCCCCTGTTCCTTAGCTCTGTTGAGCACGTTGATAGCTGTTGGAGGCTGACTGGGACTGAATACCAGAGCTGCAGGATTTGCAGTAAGAGCATCCTGTACCATGTTGATCTGCTGCTCAACTGCATCCTCAGTTGGAGGACCAAGCTTGATGAGCTCAACATTATATTCAGCTGCAGCTTCCTCTGCACCGTTAACTACTCTCTGCCAATATTCACTGCTGAGAGTCTTCAAAACAACTGCAACCTTCATCTTTCCAGAATCTGCTGCTTCCTGCTGGCCCTGAGCAAACAGAGCGGTCTGGCTGACAATCAGTACGAGTGCCAACAAAATCATCATGGTTTTTTTCATGTGTACCTCCTTGTAGGTCATGAAATAAACTTATTACAAGGGAGACAACGCCTCCCCTAAGCGCTCATGTAAACTTCCTATTTGTGTATCGGTGCAGACTTCTGTCTGATAACATCGAGGTACACAGCTAGGATAATTACCACACCAATGGCAACGGTCTGGAACGCCGAGTCAACGTTCAGCAGGTTCAGTCCGTTACGCAGGACGGCAATAATCAGTACACCGATAATGGTATTGAGAATCTTTCCGACACCACCGGCAAAGCTTGCTCCACCGATAATTACTGCTGCAATAGCATCTGTTTCGTAATCGGTTCCGGCCAACGGATATGCGGCATTAACACGTCCAACCAGCAACAGACCGGCAAGAGCTGCGAAGAAACCACTGAGTGCATAGACAATCAACAGCACATTATGCACGTTGATACCACTGAGTCGGCTCGCTTCAACGTTACCACCGACAGCATATATATGCCGCCCGGTACTCGTTCGTGTCATGAATATGAACATAATCGCATAGACGATACCAACCAGAATAACGCTTGCCGGGACAGGTCCGATTGATTTGCTTCCGAGGAACTGGATAGAGGTGGCAAATCCACTGATGGGCTGCGCTGCGGTAACGGCAAGTGCAAGACCTCGAGCAATCATCTTGGTACCCATGGTGGAAATGAATGGGTGCGGCAATCTCAGCTTGGTCAGCAGAATACCGTTGAACAATCCGATCAACGTTCCCACAGCAAGAGCCAGCATGATAGCCAAAATCGGATTCATCTGCATATTCACCGCAAAAATACCGAGCATCATAATGGATATTGCCAAGATAGAACCGATTGAAAGGTCAATTCCTGCCGTTAAAATTGCCAGGAATTCACCGACAGAGATAATTGCACTGACGGTTGCCTGTGACAGCACGTTGGTCAGGTTTGCCACGGTCAGAAATCGTGGAGAGAGAATACTGATGATAGCAGAGAGCACGATCAGACTCAGAATAATACCTAAGCTTCCCTGTCTCTTTCCCTTTTTCTTCTTTTTCGCCACTTCTTCACCCTGAGGTGCCTCAACTACACCTTCATCTTTCCGTATTTCTTCATTCTTATTCTTGTTCATACTTCACCCTTCCATTGCTCTATCGTTATTGGTTTATTCAGTCTCATAGACTCATTGGCAGCTAAAGCCACTTCCATAGCGCGCACACCATCGGAAACGCTCACTGCGGGATTTTCCTTCTTCTGGAGAACATCAGACACAAACTGCTGCAGTTCTACGAGATAGGCACCCTCAAATCTCTCAAGAAATCCTGGTACTGATGACTGACGGGTCCCGGATGGATCGAATACGGAAAGGCCTATTTGTTGCACCCCTCCAATACTCACCGCACCTTCGGTACACACGATTTCCGTACGCACATCATACCCGTACTGGCTGTTGCGACTTCCTTCAAGGGAGGCCACTTTACCGTTAGCGAAAGTTAATTCAATATTCACATGATCGATATCACCGATCTCTCCCAGTTCAGGATACCGAACCACAGCTCCTCGAGCATATACTTCAGTGACTTCGCTGTCGAAGAACCAACGGCACAGATCAATATCGTGGACACAGAGGTCTACGATCAATCCACCGCTTTTCTTGGCAAATTCAATCGGGGGACAACCCGGGTCCCGGCTGATACCAAGCATGGAAACCGGTTCTCCGATTGCACCACTGGCAATCTGTTTTTTTGCTCCGACATACGCATAATCAAACCGTCGCATGAAACCAAGCTGTACGTATGCGTTTTTTTCTGCAGCAAGTCGATCAAGCTCCACGGCTTCATTCCAGTCAAGAGACAACGGTTTCTCAAGAAATGCAGGCTTACCGGAAAGTATGGTATCTTTGAGCACCTGTCCATGCGTACTCGTTGAGGAAGCAATGATCACCGCATCGATATCCCCACGCTTCAAAATCTCATGATAATCCTGATACTGCTGCACATCAGGATAACTGGCACCAAAACTGTCTAACGATGCCTGCGAGACATCAGATACGGCCACCAGTTCGGCTTGTGGGATAATACCGGCAAGATTCGCTGCATGACGATACCCCAAACGGCCGAGTCCGATAGCTGCACATCGTAATCTATCCATGTGAGCTCCTCCTAAATAGGGTAACCGCTTGCGGCATACATAATCTTCTCGTCTGAGAAATCCTCGCGATCCAATTCACCCATCACCTGACCTTCGTGGTATACGATAATCCGGTCGGCCATACCCATGCATTCGTCCATTTCAGAACTGATCATGATGACTGCCTTCCCCTGAGATACCAGATCGTTGATCAGGTTATACACTTCGATCTTTGCACCTACATCAATTCCTCGGGTGGGTTCATCAAAGATAAAGATATCTGACTTACTCAGAAGCCATTTGGCAAGAACCACTTTCTGCTGGTTTCCTCCACTGAGCTGTCCGGCAAGGGTGGTCACATTTGGTACTTTGATGCGCATGCTTTTCACCATGCCCTTAGCTGTCTCTTTCATCTTAACAAGATTCAAAAACGGCTTTCGGGTTTTGAACTGCATGAGATCGACTATAGTCGTGTTGAACTCCACGGTCTGAAGCAAAATCAAACCCTGTCCCTTTCTGTCCTCAGTCAGAAAAGCAATACCGTTTTTAATAGAATCTCGCGGAGATTTGATATTCACTTTTTTTCCATGAATAAACACTTCCCCGGCATCGATGGGATCAGCTCCCGTCATACCGCGAATACTTTCTGTACGTCCGGCTCCTACAAGGCCTGACATACCGAGAATTTCTCCAGCATGGACTTTGAAATTGATATCTTCAAACTGGCCGTGCTTGGTAAGTCCTTTGACTTCCAGGACCACATCCCCACGCTTCGTTTCAATCTTCGGGTATTTGTTCTTGATATCACGTCCGACCATCAATCGAACGATATCATCTACGGTTGTTTCATTGATTCTGCGATTTGCAACTACCTCACCATCACGCATGACTGTGAGAGAATCACAGACTGACTTCACTTCATCCAGCCGGTGGCTGATAAAGATCATGGTAACATGCTTCTTACGCAATTTTTCGATGATCTTAAAGAGCTCTCCAGTTTCCTTCTCACTGAGTGACGCGGTCGGCTCATCCATGATGATGATTTGAGCATCTGAGTGAACTGCCTTACAGATTTCTACAAGCTGCCTACGCCCTACTCCTAGCACTCCAAGAGGCATATCTGGATCAATATCCAAATTAAACTCTTTGAGCACTTCTTGAGTCTGTCGTCTCTGCTCTGCTCGATCAAGGAATCCGTTTGGCTTCTTTAGTTCTCGTCCGAGAAAGATGTTTTCCGTTACCGTCATATAGTTGACCTGGTTCAACTCCTGATAAATACAGGCTATACCCAGCTCAATCGCCTGATGCGGCGTAAATGACGGATAGGAATTCCCGTCGAACACAATCTCACCAGCATTGGGAGCATGTGCTCCAGCTAGTACTTTGATCAGCGTTGATTTTCCGGCACCGTTCTCGCCAACGAGGCCATGAACTTCACCTTTGACGACATTCATGGTGACGTTGTTCAATGCCAGAACTCCGGGATACTCTTTCCTGATACTCCGTAATTCAAGCAAATAATTGTTCGTGGTATCCATTACCTACCTCTCCAATGTACTCGTGAAACCACCGCAGCATATCAACTAGGCTAGTCCAAGAAATCAGTCGACGCCGGTTTCCTTTCTGTCATTTCTCTGAAAACGTTATCATAGGAATGATTGCACTGATGTCAAACTTTGTCAATCATATTTCTTTTTAAAATTAATTTAGATTATCGATAATCTGCAGATTATACTTCATATAGTATTATTTTGTATTAAATTAGTTATTATTTTTACTGCAGAATCCGCTGAAAAGAAACAAATAACAAACGTATGCGATCTCTCAGTTTTCCGATGAGAACACACCCCTCTTCATCGCTCTTCAGTCAATTCTCCCGCAATATCCAGTTCGAATTGGTTGCGGACCACATGATGATCATCAGGGTACCGGCTGAGCAAATAATTCAACTTCATGATGGCAGCTTCACCGGTCATATCAACACAGCTCAAAGCACCAAGATCGCGCACCATACGCGCACTCTCGTAGATGCTGAGGGTAACCTTGCCATGATGGCACTGAGTTCCGACAGCAACGATCTTTCCAAGATCCTGAGCTTCGCGGATGAAGCGGAGTAACCCGGCATGATCAGAGGTAGGTATATTGCCAGCACCATAGGCAACCATGATATAAGCCTGGGCGCTACTATGTAGCAGCGCAGTCAGCTGCTCGCTGCACAGTCCGGGATACACCGGAATGACCGATACTGCAGCATGCAAATTGCTGAACGGGCGAAAATCGAGCTGTACCGGTTTCGCATACTTATCATTGTGCAGGTTGAAGGTGATATTCATTCCTGCCTCTCCGAGAATCGGAAAGTTCGGGCTTTCGAAGGCTTCAAACTTCCAAGTAGATACTTTAGTTGCTCGATTTGCCCTCAGCAGTTTATTTCCGAAGAATATCGTAATTTCATCCATCGAGCCGGTAGCAATTTCCACTGAATTGATCAAATTACTTTTTGCGTCGGTGCGAATCTGCATAAAGGGGCGTTGGGAACCGGTAAAAACTACCGGTTTCCCCAATCCAGTGAGCATGAAAGAGAGTGCAGAAGCTGAATAGGCCATGGTGTCGGTACCATGGATCACGACAAACCCATCGAATACCTCACGATGTTGTGAGATGACTTCAGCGAGTTGGTTAATATTATCCAGACTCAGCTCGGCACTGTCCTGTGTATAGGGTACCAGCGTCTCTATTTCGGCAATCTGACTCAGCTCGGGGATTGCTTTAAGCAACTCCTTCTGAGAGCCATCTTTTGGTGACTCCCAGAGTCCTGAGCGTTCCAGCATGCCGAAGGTGCCGCCGGTATGAATGATCAGTATCCGTTTCAGGATGTTTGGTACCTCCAACCCTGGTCGTCCATTCTTCTGACAAAATCAATGAAATATTTCGTAAGTGCTTCCTTCATGATCTTGCCCTTCTCAGCACTTGCCTTCTCGGGTGCCCCACTGGCACCGTAGTCGGTAATATCCTGGAAATTCCAGACTAAATCGACCACCGGATCCATCTCGGGAATCATCCCCTTGGCATCTTCGATATGGCACAGGTCAGGAACCGTAGCCATCACAATCGAGGTTTCTCCTTCACCACCATGGCCGAGTCCGTCCCAGACTTCCAAGGTCCCTTCTGGAATCAGGTTTTTCACCTTATACCACCACGCACCAATCCAAGCCATGTTCATATCGGGATATGAAACCTTCATATTCCGCACAGCACATTCAATACTTGGAATATTTCCATCATGACCGTTGATGATCAGTACTTTCTTTACATTCCAGCGATACAACGAATGCAATACTTCATACACCACCCGTTCCATCGTACCGGTGCTCAATGAAATACACATCGGCTTGTGCTGGTAGTGCATGCTCATCCCGTACCATAGTGGTGGCACGACAAACGTCTGACCAAGCTCAGAAGCAACATCAAGAGCTATATCGTACGGTGTATACACATCGGTACCAAACGGCAGATGTGCTCCATGACTCTCGGTCGCCCCGATGACAACAATCGCTTTGTCGTAGGAACCTTCCCCAAAACTTTTTTCATTTAATTCTTCAAGTTTTACACTGTTCACATCTTCCCCCTTCAATCAGATACAGCAGTGACGTGGACACCCGGAAACATCCGGGTGTCCCAACAGAAATATGCTCTGTCTTAATTTCCTGGCCACCAGGTCTCAAGATACTCGAACTCACCGTTCTGAACGCCAATGATAGCCACTGGCTTCTCAGGAACTCGAGATGGACGGGTATAGGCAATCAACCCAGTCACACCCTGGTATTCGGTTGTTTCAGCAAGAGCCTTCTGCAATGCTTTACCGTCAGTAGATCCTGCCCGTTCAATGGCGTCGGCAATCAGACCGACTGCATCAAAGCCGAGCGCGGCAAATGCATTCTCAGGATCACGGTCGAATTCTTCTCGATAAGCTTCAACAAATCGGGTTACTTCGGGTCGATCATCATTGCGGTAGGTATGGGTGGAGAAATAGACGTCATTCGCCAGCTGCGGTCCGGGAACGGTAGCAACGAGCTCAGTATCATATCCGTCAGCGCTGATAATAGGCATGTCGATTCCTGCTTCACGAATCTGTTTTACCGTCAATCCTGCTTCATTGGGGATTGAACCTACGAACACGGCATCGGCCCCTGAATCACGCAGTCGTGCAATGTTGGCTGAGAAATCGGTATCACCGGTCTGGAAGAACACTTCGTGAACGATGGTTCCGCCAAGTTCATTAAACCGCTGTTTGAAAAACTTTGAGAGGGCAAGGGTGAAGTCCATTGAATCGTCGGTCCAGACAACCACCTTCCGGGCATTCAGATCTTCCCAGGCGAATTCTGCAATAGCAAAAGACTGGTCGTCATCACCGAATGGAACCATAAAGAACATATCTCCGACCCATTTAGGCAGTTCCGGGTGAGTAGCACCTGAGGTGACAAACGGTAATCCCGCACTCTGGAACAGGGGAGCTGCTGCCATAACAAAGGTAGTATCTCCATATCCGAGTCCGGCAATCACACCCTGATCCAGTGCCCGCTTAGCCTGAGTTGCTGCTGCCTGCTGATCCGATTGGGTGTCGTAACCGACCACCTCAATCATGCGGCCACCGAGCACGCCCCCAGCTTCATTGATCAGTTTCGCCTGCAGCTGCGCGCCATTCAGTCCCGGTGCATCAATAGAGGAAAATCCTCCGGTGAGATTATACATCCCGGCTAATTTAATCGGCGCATCCGCAGCAGCTTCCTTCTGCCCTGCAGCGAAAACCATCGCCATTGCCGCCATCATGATCAGTGAGATCATAATTATCGGCTTCATCCTCTTGGTTAACCTCAACATAGTGTACCTCCTACATATGTGGTGTTTTCCCTGACTTTATCTGCTCATCTGGCAGATCTGTATGTGATCTCCTTTCGGAGTATGGAAAGTTCTCCAGTACCAAAGAGGCCTTTAGGACGGAATATGAGGACAAGCAGCAATGCCGCCGAAATAAGAATCTGTCCCAGTCCATACATCCCTAAAGCCTCTTCAAGGGGACGCAAATATTCCACTAACAATGAAATGCCACCGGCAGCAATCAACGCTCCACTGATGCTCCCACTTCCACCGATGACCACCATAACCACTAAATTGAATGCAAGACCCAGTGAGTATGATTCGGGTGTGATAACCGTTGTAAGGTGTGCCCACAGTCCCCCTGAGATACCGGCGAAAAAGGCTCCGATAACAAAAGCAGCGATTTTCACCATCGTGGTATTGATGCCTAAACAGCTTGCAGCCATTTCGTTTTCACGGAGCGCCAGCATGGTTCTTCCCCACGAGGAGAATTTCAATTTCCATGCAACATAGACCGTGATTACCAGCCAGAGGTAAATCCACCAGATAGAGGAGAGAAATCCTAAACCGTTCAGCCCAAGTGCTCCCCGGGTAAGTTCTTCGGTGTTTTTCAGTACGACGCGTACGATAAAGATGGTTCCAATGGTCGCGACTGCAAGGTAGTGCCCTTTCAGACGTAAAACAGGATACCCAATAATGACCGCTACCAAAGCTGCAACAATACCTCCGACCAGAATAGCCGGGAAAAATGGCCACTGCTGTACCGCAAGCCAGGGCGGCAGATCGGGAAGAAAAAACTCCTTTCTGAATACCGGGAGTATGAGCAAGGCAGCTACATACCCACCTATGCTCATGAAGGCAGGATGCCCAAGAGAAAACAGTCCAGTGAATCCATTGGTAATATTCAAGCTCACCGCAAGTATCATATAGAGGAAGATGAAGCTGATGACCGAGGTGATGTAGGAGCTGAGCATGAGATCGGCAACAGCAGTAAAGATCAGTCCCAGAATACCGAGGATGGCCATGGCAGGAATAGAAAATGATTTTTGCTTCATGCCCGTTCCTCCTCAGATGTACCAAAAATACCATTGGGCATTACCAGCAATATGATAATCAACATGCCGAAAACGAAGGCATCCCGAAAGCCGCTCATACTGCTTGGCAGAAGACCGACGAACAACACTTCACTGAATCCGAGCAGGTATCCGCCAACGGCAGCTCCGGCGATAGACCCCACCCCACCGATAACAGCGGCAATGAAAGCTTTCAGGCCGGGAACAAATCCCATCAGGGGATCGATCTGGCCAAACCGGCCTCCCCACAGCATACCGGCGAATGCCGCTAAGGCGCTCCCGATAATAAATGCAAGCATGATGACATGGTTTACCTTGATTCCCATCAGTCTTGCCACCTGCAGATTTTCAGCGGTAGCCCGCATGGCGATTCCCATCCGGGTTTTCTTCACGAATAAGAGCAGCAGGACTAAAAGAATTATCGTTGAGAAAATGATCACTAAAGAAAGATATCTGACCTCAAGTGAAGCAATCAGTACGGTCTTTCGGAAAAATTCGGGAAGGAAAAAGTTCCGCGGCTGTGCGGTGAAGATAAGAATTCCCAGATTCTGCAGGAGCAGCGATAAGGCAAGTGATGCAATAAACCCGGTAACCTGAGGCGCACCTCGCATGGGACGAAATGCAATCCGATCGATGGTGAATCCTACTAATGCTCCGATGAGCAATACCAGGATAGCTAGAATCGGCCAGCTCAGATTCAACTGTAATAGCCCGAGAGTGACGAAGGCGCCAATCATAATCACATCGCCATGAGCAAAGTTTATCAGGCGGAGAATTCCATAGACCATGGTAAACCCGATGGCTACTAATGCGTACAGGCTTCCCTGGATCAGGCCGTTGATGATCAGTTCAGTGATATACATCCTACACTACCCCCAGATACGCTTTCTGCACATCCTTGTTGTGCTTCAGTTCACTGCCCGTACCCTGCAAAGTGAGTCGTCCCACTTCCAGTACCGACACATGATCAGCGATATCCAATGCCTTTGCTGCATTCTGTTCGACTAATAAAATACTCGTTCCGTCCTGATGGATCTGCTGTATCAGAGAAAAAATCTTCTCCACCATTAATGGCGCAAGGCCGAGTGAGGGTTCATCAAGCAGAAGCAGTTCCGGTCTGCTCATCATGGCTCGTCCAACAGCGAGCATCATCTGCTCGCCACCTGAGAGGTTTCCCGCCTTCTGATACTGTCGATCATGCAAAATAGGGAACAGATCATACACGTATGCGATATCTTCTTTAATCTCAGCGGTATCTCTCCGTAAATATGATCCAATGATGATATTCTCGCGAACACTCAGCGATGAGAATATTTGTCGTCCTTCAGGGCAGAGAGAAATTCCGGATGCCACCACTTTTTCGGTGCTCCAGTGGGTAATATCAAGCGGTTCGGCAGAAGCCTCACGTGCACTATGGAAGGTGATCGCACCACTTTGCACACGGTGCAGACTCATAATCGATTGCAGTGTGGTCGTCTTGCCAGCTCCATTGGCTCCAATGAGAGCAACAATTTCTCCCTTGGCAACAGAGAAGGAAATATCTTTGAGAATATGGGTCTTCCCGATGCTCACTTGTATATGATCAACGTTCAGTAGGGTGTGTTTCATCACGCTCCGTTCCTTCGTAGCCCAGATAGGCTTTAATAACCTGGCTATTGTTCTGAATCTCTTCAGGATTCCCTTCTGCTATTAAGACACCTTGATCGAGAACCTGAATGTGTGAACACATCCGCATGATTACCTTCATATCATGTTCAACGAGCAAAATAGCAAAATCATGACTGCGGTGTATTGATTCTATGAGTTCGACAAAGGTTTCCGTTTCACTTGGGTTCAATCCAGCAACGGGTTCGTCCAGCAGGAGCAATCGCGGTTCTGTTGCCAGTGCCCGGGCTATCTCAACGCTCCGCTGAATTCCATAGGGAAGCATACCGGCAAGCTCATTGCGCCATGAGGTAATATTGAACAATTCAAGCAACTCATCTGCCCGTTCGGCAATTTCTCGCTCTCCAAGGCGATAGGATCGGTTGTGCAGCAATGTTTGCGGTATCCCTTTTCCATGATGCATATGCAGGGCAATTTTTACGTTATCGTGTACGGAAAGTCCCTCGAACAACCGAATATTCTGAAAGGTGCGGGTAAGTCCTTCCCGTGCTCGCAAGTGCGGTTTCTGTGCGGTAATGTCTTTCCCTTGAAATACGATGTTTCCCGAGGTGGGACTGAGAACTCCACTGAGCAGGTTGAAGACGGTGGTTTTTCCCGCTCCATTCGGACCGATCAGACCGACAAGACTGCCGCTTTCAATAGCGAGGTGGTAGTCACGTAGTGCTTCTACACCACCGAAACTTTTATGCAGAGCAGTTACCGTAAGTAACGGCTCAATCGTAGTGCTCCTCTGCTGACTCATAACGAACAGTATATCGGAGAGTTTCTGCTTGTCAAGAGCAAAAATAACTTTAATTGATTCTCACATTCAGTATATTATACTTTTCGTAATATTGCGAATCTATTTTACGTTTAATATATATTTTTAGGTAATCCACAACAGGATAATAAAGCTTCTCTGTACTTCGCCTGACAAAACAGTTACAGAGTTGATGATATCATCATCACAAGACAGATACATTTAATGCAAATCAAAAAACTAAAAACTATATTTTTCGCAACATCTGATGTATAATTTACGTGTTATGAACTTAGATGCTGTCGACAAAGCCATTATCAAGCAGTTGCAGGATAACGGTCGGGTAACGAACAAAAAGATCGCTGAAATCCTCAATCTCTCAGAAGGAACGATCAGGAATCGCATCCGACGTCTTACTGAAAGTAATATATTGAAAATAAAAGGTCTGATCAATCCCGAAGTGGAAAAAGAAAAGCAGCTAGTGTACGTAATGATCAAACTTTCCGGAAACCGCAATAGTCTCGATGTCGCTCGAAAAGTTGCGGCACTTGAACCGATCAAATCTGTTTCGATCATCGCAGGAAGGTATGATCTGGTGGCTGAGATTTTCATTGAAAGTCACACCCTCATCGAATTTCTCAACACTGAACTAGCTAAGATCGATTCCATTCTCACCGTAGAAAGTCTGATGACCCTGCGCAATTTCGATAAATGGGTATAAAATCAAGAAAAACAATATAACTCATTTGCATTAATTTTGATTATTTTTCATTAAATTTCAATTATTTTACATATTTTTCAATTAATTTACTGTTTTTTCATGATTTTTTGATTAATTTGCTTTGCTTATACAGTCATCTTCCCTGAGTTTTACAAATATTGCATGACTATTGCAAAATTTTGTTCAAGTAGACTTTTCCTGCCACTTCTCCATCATGTTACCGAGTATAATTACAAATCTATCAACAATTTTTCTCGACTTCTGCATTTTTTTCAGTAGTATATGTAAGAGATGTAACAATAAGCGGAGGACGAGTCATGCTCAAACAGGCGCGGGTACAGAAAATTCTGGAACATCTTTCCACTTCTGGAAAGGTTTCGATTAAGAATTTAGCACACGATCTCGATACATCAGAAGCAACGATAAGACGGGATCTCGATTACCTTGCAGATTCCTATGCAGAGATCGAACGGACTTTCGGTGGGGCAATATTTAATCGAAATGGATCATTATCAGAAGTGGAACTATTATTCGATCTGAAAGTGGACATCGAAAAGCACAACAAAATCAGAATTGCACAAGCTGCAAAATCGTTTGTAAAAGATGGCGACATCATTCTCATCGATTCCGGTTCTACCTGTTATTACTTTGCTAATGAACTCACTACCTTTCAGAATCTTACGGTTATCTGTACTGACTTGAAGATTGCAGAACTCCTCGCCTACCATAGCGGTATCACTACTTTCATTGTAGGCGGTGAAGTGCGTAACTCGTTATTCACTATCGGGTCCCATTATGCCGAAGAGTTTTTGAAAAACTTTTCACTGAACAAGGTGTTTATGTCCTGTGATGCACTCGATACCGTAACGGGAACCATCAGCAACTCAAGTATGTTTGAGATGGGATTGAAAAAGCATATCTTCCAGACAGCGGAAGAAATTTACCTGATCATGGATTCAAATAAGTTCAACAAAAAATCGATGTATACCATCGGAAATCTTAATCGGGCATCAGCCATCATCACCGACTACAACCCCAAAGAACAAGATCTTGCATTACATAACACCAATGTAGTACAGGTACAGTAGGTGCTCTGAGATCAATAACGTCACCTTCTGGCAAATGGATAAACTATACTTTTCTGAAATCGATTGAGCAGATTCTCCTTCATATCAGATGATTTCGCTGAGGTATCATGCAAAATTAATCAACAGGAACCTCTTCCTCCTTCAGGTTCTCCACAAACTCGTGCATATCTCCATCTCATTGCTCAGCAAATCCCACGATATAACGATATTACTCAACACAAGATGATAACGAATATTATTTTCTCTTTTTTTCATTCCTGGTTTCATCAATGGGTAATCCAATCTCTCATGTTTTTAAAAATTCCTCTTCTTAGTTTATTCTTTATATAGATTTATTTAAACATATTAGAGTGAATCCTGATATATTTGGCATATTTTATGTGAAAATCTTTTTCATTTTAATGATTTATATTTTCAAAATTATGTAAATTATTTTACTTTTAACTTGACAATTGGAAAATCTGATCTACGATAGAACCATCTTGAAAAGGAGGAACGTATGGAAGTTTTACAATCTATTGTAAACTTTTTCCTGGATCTAGGAGCATCGGTTATGCTACCGATCATCTTATTCATACTATCACTGATCTTCGGTGCAAAACCAGGAAAAGCAATCAGGTCCTCACTCATGTTCGGTGTAGGATTCATCGGACTGAACCTGATTATTGGACTGCTGTCGAGTAATATCGGGCCGGTATCGCAAGGAATGGTCGAACGCTTCGGACTGCAAATGGATATCATTGATGTCGGCTGGCCTGCCTGCGCTTCCATTGCATTCGGCTCCAAGATCTCGACGTTGATTATTCCTTTAGGAATATTGCTGAATCTGCTTCTGATATTTACCAAGGTGACAAAGACGATCAACATCGATATTTGGAACTTCTGGCACTTTGCCTTTGCCGGAGGACTGGTCCAATGGGCAACGGGAAGCATCTGGTATGGACTCATTTCCGCACTAATTTTCTCCGCTGCGATGCTCTTCTTTGCCGACTGGACTGCTCCTGCGATTCAGCAGACCTTGAATCTCCCGGGAATATCTATCCCACACGGCTACTCTGCTGCACCGATTCCCTTTGCTATTGCCATCAACAAAATCATCGACTTCATCCCCAAGGTTCGCGATATCAAAGGCGACCCCGAAACGATCAAGAAGCGGTTTGGTCTGATGGGTGAACCGTTGATCATGGGCGTGGTAATTGGTCTGATTCTCTCTGCTATTGCCTATATGGGTGATGGCCCATGGACCGATTGGCTGGGAAAAATGCTCAACACCGGAATCTCACTTGGAGCGGTCATGGTACTGCTGCCGAGAATGGTATCCATGTTGATGGAAGGACTGATTCCCCTTTCTGAAGCGGCACGGGAATTCTTGCAGAAGAAGGCTGGTAATCGAGAGATCTATATCGGACTTGATTCTGCTATTGTTGTAGGACATCCTACAGCTATTGCAACAGGTCTCCTCATGGTTCCCATCACGTTGCTGCTTGCTGTCATCCTGCCGGGAAACCGAGTTATTCCGTTTGGCGATCTGGCGGTTATTCCGTTCTTAGTAGCATTGGTCATTCCTATTGTGAAAGCTAACGTGTTCCGTTCGGTGGTGGTATCAACAGTCTTCATGATCCCTTCTATTTATATTATGAACCTTTTAGCTGCTGGAACCACTGCTGCAGCACAAGCCGCCGACTTTGCGCTTCCTGAAGGTGCAAACATGATTACCTCCATATGTGATGGTGGAAACTGGATTGCCGGATTGTTCCTGTGGTCTGCAAACAGCTTCTGGCTGATTAATGGCCTGATCGTTCTGGTTTTGGCATTCGCCTGGTGGAGAATGAAAAAGAATCCGGAGAAATGGCATAAGCTTGCCGGTTATCAGGAAGAAAAATAATATCTATCACTGCCGCTTCTTCGCTGAAGAGGCGGCAGCATAAATAAGGAATACACCATGAGAATCGATGATATACTGAAAATTGAATGTATGATGCATCATGTGAACGCAACAACTAAAGAAGAGGCATTGACTGTCATGGCTGACCGGCTGTATGACCTAGGATACGTAAAAGAGACGTTTCGAGATGCTATTTTAGATAGAGAGGCACACTACCCTTCAGGACTTCCCATGGAGGAGGATAAAATAGCGATACCGCACACCGATGCAGAGCATGTCAATCAATCGGTGATTTGTTTTGCCCAGCTCGCTTCACCTGTCGACTTCTCTGTGATGGGAGATCCTTCTCAGACTGTTTCGGTGCAAATGATTTCGATGTTTGCTCTGAAAGAGAAAAAGGAAATCGGTCACCTACTCGAAATTTTGATCACTACGTATCAGGATACGACCCTATTGAAAAACCTGAAGGAGAGCACTGATACTCAGCATCTGTATCAATTGCTCAGAGAACATATCGGGACACACATGGAGAGTATTGCATGAGGTATGCAGCAGGAAAGTCGGCTTCCCCGGGTATTGCTATCGGAGTGGCCTATGTGTATGCAAAAACACCCCTAACGATTCCTGAGAAAAAACCGGGCAGTATTGCTGAAGAACTGCAACGTATCGAAAATGCTTTTAATACGGCCCAGCAGGAACTTGAAGAGCTGCGAAAGCAGGTGAGCAATAATTTAGGTGATGAGTTAGCCCATATTTTTCGTGCGCAATTGACGATGACAGAGGACGAAGATCTACAGGAGACGATACAGAAACATATAACAGCGGAGAATATCTGTGCCGAACAGGCCCTCAGTGCTGCCTGTGACGAGTATACTCAACTGTTCAGCTCCCTTGGTGATGATGACTATAATAAACAACGTCTCAGTGATCTTCAGGATGTCTGTCATCGTCTGTTACGCATTCTCCTAGGGGCTCCTGAAGTGAATCTGGCGCAGGTTCCGGAGCATGCGATAATCATTGCGGAGGATCTGCTTCCCAGTGATACGGCAACCATGGATCGAAAACATATCGAGGCTCTTATCGTACAAAAGGGAGGAATTACTTCCCATGTAGCCATTTTGGCCAAGAGCCTGGGAATCCCTGCTTCAGTGGGAACTGTTCTCGACCTGCAGACGATCACCGAAGGTCAGAAGGTGATACTTGATACGCGCGATACTGAAGCTGCGACTGTCTGTATTGATCCCGACGGAGATACTGAAGTGCGTTATCGTGAAGCATGGACACAGTACGGACAAGATCAGATACAGCTAAAAGCAATGAGAGGAGTACCTGCAGTTACTACCGATGGGAAGACTATACAGCTTTCGGCTAATGTGGGTTCTCCTGATGATCTCGCACTCATTCACGATCTACAGATTCGTAGTATTGGATTGCTGAGAACTGAATTTTTCTTCCTGCAGTCTTCAGAGCTTCCCTCCGAAGACCAGCAATTTGCTTTTTACCGAGATGCAGCAACTACAGCTACAGATTTAGTGGTGATTCGCACCCTTGATATCGGGGGTGATAAACAGATTTCTTCTTTCTCCCTCCCGGCAGAAGATAATCCTTTCCTTGGACTGCGTGGTGTCCGTGTATCGCTTCGCTTTCCTGATATCCTGAAGACTCAACTGCGGGCGATTCTGCGTGCTGCGACCTATGGAAACCTGTGCATTATGGTTCCGATGATTGCCGATGTGAGTGAACTGCGAGCAGTCAAGGCACTGTGTGATCAGTGCCTGCAGGAACTTGAGGCACAGCACATCCCGTGTTCCCGAGATGTACCGATAGGGCTCATGGCAGAAACCCCTGCATCAGTGCTTCTTACCGATGTGCTTTCGCGGGAGGGAGATTTTGTGAGTATTGGCACCAATGACCTCACCCAGTACCTGCTTTCAGCTGATCGAACCAACGCTGAGGTAAGTACCTATTATCGTATGTACAGTCCGGCAGTATTTCGGGCAATCGATATGATAGGTAAGCAGGTGCATCTTCAAAATAAATGGGTAGGTGTTTGCGGTGAACTTGGGGGAAATATCAAGGCCATTCCTGCTTTGATCGGATTAGGAGTAGACGAATTGAGTATGAGTGCCCGCACGGTAGCATCTGCTACTCGTCTGATTCGCTCCTTGTCGTATCAGCAGTGTAAAGAAATAGCACAGCAGGTTCTGCAGTGTACTACAGAAGAGGAAGTTATAGCATGCCTTACCGATATACACGGATAGCATGTAAGGAGGAAAAACTATGGCAAAAAAGATCCTTGTGGCGTGTGGAACAGCCATTGCCACTTCAACAGTGGTCTTAAGGAAGATTGAAGAGCGCCTTGAAGAGAAGGGAATCAAGGCGAACTTTGTTCAGTGCAAGGCATCGGAAGTCCACGCGAAATTGGATGGGGTCGACTTGATTGTTACCACTACCCCGGTGAACAATGTGGGAGATATCCCGGTAATTCAAACCCTTTCGTTTATCACGGGATTGGGCATTGATGCGGATATGGAAAAAATTCTATCTTACATTCAAGAGTGATATACCATGATTGAATCGATATCATTTGGGAAAATGTTGTACAAGGGGAAGGTGTCCCGCTCTGATACCATCGTATATCCTGATCGCATGGATACTCGCTGGTGGCTGAAGGACAAAACCTGCATCGGTTGTGATGATCTCGGTGAAGTGCTGAAAGCTTCACCGCAGGTGGTTACGGTGGGCTTGGGATTCATGATGCCGATTCGTATTTCAGATGAGGCTGTGAATCTCATGAAATCTCAGGGAATTACGGTATTCGTTGGCACTGCAGAAGAGGCTGCCGAAGCATTCAACCGGTATACAGCAACGCAGAAGACCATTGGATTGTTTCATTTACTCTAGAGGATACTATGAAGAACAAGAAAGAGCGGCTTTCGGGAATCATAGCGCTGATCAGAGGCGAAAACTCCACCACAATTGAAAACCTTGCCTCGAGGTTTCACGTCTCTACGGCAACGATCAGGCGGGACGTTAAACTGCTGGAGAATTCGGGGCAGGTTATTCAGACAGTTGGTGGAGGTGTTGTGTATAACAAGGACTACCTCGGACCGAGTCGGGAAGATAGTCTGAGTAGCGCCATCGATGAGAAGGTCAGAATCGCTGAGTACTGTTCCACGCTGATCAGTTCACAGGATACGGTGATTATCGGTCCCGGGGTATTACCAAGCCTTGCCGCTCGTATTTTCAGTGGTCTTGATCTGTCGTTTCGCATCATCACCAACTCAATCTCCCTTGCCTATGAATTGCAGAAAATACCGAATATCAATCTGTATATGATCGGGGGAGAAGTAGAAGATGATGCGGCAGTAAAAACCCTGTGTCCGGAACCCCTGAGCGGTGTTAAATATGCTGATAAACTCTTCATTACCGCTGATGGAATTTCAACTTCACATGGGCTTACCTATTTCAATGCGAATCAGTTGCCTATCATGAAGGAGATGATGCAGGTTGCCGATGAGGTGATTTTAATTGCCGACTCTTCGAAGTTTGAGAAGGTATGTTTTAATTTTCTTGACGGTCTCGATGCGGTTGACCGAATCGTTACTGATGACAAGATACAAAAGAACAGCATAAAACTCATTACCGCTATGGGTATTGAGTTGATCACCGTATGAGGAAGTACTGTGTTTGATACGATCGCACGTTCACTGCTTGGGCCCTGGGGAGAACAATTACTTGACCTCATCCTTGATCATCAATGGATTTTCAGTGGTGTTATCGTGTTAGGAGCAGTCGTAGTAATGGCTATCCGAAAAGCGAAAAAACGCCGCACAAACAACAGAGAAGAAAGGAATCAGAAATGAAAGAATTGCATATAACGGTTACCAATGAAACAGGATTACACTCTCGACCTGCAGATGTGTTTGTCAGAACGGCCAAGCTGTTTGCCAGTGATATTACCGTTACAAAAGGAGAAAAGTCGGCCAATGCAAAAACCATCATCCGCCTCATTCTCCTCAATGTATCTCAACACGATGAGATTACCATCACCGCTGAAGGTCCGGATGAACAGCAGGCACTTGATGCATTGCAACGACTGATTACTTCAGATTTCCAGGATATCCTTGATGAAGTAAAGGTGGGGTAATTAACTCATCCGATTACAAGCTAAAAGTACTCACGAGTATGCTGAACTATATAGATTAGCTCTTCGTTATTACATGATGCATACGGAAGAATATGTTTCTGAGATACTTATATTTCTTACTTCAGTTTTCCACTTACCTCTGCAGCCTGTGTCACGACAAGTTCGCAATTTCGTGTTGAATAAGTCATGAGAAGCCACA
>CAYZXD010000026.1:0-33890 GCA_964482325.1 uncultured Spirochaetaceae bacterium | reverse complement strand
CGAAGCACCGGTGCTGGCTTACGTTACCATCGGTGCTATTACGTGCGAATATCCACCATCTGTACAAACACTGACTGTACCTGATGAATTTCGGGATGATGTGATCCGTGCACTCGTACCACCACCGGGATATACTGCTGTAATGTTTTGCTATACTGGTCTCTGACCTGACTGAATGAAACAGATGCTGTCATGGCTGTTACTCCTTTATCGTTCGTTTTCCTGTACCATATCAGGGATTGAAGGATAGACATTTGACCTACATCAAATTCGCCAGATTTTTTATCATCCATGAGAAGATGCCATGATTTACCGTATTCAGCAGATAAGAAAGTGAAAGAAATCAGGACACCGGAGCATATCAGATCATTGTAATTTGACGATTTAGTCTCATATGCGTACTTTTATCATACCAATTGACTAGGAGAACTCGAGACAAGACCGTCTCCTCGATTCAAGCGCGTTACTACGTATCTCATTGCATGGGTGACGGGAGTCCGATCAAGGAGAACGTTTACATGAAAGATCATGATCATATGCATAACCACCACCAGATGATAATCGACTTCAGAAATCGCTTCTATGTGAGTCTGGTGCTGACCCTCCCCATACTTACCCTCACACCACTCATACAGGATATCTTCGGCATTTCATGGACTTTTGCCGGTTCGCAATATGTCGTGTTTATCCTTGCCACCATCCTCTTCTTTGTTGGAGGTTGGCCTTTCCTCTCCGGTCTGGTCAAGGAACTAAAAGAAAAATCGCCGGGGATGATGACCCTGATCGGGATGGCCATCTCAGTCGCTTACCTCTATAGCAGTGCCGTTACGTTCGGCTTACCGGGAGTTCCGTTCTATTGGGAACTAGCAACCTTGATAGCTATTATGCTTGCCGGTCACTGGATTGAAATGACCAGTGTCGCCGGTGCATCGGCAGCGCTGGAAGAACTTGCCCGGCTGATGCCTCATGAAGCCCACAGAAAGGAGGGAGATTCTCTACAGGACATTTCTCTTGATCAGATTAAAACGGGGGATATCCTGCTGGTGAAACCGGGAGAGAAAGTACCGGCTGACGGTCGTATTATCGCAGGGGAAAGTTACATTGATGAGTCGATGCTTACCGGTGAATCACGACCGGTACATCGCACAGAAGGCGACTCTCTCATCGGGGGTTCGATAAACGGCGATGGAAGTATCACGATCTCTGTAGAGAAAATCGGGGAGGATGCCTATATCTCAAAGATCATTACGATGGTACAAGAGGCACAGCAGGTCAAATCAAAAACCCAGAAACTGAGTGATCGAGCAGCCCGCTATCTGACCCTGACAGCCATCACGGTGGGAATTATTACCCTTATAGTTTGGTTATTAGTGAAAAGTGATCTTCAGTTTGCCATCACGCGCATGGCGACAGTAATGATCATAACCTGCCCGCATGCACTGGGATTAGCCATCCCCCTGGTGGTTTCTGTCTCAACTTCCACTGCCGCAAAAAACGGACTCCTCATACATAATCGTACTGCCTTTGAACAGGCGCGAAATATTAATACCATCGTGTTTGATAAAACGGGCACCCTCACCCATGGGACCTTCTCAGTAACCGATATCGTCTCGTTCGATGAACAGACATACTCAGAAGAACAAATACTGAAATTAGCGGCATCAGTTGAAGCGTATTCAGAACATCCCATCGGAAAAAGCATATTTTCATATGCCTCAGATCATTCGCTTGAACTGGATTCACTAGAGGATGTCAGTGCAATCAAGGGGAAGGGTATTCGAGGTATGGTTGATGATAGAGAAATATTGGTAGCCAGTCCCTCACATGTGCGTCAGCTCAATCTTGAGATTCCTTCGATGGATGACGATCAAGCATATACTCGCGTATATGTTTTGATTGATCAGCAGCTAGCAGGCGCTATTACCCTGAGTGATACCATACGAGAATCATCATATCAGGCGATTAAAACACTTCAGAGTATGGGTATTACCTGCTGGATGCTCACCGGAGACCGTGAAGCGACCGCTCGTGCCGTATCAGAACAATTGGGAATGGATGGCTATATGGCCGAAGTGCTTCCCGATGAAAAACAGGAAAAAATCAGGGAATTACAAAAAGACGGTTCATTTGTCGCTATGACCGGAGATGGCGTGAATGACTCCCCTGCCCTTGCCCAGGCTGATATCGGGATTGCCATTGGATCAGGAACCGACGTTGCAGCTTCCACTGCTGACATGATCCTCGTCAACTCAAATCCGCTGGATGTCGTCACGATGATTCGGTTTGGAAAAGCCACTTATCAGAAAATGATTCAGAATCTTGTATGGGCAACTGCCTACAACATTATTGCCATCCCGCTCGCTGCAGGAGTTCTCTCCTTTACCGGATTTATCCTGCAACCGGAAGTCGGGGCAATCCTGATGACCCTATCGACCATTATTGTCGCTATCAATGCACGGTTGCTCAAAATTCCCCACCGGGAAACAGCATCTTCGGGCCATCAGTAGTGGCCTTTTCTCCCTTTTCTGGTATGCTTGAGAAGGAGGCATATATGCAGCAAATTACAGTACTGTCACTTGGCGGCTCAATCATTGCACCTGAAGGTGTAGATCATACGTTTCTTACCCAGTTTGTTGCTGCAATGGAGCAGCACCTGTCTACCCATACCGATCATAAAATCATATTGGTAACCGGTGGAGGAGCTCCTGCCCGCATGTATCAGTCAGCATACAAAGCAGTCTGCAAAGAACCCGATAGTGCTTTGCTCGATTGGCTCGGCATTGCCGCCACCCATCTAAATGGGACTTTGATCCGGACATTGTTTGCTCACTACTGTCCCGATCCTCTCGTGACAGATCCTACAGCTCCCATCGATTTTTCAGGATCTATTTTAGTTGCTGCTGGATGGAAACCGGGATTCTCAAGTGATACTGATGCGGTGTATCTCGCAAAACGATTCGGGGCACATCAGGTGGTGAATCTTTCCAATATTGCCAAAGTCTATACTGCAGATCCCAAAATCGATCCAGAGGCAACACCCATTGACTCGATCAGCTGGAAAGACTTCCGCGCCATGGTCGGTGAAACCTGGGTTCCCGGTAAGAACGTCCCCTTTGATCCCATTGCATCAAAGATGGCCGATGAAGCCGGTCTGCAGGTAATCTGCGCCGATGGACGGGCAATCGACAACACCTTTGCACTCCTGCGCGGTGAACATTTTTCTGGGACTACGATCGGATAAGGGTGTCACGAAGGGTGAGAAACTGCTCAAGAGGTTGAGCAAACCCTTCAGGGAAGGGATTATCCCGGGTAAAGTCGGGAATCCAGGGAATGTTGTCCCCTAATTCCTGTACGAACCCTTCTTCAATTTCCAGCTCATCAAGCAGATCAATCAGATGTTCGTACGTCTGTTCATCACATGATAGCGGCAGAGAACTCCCGTCGGGTGGAACAAACTGAACCATGAGCGATAACCATGCAGCATCTTTTGCCCGCTGAGCAAACCAGCGAAGAACTTCCTCGGTCGCCGGCAGTTCACCGGGAAATACAAGATGCCGGACAACCGTTCCCTTCAGGTGCCCATCGGAGAAAATGGTTTCCCTTCGTCGTGCAAGGATCCAGAGTATTACTTCCTCAATGATGGCAGCGTAATCTGCAAAGCCACAGAAACGTGCTGCTGTACGTGAATTCAAGGTCTTCAGATCCACAAGGTAAGTATCGATATAGGGATCAATACGTTCCAGTGCTGCAGGAGATTCAAACCCTGAAGAATTCCAGACAACGGGCAACGTACACCCGAGAGTTCGTGCTTTTTCCAGTGCTCTCACAATCGAAGGGATGAAGTGTGTGCCGGTCACCAGATTTATATTTGCGGCACCCATAGCCTCAAGGTCAATACAGAATTGGGCAAATTGATCTATCGAAACAGGTATACCATAGGATGCATTGCGTGAACTGATCTGGCAATTCTGGCAGTAGGCGCAGTGAAGCGGACAGCCGGAAAAGAAGACGGTACCAGAACCATGCTCCCCGATAAGCGGTGGTTCTTCCCCCCGATGAAGCCCCATCCAGGCAATACGCATCTGATCGGATTCACCACACACTCCCCGCTCGTTCCGGCTTCGATTCACGCCACACTGGTGAGGACAGAGACGGCATGACTGGTATGCTGTAGTAATCTGATTCCTATCCACAAGGCCTCCTCTGCTTGACCACCGCGGCTAAATATACCATGTTTACGTACATGGGACTACGCAGATATCTCAAAAACAGAGAACAGAAACGCATGGGAGAAGACCGCTATATCCTCTGCCTCGACGGGGGAGGAATGCGCGGAATAATCCCCGCCACGATATTGATCAACATAGAAGGAGCACTTCGTGAACTGGGTGATGAACGCCCTTTGTATTCCCATTTTGACCTGATCAGTGGAACGAGCACGGGAGGATTGATTGCTCTCGCCCTGACAAGTAGAAACCGTGAAGGTTCGTTGCTTACGGTTAACTATGATGCCGCCGATGTACCCGATCCCGGACCCGATATCAAGCGGATTGTAGACATCTATCTGAAATACGGGAAAATCATTTTTCCTCGGAGCCAGTCACTTTTTCAACTGCAGATGCTTGGGCGTCTTTTTGCCGAAAAATATGATGATCTCTCTTTCAATCAACTCCTGCGCGATATTTTCGGTGAGAGCACGATGCAGGAAGCATTGACGCCCACTATGGCCGTAACCTATGATTTCGGCAATGATCGTCCCTATATTATTTCCAGTTACCATACCGGTGAAATTCCGGTACGCCTCGCGGCTCGTGCCACCAGTGCCGCCCCGACCTATTTCTCACCCGTAACGATCAACGATCCACTTGAGAGGAAACCGATAACACTCATCGATGGAGGCGTTGTCGCAAACAATCCCGTATTGTATGCCTACCGGGAAGCACGGCGATTGTACCCTGATGCAAAGCGGTTTCATGTGCTCAGTCTCAGCACTGCAAATTCTCCATACCGTCTCGATCCACAGCACACCGGAAGTGGAGTCTACAGTTGGATCGACCCTGCGAAAGGAACTCCGATTTACCGCATATATGCATCTTCTCAAATGAACACTGCCAATGACATTGCTACGGCAATAGGTGATATGGAATATGTACGTATTCATGGAGACCTTGATCGTCGGGTTAAACTCGATGAGACCGATCCTGAGGTACTTGATCGTATGATTAGTACCGCTCAAGAGATATATGACAAGCAAAAAGAGCCGATTATGGATTTTCTTAAGCAGCTCACACAGCGATCAGTACATCCCAAGCGACCGACACATATGGTACCGAACCTGCCGGGGGCTGTGAAATGAGTCTCATGAGTCCACAGCAGCAGAAGCTCGAAGAGCATCTACGTGCATTGTGTGATGAGCTTGATCATTTCCTCGAAGAGAGGTACGGAGACCGGTATGAGCTGCACCCAAATCGACCACCACGGGGGAAAGCTGCCCGGGTATCGTACGATGGACTTTTCAGTACCGGAACGAAATTCACGCTTGGCTATGGCAGCGAACACGGACGAGGATACCTTGTCGATATCGAACTTTCCACCCTTGAGCGGGTCAAACCTGAGGATCGTCAAGAGATCGAAGAGGCTGCAATTACCTTTCTCCGCCAGCAGCTGCCGACTCATTTCCCCAATCGGAATCTCTCTGTGGTAAAAGATGGCTCGGTTTATAAAATTACCGGTGATTTTTCGCTTGGCTCGCTGTAACGGTCGATATATTCCCGAATTTCCTGCGACGCATTTTTCAGGAACGTCGGCAGATTCTTCAGACGTCCGGCATCCCAGGAATCGCTCACGGCACGAATGATCGTCACAGGAACCTGCGCTCTCTGAGCAGCTGCAACCATAGCATAACTTTCCATATCAACCGCATCGAGATGAAGTTCATCACGCATCCACCGATAGTGTGTGCGATCTGCTGAAGTGGAGAATCGGTCTGCACTCCCGAGCCGACACGCTGGAGTTGTTGGACCTGAGGGAAGCCGATCCACCGTCAGTGGTCCGAAGTGCTCTCCTGAAGGGGAATACACTTCCCCTCGTGCTAACCCGAATCGTCGCAGATCAACCCCGTAATGCACGACTTCGGAAGGGATGACCAGGGATCCAAGCGGATAATCTTCTGAGAGTGCACAGCAACTGCCGATGCCCACCACATGTGATGGAGCGTACTCCATAATGGCCGCATAGGTATTCACCGCCGCCTGAACCAGACCCACTCCCACGACAACAGGACGGATAGAAGAATGGGCGTGCGCAAATCCGGAAAGTTCAGCCTGGCTCGAAGCAACAACAAGTATCATCTGAAAACCTCAACGAGATCTTTCATGATATATTCGACGGCGACTCCCTGTCGGGTGGGAATCTGAGCCTCCCATGAAGCATAGACTGCTTTGCTCACCAGCTGTGATGCAGTGGAAACAGCTTCACAAAATGGCATTTCATGCACCAATGTTGCACACAGAATACTGGCAAACAAATCTCCACACCCGGGAAACGATACCGGTGCATAGGACTGCCTGAACAGCTGCTGCCGTCCGGTATTGGCATCATAAGCGACAACTATGCCATCAGGGCCATCCATGACACTCGTAATAGCAACCTGTTTTGGTCCAAGAGCACTCAATCGTTCTGCCCATTGCTGGGCAACCTGCACGGTAAGATCATGTGAGTACGGTTCTCCGAGAAGTAACGCAGCTTCAGTCACATTCGGAGTGATCACATCGGCCTGCCGTACCAGCTGACCCATACGCCGTATCAGATCACTGGTCATAGGGCCATACGGTTCTCCCTGATCTCCCATTACCGGATCAATGAGTACCAGCGGAGATTCTCCGAGATTTCGCTGCCAACCAATCAGATCGGCTACGGTATCGATTTGTCGCTGAGAACCGAGAAATCCGGAGTAGATGGCATCAAAAAAGAGCTTCAGCGACTTCCAATGGCAAAGGATGGCACCCATGGTATCGGTAAGATCCTCATAGACGTACTGATCAAATCCATCCGTTTGCGTTGAAAGCAAAGCTGTCGGTAGAATGGAAGCTTCTACCTGTAATGCGGCAAGAGTGGGAATCACTACGGTCAGTGACGATTTGGCATAACATGAAAGATCATGGATAGCTGCTGCTGTTTTCATTGCTGTCATAGAGTACCAGTCTTGCCGGGAGCAGACAAGGGGGGATATACTCATTACAGACTTATCGGAGGAGTTGTCTATGCTGTACCTTGATGAAGCGAAAACGTTACCGATATCTGATGTTGAACACGACCCCCTTGCCGGAATTTCGGTTACGGTAGAAGCCTTGGAAACGGCTTATCAGCAGATGATTCTCAGTGCTTCCGGATGGAGAAAGGTTTTCGCCGCATCAGGAGAGGAAGAAGATGCACAGCGGGATATCTCGCCGGTTGATCGCGCCCTTGTCGCGATTGCTGCGGAGGCCTTTTATCGTACACGCAAACCGAAAACGCTTATTATCGGTATGGACAGCCGTCCCACCGGGGCAGCAATTGCAGATATTGTCTGTCGCATCCTACTTGCCCATCAGGTCACGGTAAAACATCTGTTCATTGCAGCGGCTCCTGAAATTATGGCATACAGTGCCGAACACCCTGCATACGATTTCTTCTATATCACTGCAAGTCATAACCCTATCGGTCATAATGGCTTTAAGTTTGGATGGGAGGGAGGTGTAGCAGAACCGGATATCGCTGCTCAGGTAATTGCTGCATTCAGAACGCTCTTGACTGACCCGGATACCTTTCATCTGGTACAACGTCTGAGCGCATCTGTGAGTCCTGTCACTTATCGCGAGGTGATACACGCAATTTCTGACGAGAAAACACAAGCCCGAGAAGCATATCAACGGCTTACACTCACCATTGCATCCAATTCCCATGAAACTCATGCAATCCAGTCATACCTGAGCACGCTGAAAAAAAATCTTGTGCAATACCCGGTAGGTATTATCGGGGAACTCAATGGAAGTGCCCGATGTATGAGCATCGATGGATCATTCCTTGCTGAACTCGGGGTAAAAACGCGATTTATAAACGATCATGTGGGAGTAATCGCCCACGGCATTGTTCCGGAGGGAAACAACCTTGAACAGTGCCGAAGGGCGCTTGTTCAGGCTCATCGTGAAGATCCTGCATTCGTGCTCGGCTATGTACCCGATAATGATGGTGATCGGGGCAATATCGTATACTTTGATGAAGAACGCAACGATGCGGTTATCCTGGAGGCTCAGACGCTTTTCGGTCTAATAGCCAGTATCGAACTGACCATCGCCAGCTCATCTGAGCAGAGACAGGCAATTGTTGTGAATGGGCCGACCTCTCTGATGATCGAATCCATCGCAGAGAAACGGGGAGTAACCGTATTTCGCTCTGAAGTCGGAGAAGCTCATGTCGTACAGCTTGCAGAAAAAGTCCGATCTCTTGGCTATACCGTGCGAATCCTTGGAGAAGGATCCAATGGGGGAAATATTACCCACCCGGGGAAGGTTCGTGATCCGCTGAATACACTGGTTTCCCTCATCAGAGTTCTCAGTGATCCTTCCCTGTTCACGGCGGTCACCACGAGCATGCAGAGCCCATCACTGCGTCGAGCCATATCAGCATTGCCAAAAAGAACCTGTACCGGTTCTTTTTCTTCAGAAGCCGTGATGCATATTACCAGCAGGGATCATGGAGCACTGAAAACAGCATACGAACAATACTTTGCCGGTGATTGGGAAAAGCGAAGCGAGGAACTGAGTCAACGGTTCGGTATCCATGGGTGGCGTGAAGAACAGACTGAAGGCACGATTAAGCGAGTGGGTATGGGAAACGCCTATCGCAGGGCACCGATGCGCGGCGGATTGAAAATTGTTTTCAGTGATGCACATGGCATCGACACCGATTTTATCTGGATGCGAGGCAGCGGAACAGAACCGGTTTTCCGGCTCATGGCCGATGCCCTCGGTGAGGACCCCGAACGGCACCAGTACCTACTGTTGTGGCAGAGAAGTCTGATTGAACGTGCAGACCAGAAGGCCTCACAACGAAAGTCCGGCAACAGCTGAGCCAATAATGGGAGAATTTTCGATATGCACCAATTGTGTATATCGATGGTGTTTGCGCTGTAAAAATTCAGTAAGATATTGCCGGGTATACTGTGCAAGCTGCTGTGTTTTATAGAACGTGGTCCCATCTGCATTGATGCACACCGGATACCGGGGATTGTTTCCACAGGATGATTTGATCACCGCAGCACTCAGATTAACCGCCGTCAGTTTTGCCGCTCGTGCAATAATGGCATCAAGAATCATATAGAGGGCTGTGGCATCCTTTTCCTGAGTGATGCAGGAAACAAGATCATACGACCGATTATGCGGCATCTCTAGGTAATTACTCATACGCATGGTATCTAGAGGGTGAAGAGCGTAGAACCGCTCGGCAAAATCTTCACTGAGTATCCGTTCAGCAATAGCTTCTTCAATCACGAGCTGGCTGAAAGATCCGAGGTATGCTCCACTGATCATTTTTTCAAAGTGATAGATATCGGGTTGCTGTGTCCCGGTAAAGAATCGTCGATCAAGTTCGCTGAGCGCCAGATCATAATTGCCTGACTCTACGTTGATAATCTGATTGCCGATAGTACTGTGTTCCAGCTTTTCAATCCGATCATTGCGTTCCACATAGGCAGTATTGGTTCCGGTTCCGAGAATAAAACCGATGTACCCATCGTAATAATTATCTCCGGAAGCCACTTTACCGGCGAGCAGTGTGGCTACGGTATCATTGATCACTGCAATACGCTTGCGCGATACATCGTGACCACGGTGAGCCAACTCATCAAGCAGAGACTTCCCTACCGGCATACCGACCACTTCGGGAGCTTTGATCTCCTTGGAAAACATGAGCGGTATACCATCATGATCCTCGGTTATCTTCGCCGCGTAGGAAAAGCAGAAGCCGATCACATCACTTGAGTCAATCAGCGGTTCCACCTGGTCAGCAAGAGTCGCAAAAAACTCCTTGGCGGAAACCTCCTGATGGACACCGGGCATCCCCCGCTTCTGAAAGGATTCGATAGACGGTTTCAGCCGTTCGTCAAAAGAGACCACACAGGTACGGAAGTTCGTCCCTCCCGCATCAAGCACGATCACTTTCTCCATCGGTTCGATGGTGGCATCAGCGATTGTATAGGTGGGTATCATTGCCAGAGAACCGGCACCCTGCAGGGCGAGACCCCGTTCCATCTCACTCAGAAAGGCATCACAAGCTGATTGCATATCAATACATTGCGGGGCAATGTTCCATTCGTGTAAAAAGGATTCGGTCCGTGTGATGAGTTGTTTCATGCTGACCCCCAGCGTTCTGTGGTACTCCCATTCTAGGCTACAGCAAGACATCTGTCCAGCTTCGATATTCACAGAAGATATTGGAGTTCTTCCTGTAGATGCACATACGGGGGAAGCGGAAACAGAGACTGAGCAACATCGATATACTCCTTTCCATTTGCCGTGACCTGTATCGGGATTACTGCGCCGTTGGCCGTTCCCTCAAGGGGCATGATAAAAGAGATTTCAAGGGAAAAAGGCTCAGTAATCCGACTGCCTGAAACGGCAAAGGTTCCTGATCCCTCATACCGAAACGGATACGGGGCGGCTAACCGCACCGCCTGCATACTCCCACTGATGATCACCTCTTCGGCAAGGAGTGCCTGAGCCTGTAAATATGTGATCATACGATTGAAATCGGGAAGGATCGGGATCATTGAGGAGAACAGCGCTTCGAGGAATCCCATCTGGCGGACCTGCGGAAGTGGCTGAGCAAGGACACGTTCTCTCAGATTGCCGATATCGCATTGATCTAATGTGAGCACGAAGTAGGATAAGGAGGGATCTGAAATAAATCGGGCTTCTTCAAATACTAATGGCGGATCCAGTCTCTGCGCAGCGACTGTGGCTGTTGTGGCAACAATAAGCGACTGCATAGCCACCTTCACCTCTCCTGCCGAGGGTACTGAATTCTGCGCTGCTGCTGGCCTCAGCAGAAAACAAAACAGTAATAACACAACACTGATCGATCGATACTTCATCCTGAGAGGCTCCTTCGTGCCAGCGTATCAGATGACACCGACACCTGTCAAAATAAACAGGAGTATGGTAAATTGGTAACATGAAACGTGAAGAAACCTTCTTCTGGTATGATCTGGAAACTTTTGGTCTCAATAGTCGTTACGATCGCATCGCTCAGTTTGCTGGAGTCCGCACTGATAAGCATCTGGCGGTTATCGAGGATCCCGTGGTTCTCTACTGCAAGCTCTCCGATGATTATCTTCCCGATCCGCTTTCCTGTGCCATTACGGGCATCACACCGCAGGAGGTGGAGGAAAAAGGTCTTGCCGAGCGTGATTTTATCGCACGGATCAATCGGATTTTCAGTGAATGGGGAACATGTGCCGTCGGCTACAACACCTTGCGCTTTGATGATGAATTTATTCGCAATGCACTCTTTCGGAACTTCTTCGATCCTTATCAGAGAGAATACAATGAAGGACGAAGCCGTTGGGATATTCTGGATCTGGTCCGAGCTGCTCACGATCTGAGGCCCAAGGGAATCAACTGGCCGGTGAAACCCGATACGGGCAAACCCTCCTTCAAGCTGACCGATCTGACTGAAGCAAATAACATTGCACACGAACAGGCTCATGATGCGATGAGTGATGTGTGGGCAACATTGGAAATTGCACGTCTGATCAGAAATAAACAACCGAAGCTGTTTTCGTACTATCTGGGGCTTCGGAGTAAACAACAGGTAAAACAGAAAGTCAGGACCCCTTTCGGGCCCTCAGTTGTGCTTACTGCCGCAGAATTCACCCGTCCCGAAGGGTGTTCCACGGTGGTACTGCCCATTATCAGCGGTACGAAAAATACCAATACGCTGTTTGTATTCGATCTTCGCCAGGATCCCTCTATGCTCATTTCTGCCTCACAGGCTTTTGGAGAACTTGAAGCGATTCAACAACAGGAGGACCGGTTACGTACATTGGCACAGCAAGGCCGCAGGGCTCTGTATGAGAAAGAGGGGATGGAATCAGCATTACAAGAAGCGACTGATGCACTGATTGAAGCCGCTGATTTACTGGCAAATCTCCCGCGCGTTGCATCTGCCGGAGAACGACTGTTGCGGATTCCGGGGTTGTATCGTATTGCGGTGAACCGATGTCCGTTCATCTCCCCCATGACAGTCATGCAGGAAGATCCTGAATTACCCCTTCGCTTGGGTCTTGATCTGCAATCTTGTGAAGAGCACCGTAAACAGCTGACTGAACATCCCATTGTTGCCACCCATATTATGAAGGCAGTTGATCAGGAGGATTTCCCCGAGGCAGAAGATGTCGATCTCTCGATATACACCCGGTTCTTTAACCCATCTGATGCAAACCGGTTTGCTGAGATTAGAGCCGCCGAACCACAGCAGTTATGGAACCGTCGATTCACCTTCGACGATCCTCGGGCACATGAAATGCTCTGGCGCTATCTGTGCAGAAACTGGCCTGAAAAACTTGATGAGGAGCAGCAGAATCGATGGAAAAGTTTCTGTGCGCAACGGTTGTACGATCCGCCGGGAAAGACCTTGGTCAATCTGCAATTCTATACAAGGAAAATTGCTGAACGGATGGCATCAAAAGAGATAGATCCACAGGAAAAGGCGGTGATGCAGCAATTGAGCGATTGGGGAAAGCGTGTCTGCACACGGATAGGTATTCCCTATCCTAAGCAGTAAGCGTCCCTATTACCTCCTGCTGGACAACTGATAGAAGAAATCGCTATACTTGGTTCCCACACGAGCGTGTGTTTGCCATGAGGAGTACATAATGATTGAGATCCTGCAGAAATATGAACCTCAGTTTATTGAACTGGAAAAACGACTTGCCGACCCGGAAATTATGAAAGATATCACCGAGTACAAGGCGTTGATGCAGGAACGTGCCCACCTTGAGCCCATTATAGAGGCTCTGAACACGCTCCGTACGCTCTCTGAAGAAATTGCGGCAGCGGAACAAATGATTGCTGAAGAGGAAGATGATGAGCTGATTAGCATGGCGAAAGAGGAAATCAGCCAGCTGAAAGAACAGAAACAGGCGCTCGAAGAATCGGGAAAAATGTTATTGGTACCGCCCGATCCCATGGAAGGTAAAAACATCATCATGGAGATCAGAGCAGGTACCGGTGGCGATGAGGCCGCTCTGTTTGCCGCTGATCTGTTCCGTATGTATTCCCATTTTGCAGAGAGCAAACGGTGGAAAATTGAAATCATGAGTGCAAATGAAACGGGAATCGGTGGTTTTAAAGAAATCATATTCAGTATTTCAGGAAAAGATGTCTACGGAAATCTCCGGTGGGAAAGTGGCGTGCATCGAGTCCAGCGTGTTCCGGAAACAGAATCCGGAGGGCGTATCCATACATCTGCAGTTACCGTTGCCGTGTTACCTGAAGCCGAAGAAACCGATATCGAAATCCGTCAGGAAGATCTAAAGGTAGATGTAATGCGCTCAAGTGGCCCCGGTGGACAGTCGGTGAACACGACTGACAGTGCAGTACGCCTTACTCACCTCCCCACGGGATTGGTCGTAATCTGTCAGGATGAAAAGTCTCAGATAAAAAATAAAGCTAAAGCACTGCGCGTGCTCCGTTCTCGACTGTTGGAGATGGAAGAGGAGAAGAAAGCCCGGGAGCGTGCCGATAACCGAAAGAGTCAGGTAGGTTCAGGTGACCGATCTGAACGTATTCGTACGTATAACTTTCCACAGAACCGTCTTACGGATCATCGGATTAACCTCACGTTATACAAGTTGGAACTGGTTATGGCAGGACAGCTTGAAGAGGTAGTAGATGCCCTGAAGATGGCAGCGGGGGAAGAGGCATTAAAGGATCTGCAATGATGCAAGTGGGAGAGGCCCTGGCCCAGGGGACACAGGCAATTCACTCCTGTAAAATCTCTCAGACACCCTTACTTGACGCATCGCTGCTGCTCTCGGCAGTCACTGGCCTCAGTCGGGAACAACTGTATACGCGTTCGAGTTCATATCTCAGCGGTGAAGCCGCAACTGTGTATCGCAGATTGATAGATCGTCGTTGTCAGGCTCAGCCTGTTGCCTATCTGACAGGAGTTCGTGAATTCTATGGACGTACATTCACCGTGGATCCGTCTGTCCTCATCCCGCGCAGTGACACCGAAACTCTAGTGCAGACCGTTCTGGATCACCTTCCCAACGTTGCGTCTCATCGGATACTGGATCTCTGCACCGGTTCCGGTTGTGTGGGTATCACCCTTGCCGCAGAAATTCCTTCAGCGGAAGTTACACTCACCGATATTTCAGATCAGGCTCTTAGTGTGGCACAGATTAATGCAGCGCGGCTTGTTGATCGTCCGATAGAGCTTGTCTGTTCCGATCTCTTCTCTTCATTGGACGGTAGACAGTTCCATGTAATTGCCACTAATCCGCCATACATAGCAGACTCCTGGTACGAACAGCTGGAAGTACAGGTCAAACAGGAGCCGACTCTAGCCTTGCTCGGAGGGGATCAGGATGGGCTTGCCATAATTCGACGCATTATTGCTCAGGCCCCAGATCATCTCCTCCCACACGGACTGTTATGTATTGAATGTGATTATCGTCAGGTAGATGCGGTGATGCTCTTGTTCCATCAGTACGGTTTTTCCGAAGTTACCTATGAACACGATCTTGCACACCTGCAGCGAGTTGTCCGGGGGGGGGTGGCATGTATGAAGAACTGACTAATCGGTTTGTCCAGAAAGCCTTCCGATACAGCAAGAGTGAGCAGGAACGTATTCGTGAAGCTGCCGTCTTTGCCTGTGACGCTCATGGCAATCAGAAACGGCACAGTGGCGAACCGTATATTATTCATCCGTATGCGGTGGCAGAGATTCTGATCTCCATTCGTATGGACGTTGATACCGTCATTGCCGGTCTGCTGCATGATACGCTCGAAGATACTCCGGTGACCTACGAAACCCTTGTGGAAAAATTCGGTCAGACGGTTGCCGATCTGGTGGAAGGTGAAACCAAGATCAGTACGCTCAAAGCCAAGAACAAGAGCCAACAGGAAGCTGAAACCATCAGAAAGATGTTCTTTGCCATGAGCAAGGATGTGCGGGTAATTATTATCAAGCTTGCTGACAAGCTCCATAATATGAGGACCCTCAAGCATCTGTCACCGGCTCGGGCAAGAGAGATAGCGGGAGAAACACTCGATATTTATGCTCCGCTTGCTGACCGATTGGGGATGTCCTGGCTGAAAGGTGAATTGGAAGATCAATCGCTCAAGATACTGCGTCCTGATACGTTTCAATATATCGAAGAATATCTGCTGTCCAAGAAGAGTGAACGCACTGCATACCTTGGACGTATTGAAAAACACTTATATCGGGCCTGCGGCGATCAGGGGCTGGGGAACGTGGAAGTCCAGTCACGAACCAAACATACCTATGGTGTGTACATGAAGATGAAAAAGCGGAAGAAAGAACTTGAGGAAATCGGTGATATCCTCGGTGTCCGCATCATCTGTGATACCGTAAATGAATGCTACACCCTGCTCGGGCTTGTGCATAAACTCTGGCCTCCCATTGAAGGAAGATTTAAGGATTACATTGCCATGCCGAAGGCCAATAATTATCAGAGTCTCCATACGACGGTCATGGCTTTAGACGGTAAACTGCTTGAGGTGCAGATCCGTACCCGCGAGATGCATGCCACTGCAGAATATGGTGTAGCAGCTCACTGGGTGTATAAATCAGATACCGGAGTTTCAGAGAGTGCATGGATGCAACGTGACAGCGAACAGTTCACCCGCATTCTGCATAAACTGAAAAGCTGGTCGAATGAAATTGAACAGTCGGAAAGTTTTCTTGATGATATCAAGGGCGAACTGCTGAAGGATACCATTTATGTGTTCACTCCCCAAGGTCATATTGTGGAACTACCGGCAAATGCAACGGCACTTGACTTCGCCTATCATATTCACACCGAGATAGGAAACCATACCACAGGAGCAAAGGCCGATGGTTCCATCATCCCCTTGAGTCAACCACTGAAGAATACCCAGGTGATTGAAATCCTCACCAGCCCGAATGCTCACCCGAATATCAACTGGCTTCGCCTTGCACAGACTACCAATGCCCGCAGAAAAATCCGTTCCTGGTTGAATAAGAATGATGATAGCCTCATTATCGATAAAAACATCATTGCAAAGAAAAAAGTTGAACCGGTACAACCTCCAGAACCGGTCGATGCTGCTCCACAGATTGCAGAAGGAGAGATCGTCCGATCGGTGATGGATCAGAGCCGGCTGACATTTAAAGTCGGTGATGAGAAGAATATGATGATCTCGCTTGCCCAGTGCTGCAATCCACGCAGAGGGGATGCAATCATCGGGTACGTCTCACGAGGTCGGGGGATTATCGTGCACCGAAAGGATTGCCGGAATCTTAAGCATATGACGGAGATTAAGGAACGCAGTATTGAGGTCGAATGGGAGACCGCCGTTCCCAAACTCACCCGACGATTCAGAGTGGTCAGCCGCATCACTCAGGACCTCTTTGCTGAAATAGAAGGTGCTATCCGGAAATATCACGGTCACCTGATAGAAGGACGTCTCGATGATGGTGAACAGGAGCGGCTCATTGGAAGTTTCACCATGGAAGTGGCAAACGAGGAAGATTTCAAACGAGTGGTAAAGAGTGTTAAATCGGTCCCCTCAATTATCTCTATATCACCGCTTCAGTAACTTTCTTCAATAACCCGGAGAATTTCAGGTAGCAGCTGTTTCTTTCGAGAAAGGACTCCTTTCAACAGGTATTTTCCCGCAGCCTCTTTCGGATAAGCCAGCGTCTTCTCAAACCGGGTGAATTCAGTACTCAGCAGTACACTGTCCTCTTTGATTACATCGGTGACCAGAAGCAACGCCCAATCCAATCCAAGGTTTTTCCGGGTGCGGTCAAGTTGGCTCAGATAGGCATCCTTGACCTCATCCACCTGTTCAAGCGTAGTGACTTCAACCTGCCCGATCCCAAACCGGATCCCGTGTTCTTCATACATCTTGAAATCACCTTCGACCACCTGTTTCACATCAGCATCTCTCAGAACTTTCGCTGCACTGAAGAGATCTTCTCCAAACTGGTACACATCTGCAATTTCGGCAATTTCTGCAAGAGCAGCCACAGCCCGCCGGTCCTGATCGGTGGTGGTAGGACTTTTAAGGATTACCGTATCGCCGATGATTCCTGCCAGAAGAATACGGGCGGTTTGCGCATCAAGAGCCGTCTGCCAACGTAAAAACTGATGATATACAATGGTACAGGTACTTCCTACCGGTTCAGCTGCAATAAATATCGGCCGCTGGGTCTTTTCCGCATCAAGACGGTGGTGATCGATAATTTCTACGATATCGGCCTCATCGAGCCCCTCAACACTCTGTTTCAGTTCATTGTGGTCGACCATGATTACTTTTCTTCGTGGTCGTTCAAGGAAACAGCGTCGCGTAACAAACCCCATAAACTGCTGTCCGTCAAAGACCGGAAGCCCACGAAATTCCGAATCTGAAAGGGTTCGTTTTGCATCATCGAACAGGTCGTCAACAGAAATTCTCGGTGGCTCATTTTGAATCAGATGCCTTACGGGAAGACTCATACGGAGTAATCGGATCGTTTCCGCCGTATCTTCAAAGGACCGATACACTACTCCATCATAATTGGTAAAATCAACTTCTATGGATTCATTTTCTTCCAATCCGGTAAGAATGATGGCAGGAAATTGATTTTTAACAGCAAATTCAATATGTTTCCTTCGATTTCCTACTACTAAAAGAGGGAGATCAGGAAGTAATGCATTCAATCTTCTGCAATACACATCGAATTCCATCGCTCCGGTCATGATGTAGGCATCAAACCAGGGTCGATCATTTTCTTTCAGAAACTCACCACGTATCACTTTGCTGAAATTTTCGGGTTGGAATCGATAGCGGGGACGGTCTTCTGCATTTTCCCTGAGAAAGAATGCGGTGATTTCATCAAGACTCAGCAGTCCGTGATATTCGCTCCCCTCAAGGAGGGGCACCACCGAAGAGTGTCGTTCACTCATCAAGGTGACCAGCATGTATACGGGGTCATCCGGTCTCAACGGCCAGAAATCGGTGATCATGATATCTGAAACTCGTGCACGGACATCCTTTACGAAACGGGGAGGAGTTACTTTGGCAAGTTCAAACTGATGCTTTGTCGCATCATTCATATGCCCCAGCCGAATGGGTACATACGTATTCTCGGTATCAATCGCATTTTTCAGATGCGCATACGTATAAGCAGCAGATACTGAATCAAGGTCAGGATTTCGATGCCCCGTGACATAGATGTTACGCATAACCCTCACCTCCTATATGCTCAGAGTAGCCAACTAATCGAGTTCCTGCAACGGTTTTATCAGATGATTTATATGACAAAGAGCCGTAACAGAAGAAAGAATACCGCCTGAACACCCACAATGAGTGTGGGAATGGTGGTGCTGGTGGTTAATCGCATCGCTTCATGAACACGGGCGAAGATGAAGGCGATAACAAACCAGGCAATGTAGTTCTGCAGTGGAATAGTATGGGCATCCCAGTTCCAGTAATCAAGCGCCATGGCAACTGGTTCCATGATCCAGTCGAAGACCACGGTACAGGCAGCAGTAGCCAGTGCTGCAAGAGTGCTGTGGCTGATCCATCGTTTTACCAGAGCCAGCGAACCCATGATGATCAATGTCCAGTTTATCCCGATGAGTACGGGAACTTCACCAATTCCAAATCCAAGGGTGTTCCCATACGCATAGGATCCGAATACGAGTCCCGTAGCAACTCCCACGATCTCTAACAGCAATGTACAGAGAAACGTTCCGGCTGCCCAGACAAGTAACCGCCGCTTCTTTGTCAGCACATCGGGCAGAAATCCAATTATCGCAGTCCCTAAAATAGTATAGGGGGTGAGGATCAACATAAACGGGTACGTACGATCGATGAGATGGAAAATAACTCCCATGGCATAAAAAATCGGCAGGAGGAGAAATACGCTGTTCGTTAGCCTGTTCAGTTTCGGCACTTCCATGCAACCCCCATGATATGGGCAAATCCTTTACGCAGTATTCGTCCCTTGTGCGGCTTTACCTGTTTCGAAAATACAATCATTGGATTCTGTGCGATCTGTTCTGCAGTCCAACAGTACATATCTGCCGCAGTCATGATCGGTACCCGGTATCTTCTTCTGATATACCCATAGCCGGCTGTTGCTTGACTTTGCCAGCTCGTGTACCGCTGGAGTTCCTGCCTGATGAAACGATTGAACTCCTCAGGATGTGCCTGAGCTTCTTCCTCCGTCAGATTTTTCAGCGTTGTGCCCGCCAGAGGAAGGTATCTTCTTCCCAATGCATTATCTTCTGCGATATCTCGTATGAAATTGATGTACTGCATGGCTCGTCCGAGCATCGCTGCAGCGGGGAAACTCTCTTCGGGAAGATCCATGATCCGAGCCATGAATAATCCGATCACCTCTGCAGACCTGTAAATATACCGAAGCGTCTCATCCAACGTATCACAAGTTGACTGGACCAGATCATGCTGCATGGAGTCCAAAAAGGCTTCAGTCCATGCCGGATCAAACTGTTTACGTTTCTGCAGCTCCAGAAAAGCATCAATAATAGGATCCCCGGTAGGTTTACCTGAAGTCAATCCTGCAGCATATTGCTTACGAAAAGCAGGAAAGGCTGCCGGATCAACGGGTTGATCATCAACGAGGTTATCGGCTACCCGTACAAAAGCATACAACGCATATACATCTCGTCTGACGTTCTTGGGAAAGAAGTGTGAGCTGACAAAGTATGTCTTACTGCCGGTTCTGAAAATATGCTCGTGCTGTTCATGGACCATAGGATTCCCGTATTACCTCTGCAACAATTTCGGATGCGATCAGTGTCATAGGAACCCCTACTCCCGGATGGGTATACTGACCCGTGTAAAATAAATTTTCCAATTTTTTACTTCTATTTGAAGGTCTGAAAATTGCTGTCTGCATCAATGTGTGAGACAACCCGAGCGCCGTACCTTTGAACGCATGGTAGTCCTGTATAAAATCACGGTGCGTATAGATACGCTGAACAGCAACATCCTGCGTGAGGTCTTCTCCGGTAATGTTCTTCACATGCTGCAATACATGTGCAAGATACGCTTCTCTCTGTGCATCAGAATCTTCTAGTCCCGGGGCCACCGGTACCAGAAGAAACACATTTTCCCCTCCTTCGGGGGCTGTTTTCGGATCGGTCTTTGAGATACAGCTCAGGTAAAAGCAGGGATTTTCCGGCCATGCAGGATCTTTGAATATGGTATCAAAATGTGTATGCCAGTTTTCTGCAAAATAGAGGTTATGGTGCTCGAGATTCTTAAGTTTTCGATTGATACCGAGATAGGCAATAAACATGGAGGGGGCAACTACCCGCTTATCCCAATATCGTTGTGAATACTGGTTGTCTGCAGAGGAAAGCACCTCTGCATCGATATGATGGTAATCAGCACCTGAAACTACCACATCTGCATCGTATCGACCACGGGATGTCTGCACTGCTACAGCCTTTCCATCCTGCGAGATAATCTGCGTGACTTCTTCTCCAGTTACCAGATGGACTCCCAGCTCTTCACAGAGTTTTACGAAGCCTTGTGCACATCCGGCCATACCATCATCGGGAAAAAACACTCCCAACTCGAGATCAACATGACTCATGATGGAATAGATTGCCGGAGCATCAAGGGGACTCGTTCCTAGGAACACCATTGCATATTCCAGAATCTGCTTTGCTCTCCGATCAGTAAAATATTTCCCTACAAAGGAATCGAGTTTCTTGAAGATCCCCAGGCGAAGCCCTTCCACCATAAGACGACAATTGAAAAATTGACTGAGGTGCTTGTAATCCTTATAGAGAAATTCTTTCATGGCCACTTTATATTTATAGGTTGCCTGCTGCATATACCGTTCGAGTGCAGTACCTCCTCCCGATTCAAAGGTTTCAAACAGGGCAACTTGCTCATCTTTTCGCGGTGTGAGATCGACCGACTCCTGATCACTGAAGAATACCTTGTAATAGGGATCCAACGGTAACAGATCATAGTAATCTTTACGATCTTTATCAAAAAGTGAGAAAAACCGCTCAAAGACTTCGGGCATCAGATACCACGAAGGTCCAAGATCAAAGGTGAATCCACCCTCTTTCCAATGACGTGCACGTCCACCAAGCTTATCGAGCTGTTCGATAAGCGTGACATCCCATCCATCTTTAGCGAGGAGGGCTGCACAAGAAAGGCCGCCGAAGCCACCACCGATGATAACTGCTTTCTTTTTCATAATCATGACCATAATTGATTTTTGAACACATTTCAAGAAAAATATGATACCGTATTCGGTAACCATGGGAGGTCGCATGAATCTGTATCTCGGTATCATCATTGCGGTCATTGCTGGACCATTAGTCCTTTCCTTTGACCGCAGAGTTGCTTTTTATCGCAAATGGAAACAGCTTGGGATTTCTCTCGTACCGGTGGCTGCAATCTACATTGCATGGGATATCTGGGTAACACAGCGGGGAGACTGGCACTTCAGCAGTACCTATGCCGGTTCATGGCAGCTCTTCGGGCTGCCGCTGGGAGAATGGCTGTTTTTCTTTGTGGTACCGTATGCCTGTATCTTTATTTATGAGGTAGTCCGCGCATACTTCCCGTATCGAAAACATACACGTCAGGCATTGGTTGTCCGCATCTCACTGCTGATTATCGGGCTCTCGCTCTTTGGAGCGTGGTTCTTTCGCCACCAGGAGTACACGGTACTCGCCTTCATCTCCTTTGCTGCATGGATAGCGGCTGTCCTTGTATTCAAACCAAAACTTTTTACTGAAATTCATACACTGTGGTTCTTTCTTCTCTCCACGGTGGCATTTTTATTGGTCAACGGCATCCTTACCAGTATGCCGATAGTGCTCTACAATCCTGAGGCTATCTGGGGCATACGAATTATCACGATCCCTCTGGAGGATCTTCTGTACAATATCGGTATGCTGGGATTCTATCTGTTGAGTTATGTAACAATCGGGAGGCGGTTTGCGTAGTATGGATATTGCCATTATCGGGGGAGGAATCGGGGGACTTTCTGCAGCTATTACGCTCGCTGCTGCCGGAAAACCGGTGGAACTTTTCGAGAAGCAGAATCAGCTGGGAGGGAAAGCAAATACCCGCTGGATTGGAGCATACCGATTCGATACCGGACCATCTTTACTGACGCTTCCACAGGTCTTTTCCACCTTGTTCAAGCGTGCAGGCCGTACGGTGGAACCTTATATCCCGATCGTTCCACTTTCTCCATTGACGCAGTACTGGTTTGCCGATGGCACGCACTTTGCTAGTGACCGGCTTGATCGATTCATTCCCACCCTTACTCAGAACCTTGATGTCACCGAGCGGGAATCAGCACGTTATTTTAGCTATGCAAAAAAGATATGGGATCTCACGCACCACGTTTTTTTAGAACAATCATTGCATCGACCGAAGACCTATTTTTCACGAGACACCCTGCATTCTTTTCTTCGCCTCGGATCGATTGATCTGAGACGGAGTATGCATACAGCAAATGCCCATTTCTTCAAAGATCCACGTATGGTTCAGCTTCTGGACCGGTATGCAACCTATAACGGATCCGATCCCTATCAGGCTCCCGCCACATTGAATAATATCGCCTATGTCGAGCATGGTCTTGGCGGATATGGGGTGAAAAATGGGATATACGGTATCATATCCGGTATGGAACGACTTGCACGAGAACTCGGAGTGGAAATACATACCAATACTCCGGTCAGGAAAATCAAACATGCTAACAGAAATGATTTTCACCTTGTTCTTGATGATAAGACGGTTGGGGCAAAAGCTCTGATATCTGATGTTGATGTATCGACTTTGTATGAACATCTCCTTGATGATCCACAGTCCCCATTGGCAAAGCGTTATCGCTCTCTGCCTCCTTCTTCTTCTGCTCTGGTATTCTATTGGGGTATCAATCGAACCTTTGCAGAATTGGGAGTACACAATATCTTTTTCAGTGCTGATTATCAGAAAGAGTTTGCTCAGATTCATCAGGATAACAAAATCCCATCAGAACCGACCATCTATATAAATATTACCAGCAAAATCACCCCGACCGATGCACCTTCTGGTGGAGAAAACTGGTTCGTTCTGGTAAATGCACCGCCTCATGACGGACGTGACTGGAAACAGGAACTTGCAAAAACACGGGAACAGGTAATCAATCGCATCTCGGCAGTGTTACACACTGATATAGCTCAACTGATTGTTGCTGAAGAAAGTTGGACTCCCGAACAGATTGAACAGGAAACCGGAAGCTTTCGCGGCAGTCTCTACGGCATATCTTCAAATACCCGGATAGCTGCTTTTCTTCGGCATCCGAATGTCTCAAAAAGATATCCTGGCTTATATCTGTGTGGTGGCAGTGTGCATCCTGGAGGAGGAATGCCGCTTTCTGCTCTTTCCGGCATGATTGCAGCAGATCTGCTACTGGAAAAGGAGGAATTCTGATGGGTATTGTCATAGCATTCTCTGTAATCGGATTATGGGCTGCTCATCTTATCTGGATACTCACCTATATTGTGGTTTCGTTCACATCTCCCCTCACATATATCCACATGCTTGTGCAGGCATACCTCTATACCGGCCTGTTCATCACCGCTCATGACAGCATGCATGGGTCAGTTGCCCACAATCGAAGGATCAATGATGCGATCGGACAGATTTCTCTGTGGCTGTTCGCCGCCTTCTCCTATCGTCCTATGTTTGCAAAACATATGGCGCATCATCGCCACCCAGGCACCTCTGAGGATCCCGATTTTTCATCCGGAAGTCAGCGGTTCTTCCCCTGGTTTTTTCATTTCTTCTTCTCGTATGTGACTGTCCTTCAGATAATTACGATGGCTATCATTTTTAATATCGGGTTGTATCTTCTCAACATCCCTCTTGTAAATTTACTCGTCTTCTGGGTGATTCCCGCGTTTCTGGGAACTTTTCAGCTCTTTTATTTCGGTACCTATCGTCCACACAAGCTTCCGCACACTGAGTCGATGCAACCACATCGAGCACGAACGCAAAAGAAAAATCATCTGTGGGCGATGCTCAGTTGCTGGTTCTTCGGGTACCATTGGGAACATCATGAACATCCTCGCTATCCCTGGTGGCGTTTATATTGTACCAAAGTGGTTGACCACTATGAAACTTCTCGGGACAATAGAGGATAGAGATGAAGGAGAATGACACCGATGAAACATGTAGTAGTGGCAAATGATCATGGGGCTGTTGAACTGGGAAAGCAGATCGTCGAGCACCTGGAAACACGTGGTTTTTCTGTGCAGCATCTGGGAGTGTTTGCATCAGATTCTGTTGATTATCCTGATATTGCAGAACAAGCCTGCAAAGAGTACCTGAAGGGCGGCTATGAGTTTGGTGTTGTCTGTTGCGGAACCGGAATCGGCGTTTCCATAGCAGCAAACAAGATAGATGGTATCCGTTGTGCACTACCACAAAATAGCTATGCAGCTTCTATGGCCAGATGTCACAACGATGCTAACTTTATTGCATTCGGTGGGCGTGTTGACTATCCGGAACCGGTTTCAGCCATGCTCGATGCATATATCGACAGTCTCTTTGAAGGAGACCGGCATCAGAAGCGGGTTGATAAAATCATGGCACTGCAGCACAGTTGCTAGCAGCAGGTGTGCCGGTCACGTTGATCGGTAAAAATGAACGGATGGGGTAGCAGATCGCCGAATCGGTAACTTCTGCCTGCCCCATTTGTGTTGTACAGAAACACCATGGTCTCATCAGTGGCAAATTCGGCGATTACCTGAAGACACAGTGCACAGGGAGGCGCAGGGGGATCGTCATCTGAAACGACCACCACCATCTCTATGGGAAAATCGCCTTCATTGGCAACCGCTTGTAACAGAGCTCCCCGTTCGGCACAGATTGTCGCTCCATAGCTGCTGTTTTCCACATTGCACCCTTGGTAGATATGACCAGTAGCGGCGCTGACTATGGCAGCTCCTACACGGAACTGTGAGTAGGGGGCATAGGCATGACTCCGTGTTTTTGCTGCCATCTCTCGGGCCAGGAAACGACGAATCAAGCGATTGAATTCAGATAGCGTAGAAAAATCGGGGAAATCATCCAGCCCACTTATGATAAAATCAGCCCCACTGCTTCGCAACTGATCCCCGGTAAAGCTCGTGGTAATTCCTCCACACAGAGCTCCAGCAGTATTCGCCGCTTGTACGCCGTTATTTGCATCTTCAAAGACCACAGCCTGCTGGATATCGATACCGATATCCTCAGCTGCTTTCAGATAAATATCGGGGAACGGCTTTTTTCGATCGATATCCTTGCCATTGATCAGTACCGAGAACCAGGAAGGATCAAGTCCCATAACTTGAAGATTGATCTCCATCTTCCGTTTGTCGGCACTGGTAGCAACAGCCATCGTTATTCCTGCACGATGTGCATTCGTGATGAATCGTATGACACCCGGAAGAGCCGCTTCCTTGCCGGTTATCAACTGCTCATAGATGGCATAGGTATCCATTTTCGCCCGTTCGATATCAAGGGACACTCCGTACTGTTCTGCAACATTTCCCAGGTACCGGTCCTCCCCTGCTCCCACATGAGGAATGAAATCCTCAGGCTGCACCTGAACTCCCAGAGAGGCAAAATAAGCAATTGCAGCTGCTGAAATATACCGTTCGGAATCAATGAGCACTCCATCCATATCGAAGAGAATTGCCGTTATCATGATGAAACCTCTATCACAATGGTTCTACTGCTTCATGCAAGATGGAGATCAGCGGCTGATAATCACCTTCGAGTGCCGCAATATCAGCTTCAAGCAAACGGCTATCTGAGGTGTCGGAGGGATTCATGCGCCATCCTGCAGCATGACTCAGTTGCTGAAAGAACAACCTGCTCGTTCGGGTATTCCCGTCAAGGAAGGGATGCAGGGCATGTACCTCTGCCATAAAATAGGCAAGGTTATCGATAAATTCTTCAAATTCCTGATTTCTCAGATAGTGATAAGACCGCAGCTTTTCAAAGATCTCAGCTGCCATGGTATGAATATACTGAGGCAGACAGAAAATGGTTCGCTGCGTGATGGGAATATATCGAACGACTCCTGCAAAGGGATAAATATCATCAAAAAGACGGGTGTGCAGTGTTTTCAGATGATCAAAGTCAAACTTCCACTCCTGTGGTCCCTTGAGAATTTCTGCCATCCTTACGGCAACAATTTCAGTTTCTATTATATCAAGCTCATCCTGATCCTTGATGTCAAAGTAGTTTATGAAAACTTCAGTTCCGGGATAACATGCATCAGCGGTTTTCAATCCACTGTCGGCTTTCACCAGATGATAGAAATCCATAATTTCCGATATAGCTTCATCTCCGGAAAGATCATCATCAAGCACATCGCGTGCCAACTGTTCAGCCCGCTCAGTCATGGGATAGTTTTCAGTTTCCTGTACAAAACAAATGAAGTCTAGATGCCTACGCAAGTGACTTTCTCTCATGATTCCTCCGATTTAGAATTGATACCCTGCTCCTAGGCGAATCATACCAGAAAATTCGTAAGGCTTAAACTGCCCGCCGAATAGGAATCGGCTTTCACCTTGAAGACCTATCGACCACGAATCGGTAAGTTTCCAGTTGCCCTGTACCTGGAGAATCGGTCCGATAAACAGACCAAGATAGTCAAAGGCGTGAACGGCGCTGCTGGTGAAGAGGAAGGCTAGCCCCGCAGAAGCTTCGAGGGAAAATTGCTCGCTCAGTGGATATTCGAGGATTGCCAAACCATGCAGGTCAACACTAGGAAGATGCGAGGAGGAAACATCCTCCTGATACCCCTGATAGGCAAGTCCGACTCGATACCCGAGCAGGGAACGGGCGCCAAATTCTCGGATTCCAGTGTACACATAATCAATGGCAATCGAGGGAAGCATTAGAGTTTTCACGTCAGTATAATTATCACCGGGGTCAAAGAACCCTGTGCCCAAATAGTTGTCAAACCGGGCACCGATGCCCATATACAGGTCAATACGACGATTTGGTTCTGTTATGTCTTCTTCCTGCATGGGAGATTCAGCAGTGAATGGGTCGGTATTCCAGGTCTCTTCAGTACTCTCCCACTCAGTTTCCCAGGAATTCTCATCAGCTACGGTAAAATCCTCGAAATAACTCTCATCAAATGACTCTTCTTCCGGGGCCTCCACTACAATTTCTGCTGATTCTGTTTCACTAGGTGGTATCGGCTGAAGTTCAGCTGATTGTGGTACCGGTTCCACCGGAGGTTCAGGTTCCTCTGTCGGTTGAGCACCGAATTCTACAGGATCATACGCTAAGGAAGCACTGGTGCTCCAATGCTCACCGTCATATGATTGTTGTACATACAATACGTAGGTTGTATCATTTGCTACTGGACCATAGTGATATTCAGTCACTGCGGCATCCACGACAGTCCATCCATCTGGATATTCAGCATTGACCTGATACCTGAAGGCTGAAACCTGTTCATCAGCCGGTTCCCATTCCCATGTGATCATAATATCTTCTGCTGCGAAGAGACTTGCTGCACATACAAGATACAGCATGATGAGCACTAGAATTTTCATCTTCCCCAAGTTCATCTTTATGGACCTCCAGTCTCATTGGTGAGACACAACCTTAGCGTATCTGTCGACTGCCGGTTAGGTCAAGTGCAAAGGTACCTCAAAGAGACTCTTGATGGAGTGAGTTCGGTTCGTTATGCTGCGATCATGAGAAATACCCCTGTCAGAACCATATCAACGCTGTGTGTATTCTGCGGTTCATCCGTAGGTAATCAGGATTCTTATGCTGAAGCAGCGATACAACTTGCACAGCAGATGATGGCACGCCAGATTAATCTGGTTTACGGTGGCGGAGGCGTCGGGATCATGGGCCTTCTTGCAAAAGTTCTGCATGAGGGGCCGGTCACGGTAACCGGGATTATACCGGTTAGGTTATATGAGATGGTTCGTCATATCGATCATCAAGAAGATGAATTAGTAATTGTACAGACGATGCACGAACGGAAATCTGCGATGTATGAGCGCTCCGATGCATTTGTCGCCCTTCCCGGCGGTATCGGTACGCTTGATGAACTGATGGAAGCTCTCACCTGGCTGCAGTTGGGATATCACGGGAAACCGGTGGGAATTTTAAATACTGCAGGGTTTTTCGATCCTCTGATTGAGATGCTCAACAGGATGGTCGCTGAGGGGTTTCTTCGAAGTGAACTTTTACAGGCGCTGGTGGTCGACCCTGACCCATCCATACTCCTTGATCGTCTTGCAGCTATTCCTCTCGATATCCCACAGAAAGTAGCCAAACATAAAAAATCTAATCGGGACTCATAGAAAAAATCCTTCTTCTATGACACGATAATGCGCAATCTAGAATAACCAAGGTCTCCACTACCATATGAACTATAAAAGAACGCTATTATTGATCTGTTTTCTTTTTTCCATTCTGAATAGCATTGCTGCCTTTAGCTCTGGTTTTGTAACACCTCTACTGCTACAAGAACGCCACCTGCTCGGAACGATACATGCTTCTTTCCTCTTTGTAAATCAACAGACATTACAACCTGACATAGATGTTTTCAATGGAGACTTCCCTATCATCATACACGCAAATCTACAAGAATTATCACTGTATAGTGGGAGCCCCTATGTCTTTCCCGCATTCGTTTCTTTTGGTACGACGAATCAGATAGGCTATATGGATGCCTATCGGGAGAACACTCCTCTTGCTCTGCTCTCACTTGGGTATCGTTCAAATATATATGGAGCGGATCCGTTACATCACGAAGGGTGGTTTACCTCTTGGGGATTTAGATTACAAACTTTATCTGGAGGAGTTACCTACTTTCCTTGGCAACAGACCTTCCAAGGTGTTCTCGGCGTCTCATACAACCACATCGGTCTCTCAGTCATGGTTGCCGATAACCAGTGGGAAGCAGGCATGGTTGTTCGTACGGAAAGTGGTTGGAGTGTAGGGGCCGCAATAGCAACATCTCATGATCAGGAAGTTTCTCTCACCATCGGTGCTGGCATTTCTCGCAAAATGTATCCGTCAGATGCATTACATGAGACTGAATGGGATATGTTAATTGCACATAGAGGGTCTCTCCAATATGCCCCTGAGAACACCGAAGAAGCATTTTCTTATGCCTTGAAGCAACCCCAGTACATTGGTATCGAAACGGATATCCGCAAGACAGCTGATGACCATTTTGTTCTGGTTCATGATGCATCCTTACTGAGATATCGACATGGCTTTTCTGATATCGAGGAGATGACAGCTCAGCAACTTTTATCACTGGATATGGGAACATGGTTTGATCCACAGTTTCGTGGCGCAGAAATGTTGGACCTATATGACCTCGCTGCGATCGCAAATGCACATCCTGATGCATATTGGCTATTAGAAATCAAAGATACGGATTGGAACCAGTCAGATATCATTATGTTTCTAAACATTATTGAACAGGAATTTGCTTTCCCCACTAAGATTGTTTTTTACACGGTCGATGGAAGGATGTTAAAGCTATTTCAATCCTGTACCGGCCGTCCTGTGGGATTACAGTTGGATTCAGTAAAGATGATGCTATTTCTTGGAGATCATCTTCCCCATCTTATAGATGAAGAAATATATGATCATCTTACACATGCCGATTTCTTTACCATTCTTTCATCAAAATTTGATCGTTCTGAAGAGCTCATATCACTTGCAGACTCGTTACAGATACCGGTAATGTTTTGGAACTTCCATGATACGATTTTCGGTTATATCCCACAGCAGCGAAAACAATTCCCGCTTGGTTTGGAAGAGATCAATACTGGTCCAGTTCTTCTTGAAGGTGTAAAAGAGGAACAGGAAGACACCTCTACGCAGAAAGAAAAAATTGCGTTATAGTGAGGCCATGAAAACACATTTTCGCATTCGAGATATCTTCTATATTGTCGGGGGATCCTTGGTGACTGCCATTGGTGTTGCCGGTTTTGTCACCCCGGCAAAACTTGCCGGAGGTGGGGTCAGTGGTCTGGCGGTAATACTCTATCATGTATGGGATCTCGAGGTCGGCCTCTCCATATTACTGTTAAGCATACCGTTATTTATTGCGGGTATTCGTATTTTCGGAAGAAAGTATGGTTTCACTTCCCTTCTTGGAACCGCGCTGCTTTCCCTGTTCACCAGTCTATTCGGCTTGATATTCGGATATGAAGGATTTCTCCCTTACACTGATTCGATCGATATTCTCCTTTCAGCAATTTTTGGCGGGTTTCTCAGTGGATTTGGTATGGGATTGGTACTTAAGGGAGGAGCCAATACCGGCGGTACCGATATAGCTGCACAAATTGTGAGCCGATTCACCCCGATTCCAACTGGCACTGCACTGTTTTTGGTCGATGGACTGGTTATTGTCTCAGGTGGGTTTGCTTTCGGTCTTGAGAGTGCACTTTTTGCGGCTATCACACTGTATATCACGAGTGTTTCGGTGAACTATGTCCTGCTCAATATGGGTACCCGATATGCTAAAACTGCACTCATCATCAGTCAGAAATATCAGGAGATCGCTCAACGCATCATTGAGGAACTTGGACATAGCGGAACTTTGTTGAAGGGAACAGGAATATACTCAAAACTTGAACGACCGGTTCTCCTCACGGTCATTCCTAACCAGAAGATTTCCCGACTCACCGCGATGGTCAAAGAAGAGGACCCCAATGCCTTCCTGATTATTGAAGAGGCATTCGAGGTCCTTGGTGAAGGATTTGTTCCTATCGAACGACGCTGAACAGCTTAGTACTTCCACAGTTTATCCGGGTAGGTTCCTTCAGCGATTTTCTTTGCAAGTTCATCTTTTACAATTTGCCGATCTTCCTGGTATGTCATCCCAAACCAGCGTTCTCCGGTGGTATAAAATCTCATTTTCCCAATACCGTTATTGACCATTAAACTCGCCCCTTCGGGAAGGTAACACTCCTCTTTTTCCGTTGTCACCGCATGAGCAATAAAGTCATCAAAATATTTTTGGTAGAAATCGAGTGCCGCGGGACTGAACCCGAAGTAGTTCATAGAGACCCATTCATCACCAGTAAGGGTGGTGTCCTTACCATCGATGTGACTGATAATCGCATCTCCCTTGTGATAAATTTTCTTATTCTCACGCATTGAGACAAGATATCCATCATTCACGGTACAGATGGCACGTGAGACGGAACCGCTTTTACTTGTCGTATTTTTCAACACATAACCGACCATTGCGTGTTCAGTTGAGTTATTATCTATATGCGAAAGATGTTCACCCATAATCTGATAAGCTTCTCGTCCATAGTAATCATCACTGTTGATGACACAGAAGGGAGCATTAAGAGCTTTTTTTGCACTGAGGACGGCATGTACCGTACCCCACGGTTTTTTCCGTTGAGCGGCGGCTTTCACCTGCTCATCAGACAGCAGGGTATCAAGTTCCTGAAAGACATAGGTTGCATCGCAATTGTCGGCAATGCGATCAAAAATGCGCGAGCGAAAATCTTTTTCGATATCTTTTCTGATAATGAAGACAACCTTCCCAAAACCTGATTGAAGTGCATCATAAGTCGAGTAGTCGAGTAACGCTTCGTTGTACTTACCGACTCCATCTATCTGTTTCACTCCACCATAACGGCTTCCCATACCGGCAGCCATGACTAAAAGAATTGGTTCCATCGGGGCCTCCTGACTCTGATTTTCCCCTTTATTATACCATGGCTACAAGAATTTCACTACCGGGGTGCGTTAATCAGCAAGGACCTCGACCGAAATAGAAGCTTCATAGGCTCCAAAAGTAAAGCCTTGAAGATTGAATCCTTCCTCGGCAGTCGGGAAGGTCACGTAAATGCTACCCCGCTCTTCCACCCGGGATCCTTCCCGTTCTCCGATCGATTTTTGAATTGATCGAAATTCATTATCGGTTATCTGGTCTTGGGTAATCCGGTTGAGCACACTAAGCTTGAATGGAATGGGAGGCCGAGCGGCAATCGTGCTGTCTCTTGAAACACTGCGGAAGGCAAAGACCCCTTCTCCGAGGGTCGTCGTATACCCGGGAGAGAGTCGGAGTTGATAGACTACATCGGGACTGTTTGATGAAAATTCATAAGAAGCTACTTCATGAGTAGTTCCAGCCATTTCATCAGTGAGGGTAAAGGTAATGGGTCGATTCACCTCAAGGGTAAAACTTTCCTGTAACTCGATATGTCCCTGCATGGGAATGGTTTCACTATACAGACTACGTTGGGCGGAAATTGCAAAGAGCGTACCCATCAGAAGAATCATGCATATTGTAATCTTTCTGAACATCTTTGCTCCCCCTCTGCAGTACATCCGAAACCGATTCTATGGTAATAAAAAGACCAAGTGGTGTCAAGAGATTTGATAATTCCATGACCACCTCATATATCAGTTATATATTTCTATATATGCTGTAATAACTTAGTATTTTTACTATGTAAAATCTTATGTCATAAATAACAATAAGGCTCAACTCAGTACACGGTACGGAAACACTTTACCTTTGGAGAAAATTACGATAGTATCGTCCTCGTTGGATGCGTAGCTCAGCTGGATAGAGCGCTGCCCTCCGGAGGCAGAGGTCGTGGGTTCGAATCCCGCCGCATTCACTTTTTTTGTCATCGGGAAATACTGAGCACACAAACGCCTACAGTTTGTTCCCGTTATCACCGAAGTCCGCCAAGCCTTGCGCACCTCGTTCCAACCAGGCTTTGTTGAGGCGTTCCGATATTCGCTGCTGGGTTACGAGGTACCGTTAGAATCATCAGGTCCTACATACAACAAAAAACCACTTACTAATGTCGCCTTGGCGGCGCAAAAACGGTACTGCTCGCTATATCTTATACCCATCTACACTGATTCAGCATTGAAAATTCGAATTTGAAGATGCCTTTGCGCGAGAAGGATTACGTAAAAATATGGGAAAATCCTGCATCCGATTTACCAAAGCCCCTGATATCCCCCTAGCATTTATTACACACATGCTCGCTAAGATCTCAATCAGAGATTATTTGGCTATGATCGAACAGGCAAGAAGCAAATAACACACACATGCAGTTATCAAAGCATGAAGCGTTATAGAGACAAGAAAATTCATCCCATTACCATCAAGGAACTCCCATCGGATCAGCGTCCCCGAGAGAAACTGCAGATACAGGGAGCACAAGCACTGAGTGACCTCGAATTGCTGACAATACTCATTGGATCAGGCAGTGCAAAATCTTCCGCTTTAAAACTGGCAAGTCGGGTTTTGGAATTACTGGATAAAAATCATAGTGAAGAGAATCTTCTGATCACCGAAATGCGGGCAATAGAAGGAATGGGAACAGCTAAGGCAACACTCATCAGCGCAGCTTTGGAATTAGGCAGAAGAAGATTGCCTGCGAAACGCAAGCAAATAATTTTCCCCAGTGATGTATATCCACTGATCAGACATTACGGGAATCGAATGCAGGAACACTTCCTCGCAATATCACTTAACGGTGCTCATGAAGTGATCGCCGTTCATGTAGTTTCAATAGGACTGGTTAATCACACGCTAGTCCATCCGCGTGAGGTCTTTGCGTAGGTTTTGATACAATG
>CAYZXD010000025.1:33862-36097 GCA_964482325.1 uncultured Spirochaetaceae bacterium | reverse complement strand
ACTCCTTATAATTCGTAGTGTTTCAATCTCTATTTATCACCATACCATAATTTGAACAATTTTACAGTATCGCATTCTAACTGTCTCTCCCTCGGTCGATGAGCAATGCCACTATGACAACCTGCTTCAATGATTAGCTCTGCTCTATTACGCCGTGGGATAAAAGCCCTTACCCGGTATAATATGTCTCACACCTCCCCGGGGGTCTGCGACATCACCTGCTCTTCGCGGAATGAGGTGGATGTGACAGTGAAATATGGTCTGTCCTGCAGATTCCCCGGCATTAGAACCGATCGTAAAGCCGGAAACGAGAGAGTCTCGTTCCTGAATCATACTGCGAAGTTGCCGTAACAGGCTGCTACAGGCAGTGATTTCTGCATCTGTAAGAGAAAACCAATCCGTTGCGTGTCGTTTAGGAATGATGAGGGCATGTAACGGGGTAACCGGAAAAGCATCCCATATGGCGTAGGCAAGCTCGTTTTCTGTTATATATTCTGCTGCGGAAATAGTACAGAATCGGCAAATAGTATCAGGCTGCAACATATCAGCAGTATACGGTACACGGTACCGTAGAGCAACTTTTTGTTATGTGAGAGAAAACATTCGGTTGATGCATTTCTGTGATATGATGATATAACAACTGGGGGCAGGAAATGAGATATTGCTGGACGACACTGCAGGTGAAAGATCTGGATCAGTCTATTGCTTTTTATCGCGATATTATTGGCTTACCATTGGTAAGAAGATTCTTTGCAGGAACAGACACTGAGATAGCTTTCCTTGGAGAAGGGGAGACACAGATCGAATTGATTGGTTCCGTGTCAGCTGGAGACCCAGGGTCCATGATCACCCTTGGGTTTGCCACTGATGATCTTAATGAGTTGATACAGCAGTTGAAACGGAGACAGGTTGTGGTTGAGAGCGGTCCGATCCAACCGAACGAACACATTGTATTTATCTATGTGCGTGATCCAGATGGGGTACGAATTCAGTTTTCACAGACATTTGAGGAGAAATAATTTATGAGTTTATTACTTTCTCATACTGATCCGAAACAGATTGTGTTAGCCCAGCAGATCTTTGATGAGCAGTTTGCTCAGGATGCAAATCTGGATCGGGAAATGGATGATCGTCGAAAACAGCTTATGTTTCAGGATATCTTATACAACTTCAGTTTCCTATCAACTGCAGTAAGCCTTGAGGATGATCAGATATTTTCTTCCTATGCTCTCTGGCTGTATGAGCTGCTCTGCAATTTGATGAAAGATCTGAGTCGTCCGCGCATCATGAACCAGATGCTTGATCATTACCGTATTCTCAAAAGTTTTACTGCAAAACTGTTTTTGCCTGAAGCTGCTGAATTTGCCGAGTTTTGCATTGATCGGGCGTGCGCGGTAACCGAATCAGCGGTAGATAATCCTCCCACAGTCGAAAAGGAATTTTCCGGTCCATACTATTCCCTCTGTACAGCGTATCTCGATGCATTGATGAAAAGTAATACTGCAGAGGCCATAGCGGTTATTCAACAGGCTGATCAGTCAGGGCTTCCTTTGGAAGATTTATTTGAACAGGTAATTGCTCCTGCGATGCATGAAATAGGAGAACGGTGGCATCAGAACAAGATTACTGTGGATAAGGAACACTATTGCACCTCCACCACTCAGATGGTACTTTCCCTGTTTTATCCAAAAATCTTTTCTTCTTCTGCCGGATCTTCCTCTCGTACATTGATCACCTGCTGTGTCGGCAGTGAATTGCATGAGATGGGAGGAAGAATGGTCTCCGATCTCTTTGAATATCATGGGTGGGACAGTATCTATCTCGGTGCAGCGGTTCCAGTTCCTTCACTGCTTCATGCTATAGATGAGTATTCTCCGCAACTTGTTTCATTGTCAGTGACTATGCCGCAATATCTCGATTCCTGTCGAGATGCGGTATATGCAATCCGGGAAGCTCGCCCTTCGATACGTATTGCCGTAGGAGGGAGAGCTTTTTCCACCAGCAATAGTATTTACAAACGGTGGCCGATAGATGTTTATACAACAAAAGCCACTGAATTGATCAGTTGGGCTGATCAGATGGTACCGGCATCGTGAGTTGCACATTTTTTATCCGCACCGACTTACAGGGAATGGTTGAAGAAACCTACTGGTCCTCTCCTGTTTCACTGGTAATTCCCTTTGTGACGAACATTCGTACGTTGTTCGATGGGCCGCAACAAGATCAGTTCAACGC
>CAYZXD010000025.1:0-33762 GCA_964482325.1 uncultured Spirochaetaceae bacterium | reverse complement strand
TTGTGACGAACATTCGTACGTTGTTCGATGGGCCGCAACAAGATCAGTTCAACGCTGTTTTCCTATCTGCAGAAAAGGGCGATGAATTAGTCACCTGCAATCTTCTTCTGAGTTCTGACGATACACAGGTATTGTGTCTCTATTTGATTCATCATGGTTCTTTCATTTGGTTACTCGGTCTTGATTATGTGCATAAACTGAGTAAAGAAGCACAATTAGCACATCGCCAGATGATGTTTCGTATGATGCGTTACTTCATTTCTCTGCATGTGAATAAAGCAACACAGGATTCACAAGTGCTGTACAATCATTTCGAACAGATCCAGAAGTTAAATAATGAACTGGTGAACACACAGAGAAAATTACAGCGGGCAAATCGACAGCTGGCTGTGTTGAATGAGGAACTGAATAACCGACTGGTGAAAGATCCGCTGACCAATCTCGTCAGCCGATACCAATACCGTTCAGAGATGACCAGAGTGATCGAACAGGCTCCTCAAGAGCTTGGGATTTTTGCCTTCATCGATATCGATGATTTTAAGAAGGTGAATGATATCTACGGACATGCAGTTGGAGATGATTTTCTGGTAGAATTTTCCCGCCGATTGACCACGCTCGATTTTTCACTTCCCACTATTGCCATGAGGATCGCCGGTGATGAATTCGGTATCTACGTACATGGTGTAAAAGAATCGGCTGAACCCTTTGCAGACCGGTTCTGGCAGGCCATGCTGAGTTGTGTCCTTGAAAGCCCTATTCAGACCAGAAAAGGATCACTCTCGATTCGCTGCTGTGTGGGCCTCGCCGGGTATAATCGAGACACTGCAAATGTATACGAATTGATCGATTTGGCCGACTGGGCTATGTATCAGGCAAAACGAAGAGGGAAACAGGGGTGTGTGTTATTCGAAAGATCCCAGTATGATCAGGAAACTTCGCATGACCTGCACAGCTAAAATGAACGCACTCTTAAGGATACACAAAGACATCCCGCTCTGGGGATTTCCTCGATTGACTGCCTCGTGGTATTTTCTCAGTCCTGAATCTGCATGATCCCTGCAAGGACAATAAGATGGAGTACGATCTGCTCGATCCATGTGAACCACTCAGCTCCGTCAAACCTGCCAAAATCGATCGTCAGGATGTCGAGAATGACGATGAGTGCAAGCCATAGGATCCATATAGCCAGATGAGCTCCTTTTACCACATTCTTGGGGAATACAGGGAAGAATAATTGTACCCCGAGGAATAAGCCGGATACGAGTTCTACAGTTGAAAGTACATACAGGAGTATCTCGTTATCTGCTCCCAGCATACCTGAGAGTTCGCGCGACAGTTGCCCGCCGAACGAACCGGATGAGGTGAAGCCAATGATGCCCATGGAAATGAACAGTAATGCGATGAGCACCTGCAAAGCCTTCTTGGATGCGAGTACCTGCAGTTTCTGTCTAGGATCCTGTACCATATCGATTCCCTCCCATAACGGTAAAGATGGGTATAGTTTACCGCGTGCAGCTTGTGGGGTAAAGAGGTGGATGGAAGATCTGAAAGGTCGTTTAAGAGGATGCGTTGAATACCCAATCTGATGCAAATCCTTGTGAAGCTGCTAGGGCATACAATGGTGTAATGACTCGTTTCAGCGCTGTGTGAAAAATTGTACGGTCCAGTAAATCATCGGGTGTAAGATGAAGGTCCGCAATATATGGTCTGACTACTGTTTCAAATGAAGGGGTGCCGGGAAGCAATTTGTATGTTTTCAGAGCCGTGTACTGAATCGATGCGAATTTGTTGAAATAGACATCAAGTGATGGAAGATGATTAAATTTGGCTGAATTCACTGATCGGGGGACCGGAGTTAAATTCCAAAGCTGATCATGAGCAACAAAAGACCAAGGGAGAAAGTGATCCAGTGAGAAGTCTTCAGCAGTCATCAGTTGCCCGGAAAAAATGCATGGTAATGGGTTTTCAGCAAGGACTGTTCGCCAAAAATCAGTCTGTTTTTTGAGTGGTTTCTTGGTCTTCGGTGGAAACAGTTTCAATTGCAGATTGGGTACTGAAGGGTTTCTTCGCTGCATATAATCAAGCCATTGCCAATGGATGAATGACCGGACCAGTTCTAAGTTATCAGAGAAATAGAGCATCCACGCAGGATGCATGATAACTGAATCTTGATCTTCAGAAAAACAGTAGAATGGCCGGATTGTTTCAAAACACCTTGCTGCAAGTTCCGTGATGTCCCGATTCTTCTGTGCATCCTTTCTCCCCTGGAGCTTATGAGGGAAAAAGGGAGTCAGGAGGCGGTATGGGACGAGGTGTATTAGATTATTCTTCCGATAGTCACAGGTTTCAATCCTTGCTCGCAACTCAGTGTGTGAGATAAAGCCTCTCGGTGTTTCCACCGATAAGCGATCAAGTTCCTCAGCAATTCGATCATTTATACCAAAGGAAAGTCTGAAGTAGGAGTGAGGGTACCAGGCTGTGACCAACATTTCCAGAAGGATTGCATCAAGAGGGATGTGGAGTGTTGAGAAATTGGTATCTTCAAGGACCTGTAATAATCCGATAAAGAAGAGGTATTTATAAGAAGTTGCAGTGCTGGAGAAGATGCGGAGCAAAGTGGGTATCGATACCTGATGTGAAGGCGGTAAATGGTAACGAAATGCAGAGACGGAGAACGAATTATCCATGCAAGTATGTGATACGGTCACCTCATCATAGTAGCTGATCAGCTGGCATCAAACAAGGTCTGTCTGTCCTAAATGGTTTTACCGTAGCATCTTCGTCGCTTGTGCTGGCGGACGTCAAAAGCTTTCCACTGCGTCTGGACGTTCGTATTGTCTTCCAACTCAGGGCCGGTCTCAGCATACCGGACCCCATTCTCTATAGCCTTTTTCAGACCGGCATTAATAATGACAGCATTTACGCCACGTCCCAGATATTCAGGTTTTACTGCAATGAGATACATATCCAGTACCGTATGGTGTTTCATAGCCTTTAGGATATGATACCACCCGAAGGGGAACAGTTTTCCCCGAGATTTTTTTGTTGCCTGGGCGAAAGACGGCGCCATGATACCGAACCCGATTACTGAATTTTCCTTATTGACCACGATGTATATATAATCAAGTGAAACGAGACTGATAAACTGTTTGATAGCCATTTCAATCTGTCCATCAGACAGTGGGCAGAAACCATACAATTGCGCAAATGAATCGTTGTACATGTGGAACATTTCCCATGCGTAGGGGATCACCTCTTTCTTGTTGGAAAACTCAAGCAATCGATACCCGTTACGCTTCAATGCAATATCGCACAGACGTTCAATTCTTGCATCCGGCTGCTCAGGAACGGTAATTTGATACTCAACCCAATCCACCTCTTTTCCAAACCCCAATTGCGTCAGATGTTCATGGTAGTACGGATGATTATAGAGGGTGATAAACATCCCGGTTTCCTCGAATCCCTCAATCAGCAGCCCCTGCTTATCGAGATCAGAAAAGCCAATTGGCCCGATCATGTTTTCCATATCGCGTTCTTTTCCCCAGACCACTACCGCTTCAATAAGAGCTCGGGTAACTGCTAAGTCATCAACCACATCATAGCGATGAAACCGTAAGGTTTTTATTCCTTTCATCTCATTAAGCTTGTGATTAATTAATCCAGCGATTCTCCCGACCGGTTTACCCTCCTGATAAGCGAGAAAACAGATCGTCTCCACATATTCATATGCCGGATTTTTTTTCGGATTTAAATTCCACTTTTCATCAAAAATCAACGTAGGAACGTATTGAGGAACATCTTTGTACAGCGAAATGGGGAAAGTATGAAATGTATTCCAGTCAGCTCTAGTGGTGACTTCTCGGACAGTAATCATAACAAGCTCCTCTGATGCACCAGGATAGCAGAATACCGTTCAACTTCTTGTGCACTGATGAAATTTCAAAATGTCAGCAAGACATTGTCACTGTATGGCAGCTTACACAATCAGTCAAGTTGTCAAGATAAGAATCGGTGCTAAGTTCAAACGGTATACTGGCTATGAAGGGCAAAAGAGCAGTAAAAAGATGAAAACTACGATAGCCGCCCAACATCTAGGCATGAGCATTCCTGCTCGAAGGTAAAGATCAGGTAAAGAATTCAGCATATCACTGGACAGATCATCACATATCATTACACTAGGATATACACCCCCACAGGGGTGGAGGAGGATACTATGATGATTATTGGATTACTACTCGTCGGCATAGTGGTATATGTGCTTCTCAAACAGAAAGAAGAACCGACGAAGAAGAACCCTGATGCATGGGAAATACTGAAAAATCGGTATGCACAAGGGGAGATTTCACGAGAAGCTTTTCTGCAGATGAAAGAAGAATTGAAGAAATAAGAGGAGGTAGGTATGCATGGATTATATTGGGGATATCGCAGTTTCCCACACTTGGCTGACAATTGGTATGGCTTTGCCGATGCGAGTTGGTGGACCAGAGGGTTTTTCATTGGTATCTTGTTGCTTGGACTTGCCCTGGTGATACTACTTGCAGTATCTCTTGCACGGCGATCACCTACGCACCATACTTTCGACACCGCAGAAGAAATTTTACGACAGCGGTACGTGCGGGGAGAGATTGATAAGGCTACCTTCGATTCCATGAAGCGTGATCTGCGCCTGTAGGAGTTTTTGCGTATCAGAAAAGCAATGCAGGTGATTATTAACCTGCAAGCATCAGGTCTTTGTTCCTACCCATGGCTATGGATTCTACTGCTAACAGGATTCCTGTGGGTATGAGCAGCCATTCAATAGGGACCACATCAGCAAGTGGACCGAACATGAGCATAGCTAGCGGCATCACTGATGTCGATATCATGGTGAATACGCTGAACACTCTTCCGAGGTATCGTTCATCAACCCGAAGCTGGATGAGCACAGTAAACGGAGTGTTGAATAGTGGCATGGCAATTCCCAGAAGCACCATGGCAACAATATAGAGGGGGAAAACAGGGGCAAATCCCAAAACAATAATGCACAGGCCGCTGACAATCAGGCTGAGAATCATGGTGTGCATGCGATTGGGAAATCCCTGCCACAGAGCTATCAGGAGCCCGCCGAGCATCATTCCTCCAGAGAATGCAACCTCAATTGCAGTGAGTCTCCAGATGTCCGGTCCGTAACTACGCGTTACCTGAAGCGGGGAGAGAAAGGCTACCGGAGAGAAGAACACAAAGAACAGGGCACAGTAGGCAAATAGTTTATGGATGAAAGTGTGGCTTCGAATATATCGTATACCATCACGAATATCGGTGATATAGTGAATTGGCTCATCGGGAGCACTGGTATGTTTTGCGCCGATAGGCAGGAAAAAAGCAAGTATGCTTATCGCTAAGAGAGCCGTAATTACATCGATGAAAAAGATGTATTCAAGTGGTGAAATAACCAGTAATGCTCCGTTCAGCAGGGGAGATCCTATCGTCACTGCTGACATGATGCTGTTTTGTATCCCATTTACCCGAGTCAGATGTTCGGGTGGTACGAGTTGCGGAAGCAGAGCGTTTACTGCAGGTGATTGCACCCCAGTACCGAAAGATCTCACCGCCAGGACAGCGAAGAGCTGCCAGAGTGCTTCATAGGAGAAGAGAAAGGAAAGTGCAATAATAAGTGTAGCTAATGCAATTAGGGCATCTGCACTCATGATCAGACGCTTGCGGTCAAATCGGTCTGCCCATACTCCGGCAAAAGGAGAGATGATCAAAGTGGGGATGAATCCACACAAAATTGATATGGTCATCATCATGCCTGACTGAGTGGTGAGCGTGATATGCCACATGATGGCATACTGCACGAGCATCGAGCCAAACAAGCTGATATTCTGGCTCAGCAGAAACAATGCAGTCTGACGTTTCCAATGGGACCATGACAGCATAACAGTTTTCTCCAAGGAGAGAACTGTATCAGAGTCGAGCTGTGTCCGTCTAGCATCCGGAATTATGATCCGATGTCACTGCGATAGAACAACCCGTCGCATTTGATTTTCCGGATATCTGCATAACAGGCTCGTTTGGCAGCAGCTAAATTCTCTGCTGAAACAACAGTAAATACAACACGACCCCCATTGCTTATGTATCGGTTATCTTCTTTCTTCATTGCCATTGAGTAACAGGTGACTCCCTCAGGGATAGTTATCGCATGTCCTTTCTGATACGACTGGGGATACCCCTCAGCAGCAAGACAGACTCCCAATGTTGTTCCCTTTTTCCATGTCAGCAGATAGTCCCGGTGTGCAAAGGTTGCCTGTATTGCCTCGATAAGGTCTGAATCCATTGCTTCAAGCAATACTTCAGCCTCCGGATCGCCGAACCGGGTATTATACTCGATTACTTTGATGCCATCTGATGTCTTCATGAGGCCGAAATAGAGAATCCCCGTGAAATCCAAACCTTCCTGCAGTAATCCTGTAATAGTAGGTAGCACAATCTCCCGTTCAACTGTATCCATATCGGAATCAGAGATATATTCAACCGGGGTATAGGCGCCCATTCCCCCGGTGTTCAATCCCGTGTCATGATCGCCTGCTCGTTTATAATCACGGGCCGGCATCATCAGATTGTAGTAGTCTCGATCTACAAATGCCAGCAGCGAAAATTCCTTTCCTTCCAGAAAATCTTCAAAAATAACGGTATCATTACCGATAAAACTCTCTTTCAGGAAAGCTTCCGCCTTTGCATAGTCGGCAGTGACGAGCACCCCCTTGCCAAGAGCCAGGCCGTCCTGTTTGATCACCACTGGTCCCGATCGGGCTTTCAGCTCCTGTATTGCCTTGTCAATCTGACTGCATGCGACATATCCAGCTGTGGGAATGCGGTATTTGTCCATAAACTGCTTCGCATACGCTTTACTGGTTTCCAATTGTGCTGCCCTCTGCGAGGGGCCGAATACCTGGATGGCCGAGTCTTTAAAATAGTCAGCTATACCCTGTGCCAGATAACTTTCATTGCCTACGATGATCAGTTCGATACTCTGCTGAATAAGGTATTGCTCAAGCGTTTGAAAAGTCCCATCCCAGTCATGAAACAGGCGAAGAGATGGGGTCATCAGCATGCCGGTATTCCCTGGTATTACATGCACGTCACTTACCAGATGAGAGTGAAGACTTTTGACAGCAAGGGCGTGTTCTCGTCCACCCGATCCGATTACGGCAATGTGCATGGCTACTTCTCCTTATTGCACAGGGTTCTGATTACCTGTGGATACAATTCATACTCAGTCTGATGAACCAACTGCTCCAACTCTTCGATATGTCTCCCTTCGTAATAGAGACGTCTCTGTGCGATAAGTTCACCTTCATCCATTCCTTCATTGACATAGTGTACGCTGACACCATAGAGTTGTTTCCCATCATCAAATGCCTGTTGGATAGCATTGATTCCCTTGTAATGGGGTAGCAGTGATGGATGAATGTTCACGATCTGATGGTCAAATATAGTTACAAACCATCGACTGAGCAATCGCATATAACCGGCGAGCACAATAAGATCAATTTTTCGAGATTCCAAAAGCGTCGCCATTTCCTGTTCCATTGCCACCCGTGAGGTATAATTGCTTCGTTTGAACGTGCATGATTCAATATCGTACCGCTTGGCAATGGCAATCGCAGGGCAGAGCTTATCAGTGATAAGCAGCACGAATGCAGCACCGGGAATGTCGCTGGTGATCAGATTTTCAAAATTGGTGCCTCTTCCTGAAGCAAAAACGGCAACTCTCGTCATACGATACGCATCCCCTCACGGTCAGATAATTCACCGATGACACAGGCTTTGGCATACTGCTGTTGTATGATCTGGAGAGCACGTTCAGATTCGCTGTGATCCACGGCAATCACAAAACCAATTCCCATATTGAATACCTGATACATGTCATGCCGAGTCATGTTCCCTTTTTCCATCAGGAGGCTGAATACCCTAGGCAGTACCACTTCATGAAGATCAAGTTCGATACCAAGTTCTTTTCGTTCTCCCAGCATGCGAGGCAGATTCTCATATAATCCGCCACCAGTAACATGGCACATGGCGTGAATGGAGACTGTTTGTTTCAGTTCCTGAAGTACCGGCACATAGATACAGGTCGGCTGTAGCAGTGCATCAAGTAGTGTTGCTCCTTCAAAGGGCTGATGCACATCCGTTTTACTTTCCGATAGAATTTTTCTCACAAGAGAATAGCCATTGGAATGAATACCCGATGAAGGTATACTGATGAGCACATCACCGCTTTGCGCAGCTGCTCCGGTGATTCGTTCATTCTTTTCTACGACTCCCACGGCAAATCCGGCAAGATCAAAATGGTTGGGAGCGTACATACCGGGCATCTCTGCAGTCTCCCCGCCGATAAGGGAGAGGGATCCTGTCATGCAACCATGGGCTATACCTGAGACAATGGCTTCTATCTGTTCCGGTCTGTTTTTATCCACCGCAATATAATCGAGAAAGAACAGCGGTTGTGCTCCGACGGTGATAATATCGTTGACACACATGGCCACAAGATCAATACCGATGGTATCGAAGCGTTGATGTTGAATAGCAAGGAGCAATTTGGTTCCTACACCGTCAGTTCCTGAAACGAGAACCGGTTCTCGGTATCCATAGCGATAGAGATCAAACAAGCCTCCGAAGCCTCCGATATCACCGGAGAATCCGCGACTCTTTGTTGCTGCAATATGTTTTCTGATTCGCTCAATACTTGCATACCCATTTTCTAAGCTGACTCCAGCCTTACTGTACTGCTCTGACATAGCTCCTCGCTTATTCTGTCGCTGCAGCTTCCTGCAGACGGGTAAAGGTTTCGGTGACATAGTGTCCGGTGAAACATCCTGTACACAACTGTTGCCCCGGGGTGCATGCCGCCAGGGTCTCCAGACTCATGAATTCCAGTGATTCAACTCCATAAAAATCTCTGAGATCCTCTTTTGTAGTATGTGCCATAACCAACTCAGCATATTTGGAAATGTCTACTCCATAGAAACAGGGATGGGTTATCTGGGGAGAAGCAATGCGTATATGTATTTCAGATGCTCCTGCATCTTTCAGCAGCTGCGTGATATGTTTCAAAGTGGTTCCGCGAACAATGGAATCATCGATGAGTACCAGCCGTTTGCCAAAAACCACTTGCCGGATAGCCGCAAGCTTCAGGAGCACTGCTCGGTCTCTCAGGTGTTTTGACGGTTCGATAAAGGTTCTGCCGATATACTTGTTCTTGATGAGACCCACTTCGTACGGGATTCCCGATTGCTCTGCGTACCCGATTGCCGCACTGAGTGATGAATCGGGGATCCCCATAACAATATCAGCATCACAGGGATGTTCCTGTGCCAGTTTCTTTCCACTCAATTTCCTGAACTGGTGTGCATTAAGTCCATTGAGATCGCTATCCGGTCGGGCAAAATAGATATATTCCATCGTACACAGTGCATCTTTGCCTTCTGGTGCATATCGGGATGAACTCAGTCCCTGTGCACTGATCCGTACAATTTCCCCAGGACGTACATCCCGTACAAACTGAGCTCCTACCGCATCGAGTGCCGATGTTTCAGAGGCAACAACATACGCATCTTTTAGGCTCCCTATCGACAGAGGGCGCAATCCATTTACATCCCGCACAGCATAGAGTTCATCATTTACGAGGATGATGAACGCGAAAGCACCAACGAGCTTTTTCAGCGCTTGTGTGAGCGCTGAAATGGGATTCGCATAGACATCCCGACTCATCATATGGGCAATAAGTTCTGAATCAGAGACAGAATGAAAGATTGATCCGTTCTCTTCCAGCTCTGCTTTCAATTCACGATAATTCACAATATTCCCATTGTGACAGAGACCGAAAGTCCGGTTCCGATAGTTGAAGATAAAGGGTTGGATATTATGTGAATGCGTCCCTCCAGTTACCGAATAGCGAACATGTCCGATAGCGATCGAGCCAGTGAGTTTCTGCAGGATACTATCAGTAAATACCTGATGCACCAGCCCTGATCCCTTATGGATATCATACGTCCCCTGTTCTCCAGCCATAATCCCGCAGGCTTCCTGGCCACGATGCTGCAATGCGTGGAGACCATAAAAGGCCAAATTAGCGGCATCTGGATGATTATAGACGCCGAATACGCCACATTCCTCTCGTAATCCTGTCTGTTTCATCTCAGATCCGTTCCTTCAGCAGGTCATAAATTGTCTGATAACCGGCTATGAGATCGCCTGAATCCTCTCTGAAACGATCCTTGTCAAAACTGGTCTGATCAGCATTCCAGAATCTGCAGGTATCGGGGCTGATTTCATCGATGAGCAGGATTTTTCCATCCGGAGTTCTGCCGAATTCAAGTTTGAAATCGACAAGAGTCATCCCGACCGCTGCAAAACGGCCAATTAAAAGTTCGTTTATCTGCAATGCCGTGGAACGAATATATGCAAGCTCATCGCGTGTTGCCAACTTGAGCGCACAGGCATGGTCATCATTGACCAAGGGATCTCCCAGAGCATCCTGCTTATAACTGAACTCTACGATAGGTTCGCTGAAGGTCATGCCCCGCTGCATGCCTAATCGTCTCACCATTGATCCTGCAACCAGGTTTCGCACAATCACTTCAAGAGGGATGACCTCTGTTTTTACACAGCGAAGATCCCGTTCATTCAACTGCTCCAGGAAATGGCTCTGGATCCCATGCTGCGCCAAATAGTAAAATAACAGCGTAGTAATCTGGCAATTCAATACTCCTTTCCCGGCAATTGAAGCTTTCTTCGCCCCGTTACCGGCAGTCGCATCATCTTTGAAATGAATGATTACTTCACCGGGAGCACCCGCATAGACAATTTTTGCCTTTCCTTCGTATGCCTGATTCATGAATTGTTTCCTCCAAGTTGAAAATACTTCACTCCACTGGTGAAGATGTCCTGTCCTCTCGTCCCTTCCACATTTATACACAGTTGGTCGCTTATACGTTCGTTATGTGCCATTTTCCCCAAAATATTTCCATTTTCAGAGATGATCCCTTCAATATGCATAACTGATCCATTGGGGTTATCGATGTAGGTGGTGGCAATCAGATCATGTGCAACGAGATAGGCAAGCTGCGCCTCAGTTGCAGCGAATTTCCCCTCCGCGTGTGAGATCGGGAGGGTATAGGTAAGAGTTGGATCAAGTTCCTGTAACCAGGGAGAACGTGTGCTTCGGATCGCGGTTCTCACAAGGGTGGCAACATGATGGTATGAATCATTGTTGCAGAGAGTGAGATCCTCAGCTGTTCGTTCAGTGATCTTTCCATACGGGAGCAGCCCCGATTTGATCAAGCCCTGAAATCCATTGCAGATACCGAGTATGAGATGATCGGCAGCCACAAACTGGTGAACAGCCGCACTCACTTGCTGCTGTTTGAGAAATGCTGCAATAAATTTCCCGCTGCCATCCGGTTCGTCTGAGAAGCTGAACCCTCCCGGGAATACTAGGATGTGAGCTTGAGCAAGTTCTTCGATGAAACGGTCAATACTTTTTGCGAAGGCTTTTTGTGAGGTGTCGTTGATCACCAATATACGCACCTCAGCTCCTGCACGGGCAAAATGCATTTCCATATCGAGTTCTGAATTAGTTCCGCTGAAGGTGACAATGAGCGCGACAGGCGTTTCCACTGCCGTGTGATAGTATTGTTTAGCACCTGTCGGGGATACCGGTTCAGGGCTACGAATCGGACAGTGAACGATAGGATATACACTCTGTAGTCCTTGTAGATGTGCATCACAGGATGACGATTCCCACGTATCAACTGTACGGCCGATCGGAATCAGCCCGTCTAGTCGTTTTTTAGCAGTAAAGACAAACCCTCCCGGGCTGCGTTCCGTATCGGTAATCGTACAGGTGTAGCCGATTTCGTTCCCAAAACTCATGAGATCCAACGTATGTTTGAGACCTTCTTCCAAGGTTGAAATCGAATGAATATCTTCCCGGTATGAAACGATCTTCTCTATGTTTTCCCGAAAGCATGTCATATCGGGAAGACCGTTATATGTTTGTTGTTTCAATAGGTAGATGTACTCGTTTGGAGCAGTGAAGGCACGCGATCTGAGATTTTTTATGGGAACCTCACCGAATGCGAAGCTCACGAGTGTCGGTATGACATCAAGGTGTTCAAAGGTGCCGGACATGGAGTCTTTTCCCCCTATTGCTGCCACAGATAGGGCATCACAAGCGGCGAAGGCACCGAGGAGTGCCTGTAGGACCAACCCCCACCGTTCTGGATCATGGTGCAGCTTGGGGAAATATTCCTGAAAACTGAGATGGGTATTTTCAAGTTCTCCACCAGTTGCGATCTGCTTGGCAACTGATGATATAACCGATTCCATTCCCATGAGATATACAGAATTTTCTGCAGTGAGAGGATTGAAGCCATAACTGACGACCGAGGCTTTATCAGAATCGTCATGAAGAGGAAAGCGTTGTACCGAACTGAGTTCAGGGGTTCGCTGGGTCCTGCCGCCGTATGGGGCAAACAGAGTCGAATTACCTACAGAGCTATCAAACAACTCCCCCAGTCCCTTCTGACTGCTCGTGTTCAATTGATGGTATCGTTCTCGATCATACTCAGGATACTGATAATCGGTAACCGAGACATCCTGTGCTGCTATCGGTCCGTTTGTGTCGAGAAAACTGCGGTCGATATCGACAATGAGTTCTCCTTGAAAGTACATCTTCAACCGATGTTCTGCAGTGACGGTTGCTACGTGTACTGCTTGGATATTTTCCTGATCAGCAAACTGCACAAGTGATGACAGGTGCTCCGGATCAATCACCACCGCCATCCGTTCCTGGCTTTCTGATACCGCGATTTCGGTGGGGTTCATCCCAAGTGTCTTCAGAGGGACTGCATCAAGATTGATGGTGATTCCCGGCGCGAGTTCCCCGATCGCTACGCTGACTCCACCAGCGCCGAAGTCATTTGATCGCTTGATCATCCGTTTTACTGCAGGTATACGAAATAACCGCTGCAATTTTCGTTCCTCAAGGGGATTACCCTTTTGAATCTGTGCATACGAAGTGTCGAGAGATTGCCTTGTGTGCGAGATGGAAGAACCACTTGCTCCACCGATCCCATCTTTTCCCGTGCGGCCGCCGAGAAGAACAATGATATCACCGGGAACCGGCTCTTCTCTGATCACTTCCTCCTTTCGGGTAATTCCTACCACCGCACCAAGCTCCAGGTGTTTTGCGACATAGGATGGGTGGTAGATTTCTTTTACGAGTGTGGTTGCCATGCCGATCTGATTTCCATACGAAGAAAATCCCCGGGCTGATTCGCGGGCAATGGTGGCCTGCGGCAGCTTATGCTTGAGTGTCTGAGAGACATCGGCAGTGATATCTGCAGATCCGCTGATGCGCAAACCCTGATATACATAGCTTCTTCCACTCAACGGATCCCGGATAGCACCCCCAAGACACGTTTGAGCGCCGCCGAACGGTTCAATCTCTGTCGGATGATTATGCGTCTCATTTTTAAACATGAGCAGATACTCATCATGTTTGTCAGATACCAGAACACTGCAGGCATTTATTTCTGCCGATTCTTCCACATGAGAAAGACGTCCGGTCGCACGCAGATATCGTTGTGTATGAGTGGCGAGATCCATTAATGTGATTTCGCCCGTCCTTCCTATTGCCTTCCGTTGATCAAGATATTTCTGATAAGTCTGTTCGATTACCTCAGCAAAACATCCCGAGAAAGAAATATTGCGAAGGGGAGTGAGGAATGTAGTATGTCTGCAGTGATCAGACCAGTAGGTATCAAATAGAACCAATTCTGTCTCAGTCGGTACCCGCTTGCATCTACGGTAATACTGTTGGATATAGATGAGACTCTTTTGATCCAAGGCGAGATTAAGCTGTTCTTTAAGTGTATCCAGTTCATCCGAAGAGAGGGTGGGAAAATGTGAAAGATCACGTAATTCCTTGCAGCATACGGCAGGGGGATCCTCATAGGAAAGTGTTCGTTTTCTCGTATCTACAGGATTGATCAGATAGGACTCTACTTTCTGATAATCAGATGGCGTCAAAAGCTGATCAAAGCATAATACGGTACTTGATCGAACGGTGAATGAAGTTACATGCGGCAATATAAGCATACCAGCCTGCTGCGCATAATGTGCACGTTGATCAAAATGTCCGGCGAGATAGGTATAGGCAAGTACTGATTGATCGGTGCTCTGCATACACCAGGAAATTTCATCAGTGACCGGGTCTCCAAGAATCTGTTGTGATAACAGCTCAACATCATCCAGAGATAGTCCCGCTATTTCGTACAGAACATATACGGTACAGCAAACCGGCAGATGTATCGCCTGTTCGATTCTGTGTGACATGTCATGGCTTACCATATCAAAATCCGGTTTTTTTCTGATGAATACCTGATGTCCTTTCATGCGTTCCGTACCTCTTTGATAGATGCAAGATGTTCCAATTTGCCGTTGATGTGACCCACTTTTCGGTTGTATCGCGTACTGTGCTTGCCATAGTCATAGAATTTCCCGGGGATGTGCGCACGACATACTGCTTCGTAGTGCTGACCGAGCACATTGACCATACACCATGAGGGATCCACGGTGATCCCAGGCAGCGGGATCCCAAGTAGGCTATACACATGAAGATCGAACTGACTGACATTTGCGGCATCAAGGGTGATGTGTCCCGAATTGTGGACTCGGGGAGCCACTTCGTTCACATAGAGCGCTCCATTACTTGAGAAGAATTCAACGGTCAAGACTCCGTGATAATCAAGTGCCTCGGCAATTGCTGTGGTTTTTTCCACCATCCGGATCTGCATTTCTTCAGAGACTGCAGCAAATTTCGAAGTATCCAGGATTTGGTTGATATGAGTGTTTTTCAGTACGGGGAAATGCGATATCTCACCGGTGATACTCCGTGCAAGAATCACCGAATATTCGGTGAGTTGATCAAGATACTGTTCTCCGATCATTCCTTCGGATACCTGATGCACATCTTGGTCACTATATATTATCTTTTGGCCTTTCCCGTCATAACCAAGCTCAGTGGTCTTTACTACATAGGGATAGGGCAGGGAGAAGGAATTGCCAACTGGTGCATAAGCAACGGTCGAAATCCCCGGGAGCTCATTAATGAATGCCTTCTCGCGTAACCGATTTTGCAGTATATGGAGAGCATGGGTTCCCTGAGGAAGGTTGGCCAAACCCGCGAGAGATGTCGCAGAAATATTTTCAAATTCATAAGTGACGACATCAAAGGAAGCGGCAAATTGCTGTATTGCGATGGCATCAGAAAATGGACCCTGCTGAAATATATCACATGCGGTTGCAGCGCAGGCATCTGCTGCAGCATCATACACACCGACTACAGTTGGAAATGGGAGATGTTTTGCTGCCTCGGTCAGCATCTTAGCGAGTTGTCCACCGCCGATAATGCCGATGCTAGTTATTTTGTTCACCAAGACCTTCCTGCTGTACTTGGGCAGCTGTGGTAATTCTTTGAGCTTCAAGGCGCTCCATAAGGTCTCGGTCCTGTAGTGCGAGTATGCGCAATGCATAGAGTGCAGCATTCCTGCTGCCTGCAGGTCCAATACTCATGGTGGCAACGGGTACTCCTGCAGGCATCTGTACGATGGAAAGCAGAGAATCGACACCCTGAAGGGTACTCGTCCGGATAGGTACTCCGATAACCGGAAGCACCGTTAGACTTGCGACCATCCCCGGAAGGTGAGCAGCTCCACCAGCTCCGGCTATGATGACGTGATATCCATGGTTCACTGCCTCTTTCGCAAACTGCACCATATACTCGGGTGTACGATGGGCTGAAACAACCAGTACATCGGTTTCCACTCGATATTCTCTGAGCAGTGATACCGCTTCTTTCATCTGCACGTAGTCAGATTTTGATCCCATGATCACAGCAACTTTCATGTGTGCATCTCCTCTTCTTGTTTATAAGCTCTGTTCTTTAAGAATGACATCGTGGGCTTTGCCTTCATTCAGGCTCATTTCAGATATCACAGTGAGCACCGCTTTCTTCTGAAACTCCTTGATACTGAGAGAGCCGGAATTCACCATGGTTGCTTTCAATTTTGCCAGGGTTACCTGTACCGTGTCCGCTAACGATCCGGCGTAGGGTACATATGAGTCGACTCCTTCTTCAAATGCCATTCCTGCTGCCGTATGTGCATCATACCGAGCCCAATTCTTTGCACGATTCGATCCCTCTCCCCAGTACTCTTTTACATAGTTCCCGTTCAAGCGGTACTTACGTCCGGGAGCCTCTTCGAATCGGGCGAAGTATCTGCCGAGCATGACGAAATCAGCTCCCATTGCCAGAGCAAGAGACACATGATAATCCTGAACGATACCGCCATCGGATGCCAACGGGATGTATTCCCCAGTCTCTTCGCAATAACGATCGCGTTCTCGGGCAACCTCCATGACTGCAGTGGCCTGCCCTCTGCCGATTCCTTTCTGTTCACGGGTGATGCAGATGGAACCGCCACCGACACCTACCTTGATAAAGTCCGCCCCGGCATCAGCCAGGAACCTGAAGGCGTCGGCATCAACCACATTTCCAGCTCCTATTTTCACCGTATTCCCATAGGTTTTTCTGACAAAATCAATGACATCTTTCTGATACGTACTGTATCCGTCAGAGGAGTCGATGCATAGAATGTCAGCGCCGTTGGAAATGAGTGCGGGAATCCGTTTCTGGTAATCGCGAGTATTTACACCAGCACCTACGAGGTAGGATTTCTTTGCGTCCATGAGAGCCCGAGGATTCTCTTCATCAGAGTCGTAGTCTTTTCTGAATACCAGTGATACCAGCGTATTTTTCTTCACGATAGGGAGGACACTGAGCTTGTGATCCCAAAGGGTATCGTATGCAGCATCAAGCGATATCCCATCCTGTCCACAGATCAGTTTATGAAAAGGCGTCATGAAATCAGTGATAGGCGTATCGAGACTCATCTGCGGAACACGCCAGTCACGAGAAGTGATGATTCCGAGGAGTTCTCCGTGCGGGCTTCCATCAGAAGTGATGGTAATAGTGGAGTGATCGGTAGTCTCTTTGATGTGGACCACATCTGTCAACGTGGCATCCGTGGTAAGATTGTATCTACTCTCAACAAATCCCAGTTTGAACTGTTTTACCCGACGAATCATGTCGGCCTGTTCTTCAATGCTCTGCGATGCATAAATGAAGGAGAGTCCCCCCTGCAGTGCCAGAGCGATAGCCATACGGTCATCACTTACCGCCTGCATGATCGCTGAGGTCAGCGGAATATTCAACTGCATCTCGGGGGTACTGCCCAGCTTGAATCTGGTAATCGGTGTGACCAACGAGACCTGATCAGACTGATGTGTTTTCTCCGTGAGCCGTGGGATCAGAAGATACTCGTTGAAGGTACGTGATACCTCAGGGAAAATGTATGCCATGGTTGCCTCCAGAAATAAAAAACAGACTTTCAACAAGTCTGCTTTCTGACAACAACCAGAACCTCGACTGACAGGTCGAGTTCTGAGTTGTATCATAGTCCCCATTTTACGGTTGGGGGTAGAAACTTGCTGACCATATTTCAGCGATTATACGATACGTACTTATGTAACGTGATATAGTGCGGGGCTGTCCCCAACACCTGCTGCTCTAACTTAAAATGTCTTTGCTTTGTTCAGCTGCTGGACCTCCTGTCCTGTTCAACAATAAAAAAAGGCAACCGGTCGGTACTCGTCAGACCCGTTGCCTCTCAGGCGGATTATGGCTTGAAGCCGTGCTTTCAGTCATGATGCCGTTGTATATCTGCATGGTTTCTACCAGCCTCCTGCCTATTTCAAGATGCCCTACGATATTCCTCCGCTCACAGAATGTCAACCCATCCTGATGTACTCCCTCTTTCCCAATATGATCGATTTTGCTATAGTGCTTGCCAACGGAGGCCCAGTACCATGCTACGGCGGTGGTATTGGACGCGTCATCCACCAAACCTGACCATAAGGAGAATATTATGGATTCACTGGGTAATCGGGTGGGTGCATACGTCACCCGGGTGTTGGGTGGCATGGCTCATGGCCTCTTTGCTTCACTCATCATCGGATTGATTATCAAACAGATTGGAACGTACGGCAATCTGCTTCTATTGCAGCAGTTTGGTCTCATTGCTCAGTATCTTACCGGACCCGCGATAGGAGTCGGTGTCGCCCTTGCCCTAAAGGCTCCGTCACTGGGTATTCTCGGTAGTGCCGTTGCAGGTGCTGTCGGAGGTGGAACCTTCGTGCTGGGGGAAGGTCCGGCGATTATTCACATGGCATTAGGAGAACCGGTCGGAGCTTTAGTAGCTTCACTTGTTGCTGCAGAGGTCTCCCGTTTGGTTTCCGGTAAGACCCGTGTCGATATCATTGCAATCCCCCTGGCGACCATACTTGCCGGGTCGTTTGCCGGGTATCTTATTGCTCCTCCCGTGGCAGCATTGATGCGTGCCCTGGGTACTTTCATTAATTCGTTGACTACACTCTATCCAGTACCGATGGGCATACTGGTTTCGACGGTCGTAGGGATGATATTAACCTTACCCATCAGTAGTGCTGCTATCTGCATCAGCCTCGGGCTTGATGGTATCGCTGCAGGAGCAGCGGCAATCGGCTGCAGTAGCCAGATGATTGGATTTGCCGTCAGTTCCTGGAAAGAAAACAAGGTTGGCGGGCTGATCAGTCAGGGACTTGGAACGAGTATGCTGCAAATCCCGAATATCTGGAAAAATCCGTTGATATGGATTCCTCCTACGCTAACAGCAGCAGTACTCGGACCGATCAGTACCGCAGTGTTGCACATGGAGAATAACAGCGCCGGTGCCGGGATGGGAACGAGTGGTCTTGTGGGTCAATTCAATGCTGTTTCCGTAATGGGCCTGCAAGCATGGCCCCAGATTATCGTGATGCATATCGCTCTACCTGCGGTGATTTCTCTGTTGATCAGCACGTTTATGCGGCGTAGGGGATGGATCAGAGACGGAGACATGTTGTTGGACACCCAATAACCAGAGACAACGTTGGGGGTAGACTTCTATATCGTTTCCGTGAAAGCGAATTCCTTCTCCCAAAGGTATCTTGGCGCATGGGAAGCGATACTGTCTGCTTAGTGAAGGACCGCTTCATCAGGGACTCCTATTGCCATCTGTTGCAGATCGGCAATCTGTTCCTGCCTCCCGAGGACAAGCATACTGAGTCCCTCATGGAGTACGGTAGAAGAACTTGGGTTATAAATCGTCTTTCCATCACCATCTTTTGTCGCCAGTACGATTAGGCCTGTTTTTTCTGGTATACGGGCTTCTTTGAGCATTTTACCTGCAAGAGGACTCGTTTCATGTACCGCAATCTCCCCTAGGTCCAGCGTCTGTTCCCCGATTTTAGTAATTGCATCCAAAAATGCAATTATTTGTGGTCTGAGCATCAGTACAGCCATACGATTACCACCAAGTTCATTGGGATTAATAGTGCTGTCGGCCCCTGCCTTTTTTAATTTTTGCGGAGCAGAAGATTCTATTGCTTTTGCCACAATCTGCATATCTTTATTCATCTCCCTGGCAGTGAGTACAGTAAAGACATTTTCTGCATCAGAACCCAGAGCAGACACAAGTCCGTTTGCACGACTGATGCCTGCCTTTTCCAGTACCTCCTCATCAGTGGCATCCCCATGGAGAACATGATACCCCTGATTCAATAGTTCCTCATATCGTTGTACATTTTTTTCTATAATAATGAAATCGACATTACTTCGCGTGAATTGTTCGATGAGACTTACACTCGTCTGCCCTGCTCCGCAGATAATATAATGATTTTTCATCGCTAGTAATCTCCTTTGAACTCGTCTATCGAGCAGCACTCTTCTGAATTCTCCTTCTGCGAGGAACGTAGCGAGCTGAGAAAATACATAAGCGACCAATCCCAACCCGCTGAAAATGATGAACATGGTAAATAGTTTACCACCGGTTGTCAGGTTTTCAATTTCTCGAAAGCCTACCGTGGAAACCGTAATAATGGTCATATAGAGTGCATCGACCAGACCGACATCAAGCAACAGCATATAACCGAGGGTTCCGACTACAATGAGAAAGAGTACGAGGTATATGAGGTAAAGCGCTCTTGGTCGTTGCTTCATGCATCCCCCTTGTGTCCATCGTACAACGGAGTATGTCTCATACGCTAGGATTTTCGCATCACAATGGAAAGGAGTATTGTGTGACTTAATCACATCCCAAATCTTCGATCTATGGTTTACTGTTGTACAGATAAATCACGAAGGTATCGTGAATAGATCAGAAAAACGGAAAAGAACAGGATGAGATTTTCCCTATTGGGTTGTTTGACTCTGTAATTTCTTTTTCGTATGTATTGAGTCATTACAAGTAGGAGAAACGGATGAAAAATCTATTAATTATTGGTGGTGTTGCCGCTGGAGCAACTGCAGCGGCTCGAGCAAGACGACTCGATAACGATGTGAATATTACTTTACTGGAAGCAGGAGCAGATGTTTCCTTTGCAAACTGCGGGTTGCCGTATTACCTCGGTCGTGATATCGCATATCGTTCTTCCCTCATTCTTGCTAGTCCAGAGACTTTTGATGACCAGTACCGAGTGAAAGTTCATACCCTTACAGAAGCTGTTTCCATTGATCGGAAGGGTAAATCGGTAACCGCCCGTAATCGAAATACAGGTGAAGAACAGGTTTTCCCCTATGATTCTTTAATCCTAGCGCAGGGCGGTAAGCCGGTGGTTCCACCGCTAGCCGGTGTGGATAAGGATCATGTATTTCAGTTGTGGACGCTCGATGACATGGATGCCATAGATACATACCTTGAAAATCATGAACCGAAAAAGGCTGTAGTCGTCGGTGGTGGTTTTATCGGTCTCGAGATGGTGGAAGCGCTGACCAAACGTGGTATGCAGGTTTCTCTTGTGGAAATGGCTCCTCAGGTCATGCCGAATCTTGAAGGGGAATTCGCTGGTTTTATCACCAAGGAACTGCAGGATTACCAGGTGAATCTGCATCTCGGCAAGTCTCTGCAGGAAATCGGTGATACCCAGGTGAAACTGAATGATGGGACCACGATTGATGCAGAATTCGTCCTCCTTTCGGTAGGGGTTCGTCCTACGCTGCAGCTGGCAAAGGATGCCGGTTTGGACATCGGGGTTACGGGAGCTCTTCAGGTGGATGCCACGATGCGTACCAGTGATCCAGCAATATTTGCTGCAGGAGATATGGTGGAAATCACTCACCGGGTAATGGATAAAACAGTTCGGATGCCCTTGGCAGGACCTGCCAATAGACAGGGAAGAATTGTAGGGGAAAATGCTCTTGGCGGTTCCCGTACCTATAAAGGAGCTTCCGGAACCTCCGTTGTGAAAATCTTTGGTGCAGTTGCCGGGTCAACGGGATTGAGCCTGAAAGCAGCGAAGGATGCAGGAATTGATGCCTCAGCTGTCGTGGTACATAAGGCCAGCCATACCGCCTATTATCCTGGATCTGAAAAAGTGAGTCTCATGGTGATCTGGGATCGGGAAAGCAGAAAAGTACTCGGTGCCCAAGCTGGAGGAAGAGTTGGAATCGATAAGCGATTGGATGTTCTTGCAACGGCCATAGCCGGAGGTCTTACGATCGATGATCTCGAGGAATTGGATCTTGCCTATGCCCCTCCGTTCAATTCACCCAATGGCCCGGTGAATATGGCGGCCTTTACTGCAGTGAATCATCAGAGTGGGTTTAGTCCTTCCATCCTGGCACAGGATTTCGAAAAATTTGCATTGGAACAGGAACCCATTGTTATTGATTTGCGTGATCCTATCAGTTATGCAAAAGCGAATATTCCCGGAACCAACAACTTGAGCCAGAACGTACTGAGAGAAAATCTCGATCGAATTCCTGAAGGACATCCGATTCTTCTCATCAGTGATGACGGCCAGAAAGGACATGTCGTTTTACGAATGCTTAAGGGCTCCGGCTTTGACCAGGTCTTCAACCTCTCCGGAGGCTATATCAGCCTGGAACGTCATGCTCGTGCCATCGGGTATCAGCATCTGCAGGTTGGACTATTCCCCGTCGAACACAAATCGATAGAAGATCTTGAATCTACCGATCAGGGTGAACCTGAAGAAGAGGTTTCAGCTGATGTGCAGGCAGGAGACGGACCGATTATTCTGGATGTCAGAACCCCGATGGAATTTGCCATGGGTGCTTATCCCGGAGCAGTGAATGTCGGATTAGATAATCTGGCGCAGTGGGCACAGACCATTGAAGACAAGGATCGTAAGGTGATCATTTATTGTGCTTCCGGTGCACGTTCCAGTTACGGTGCACGAATTCTCCATCAGTATGGATTCACCCAGGTCGAAAACGGCGGTGGTCTGCATGATATGATGTCCAGAAAAATTTCCTGACAACCGCAATATTACCAGCCGGCCTGTCATACACAGGTCGGCTCATATGTATCGGCACCGAAGCGATCGGCATACCAAAGAAGTGAGGGTGGTGCGAAGTAATTATCGTTAATGACAATTTCGCATGATCAGGTGTTCATATCGTCAATAGGTCACAGTATTTTCCTATCCACCAATTTTTTGTGTTCCCGTATGTATAATTCTTTCATGTGGTTAAATGCACCCAGTCGCACCGATTTGAACATGAAAGCCCGACCCATAGCAAGATTGAACAACTCATTTTTCACATTCCGTTGGGGGAAATCATACAGCCCTCGTGCTTTATAAAACCGATGATCGTCTCTGACTACACCACGCATTCCATAGATAAGATCACGGAATATTTTCATTCCTCCGACTCCGAGGAAGTTTGTTCCTTTCTGATAGCCAGCGCGAGCTGCCCGGTCAAGGCGAATTGCTACGTCCTCTATAATCGACTGAAGTTGTGATGAATCAGCTATTTCGTCACTGATTATTCCCATGGAGTTCTCTTTTCCGACACGATCTTTGCCTTCCAGGAACTGTCGGACATGGGGTAGTTGTCCTAGGTGACCACAAACCAGATAGCAGGAGTGCTTACCCATCATGCTGGTCCTATGGCCATTGGAAAAAGTGCGATCAAGGAACAACTTCCAGATTGATTTCAGGTACCGTCCATCCAGATTCATCGCATGGATCAGAACATCGCATGAGTTAACCAGATTCTGATAAAAATCCTGAAATCCGTCATGATGATCACATTCACCTACCAACTCACATCGCAAACATCCTTTGCATGCACCCTCATACGGGAAATCGTTAATATTGACAACCTCTACCTCATTTGGGTATGCAGCTCTGAATACCTTGATCATTTCTGAGAGGTTGCCGTTCTGGTCGATTTCATCCGTCAACAGTACCGTTCTGATATCAGTGTGTTTTTTGGTATTCTCAGGTTGTAGGGTTGGCATGAACTGCGGTGATGGTGCGTTCTGCAATTCTCTGCTTCGGCGTATCACCGGAGAACGATTAACACAGGCGCGGTGGAATTCCTGCATGAAAAACCGCATGCTAGAGCGGAATTCGGGTTTCAGCAAATCGGTATTGTCGACACTGAATCCCTCCATGAGCCGCATGCCCAGATCTTCACACGTACTATAGAGCCATTGTTCCGCAAGATGATCAAAATAATGGAAACAGCTCATAACTGAGGTTGCATACTTCCCCTCAACCACAGAAGTATTGGCAGTCAGTTTTATGAGTTCGATAAACCTGATGAGCTGCCATGGTACAAGCATGGTATACACTGGTGTTGCCCAGATGATGGCTTCGCATTGTGCCAGAAGCAGCATACTTTCGGCAAACCAGGTCTCGTCGTATTCCATTTCGGTCAACTTTTCCCCCACTTCCAACACGGTGTACGTGACGTCATGTTCATGTACCATGAGGTATTTGGCATACTGCAACGTAAGACTATACGCTCCCTTCGGACTGGCATTCACGATGACCATTTTTGTGGATTTCTCCATTGTTTGTTCCCCTTTGGTGTTTTTCAATCAGGACATTGGATATCAGTGTATGAGAGGAGAATTTCGAAGTCAAGAAAATCGTAAGGGGATGGATACACACAGTTTTTGTGTGGAACCATATTAAATTGTGTTACAATCGGTAAAAATAAGGCAGTGTGATGCCTGAAGTGGAAAGCAGCAATTTCCGGAAGGAATGCATGGAGCATGAGGTACAACACTTTGAGGTATTGGTGATCGGTTCTGGTCTCTCATCCCTTACATCTGCAGCGTTACTTGCAAAGCGGGGAATCAAAACGCTTTGTGTCGAGCAACATATGCAGCCGGGAGGTTCGTGTGGTACCTTCCGTCTGCAGGGGAGAACGATAGATCAGGGAACCTCAATGTTCTTCGGTTTTGGTGCCAAAGGGTTTAATCCACATCGATTTGTCATGAATGCACTGGAAGAACCGATTGACGTAGTACGGCATGACCAGATGTATCGGTTGATATATGATGGGCATCCCATCGATTTCCATGCTGATATGGAATCCTTTTTTGCGGATTTAGGTGAACTTTTCCCCAATGACATTGATCAGATCAGAGATTTTTATGCCTATATTGGAGACTTGTATCACCATGTTATTGCCGCGGATCAATCCTATATGGCTCCCACCGAAATAACCAGAACGGAATCTGTTTCTCGGATTTTCCGGCACCCCATTCGTAATATGCGATTACTTCCTCTTTTATCTAAAAGCGCAGGAGATCTGCTGCGGAAATTCGTTGACTCACCGGAGGTGGTTAAATTTTTCAGTAAACTCACGAGTACCTACTGTTACACTACACTCGATGAGACACCTGCAATACTGGCAATTACCATGTTTATGGAAAACCATACTGGCGGAAGTTATTATGCGGTAGGAGGATCCCATCAATTACCGGGGAAGCTGGAGAAAGCATACGAACAAGCCGGTGGTATCATGCGTTACCGGACTAAAGCCATTGAGTTGGTGTTTAAGAACGATAAACCCACTGGAGCAGTACTGCAAGACGAGAAGGGTACTTATACGGTCAAAGCAGACACCATCATCTACGGTGGGACTCTGTATAACCTCTATGCAAATTTAGCAAAAAATCAGGCTCAATCAGAAACTCTGTTGCGCAAGGTGGAAGCGTTGGAAATGACCTATCCAAGTGTAGTGCTGTATTGCATCATTGATCGAGAAGTGCTTCCAGAAGGTACCCTGCCTATAGAAATGTTTGCTGATAATCCTGAAGCGATTGATGAAAAAGAGGTTACTATGTATGCTTTTTCACTCACGGATCCTTCTTTATGTGCTCCCGATGAACATGTGGTTATGGCGATCGGTCCTTCACTGCAGACATGGCCGAGAGTTTGGGAAAAAGAGGCTGATAAGGAAATGTATTTACGGAGAAAAGAGGAGGAGACGGCTCGCATGCTCGATATTCTCGATAGTCACTTCCCTGGATTTTCCACCCATATCAGAGAAATCGAGTTGGCGACACCTACCACTATTGAGCGGTACACCTTAAAGGAGCATGGCAGTGTTGCCGGTCCGAAACAGGCGATGGGCCAGGACCTGCTGCACCGTCAGGGAGCACAGGGGGCATGGCCGAATTTTTATCATTGTGGAGAAGCCACCGTAATGGGCACGGGCAGTCTCGCCGTCACTATCAGTGGTATCAGTGCGGCAAATATGGTTCTGCGCAACATGGGGGAAAAAGAATATCGGGGGAGTTCTGCATTAACTGATGTGGTAAGAGAATATCAGGGGAAAGTTGATACATTGCCAGGCAATGGGCGCAATTGGCAACCACCTTCGATTAATGCAATTGACGATACACAATTGCGTGAACTGCACGATAGTGCCAGTACCTGCCAATGGTGTCTCGATGCTCCTTGTAGAAATGTGTGTCCCCATCATTACGATATACCTGCAATCATGCGACGGTTGGAGTGCGGTAATCTTGTAGGAGCTCGGCTGCAAATTCTGGGATCTGTTGCCTGCGCAGCATGTCCTGCCCCATGCAAGGATAGCTGTAGGGCAAAAACAATCCATGATAATCCGGTAGCTATCGACTCAATTCTCCTTACGATGGGTCAACTGAGTGAACAGCGTAGATAGTGGTGCTTACCAGCGGGGAGAGATCGGGGGTTCGAAGCTATATCCTCGCGCACTAGGGACATAACACTGTTCTTCGTCCGACCATGAGAGAAAGGCATGATACGATTCATCTTTTTGGAGAACCCCAATAGGGCGGGGTCCGGCAACTGTGGGACGAACACGATAACTGGTATAGCGGATTTTGATCTGATCTCCTGTGGAAATATTACTATCAGAGCGATACACAGAAAGAACCTCTGCTAAGATTGTAACCGAACGATTTCGGCTGAATAACCGCAGTGGTGCTTTTACCTGTTTTATCCTGATCAGCAGGTGCTCATCAGATTGCTCCTGCATCTTCTGATACTCTACCGGAGAAATCTCTGCAGTAATGATTGAAGAGGAAAATAGCAAAAGAACTACAAGTAATACGGTAATCTTCATGTCTTAAGATACTATTAGGTTGCGCATCTGACAACTATCTCTACTTCCAATTAAGAAATATCTACCATTATGTTATATGTATGTTATAATCCTTTCTACTACAGGGAGCGGTTATGGCAAAGGAAACACACACGCAAGTACTCATTATTGGAGCAGGAATTGCGGGATTATCTGCAGCATCATACCTGCTTCGCAATGGATATTCGGTAATGGTTGTTGAGCAACATACGCAACCGGGGGGATTATGTACCTCATGGAAACGCAACGGCTACACGGTTGACTATTGTGTTCACTGGCTTATGGGTACTCATGAAGACTCAGAATTTCATCAGATCTGGGATGAGTTGGGAGCATTCGTCAATGCAGATGGATCTTCGGTTCCCATCGTAAATTTCGATGATTTCACCACCATGGAACTGTCTACCGGAGAGCAGGTATGTTTATATAGTGACCGTGAGCAGCTGCAGAAAGAATTGCTTCGGATTGCACCGGAAGATGCCCGGGAGATAGGTCGATTTTGTCATTCCTTGAAAAAACTTGCCGATCTTCCCATGACTGCACTTACTGAACAAAAATCGTTGAGACAAGTTGTACGCAATGCGATAAAGCATATACCCAGTTACCTCACCATGATGCAGCATATAACTCCCATGCAATCATACGCTGAACGATTTACCAGTGTTCATCTTCGCGAGCTCTTTCTATCTGAAATACCTCCAGACTGGAGCCTTGTTGCGCTCTCCCTCGGGTTGGCTCAGCAGCATAAAAAGCAGGCGGGATACCCAGTGGGGGGATCGCTTAATCTAGCCAAGAATATTGAACGGGTGGTGAAAGAACTTGGTGGGAATATACTCTACCGATGTGAAGTGTCGGAAATACTCGTCACTGATGGTGTTGCGACCGGGGTCCGTCTTGCCGATGATCGTATGATTTCTGCCGATCGGGTGATCAGTGCAGCAGATGGACATACCACCATCTATCGTATGCTTTCCGGTAAGTATGTATCAAAACCATTGCAGTGTGCGTATGAAACCTATCCCTTGTTTCCTTCTTCAGTGATGGTAGCGTTAGGAGTTGATCGAAATTGTTCCGATCTCCCCCATGGATGTAGCCTCTATCTCGATGATCCGATTATCTTTTTCGATGGTACACACCATAATCGGATAGGGGTGAATGTGTATCACTATGATCCTACATTGGCGCCAAAGGGAAAGACGCTGATCACCGTATTGTTCAATACCTGGGAAGGATCGAAATGGGAGGAGCTGTATGAGCAGGACTCACAGCGCTATCATGAAGAGAAAGATCGTATCGCCGGTGAAGTGATTAATACATTGGAAAAACGATTTGGTGAAATCGCTCAACACATTGAAATGGTTGATGTCTCCACGCCCCATACGGTGATCTCCTATACCGGAAACTGGCAGGGAAGTTATGAGGGGTTTGCCCCGACAAAACAGACACTTACCCGGCAACTTCCCAAGACGTTACCCGCGTTGGCACGATGTTATCTCATCGGGCAATGGACTTCACCAGGGGGAGGGCTTCCTACGGCAGCCAAAGATGGGCGGGATATAGCCATCAGAATCTGTCGTGAGGATGGGAGACTGTTTCAAGGTGCCCGGTCAGGGTGAGAGTGGCTACCCTTTTACGGCTCCTGCGGTGAGTCCTTCAACAAAGTACTTCTGGATAGCAGAAAACATGATAACAATCGGTACAGTTGTTGCTGTACCAAGAGCCATGATCGTTCCCCAATCGATTTCCGTTGAACTGATATAGTTGGCGAGTCCTACGGTCAGTGTTTTCATGGTATCACTCATGACCAGAACACTTGAAAGCAGATACTCATTCCAGGAAAGAATGAAGACCATAATGCCGGCACTGAGCACACCAGGGACACATACCGGGAGTACTATACACCAGAATACATTAAATGCACTTGCGCCATCAATAACAGCAGCCTCTTCCATCTCTTTCGGCACTTTGCGGAAAAAAGGGATCAGAATCCATACACAGAAAGGAAGGGTTAGCGTCAGGTGTCCCAGAACAACGCCAGCATAACTTGAATTTAGCCCGATACCGGCAATAATCCGATATAGGGGAATCATCAGCATGATGGGAGGGATGCAGTAGGCGGAAAGGACAGCAGCCATGATGAATCTTCGTCCCCGGTACGAAAAACGTGCCAGGCTGTACGCACCTAATGTGGCAATCAGCACATTGGTAAGCATGGTTGTGGCTGATACGATGAAACTATTAAGAAAGTATCGCACTACTATGGAGTCACTGAAAGCTTGTGTATACCAGAGGAGTGTTGGTTGTTCAGGAATCAATTGGGGTGGCATTTTAAAGAGCTCTACCGCTGGTTTGCATGAACTTGATGCCATCCAAAAGAGTGGAAACCCAATGACCACCACAATAAGAAGGACAAAGAGGAAATACCAGAAGTTTTTACGAATGATTTTGCGAATACGATGGCTCATGGGTCTCCCCCTATTTGTGTGTATCGGATGCGATGGTCTTTCTGACATAGAAGACAACACAGAGGAATAAACTCAGTCCCAGCAGAACTGATAGCCCTGAGGCGTATCCCGTTTGAAAAGTTCCAAATGATGCCTGATAAATCATAATCGGCAGATGCGTTGTTGAACCTGCAGGTCCTCCTCCGGTAATAAGCCAGGGTAGGTCAAAATACGTTGCCGTCCAGACAATCCGGAGGACGATCAGTACGATGGTGGTATCTTTGAGGTGAGGCAGTGTGATGGCAAAGAAAGATTGAATCGCACCTGCTCCATCTACACTTGCTGCCTCATACAGCTCTTTATCAATGCTTTTAAGGGCTGCCCAATAAATCAGCATAGGAAATGGGTATGATCTCCAGACATTGACGATCACCAAGGTAGCCATAGCACTGCCGGGGATCGCCAAAGGGGATTGCCGGTGTGCCATCATTCCCAGGTTTTGAAACCACCAGCTGATAATGCCATAGTCTCCATTCATGATCCATTTGGTTACTAAAGCAATAGCCACCGCTGGTACTACGTACGGGATAAGCAGAAAACTCCGTAAACCGGTTCCCGATCCCTTTCGATTAATCATCAGAGCGATGCTCAGCCCAAGGAGTAATTGGCCGGCAACTGATGCAACCGTCCACACGATGGTGTTTTTGACATAGGTAGGGAAGCGCATGTTGGTGAAGATCTTCTGATAATTTTTGAACCCTACCCATGAGAATTGTCTGCTGAGCAGTTTTGCATCGGTAAAGCTCAATATGATGTTGTACAACACAGGATATACGATGAAGATAAGTAAGAAGAGCACTATAGGAATGATGAATATAATCCCGAGTGTCTGTCGTTGTGCATGATATCTGGGTTTTTGACGGGTGCGCTGCATATGATCCATAGTACTACGTTCCTTTCAATAATACAGCCCAGGTCAGGCAAACCGAAACCTGGGCATATCAAGTACATATTCCTGTTATTCAATGATCGAAATTTGTTCCTGCAACATTTGATCAATATAATCGACAGCTTTCTGAGGTGTTTCCATACCAAGGACAACACTTTGCAGTGCTTCGCCGAAGAAGGTAGTTGCTTCAATCTGAGATGACATCTGGCTCAGCCCATGTTCCATACCGTACCAGTACCAGTTGCTATGCTCAAAGGCATCGGTGATCGTTGCAATCTGTTCCTGGAATAGAGCCACGGTCGGAGCCTGCCGATAGATTTCCAAAGCGGAGTAGAGGGAAGGGAAGGCAAACATCGGTCGGGAGAGAGCTCGTTCTGCTGCTCGCTCTGACGTGTAGAGGCGATTGATGAATTCTTTCTTGGTTGCAATCTTATCAGCAGAACCACGATTACTTACCACGAAAGCATATCCACTTCCAAAGGATGCCGGTTTGGTTCCATACTGTCCGGGAAGATCAAAACAACCAAGGTTTTCTACCATATCCGGGTTGTTATTCTGTGCCAATCCGATGACTGCTCCCATATCGAGTGTCATGGCAACAGTCCCTTCAACCAGAGCGTTTCGATATTCATTCCATGACCATTCGATCGAAGATGGAGGAGATACTGTCCGATACAAGTCTGCAATATATTCGGTCACTTCCACTGCTTTTTTCTTCTGTGATCCAAAGGTATACTTTCCGGTCTTTGGATCAAAGGTGGTTACTCCCGCCGAATAGAGGAATTCATAGTAGGTTTGTGGAGCAACCTGTACCGCGTTCAATGGAACGGCGAATCCGTAAATATCAATGTTCCCGTCCCCATCCTGGTCAATGTTCAATTTCTGCGCAGCGGCTTTGAATTCAGCCCAGTTTTTCGGAATACTGATGTTGTACTTTTCAAAAAGATCTTTCCGATACCACACCGAGGTGTGCAGAGCCCAGTCGGGAATTCCCCAGGTCTTGCCTTCTGCGTTGAGTACATGTAGGTAGGATGCGATAAAGTCATCTTTGCCAATATCATTGATTACATCATCCATATCAATGATAATGTCCTGAGCATACAGATATGCAGTACCCGCAAAGTTTGTGTGCATGATATCCGGGACATTTCCCGATTCTACTGCGGTAGCAAGCTTGGTATACATATCGTTGAAGGATATGGTTACCATTTCTACCTCTACCCCCATCTCTTCTGCTACTTCTGTAAACTGTTTTCTGAGTACTTTGGCCTGAGCATCAGCGGTAAGATTTGTCCAGATGACAATTTTTTCATCTGCAGCAGCTGCAGGAGTCTCCTCCTTGCTGCCAGCAGCGAACACCATGGTACCCATCATGATGAGTATCATAAGAATTACTGATAATTTTTTCATGTTTCACTCCTTTTTTTCATGAAAATTATTAAATAACCATCTTGTTTTACAGTATCGCTCCTTGATGTTGTAACTGCTGTTGTAATTGCTTGATATCTATCTTACGTACACTACGTTGCTGCTGAACTGCCAGAGCTGCAGCGGTACCTGCTGCTTCACCCATCGCCATGCACTGCGGCATGCAGCGAATACAGTTCGCCACCGGAGCTTCATAGGAGACGCATCTTCCGGCAACCAACAGGCCATCTTTTCCTTTGGGAAGCAGACATCGATAGGGAATAGTCATGGAGGTCCCTGGTTCCAGGTTGTATACGTTCATGGTGATTCCGTCGGGAGTATGCACTCCTGCGGGCATGGCACCACGACCGATACTGTCTTCAAATTCCCGTGCTTCAAGAAAATCGTTCAGCGTCACCTGGTAATCCCCGATTATTCTTCGACTTTCCCGTACTCCCAACAGCCCGGCCATCGCAGAAAGATAGGCATGTTCAAAACCGGGAACGTAGCGTTTGAGTACTTCCGATACATCATAGAGACACTTCTGAGAAAACCGTTCCTGTTCCGCTTTCTCCTCAAATCCTGCAGTACTGTGCGATTCAATGGCACCAGAGCAGTTGATCGTCACTTCTCCGGGATTCGGTGTAGAAGTGAATATGCCGAGCCACGATCTGAGATATGCAAGATGTTCAGGAAGATCCACGTGGGCAAGTTCATCGCTCAGTCCGAAATGCATAAAGCCGGGGAACGTCTTGTATTCTCGCCAGGCAGGGGGAACGGTGCTATCCAGTACCGGCGGATGTTCCTGGTAGTATGCTTTTACCCGGTCCATATCTACTCCGGCCATCCTTCCCATCAGCGTCATAGGTTGGATATCTTTTTTCGGCCGGATTTCATATGGAGCACCAGCTTTAGCTGCTACCAGTGCATCTCCTGAGCAGTCGATAACGACATGAGCACGGATTTCCATCAGTTCGGATTCCGAGAGAACGAGAAGGCCTACAACCGTATCACCCTCCTGGAGGACATCAACTACTGAGGTGTCAAGATAGGCTGTGAGATTGGGTTCTTCAGATACCATCTCATCGATGACTACCTTGGCCACCTCCGTGTCGTAGAGGAAACAGACATCCGTATCAGGATCATCCTCTACAATGGCATTCCTCTCTTTAAGACGGTTTCGCAATTCCCAAGCAAGCCCTTTTACAATGACCTTCTCTTTATCGCTGAAACCTACCCAGGCACCCTGCATACCCACCGTAAACTGTCCACCAAGACACCGCTGTTTTTCAATAATCAGAGTCTGGACACCGTTTCGTGCTGATGCAATTCCTGCTATGATGCCTGCCGTGCCTCCTCCGGCAATCAGAACATCAAATTGCTTGTGTTTCATGCATCTCCTCCTTTCAGTCGAGATATCCGTACTCTTTGAGAACATCTTTCAGTGTAGCCATAACATCTGAAGGGAGTTCTGAAATGACTGGTTTGCGACAGAAACCGGCATCTACGCCACGTAACTTCATGCCTTCCTTGATGATCTGCAGCCATGGGGTAGGCATTCCCTCTGCGGTCGGTTTGGTGAATAATGGGAGATACGGACGGATCTGAGAGAAATGATAGGTCATTGCCTCTTCCATCTTTCTCTCCTTTGCCAGGTGATATACGTGGGAGTTTTCTTTCGGGAACAGGTTTCCGGTTCCGCAGACCCAACCGTCTGCCCAACAGCTCAGGCTTTCAACTGGACACACATCATACCCATAGAAAATGCCGAAACCATCATCGGTAAGATAGCGGAGATCCTGCTGCCGATATACATCAGCCTGCCGTTCTTTCACCGCATCGATAAATCCTTCATTGTACAACTTTGCCATGAATTCATCGGTCATCAGGCAGGTAGAGTAGTACGGGTTGTGATATACCATGATAGGGATATCGATGGATTTTCGTATTGTTTCATAGTGGAGTAAAAGTTCCTTCTCGTTTGGAGCCATGTACCAGGGAGTAACTGCCATGACACCGTCAGCTCCATCAGCCTCAGCTGCCTGAGACATTCGAACTACATCTCTAGTCCGATATGCACCGGTGGAACAGACCACTTTGATTCTGCCCTGAGCCGCTTCGACAGCGGCTTTATTCACTGCCATCTGTTCATCGGGGGTAAGGGCGATCATTTCTCCCGTACTTCCTGAAGGAATAATTCCTGTTACGCCATTATCAGCGAGGAAATGTGTACATTCCTTGATCCCATTGAAATTAATCGACTCATCGGCATTGAATGGAGTTACCATGGGGATATAGATGCCAGTCAGTTTTTCTCTTGCCATAATGCATTCTCCTTACGTATATCTCGTCAGTCTTTCAAAATTGGAATAATCATTCCGATTTAT
>CAYZXD010000024.1:31233-36613 GCA_964482325.1 uncultured Spirochaetaceae bacterium | reverse complement strand
AAAGCTCAAGTGGCTATACCCTGTTCTAACTTTTTGATGTTACAAGATACTAGTCAACAAGAGAAGAGATGCGATTCAAACCGGTATAGAAAGCCTCACAGGAGAATGGAATCATAAAGAATGTAGTATTGATCAAACGGTCGTTACCACTGCTATAAAAGAGCTAAAGTCCATGCGTCTCTCAGTTGAAAGATACTTACTCAAAGGAAAAGAAGGAAGTGCACAGAAAACGTTGAATGAGCGGCGGTATTATGCAATTACGTTAGCCATTGCTTCATTGCATAAACGGACATGAAAAAACCGGTCACAATGGACCGGTTTCTTATTTTTCTCCCCCGGACGGACTTGAACCGCCGACAGGGTGGTTAACAGCCACCTGCTCTACCGACTGAGCTACAGGGGAAAGCTCGAACATTCGGTAATCTACCGGATTCATGCGTTCGTGTCAATACATTATTGCCTTTGATTTGCCTGATAGACTCTCCAAGTAGTTCCGATGATTGATTCAAGAGAACTATAGCGGGCTTTCCAACCAAGCATCTGCTGCGCCTGAGCCGATGAGGCCACCAGTTTAGCAGGGTCCCCCGGCCGTCTTTCGGATATTACTGCAGGAATTGATTTACCGGTGATCTTTCGGGAAGCCTCGATAATCTGTTGCACACTCAAGCCCTGCTCACTTCCCAGGTTTACCGTAAGAGAACCTCTGTTCTGCATGAGATGGTCAGCTGCTCGAACGTGGGCGTCCGCAAGATCGGTTACATGCACGTAATCCCGAACGCCCGTACCATCATCGGTAGGATAGTCATTACCGAATACCTCAAGTTGTGCTCTTTTCCCGGTGGCAACTTCCATTACGACTGGTATGAGATTGGCAGGATTTCGTTCAAGGCCCTGCATTCTTACAAAGGGATCGTATCCGGCAGCATTGAAGTATCGTAATGATACATATGCCAAGCCGGAAAGCTGAGAAAACCAGGAAAGATTCTCTTCAATAGCGAGTTTAGTATATCCATAATAGTTTTCCGGTTTCAGTGGATGGCTTTCATCTATGGGAAGATACTGTGGTTCACCATATACTGCAGCTGATGAGGAGAGAATGAATTTTGTTACCTGATGATCCTGGCAAGCCGTAATAAGATTGAGAGAGCCTGCAATATTATTCATCGCATATTTTGATGGATTCACCATCGATTCTCCGGCAGCCTTGAAAGCTGCAAGGTGTACCACCACATCCCAGTGATCACTCAATGCCTTGTCGAGTACTGGGCGATCACGGATACTCCCCTCATAGACGGTAACACGGGGATCGACATTCTCATGCAACCCGCTGGAAAAATCATCAACTATCCCTACTGTATCGCCACGGCTGAGAAATTCTATAGCTACATGGGTGCCGATATATCCGGCACCTCCACATAATAAGACGTTCACGGTTTCCTCACTATTATTGAAAACTTCTGATTATTGCAGATATTTCAGCTACCTTGGTCTGTAACATCTGCTCACTACGAGCTTCGGCAACGAGACGAAGGTACGGCTCGGTATTGGATTTACGGACGTTGAACCACCAGTCTGCGAATTCAATTCGGTAGCCATCGAAATCAAGTACCGCCAATGGCTCGTGTTCCTTAGCATACCGCTGGTAGAGCGCCTGCATCGCTTCGTCCTTCTGCTCCAGCTTGAAATTCTGCTCACCGCTGTTAGCGTAGACGATAATTGAATCGATCAGCTCACTGAAGGTTTTACCTTCAGCGCGAATTCGCACTAATACCTGCAATACCAGCAGTGCTGCAAGCATCCCTGAGTCACAGTGGTTGAAGTCTCTGAAATAGTAGTGTCCTGCAAGTTCTCCCCCAAAGATACCATTGATCTCCCGGAGCTTAACCTTTGCAAACGCATGACCGACTTTCCACGTGGTTACACGAGCACCCAATTTTTCCAGATATTCGGTAGTGGATCGGCTGGTACGAATGTCCTGCAGTACATTGCCCTGTTCTTTTTCCAGGTAATAAGCCCCAATGACTGCAGTAATATAATCAGGTTGGATAAAACGGCCCTTTTCATCAATGAACATGACCCGGTCGGCATCACCATCGAAGATGATACCAAGATCACTGGAATTATCGAGTACCGCGGCTTTGACATCAGCACAGTTCTCTTCCTCTAACGGATTGGGTTCATGAGCAGGAAAGGTGCCGTCAAAATGATCATACAGATAATCATGATGCGTTCCAATCAGATCTTTGACTAACAGGTTTGCCATACCGTGAGACAAATCAATACTCAATTTTACATTATTCAGATCAGGAACGTATGGTTTCAGGTAGTCGATATAATCATTTTTAACCGGTTTGTCGATAACTTGTCCCGGTTTATCTGCTTTGGTGATTGTTCCTGTCTCAACAAGGTCCTTAAGTTCCTGCAATCCGGAATCTCCCCCCACAGGAAGAGCTCCGGCACGAGATATCTTAAGGCCATTGTATATCGCAGGGTTATGGCTGGCAGTGATCTGAACGGATGCATCGGCAGCATAGTGAACGGTGGCAAAATAAACCATAGGGGTAGTGGCATGACCGATATTCCACACATCGGCTCCACTGTCGGTAATACCGCGACAAAGATAATCAAATATTTCATCGCTAGTGGTTCTTACATCACGTCCTACCACCACGTAATCGGCTTTCAGCAACCCGGGAAGAAAAAATCCGACTTTATAGACGAAATGCTTATCGAAATCTTTGTTGTAGATACCCCGGATATCATACGCCTTGAATGCGCCCATGTGTCCCCTCCTTGACCGCCTGTACAAAAGTTTTGTGGTTAATTAGTTCAAAAAAGTAGGTAGGTCCATCTTGTAGTTCAACGCGGGTAACGAGACGGCTGACTATTTTCTGCAGGAGTGTTGCACTGGTGATGGCATCAGCACGTTTTAATCCTTGGGCAACTGCCTGCGCTGCAGATTTTGCTACGATATCGATATTGCGGATATCATCCACAGCAAAGCTCCGTTCCATCTTTACATACGGCTTCTGCTTTTTTCCCGGTTTCAGAGAGAATCCAAGGATGGACGGTTTTCGTTCAAAATCTTCAAAATGGAGAATCCCGTTGATCTCATACAGGAAGACTCCATACTCACGGATCAGACCGTCATCCGAAGCAAACCATGTGCTATATGTGCGGTATCCTACTGGGCCGCCGAAGCGTGCCTCAAGATTTCCAATGAATTGCTGTACATCATCTTCCACTGGGGTTCCCTCTCTATCTTTTTTTGATTTTATCATATATACTCCGGCGAAGAAAGGCAATTGGATGGTTATGGACAATTACACAGCGAAGGATTTTGGTAAATTATTGAAGCGTAACGCGCTACAGATGCGTAGAATCATGCTGCAAAGCAATACAGATGTGATGCGCATATACGATCGTAATCTGTCCGAATTGCCGATAACTGTAGATTTGTACGGTTCGTACGCACGAATTACCGATTATTGTGAACCAGCACTCTCTGATGAAGAAGTAGATTCCGTATGCGATATCGTCTCGCGTATGCTTTACATTGAACCAGAGCGGGTAGTGTATCATCATCGGGAGAAATTACGCGGAAAGGAGCAGCATGAATCGCAGGATGAACAATCACTGATCGTTACGGTACATGAACAGGGACTTCAGTTTGCTGTTGATCTGAAAACAAGGATCGATACCGGATTGTTCCTTGACCAGATGGTTGCTCGTCAGGCTCTAAGAGAAATCAGTCGTGGACTGCGGATATTAAATCTGTTTTCCTACACGGGCTCTTTTAGTGTGTATGCAGCAGCAGGAGGCGCTACAGAGGTTGTTTCTGTTGACCTATCTGCAACGTATACAAAATGGTGTCAGCAAAATCTAGCAGATAATGGATTTTCCGGCACTGCATATCCCTGTATCTGTCAGGATGCACTGCAGTTTATACAGGAGGCTGTGAAAGATCGGAGGAAGTTTGACATCGTCGTATTCGACCCTCCCAGTTTTTCCAACAGCAGGAAAATGGAGCATGACTTTGATGTACAACGCGATTACATCCAATTCATACAACACATTCATGCATTATTAGTTGTTGGTGGAAAGCTATTATTTTCCACAAATCTTGGCGGATTCCGATTTGAAAAACGGAAAATTCGCGGATACCAAATACGAGAAGTTACCCGGGATATCGCGGCTGCGGGCTTCTCTGTGAAAAAGAGTTCTCTAAGGAGTTGGATTTTGGAGAAGAATGAAGAAATGTCTATGCCTCTGAAACAAGAGGAGACAAACAATGCTGATGTGACTGAAAAGTCAACAGAAGCTGCAGATGTGGCAAAACAGGCCCCTGCTGAAGACAATGCCAGTATGGATACCCACAGTAGTCAGGAAGATGATCCGTTAGTACTGAATTGGGATGAACACGAGATGGGTGAAGCCTCGGATGAGAAAAAGAATGCAAAACAGCGTCGATACGAACGACGTCATCCGGGTGAGACAGCAGCTCCATTAGCAGAAAAACAGGAGCAAGGGGAGAAAGAACCAAGCCGTTCTGACGATAATCGTCCGAGAGAACGACGGTATAACGATCGTGATGAGCGACGACCACGAAGAAATAGAGACGATCGATCTCAAAGTGGACGCTCGTTTGACCGGGATCGACCTCCTCGACGCTTTGATGATCGTGATGATCGACGATCGAGAAGAAATGATGATCGCCCACAGGGAGGACGTTCGTTTGATCGGGATCGACCCCCTCGACGCTTTGATGACCGTGATGATCGACGACCACGCAGATATGAAGATGATCGCTCGTCTGGAGGCCGTTCATTTGACCGGGATCGACCGCCACGACGCTTTGACGATCGCGATGATCGACGACCGAGAAGAGATGATGATCGACCACAGGGTGGCCGTTCGTTTGACCGGGATCGACCGCCACGTCGTTTTGACGATCGCGATGATCGACGACCGAGAAGAGATGATGATCGCCCACAAGGTGGACGTTCATTTGATCGGGACCGACCGCCACGACGCTTTGACGATCGCGATGATCGACGGCCGAGAAGAGATGATGATCGCCCACAAGGTGGACGTTCATTTGACCGGGATCGACCGCCACGCAGATTTGACGATCGCGATGATCGACGGCCGAGAAGAGATGATGATCGCCCACAAGGTGGACGTTCATTTGACCGGGATCGACCGCCACGCAGATTTGATGACCGTGATGATCGACGACCGAGAAGAGATGATGATCGACCACAGGGTGGACGTTCATTTGACCGGGATCGACCACCAAGACGTTTTGATGATCGGGATGATCGACGACCACGCAGATATGAAGATGATCGCTCGTCCGGTGGACGTTCATTTGATCGGG
>CAYZXD010000024.1:0-31133 GCA_964482325.1 uncultured Spirochaetaceae bacterium | reverse complement strand
CGACCACGCAGATATGAAGATGATCGCTCGTCCGGTGGACGTTCATTTGATCGGGATCGACCACCTGCCGGCAAAAAAGGTCCAAAACCCTATGGTTACGACCGTTTTAAACCGACAAGAGATCGAGGATCTGACAAGGAAACATTCTTCCGATTGGAAGATGAAGTGGACAAAGATCGGTAGACGAATGTTACGTAAAAAGCCGCCTGATACTGGCGGCTTCTTGCTCTGAAGAAGTGGCTGTTTTTACTTGATAAATCTAAAACTTCCTTGCCACGATCCGTATGAACGGGTAGAGACACCATATTTTTCAGTCCCTTTATAAGAACCTTGGCCAGGAAGAATTTCAATGGTTACTACTCCACCATCAGCGAAGGTGATGAGTCCGGCATGTACTGCAGCTGTACCGATACTAGAATCATCGGTGTAGATTCCATCACCCCAGACCCTCCGTGCAGTTCCTCCGCCAGGGATGGCCAATGTAACTTTCGTCCCAACTTGAGATCTCCATTCAGTTGCATTTTTATTCCAGGTTATCTCTTGAGAAGGCTGTGACGATCCCTCATGTGCTAGCTGCTGTGTCTGCTCAATGACTTTACCCTGTTCATCAACAAACACAAAGCTTGAAGGCCAAGAACCGTATGATTTGGAAGCTACTCCGTTGGCCTCTGAACCGGTGTAGGATTTTTGCCCTTCTCGCATCTCAATAGTAACCTGACCACCATCAGCGAAGGTGATGAGTCCGGCATGTACTGCAGCTGTACCGATACTAGAATCATCAGTATACACACTCGTACCCCAAATTGTTTGTGCAGATCCACCAGGAGGCAGAATTACGGTATATCGTGATCCAGGGTTTTGTCTCCATACAACAGCTTTCGTTTTCCAGTCAGTCATACGTGGTGCTTCACTATGAGCAGGAATCTGGGTAATTTCGGGTGACGTGATCTGTTCTTCTACTTTTTTAGTAGAAAAAGGTAATCTTTGTCCCTGATCATCAAGGAAGACGAAGCTTGCTCCCCATGTGCCGTATGAACTACTGGTTACCCCATTGCGTACTGAACCGGCATAGGAGGAACGTCCTGCAACGACCTCAATCGTAACTTTTCCTCCTGTGGCAAAAGTAATCAGACCCATATGCACCGCTGCATTCCCGATGCTTGAGTCATCAGTGTAGATATCAGTACCCCATATTCTTGAGGGGTTGCCATTAGCGGGAAGATCTAAGGTGATGCGCTCTCCAATTTGGGCATCCAAATCTTTCGGAGAAGTGCTCCACCCGTCAGTAAAGGTTGTTGCACTAGATGGTTGAGATACTTCTGGAGATGTAGGGGGTGGATAAGAATCGAATTCTTCAAGGAGTACACAGGACGAAGCAAGTAAGGCAATGTTAAAGAATACCACAAGATACAAGATACTCATAATGCGTGAACGCATAGCCATACCTCTCTTATGTTGGTTTCTGTCTTACAAGTAGGGTTAGTATTCCATAATACTATTCATATAACAACAAAAAAGGGGAGAATCCCATTTAGAATTGAGCCAAACCTAAAAAGCGGGTGGGGTTAGCAGAAACAAATCCATCAATTTGTTCATCACTGAAACGTGATTGTTCGAATATATGCAGGTAGTTGGTATATGATTCGACCTTTGCCAGATTCACCGTAAAATCTGAACCGAATAACGATCGATCAAGTATTTTCTGTGCAAGATCTCCATCATCAAGATGATGGATGAATGTGTACAGCTGTTCATAAAAAACCGGATCCGTCCCACTAAAAGAAAAATCAGCATAGACATGCTCATAGCGATGCATCAGGTCAATGATTTCATGGAACCAGGGATCTTCTGTCCAGGCTTGTCCCATAAGGTTTTTAAGGGGAGAGCGTCTGATGGGGTTGTATTGACGACCATAATGGGCAAAGTCAACTTTAAGCTGAGGGAACTTTTCAAGAACCGGTCGCCATGCTGCAGGATTTGTGTATTGCTGTGCTTTCTTTGCTGCAACCCCGCGAAATCCCTGATCATCACAATGAGTAATAATCGGAATCCCATGCGTTTCACAGTACTGATAAATCAGGGCTACTTTCTCTCTCTTCTTTTGATTGTCAGGCCAGATTTCCGTTCCCAGTGGCGGGTAGAATTTTACTCCACGAAATCGTTGCACGTCATAACGATTCTTCGTATGCCACTTCGGATTATGATCAAGACGCACATAAGAGTGCAAAAGTTCCTCAATGGTATCACGAGGATGTACTTCGGGATTGATCCCGATAAACGGAAAAAATTCCAGCATACCCTGCGGACGGATTGATTGATACCATGCTATCCCTTCAAGGGTATCATGAACATACGAGAGGAGTTTCTCCTGGTGCTCACTTGTGTAGTATGATTTACTCTCTTCGTCTTTAGCATCACGGGAGAAATCCATTACGAGCGGAACTAAAGCAAACCGATCATAGGTGAGACCGCGAAAATGAAACGTTCCCTCCTGTATGAATGGAAGCTTCGGGTACATGCGATTTTCTCGTGATTTGCTATCCTCCAGTTTCCCCTTGTGCAGATATGCCCCACACAGATCCTCCTCAATGAGGGCAAAAATTTCACCGATCGGCCGCTCAAAAACACTGAACATATTGAGTAAGGTAATTAAGCCTTGCTGGCCACGATTAGCCGGGGTCAACAGATATCCCGGGGAGAGAGCTCCACTTGTTACAAACTCAGCAAGATTATCCGACACCGATTCCACAAACGAAATGAAATTCGGATGAGTGAGATTCATAGCATGCATATGGGCATCAAAGAATCGATGTGGCATACAGATAAGTATAGCAAATGGCGGAAGGCCGTCAATGAGCGACCCTCCACCATGTGAGTTATTTCTTCTTTGACTTCTTGCTCCAGGAATCCTTCAGCGTAACCGTACGATTAAACACGGGATGCTCAGGAGTATGATCTCCCGAATCGGCCATGAAATAGCCGTTGCGGATAAACTGGATATATTGCCCCGGTTGTGCATCCCGCAGTGCCGGTTCCACTTTTGCCCCTTCGAGGACTACCAGTGATGATGGATTCAAGTCATCAATATAATTACCCGTACGTTCACCTGGATTTTCAGCAGAGAAGAGTTTGTCATACAACCGCACTTCAGCATCAACGGCATGAAGAGCGCTTACCCAATGGCTCGTCCCTCTTACTTTTCTTCCATCCTCAGTTGTCCCCCCGCGGGAGGCCGGATCATAGGTGACATGCACTTCAGTGATAGCTCCCTCAGCATCTTTGATCACTTCGGTACAGGTAACATAGTATGCGTGCTTCAATCTGATTTCGTTGCCCGGATAGAGACGGTGATATCCTTTGACCGGTTCCTCCATGAAATCCTCTGCTTCGATATACAGCTCACGGGAGAACGGTACTTCCCGGGTGCCTGCTTCAGGCTCTTCAGGATTATTATCTGCAGTAAAGTATTCAACCTGATCTTCAGGATAGTTGGTGATTACCACCTTTAACGGATGCAGTACAGCCATGTACCGCAGTGCCCGTTTGTTCAGATCTTCTCGGGCACAGAATTCCAGCAGCTGATAATCAACGACACTCTCTACTTTTGCGACTCCGACACGGGCAACAAAATCCCGTAATGATTCCGGGCTGTACCCGCGTCTTCTTATACCTGAAATGGTGGGCATTCTTGGATCATCCCATCCGGTGACATGTCCCAGTTTTACCAGATTAAGCAGACGACGCTTGCTCATTACCGTGTAATTGATATTCAAACGTGCAAACTCATACTGATGGGGTGTATGATCAATCTTATCGATCGAGGTAGCCCAATCGTATACCGGACGATGATCCTCAAACTCTAAAGTACAGATCGAATGGGTGATTCCCTCTATGGCATCACTGATCGGATGAGTATAATCATACATGGGGTAGATGCACCATTTGTCACCGGTACGGGGATGTGTGGCAAATTTGATTCGATACAGCGCCGGGTCTCTCATATTGATGTTGGGACTTGTCATATCGAGTTTCGCTCTCAGGACATATTTCCCTTCGGGGTGTTTCCCTGCCCGCATCTCTTCAAATAACTGTAAATTTTCATCGATCGGTCGATCGCGATCAGGACTGTTCTTACCCGGGCGTGTCAGCGTTCCCCGGTATTCCTTTACCTGTTCAGCACTCAGAGAATCGACATAGGCTTTTCCTTCCCGAATTAGATTGACCGCAATTTCATACAGCTGATCATAGTAATCGCTGGCATGGTATAGGTAATCACTCCAGGAAAACCCGAGCCACCGGATATCGCGCTGGATAGCCTCAATATATTCAATGTCCTCTTTTTCCGGATTCGTGTCATCAAGGCGCAGATGACAACGCCCTTGATATTTTTCTGCAAGCCCGAAATTGAGACAGATTGACTTGATATGACCAAGATGGAGGTATCCATTCGGTTCTGGGGGAAATCGGGTGACGATCGTGTTATCGGGTACACGATTATTTACCAGATCATCTTCAATGATACGTTCAAGAAAATTCAGGGTGCGTTCTTCCTTCTTTTCCTGGGTGTTGGATTCCATAGACCATTCCTTTACCCCTTCCATAGGGGGCTTCCGTGATCTTCGGATTCTACCACAGAGGAGCAATTGCGAAAAGATGGTATGTAGATGACACAAATTCCTAAGAGGAGTATGATAGGAATCCTATGAAATCTTCTCAACAGGGTTCACTCTCAGGACAACTGATGCGTATTTCGCTTCCGATCATGGCATCGAATCTCCTGCAGACTATGTATACACTCGTCGACACCTATTTTTTAGGAAAACTCGGTAAAGAGGCCATCAGTGCTCCCGCTATCACGATGAACGTGAGTAACTTCATCATTGTTTTCGGGACTGCTTTCTCCATCGCAGGAACTACCATGATCAGTCAGGCATACGGTGCAGATCGTAACAATCGTGAACGTCTTGATTTTCTTGCATCTCAGGTGTTTCTCGTCAATACCGTCATGTCTCTTGTTGTGATGATACTCGGCATTCTCCTTGCCCGACCACTGATGACAATTATGCGCGTACCAATGGGCATCACCACCGATTATACCCTGACCTATATGACCATCACCTTTCTCACGATGCCACTGTTATTCGGAGATTTTGTTCTGAGGACCACCTTACAGGGGACAGGAGACTCTCTGACCCCTTTGTATGTTCAGATCATTGCCGTATTGCTCAATATTGTGCTTGATCCCCTATTTATTTTCGGATGGGGACCGATCAAAGCATTAGGAGTTGCCGGTGCTGCATGGGCGACGCTCCTCGCTAGAGCAGTCAGCTGCAGTGTTTCGCTGTTTCTGTTATTTGTTGGATACCGCCGGATACGTGTTCGATTAACATTGATGCGTCCACACCGACAGACACTTACCCTTCTTGCACGAATCGGGCTTCCTGCTTCGATCGGGCAGTCAATTTCATCACTGGGATTTGCTGTAGTACAAGGGGTGGTGAACTCGTTCGGACCTGCAGTGATCGCCGCTTTCGGTATCGGCAATCGGATCCAATCGATCTTTCATATGCCCGCTTATGGTCTTAGTCAGGGGACCGCTGTATTGGTAGGGAAGAAACTGGGGGAAAAGGATCCCGAATCGGCTGCCGCCATCGCAAAACGCAGTATGGTGATCAGTGGAATATTTATCAGCATCGGCATGACTTTGGTACTAATTTTCGGCAGGTACGTGATCCAGTTTTTTGTTCAGGATGCACAGGTGGTGTACTATGGTGTACAGATGTTCTGGTATACAGCACCATCAGTAGTCTGTTTCGCATTGTATACGGTGGTACTTGGGGCGTTTCAGGGAGGAGGGGAAACCCGACCGGTGATGACGATGAATCTGGTACGGCTATGGGGCTTGCGTGTTCCCCTCTGTTATATACTTCCCATCATGTTCGGCACTCATGGCATGTGGCTTGCCATGTTGCTGAGCAATGCACTCGTTGCTGCGTGGGCTCTCGTCCTGTATCGAAGAGGTTCATGGAAAGTCTCTCTATACGCGTAAGTCTGTACAGGAGTGGGGAAAGAGGATAGACTGAACAACGGTATCCCACGGTTCGGAGGAACACTTTGGAACACCAGACACACAAGAAAAACCATATGGTATCCCGTTTGATACGCACCATTTTTATTGTAGTAATCGGTATACTCATCTCTCTGGCGATTATCGTTTGGACCCGATCACTCAGGCAGAAATCCGAGATTGATCATCAGCGGGAAGTCCTCGCTGAAGTGCTGAAACGGGAAGGGGAGCTTGGACTTCTTGAAATGGCCGGTGTAGAAGTGAATGACATCTTTTATGGCGATCAGGGAGTATCGGTTTTCCTTGGCAATATGGATGATTTCACCTACAGCGCTCAAGAGATGCGCAATATTGCCATATATGAAGAGGTAAATCACAGTGTAGTCCATATCACCACCGTTTCACTGAGCCTTAATTCGTTCCTTGAAATACTTCCGGTACAGGGAACCGGTTCCGGTATCATCATCAGCGAAGACGGGTACGTGCTGACAAATGCACATGTCGTACAGGATGCAGCCCAACTTACGATCAGTTTACACGATGAATCAAATCACGAGGCCCGCCTGATCGGCATCGACCAGGAAAACGATTTGGCTGTACTGAAGATAGACCTTCCCAACCATATGGTTCTTGAACCCATCACCTTCGGAACTGCCAAGACCTTACGGGTTGGACAGCAGGTAGTCGCTATAGGAAATCCCTTTGGATATGATCGAACCATGACCATCGGAACCGTATCGGGGCTTGGACGTCCAGTGAGAACTGATTTTAATACCGTAATAAATGGGATGATTCAAACTGATGCTGCTATCAATCCGGGTAATTCCGGTGGTCCTCTGCTCAACAGTAACGGGGAGATGATCGGTATCAATACTTCCATCTATTCCACTACCGGAGGATCGCAGGGAATCGGATTCGCCGTTCCTGTCGATACGGCAGTGTCAGTCATTCCCGATCTGATTCAGTATGGCAAAGTGATGCGCGGCTGGCTCGATATCACGATGGTGCAACTCGATCCAAGTATCGTAACATATGCCGATCTGCCGGTATCAAGTGGATTGCTTGTCAGTCAGGTTCGTCCCGGAGGAAAAGCCGAAAAGAGCGGCTTGCGCGGGGGGACACAACGTGTCCAGTACGGTTCTTCAATCATTTATCTCGGAGGTGATGTCATCATTGCAGTAGATGGGGATCCGGTACATGAATATGCCGATCTCTATAGTGCACTCATTGATACACGTCCGGGGGATACCGTGGAAGTGATTGTGATGCGGAATGGACAGCAGACAGTATTGGAAATTGAATTGGTCACACGCCCGGAGGGGATGGAATGGACAGTATAACGGGCTCACGGGAATTCAGAGTTGCTGCAGATTATGCACCTGCAGGCGATCAGGGTGATGCCATAGAACTCCTTGCTGCCGGAATCCAATCAGGATTCGAACGGCAGACACTCAAAGGAGTAACCGGTTCGGGAAAAACGTTCACAATGGCAAAAATTATCGAGAAAGTGCAACGACCCACCCTCGTATTGAGCCATAACAAAACCCTTGCTGCCCAGCTGTATCATGAATTTAAAACCTTTTTTCCCGATAATGCCGTAGGATACTTTGTTTCAACGTACGATTATTACCAGCCGGAAGCCTATGTCCCGGGTAAAGATCTCTATATTGAAAAAGATGCAGACATCAACGATGAAATTGATCGGTTGCGCCTGCATGCATCCTTTGCTCTCATGGAACGACGTGATGTCATCATCGTGGCTACCGTCAGCTGTATTTTCGGACTGGGAAGTCCTGCTGCTGTTAGGGATATGGTAAAACACTTCGCCGTTGGTCAGCATTTTGACCATAAGAGCGACCTTCAGCAGATGATCCGGATGCAATATGATCGCAATGACATGGTTCTGGAGCGCGGTTCGTTTCGTGTCCGCGGGGATGTCATTGAAATTTGTCCATCGTATCTCGAAACTGCCGTCCGATTGCGGCTTAACTGGGATGAAATCGAACGTATTGAATGGTTTGATCCCATATCGCAGGAAGTATTTGAAACCCCGGCCTCTTTCAGTTTATACCCCGCAAAGCAGTTTGTATTGCCTCCTGAACAGATTCAGGCTGCCATCGGGAGAATTCAGCAGGAAATGGAGGAGCAGTATCAATCCTTCATGAATCAGGGGAAGCTGCTTGAAGCAGAACGGATCAAAACCCGCGTGGAGTACGATCTGGAGATGCTCCAGGAGTTAGGCTATTGTTCAGGAATTGAAAACTATTCACGTCCGCTGGGAGACCGGAAACCGGGGGAAGCTCCACCGGTCCTGCTAAATTATTTCCCTCCCGGATTTCTGACCTTCATCGACGAATCTCATGTAACACTTCCTCAGGTTGGGGCGATGTACGAAGGCGATCACAGCAGGAAACTCAATTTGGTGAACTATGGATTTCGCCTTCCTTCTGCATTGGATAACCGCCCACTGACGTATCACGAATTTGATAGCACCTGTGGTCAGCGGATCTATGTATCAGCCACGCCAGGGGCCCGGGAGGTCAATGAATCTTCTCAGGTGGTAGAGCAGATAATTCGACCGACTGGATTACTTGATCCTCAGGTTGAGGTCCGTCCCACCGAAGGACAAATGGAAAATCTGTATGGAGAGATCCGCACCACGATTGCCCGTAAGGAACGGGTACTGGTAACGACACTGACTAAACGGATGGCAGAGGATCTCACCGATTACCTGGCAAATCTTGGACTGCGGGTCCGCTATCTGCATTCTGAGGTGGAAACCATTGAGCGGGTTGAACTTCTCCGTGATCTTCGTCTGGGAACATACGATGTCCTTGTCGGAATCAACTTACTCCGTGAAGGTCTCGATCTACCAGAGGTTTCACTCATTGCGATTCTGGATGCTGACAAAATTGGATTTCTCCGCTCTGCGACATCACTGATTCAGACTATCGGGCGTGCTGCACGAAATGTGGAAGGTCGAGTGATCATGTATGCCGATCGGGAAAGTGATGCTATGCGGGAAGCGATCTCCGAGACCAACCGACGAAGGTCGATCCAGATGGCCTACAATGAAGAGCACCACATCACTCCTACAAGTATCAAAAAATCGATACAGGATCTCATTACCCGCGAAAAAGTAGAGAAACAGGAGATTCAGCAGGGCGATATCGCAGTGCTGAAAAGCAGATACAACCTCCTGGTTGCTTCACAGAGAAAACAATATATCAAGGATCTGAAAAAAGAGATGCTTGAACATGCAAAGAATCTTGAATTCGAGCAGGCTGCTATGCTTAGAGATGAAATTGAAGCGGTAAAGGCAATGAATCTCAGTGGAAAGACCACCGATCGCTGAAGAGCACCAGATCGGTAGGGCCTTCCGAAACGTGAGGGGTCTGCAAGGTAATCCACCCGTTGTTCTCGCTGAAGTACCAGGTAATGTACCGATAGAGCGTTCCTAAAAGTATTTCCCCCGCTTGCAGTGTGGGAATAGACGCCGATTCTGTCAGGTTTCCCCAACCGGTAAGCTCTCTTCCATCTATGGTCACCGCCTCACCTGGCAGATAGTGATCCCATCCGAGTGCCTCAAGTAAAGTATAGGAAAACCACCCATGATTATGACCTGTATAGACAAATGCATTCTCCTGTGAGGTTTCATCTGCTGCAGAAGCTGAAATGATGAACATATGCGGATCATATGAGGCAGCTTCCTCAGTCCTCGGATAATCATAAATAATTTGTCCACTATGACAGGTATCAAAAATCATAGCCTTATTTCCGGGAATCTCTGAAACCAACGATCTGATCTCATCAGGAGTAAAGTACGTACCAAGCGTTCCTCCTGTTTCACTTGCAAGAATCATCGGAGCGCCAGTACCGCCATGGCCCGCATAGTAGAGCAGGAATGTATCCTGTTCGCCCACCTCTGTTTGATACTGCTCAAGGCGTGAGGCAACACGCTGACGGGAAGGAATGCGGTTATCAGGAGGGGTATAGCCTGCCTCTTCAGTCATCAGGGTAATATGTACATCCTGATCGAAGAACTCTTCAGTTCCCAGCTGATGCAAAGCTCGTGCAAGTTCATGCGCATCAACAACAGGCCCGGGAATTTCGTTAAGAAACCATAAATCTTCCTCGATAGGAATTTGTTCTGTTTTTGAATAATCGAGTGCCACAATCAGCACATGCAATGCAGGGGTTTCGGGGGCATCCCAGAAGAGCTCACAGGAAGGTAATACCAGGATGAGTAGGAGTATCCCCAGATTCCGAAGCAGAGCCTTTCTCATCACTTTGACTCCTGGTAAAAGTCGTAGTACCATCTCACCCCGATTCCAGCAGAAAGTGCGAAGTAATCAGTACGCAGATCGGCTGCAATGGGAAAGCTGACGGCAACCGTGTGCCGGGCATCTTGCGGAGTTGATACATACTCGGGAGTAATAGCGCATCGCAGATACGGGGCCAGTTCCCATGTGTGCAGATAAATTCCCCCTAACAGGGCCAATGCAGTAGAGACCGACCATACGGGAGTGACTTCCAGAGTTAGCGCTATTGAGGGTCCTGCTGCAATGAAGGGGCTCCACACAACCGAGCCGTAGGGAATTGAACGGGTAGTATACCGAATACTCAGTCCACTAGATATAGATAGGTGATCGGAGATGTCAACTATGATAGGCTCCAGAGTTCCCCCGAGTGATAAATGTGTTCGCACCGGGAGGTCATCTTCGTGCATACTTGAGGGGACACTGCCATACCACGCGGCATCAACTTGCACTCCAATACCTTCAGCAGGAAGCAGAAATGGAGCCAGAGAGGTACAAAATAGCAGAGCTATCAGGGTACGTAGTGGTTTTTTTGGCAACACAGTCAATCACACCGCCTCATCTACGAATAACGGTAGCTACTCGCTACTTGCTTCGAGTGTACTGGAAAACCGGTCATCGCGCTACTGCTTCATCGACATATTCGACCAGATCGTTGATACGAACTCCCAGAGTAACCTGGTCATGTTTTGGTTTGAAGCGGCTATAGGCGAGAATGTGGTGGTGATGCCACCCACAGGTAAGTAAATACCTTCCTCCCTGATACTCACAGGAGAGCACTGAAGCTTCGGTGAATCTGAGGTGGGGAAGAAATTCTGGGAAGGCAAGGGAAGGATTATCATGGACAATTACCCGCTCGGGACGAAAGAATATCTGTCGGGTTTCTCCGCTGCTTCTGAATACTACCGTATCAGGTCCTTTATCAATTGAGACCAATGTCTGTGGGATGATTGCGTGGGGAAGAATTGTTCCTTCTCCCATGAACTGAGCAGCATATAAGGTTGCAGGATGATTATAGATCTCTTCCGGGGTGTCAAATTGTTCCATCACTCCCTGTTGCATGACCAGAACCCGGTCACTCATGGTAAGTGCCTCTTCCTGATCATGGGTGACATATAACGTTGTAATACCGGTGGCTTCATGGATATGTTTGATCTGCTTTCTCAGATGTCTGCGCATCTTTGCATCAAGAGCGGACAGCGGCTCATCGAGTAACAGCAGTTGCGGTTCTGAAGCTAATGCACGCGCAAGGGCAATGCGTTGACGTTCCCCGCCACTTAATTCGTGGATTTTTCTCCGTTGAAACCCCTGTAAGCCGACCAGCTCAAGCAACTGACGTACCCGTTGTGCCTGCTCTGTCTTGCCGATTTTTTTCAATTTGAGACTGTAGGCGATGTTCTTTTCCACGGTCAGGTGGGGAAACAGTGCGTAATCCTGAAATACCATACCAATATTTCGTTCCCATACCGGTTGTTGGGTGATGTCGCGTCCATTGAGGGTAATGGTCCCCGAATCACAGGTGAGCAACCCGGTAATGAGCTGCAATGTCGTACTCTTGCCACAACCGGAGGGACCGATGATGCTCACCAGTTCTCCCTTGTTCACTGCAAGATCAAGGCTGAGAGTAAATTCAGGATAGGATACACGGATGTGTGAACACACCAGCGATGTCTCATGCATGAGAAGAGCTCCTTCGTACACGTTCAATGGTTGCAAACACTATAGCACAACAGAGAATTAAAATCGTGCCCAACGCACATGCTCCTGCATAGTTATACGAACCGATCAATCGGTACATAATAATGGGGACCGTAACTACAGAGGAATCTGAAAGAATCAACGTGGCATTGATTTCTCCCATAGAGAGAGCAAAAGCGAAAGCTCCTCCAGTAGCTAGGGCAGGGCGAAGCAAGGGGAGATCAATACTGCTGAATGTCTGGGGCACCGTAGCGCCAAGAGTCAGTGCAGCCTGTGTGTACGATCTCGGTATTTTCCGATACTCCGGAAGAATGGATCGGAGTACGAAGGGAGAGGCTATCACGGTATGGGCAAGGACGATCAATGTCCTGCTTACCATGGTTGAATGGGAAACGGTTGAAGATATCAGGTAGTATCCCAGTCCGATCACCACCGAAGAGACCGCCATCGGCAGCATTGCATAGAGTTCAATAGAAGCCCCTTTCCCCGCCTCTTTGCTGCGAAGCCGGGCGGCCAGCAGGGTACCCACAAAAAGCGATATGACCGTGGCAATTGCTGCAATAACAATACTGGTTACCAGTGCCGATGCGGCAATACCCAATGGGGATCCGATAGCACGATCAAAACCAAAGAGTTGTCGATACCATACGAAAGAGAAAACCATCTCTTGTGAACGTGAAACGGGAGCCTGGAATGAGCGATACACGATCCCGACTAGCGGTCCCAACACAAATATGACACTCAGTACCAGGTACAGAATACTGCTGATTGTTGCCAGCGGCGATGTGGGAGTTCGACCACGCCGTCGTTCATCTATCTGTTCGATCTCCTCCTGATGGGACAGTAATCGTTGAGACCACAGGTGCAATGCAACGAGGAGTATCGTGAATCCGATGGAGAGCAGACTTAACGCTGCAGCACCTTCGATATCCAGGGTCATGCGGGCTCGTCGGTAGATTTCCACCTCAAGGGTAGTGAACTGCGGTCCACCGCCGAGGACTAGCAGAATCACAAAACTCGAGAAGCAGAAGAGGAAAATCAACGTTGCAGCGCTGATGATTGCAGGTATCAGACGAGGCAGTGTGACCGTTCTGAATACCGTCCACTTTCTCGCTCCCATAACCATTGCCGCTTGATCATATCGTACGGGAAGCTGCTCCCAGAATGAGGAAATGAGTCCCAAAGCGATAGGGAAATTATAGAAGGCGTGTGCAAGAATGACCGCTTTGAATGAATACAGAATCTTCACCGGTGGTTCTGATAGATGAAAGAGTTTCACAAAAGCGGTGTTGATGATTCCCTGATTGCCGTAAAAAATGACAAATCCCAATACCACCAGAATAGAGGGAAGCACAAAAGGAATGGTGCAGATAGCACGAATAATACTTTTCCCGCGGAACTGGAAATTTGCCAGGAGATAGGCACCGGGAAGCGCAATAAGTACCGAGACTAGCGTACTTACCGATGCCTGCAGTACGGTAAATCGCAGAACCCGAAGAATATAGGGATCACGAATCAGCGTGATCAGGCGTTCTGTCGAGAACTGTCCTCCTTCGGTGATAAAGGCTTTGCTGAGAATAATTCCAACCGGAATAAGAAAGAGAAACGTGAGTAATACCAATGCCGGAGCACTCATTGTGCGGTAAAAACGTGCGGTATCTCGTTGAATGTCCGGCATATGCGCAGTATGCGCCTTCTGGTTCATCTACTCATCACCTCAACCCATTCGCGCAGCCACTGCTCACGTTCAGAATTGATACGATCTGCATCAAGGGTAAGATTCTTCTGTACGTGCGGTATAGCCTGAAAGACTTCGGGTAACTCGGTAGTCTGATTCACCGGGTACATGATATTCGCTACGGCAATATCCCTTTGAGCGTCAGTGAGCAAATATTCGATGAATTTCCTAGCTTCTTCCTGATGCGGTGAAGAAGCGACGATGCCGGCACCTTCTATTACCGCCATATTTCCGGCGGGGAACACGATAGATTTGAATCGATCGCTCTCTTCGTACAACAGGTGGTATACCGGACTGGTGGTATAGCTGATTACCAACGGTGCTTCTCCCTGGGTAAACAGACCATATCCGCTGGACCATCCGTCAGCAATGGTGAGGACGTTTGGCTTGACGTCTTCCCACCACTCGAGGTATCGATCCCCATACACGGCAATCGTCCACTCAAGTAATCCCATTCCCACGCTTGAGGTGCGTGGATCCATGAGAATGATACTCCTATTCCACTTGGGATCTAACAGGTCATCCAGTGATTGGGGAGGATGCTGTACCTGTTGTGAATCATACACAAATGCAAAGTTGCCATAGTTGAACGGCACCAGTGTATGGGTGGGATCAAAATGGAGAAATTCAGGGATGTCCTGCATCGCCTGTGGTTTATAGGGAACAAAGAGCTGAGACTGCAGTGTTTCATGAAGCAGTTCGTGGGGAATACCGATCACTACATCAGCTCTCGGGTTATGTTTTTCCAGTTCAACCCGACTCAGCAGTTCACCGCCATTGCCGGCAGAAACCAAATTGACCGATATCCCGGTTTGTTCTTCGAACTCTGGTATAACCAGTGGTCCCGGTCCCCATTCGGAGACAAACGAGTCGTAGGCATACACGGTAAGTGTCGGTGTTTCCGCTTTCTCTTGTGATCCTTGTGCGCTCAGTGCAAGTGGGACAACAAGAACAGCCAGAACCAAAAGTATCAAGTGCTTTTCCATAGAGCACCTCCTCAGGTGGTTTCTGTCTGTGGGGAATGAAGATGAGTTTACGTGCCTCCCTTCGCTGGTATAACCCAGATCAGGTTCTACGGGTGTAATCTCAGGCCATAAATTACGGCCACCCCAAGACACCCCTATCCTAGACAACTTGGTTCATGGTGTCAACAAGGTCCGTTGCCTCATAACTCATCTAGCCGAAATTGATCTAAATTTCAGTTGGAAAATGAAGGGTAGGGTGCCATCGGATGCAGTGTATGAATTACTTCCAAAGTCCCAATACTGTGGCATTCCTGATCAATACATCAAGCAGAGTATCTGTGGCAAACGGGCCGGGGAAATTAATCAGTTCCACATAGGTACGATCCTGATCCATGAACGGCTGACCTTGCGGACTATGCCAGTTATCTATGATGATATCGGGATCGAGTGCCTCAATGGCCGATACATCACTTAAAGTCAACTCTTGTGGGCCAAATACTGCTACTACGTTATAGCCAAGATACCGTGCAAATGCCTGTTGATGAAACTGTACTGCAACAGGTATCTCCTCGGTATGCACCTCTTGAGCTCGATCGAGCATGCGCGTGGATATTTCATCAAGCTGAGCTTTCCAAAGTTCCCAGGAGTCTGTAGTCCCGAGCAGTGATGCCACATGAAATACCGAATTGGCCAGTTTATCAGGTGCGTTGTTCGTATCGACACGAATTATTCGGTTTTCATCGATTTCCGCTGCCTCAGTTAAATTGCGGATAAATCCTTCATATCCTGCCCAGAATACTAAATCGGCTTTACTTGCCTTGATAATATCCTGAGGAGAAAAATCGTACTCAGGAGGATGTCGGAGTTCTATCGGTGCAAGGACTTGCACATCCGAAGCCCCTGCGGCTTGCACAATTGATCCTACCCAGCTCGTTGATGCTACTATGGACGGGCCCATCGAAGTGGTTCCTGCGTATGAGGCGTATCGGGAAGCCTGCGATTCGCTATCTGCCAATGTGCTTTCGGGAGTTCCCTGAGCACCAAGCATAAAAGAACCGACTACGGTGATCATCGCAAGTACTATCCATATTCTTTTCATATTCTTCTCTCCTGAAGGTTAAGATGGTTGTATCAGCTTCCCGATCAGGAGCACACAGCTTAACAGACACGTAGCTGTCATTGCCGCACTTGCTCCCACGGGAAGATTGAATCGGAGTGCAATAAAAAACCCTCCTGCTGTGCTTATAATGCCGAATAGAGAGGAAAGCAGCAGGGCCGATCCAAATGATCGGGCTAATCTGAGTGCAGCAATTCCCGGGAGAAGAATCACCGCATCCACCAGTAAGGCGCCTACCAGACGTAATGCCGTGGCAATCCCCAGACCAAGGAGAAGGAACAGAGCCATCATGATAGCTTCCACAGGAACTCCTAACAGAATTGCCAGTTCACGATTGAACAGCACCAGTTGAATTTCACGATAGGCTACTATGAACACTAACACGACGATAGTACCCGTTATGGCAGTCAGGACCAGATCTGTTCTGCTCAGCATGAGAATATTTCCGGCAAATATATCAAAGACCTGCATGGCAGGAACTCCCGTTCCGGCAAGGAGCAGAAAGGCTCCTGCAAGCGATCCAGTCATAAATAAACCGCTGATACTGCTTGTGCTCATCACGTTTTGGCGACTCAGGTATCCCATGATACACGAGGCTATCAATACGGCAGTAAAAGCTCCGATTGTCGCTCCAGATCCTAAAGCGATTCCCACTGCAGCGCCGAATAACCCGACATGCATCAAGGTGAATCGGATAACACTGAGATGCAGTGCGACGATTACCACACCCAGCAGGCTTAATGTTCCACCCGCTATAAGCATGCCGAAGAGGGCATGGCGAATTACTCCAACGCTCCAGGCTTCAGCGATCAGCGTGCCCATAAGCTCCCCCCTTCGACTTCCAACAGTGAGCCATGTTCTAGGCGAATGGTTCGATCAAAACGGTCGATGAGATGATCATCATGACTTACCACGACTAGAGTGAATTGCATCTGCTGCTGCAACTGCATGATCCGTTCAAGAATGTCACGCTTTGCATCAAGGTCAAGATAGGTCGTCGGTTCATCCATCAGGATAATCTGTGGATTGCGAATCAGAGCCCGGGCAAGTGCCACCCGTTGATGTTGTCCACCTGAGAGGCTCCTGATATCGCGATGTTCAAACGGCAACATGTCGACAAGAGCAAGATAGTTTCGTGCCCGTTCATGATCTTCTCGCTGCACGCGTGTGCACCAGTTGAAACGGGTTCCCCAGAGTCCCAGAACCACACTTTCACGAACTGAGATGGCAATTTCCGGATCATGCTGCATCTGTGCAAGTATGCCTATCTGCCTTCTGGTCTGCTGTCGGCGGCGGCTGTTGTGTAAGGTAACGTGCTGAACGGTCACCGTTCCCGATTTGGGGATCAGAGTCCCCGATATAATGCGAAGCAACGTGCTTTTCCCGCTACCGTTACTACCGGTTACCAAAATCCGTTCACCGGAAGAAACGGCGAAAGAGACCTTTGAGAATACGGTATGATGGTGATATCCTGCTGTAACAGCATCCAACTCGATGGCGAAATCCTTCATATTCTCAACTTTTCATACAGCTGGTCAGTAGCGGCTATCGTAATACGGCCGACGACGTGCTTCTGCCCGGTTACCTGACGTGCCCATGCCGATACAGGTTCGGATTTGCCGGTGACCACCAGTATCTTGATGATGATGTCATCCTGAAGATGCATCTTGAAATTCACCGATATATGGAGTGACGGATATTCGCTGATCGGGACGCGAATCAATTCTGTGTCATGGTGATACATAAGCGAAATGACTGCGGTTACTTCGCTTTCGATCTGGAGTGGACTTTCGAGAAGTTCCTGCTGCCGTATTAAGGCCCGAATAGTTTCCGAACGGTTCGGATGGGCATGACGAACGGTTAATTCATCTAACAGTGCAACGAGTTCCGGTTCCATCGAAACCCCAAAACGTACAAGCTGAGACATGTGAGCCCCCTTGTACGTAATAGTAACACGAATTGTACAATTAGTGCTACGATTTGAGAGAAATTTCTCAGCGATTGACCGCAGCGCTAGGTGGGAGTAGTATACACATATGGAAATGTTAGTCAGCACACAAGCTATGGAACAGGTAGATGCGAAAGCCCAGAGCGACTATGGTATACCGAATCTCGTACTCATGGAGCAGGCGGGAAGTAAAGGATGGCATGCCTTTTCCTCCTATGCAGTTGAACGAAATATCTCCATGCGGAACATGGTCTTTGTTGCCGGTGGAGGGAATAACGGCGGTGATGCTTTGGTAATGGCCCGAGAAGCCTTCTTTTCCGGGTATGAACACTTCACGATTCTTCTCGTCGGTTCTCACATATCTCATGCCTGTTCGGTTCATCGGACTATATGTGCAAAGCTTGGATTTACGATGATCGAAGCTGAAAATATGGAAGGAATGATCGCCCCGGAAGCTGCACAGCTGCTTGCCGAGGCTGACGTGATCGTCGATGGTATTGCGGGTACCGGATTGCGCGGATTACTTGGGGGAACCGTTGCCGAAATTGTTAAAATGATCAATGCAAGACAGGATCAGGGAGCATGTGTGCTTGCTGTCGATATCCCCTCCGGCTGCAGCGACACTATGAGTATCGCCGGCACTAGGATAATCGCTAATGTGACCGTTACGATGGGACTGCAGAAGGCGGCAGCATACCATCCGGTATGTCGGATGGGGTGGGGTACGATCCTTCGGGTAAATCCGTCATTTCCCCCTGCCTTGCTGAAAAACTCAGTTGCAGTTGCGACGCTCAGTGACCACCGTGATCTCCACATTCATCGATTCGGTGAGGATGTCTATAAAAACAAACGGGGACATCTTGCCCTGTTCGCCGGCAGCAGCCGATTCACCGGAGCTGCTCGTCTTGCCGCTCGCGGAGCATTTCACAGCAGGTGTGGGTTAGTTACCCTCTGCTGTGATCAGGAAGTAGCTTCGGTAGCAGCTGCAGAAACTCCTTCGATCATCGTACAGGCACTGCAGCATCATGATGTGATCAACGGGACGGTGCTTGCCAAAGAGTACCAGGCAATTGCAGCAGGCCCGGGATGGGGAGATACCCATCAGGATCAGGTGCTTGAGCTCTGTGCAAGCGGACTTCCCCTCGTACTGGATGCAGATGCCGTAAAATTGTTTGCTCAGGTGGTAGCTGATCACCGTCTTCAGAGTACTGCCCATGGGCCGTTGGTACTCACCCCGCATCCGGGAGAATTGCACACCTTGCTGGAGACGCTGCATATGCCGCTCCTTGCACAGGAGACTGGACCGAGTGGTTCTCCTGAATCGTTTATTGACTCGCTGAAGCGGGCCGCGGTCGCACTGGAAGCAGTGATTGTCTATAAAAGTCACGTAATCTGGATCGTTGATGGAAGAAATGGAGGAGCGATTCCCATTGTCGTCGATGGCATGAACAATGCTCTGGGTGTTGCGGGAAGTGGAGATGTGCTCACCGGAATCATTGGATCGTTACTGGCTCAGGGATACGATGCGCTGCAGGCAGCCCACTTAGGAGTCCTTATTCATCAGCAGTCGGGAGCTGAAGCCCGGGAGGCAGATGGATGGTTCGATGCGGAAACCCTGATCGGGCATGTCGGTACGGTCTGCCGTAGAGCTGAGGAATCCTGAGCAATGCTCCAAGTCTATTTTTTTACTGCTGTCTATCTACTCATCGGCTGTGGTATCCTCTTGGTGGATGAATATGGTGGTACCTATATTCTCCTCATTCGCCTGCGTAATGCCGTGCACTCGAGAAAATCTTTATTGATTCTTGGTATCGTATTAGGATTGCTCCTCGCGCTGGCAAAACTCTTTAATCCAATTTCTCCCGGACCGATGTTTTTCGGTGATTTCCTGCCTGCTGTTTCATTGATTACCCTTGCAATCTATTACACGACTATGCTGGTATCGATGCATCGGCGACCCCATAGTGATTCAGATCTGCATGATCGATTTCGCGCAAATACCGCTGCCGTTGACCCCGAATCGGAGACTGTAGTGAAAAAGACTCGAACGTTGCTCGAACAGCACAAACGAAACCTCGGATATAGTATTCTGGTGTGTGCAGTACTTCATGTCTTAGTACCGCAGGCGGTACTGTTATAAGGAATGTGTATGAATGAATCGAGCTATACCTTTGAACGGATTACCACGGCAGGGGTGCTGTTTGAGGCGGGGTGTTATTTTGTTGCAAAAAGGAAATCGGGAGGTGCAGTCGGCGGACTCTGGGAATTCCCTGGAGGAAAGCATCGATGGGGAGAGTCTCCGCAGCAGTCGCTGGAACGGGAGTTTCTCGAAGAGTTTGAACTGTCGGTACATGCACAGTCCTGTTTTTTCGAACATGAATTTATTCACAAGCATACGCTTTTTCATCTCCAGGCATACTGGGTGACTGCAGAAGAGCCGGTGAGATATGTGCTGCATGAGCATGATCAGGCACGATGGGTTACACTATCAGAAATGCTGGAGCTCCCCTTCGTCCCCTCTGACGTTCCGATCAGAAGCAGACTTGAGGAGCTCTCACTCGCCTGAGCATCCAGAAAACTACAGTATTGTTCCGTGTGGGATTATTGCATTCTTATGAATGACGATGATGCCATCGTGTATACTGTAATTAGCATAATCACCATCTTCTCTCTGGATGTCATCAATACCGATCCGGCAGCCATCTCCGATGCGGGCATTCTGATCAATGATCGCCCGGCGGATGATGGTTGCACGTCCGATGCCGATATTGGGAATCTTTTTCCGTGCATTTTCCGCTTTCTGTTCGGGTGTTTCGTAGTGACTCGCACCCATGCAGTACACCCCATCAAGGCTTGCTCCCGATTCGATGAGGGTACGGACACCGATAATGGAATTGACAATGTAGGCATTGGTGATAATTGATCCTTCACTGGTCAGCGAACAACTGATATTACAGAAGTTTACCTTGGTTGCCGGCAGATGCCTTCGGTGGGTATAGATCGGCATCTCTTCATTGTAGAAGTTGAAGGCTGGTGTGACAGATGCGAGATCGATATTGGTATCATAAAAGGCCTTGATAGTTCCGATATCTTCCCAGAATCCATCGAACACATAGGTAGCCACTTTCCGTGTTTTGATAACATTGGGAATGATCTCTTTGCCGAAATCAATTTCCCGATTTGCTTCGAGAATTTCTTCCATCACGCGGGCATCGAAGATATAGATTCCCATGGAGGCTAAATACTCATTATGTTCTGACGGTTTTTGGTTCAATGTATCTTTCAGCAATTTTGCCGGTACCTGATAATCTGAGATATCGAAATCGGGAGCCGGTTTTTCGTAGAATTTTTTAATAATTCCCTTCTCATCAGTCCCGATAATGCCCAATCCGGTTGCCTCTTCACGACTGATAGTCTTCGCGGCTATCGTCAGCACCGCACCACTTTCGATATGGGTTCTCAGCATCTTTTCATAATCCATACGATACAGCTGATCCCCGCTGAGGATTAAATAATAATCGGCCTCCTGATCGGCAAAGTGCTTAAGGTTTTTCCGTACCGCATCGGCTGTACCCTGATACCAGTCATTGTTGTGATATGTCTGTTCAGCAGCAAGAATCTCTACAAATCCGTTGGAAAACGTATCAAAGATATACGTATTGGAAATATGGTTATGCAGTGATGCGGAGTTGAACTGCGTGAGAATATAGATTTGTTTAATACCACTGTTGATACAGTTTGAAATAGGGATATCTACCAATCGGTATTTGCCTGCGAACGGAACTGCCGGTTTTGATCGGTCTTTGGTCAAAGGATACAAACGTGTTCCCTTACCGCCTCCCAATACGATTGCGATTGTCTTATTTCTTTCCATTCCAGTCACCCCTTGTGTACAGTTGCATACACTTTCATGTAATCTTCGGCCGAGTTGATCCAGGAAAAGTCGACCGCCATACCACGCTTCCGTATGGTGGAAATTGCATCGGAATCTTCATTATACAACGAAAATGCCCGTTGTACGGCAGAAACTATGGCACTTGCCGACATTTCATCAAAAAGAATACCGGTTCCTTCATTTTGTGAGATATCGACAATAGAATCAGCGAGTCCTCCGGTACGACGAGCTATGGGAATGGTACCGTATCTGAGTGAATACATCTGGTTCAGTCCACACGGTTCGTATCGACTCGGCATGAGAAAAAAATCACTACCGGCTTCTACCAAATGCGCCGCCTCATTACTAAAGATAAGATTTACCGAAAGATTATCGTGAAGTTCTGCAAGGGCCGAAAGCTTCTCTTCAATTGCTTTATCACCGGTTCCGATAATGAGCACCTGAACCGGAAAATCGGTAAGGATCTGTTCGAGGGCGCAGGGAGTTCCCTGACAGAGTTCGACAAATCCTTTCTGATCAGCAATGCGACTGATCATGCCGATGACAGGAACTGAACTGTCCACCGGTAATCTGAACCGTTTCTGCATCATCTGTTTCAGCTGTGCTTTTGGTGCAAGATCTTCACGGGAGAAATGGATATCGAGCAGGGGATCACTACTGGGATTCCACTGGTCGGTATCGATACCGTTGAGAATTCCAGAGAGTACCGCCGATCGGCGCTGCAACAGGCTCTCTAAACCGCACCCCTGAGCTTCTCCCTGTATTTCAGTGGCATAGGTGGGGCTTACGGTGGTGATGACATCGGAAAATTCTAATCCTGCCTTGAGCATATTAGCCCGTTTGTGGATGGATGAACCCTGAAACAGAGCCTCATCTACCGGGATACCCGTACTGAGCACATCCATACGGGGAAAATCTCCCTGGTAGGCGAGGTTATGGATGGTAAAAACACTTTTTGATTGCGAAAACGCCGGATCCTGTTTGGCTAACAAAGGGAGAAAACCTACGGTCCAGTCATGGCAGTGGAGAATATCGGGATACCAGTCAAGCTCCCGGCACAACTGTAATGCTGATTGCGAAAAGAGTGTGTATCGGACCAGATTGTCAGGATAGGGAGCGTACGAGGTATCACCATAAATACCCTTTCGATCATTGAAATATGGGTGATTAACCAGATACACCGGTACCTGATGATACTCCATGGTGCTATAGCGTACCGATTCGGTGGAATCTCTCATGGTGATCGTTGCCGGATTGGGAAGCCTGATGAATTCGGTATTATCGGTTATACCATAGGCGGGTAATACGAGGCGGACATCATGACCGAGTGCTGTCAGAGCCTGAGAAAGAGATGACACCACATCAGCGAGCCCCCCCGATTTGGAGAACGGAACTGCTTCACTCGAGACCATTAGTATTCTCATATGCTAATTACACCATTGTTCCCTTTGAATCGTCAAGGGAATTCGGATAACCGGAACCGTCTTATTATATGAAAAAAACCCGCTAAAAATGCGGGTTTTTATAGTTTTTGTATTTAATTCATTATTCTCTATACGTATGCTTGTCCCTTGAGTTCATCAATGTACTCAGCTGCAGCATGTGCTGCAACAGCACCATCAGAAGCTGCGGTGACGATTTGTCTGAAGGGCGTGGTACGGATATCTCCCACCGCATATAAACCGGGAACACTGGTACGCATCACTTCATTGGTTGCAAGATAGCCTGAATCATCAGTATCTGCATACTGAACCAGTGCCGTGCGTGGTTCTGCCCCGATAAAGATAAATACTGCATCGAATGCTTCATCATAATCTTCATCAGTCTCTGCATTATGTAAGGAGACCGTTGTGACCTTTTTCCCATCACCTTTAATTTCATTCACCGTATGCATGAACCGCACATCGATGTGTTCATCATGTTCTACATTCCCGGCAATACTCCGTTGTGCTCTGAAGCGATCCTTGCGATGGACGATAACGATATTACTACTCAGTTTGGATAAAAAGAGCGATTCACCACAGGCACTGTCACCACCGCCGACTACCAGAATTTTCTTATTTCTGAAGAGCGGGCCGTCACAGGTCGCACAGTAAGAAACTCCTTTCCCCTGATAATCTTTCTCTCCCGGTACACCGAGTTCGCGTCGCTTTGCTCCCGTAGCAATAATCACTACCGGTACGGTAAAGGTTCCATCACTCGTCTTGACGGTAAATGATTCATCTTCCTGTCGATCAATTGCCTCGACGGTCCCATAATGAATCACCGCACCAAAGCGCTCTGCCTGCTTGGCAAATTTATCTGATAGTTCAAAACCGCTGATCGGTTCATCAAATCCAGGATAATTTTCCAGTTCGTCAACGATTAAGACCTGTCCTCCCGGCGCCATCTCTTCAAATACATGGGCAGACAGCCCGGCACGTGCTGCGTACTGCGCTGCTGAAAGTCCTGCCGGACCTCCGCCTACAATAATAATATCTGGTTGTCTCTCTGTATCACTCATAGTTACACCTCTTTCGGTACGGATTTCTCTTTTCGCTCTTCTAAAGATACCTCAGCATCGCTCTTTCGGATATAGGTTGGTCCACTACCTATATCGTCAGCTCCCCGAGTGTTAAGCAAATTTTTACCAATTTGAATCATAGATTCACCATAATCGCGATAATGAAGCGAGTCAACGGAAATATTTGTAGAAATAGCAAGCTGTGTGACTTCATCACTGATTAATGCGGCAACCTTTTCTGCATCGTTTCCGGTAATAATCACCGATGGATATTCGCCAATACGCTCACACAATTGACGTACACTCATATCGCAATCGGGACTCATACGTACCCCTTTGGTAAAAAAGGCTCCATAATAGCGCTTTTTCTTTGCATCCATGACGGCAAGTACCGGTGTTTCGACTGATGCAAGAGGATAGCTCATGATTTCCATCGTGCTGATGCTTACCAGAGGAATCGATGCTGCAAGAGCGACCCCTTTTGCAGCAGCCATTCCCACCCGTAGTCCCGTAAAGGATCCCGGGCCGTTGGTACATACGATCAAGTCAAGATCAGCAAGCTGCAACCCTGCAGAGGCACAGAGGCTTTTCATGCGTACCACTAATTCTTCACTGAATCGTCTTCCCACGGTACGCGTTTCACTGAAGTATCCCGCATCGGTTTCCAGTGCAAGGTGCAGTATGTCGGAAGCAGTATCGAGTGCTAAGGTATTCATAGGGTTACTCCAGTAATGGAAATGGTTCGCGAACCATCTTCATCGATGCTCAAAACGATTCTGATGGTATGTTCTGGAAGGATCTCTGCTATCTTTTCACTCCACTCAATCAGCGTCACACCTCCTGCATACAATAGTTCTTCTCCGCCGATACCGGCAAAATCTTCAACCCCCTCAAGGCGATAGAGATCCATATGATACAAATCAAGTGTTCCGCGATATTCCTGTATCAGGGTGAACGTAGGGCTCACAATCGCTTCGGTAATATGCAGGGCTTCGGCAATCCCTTTCGCCAAGACCGTTTTACCTGAACCGAGCGGGCCACTCAGGGAAACGATACTGCCGGGTCCCAGATGTGTGCCAAGGCGCCTCCCGAGTTCCCGTGTTTCCGATTCGCTTTGTGTACGTACCACGGTGGGTTCAGCCATCAATGACATCTTCCTCTTCAGCAGTTCCGAACCGACGCGTCATCTCCTGCTGCAGATGTTTGACTGCAGGATCGTTCGGATCAATTGCCTGGGCCCGGGTGAGCAGTTCCTGCACCTGATTGAACTCCTCGTCCTGCATCTGCAGGAAAGCAAGGTTGCTTAACAGTTTCACATTCTCGGCATCAAGTTCCAGAGCTATTTCCAGATAGCTTTTAGCCAATTGCCGATCACCGAGTTCTAGGGTACAGATCGACAGCTCATTATAGATATCGGCATTCTGTTCTCCCAGTTCAAGACAGCGAACAAATGCCTGGGCAGCGTCGGAGAAATTTCCTAAACGGCGAAGAGCCCATCCCCGGATAAACCAACCTGACCAGGATTTTTTATTATGTGCAAGAAAACTATCGATCAGGCGCAACGCCTGTTCTTCATTTTCGAGTTGCATTTCATCGAACGCTGCATGAAGTGTCTGTTCATCATCCAGTCTTTGGGCAAGCTCCTGCACTCGCTCGGTGATCAACTCCTTTTTCTCTCCTTCTGAAGCGATCTTCAGATATTCGCTGAGATACTGGTAGGCAATTTCATCATTTTCCAAAAAGAGATTCAGCAGTCCGAATTCAGAGAGCAAAAGTTCAGAAAGAGGATTGTGCTCAAGACCCCGTCGCAATACCGTTACCTGCCTCTCTATAGCGGCATCATAAGATTGCTGTTCATCAGCATCCATAGCTTTCCGTGCCTGTTGCCCATAGAGGACAGAAAGGTTTACGAAGATTTCAGGGATGTATGGGTTAAGATAACTGGCTGCAAGGAAGAGTTCTTCGGCAAAAGCCAGCTCCTCCTTGTTAGCCTGAGCGATGGCTGCCAACTGTAGTTCCTTCACCACATCAGGCTGTAGGGCAGTAAGCAGTGATCGGTAATAGTCGGTATGGGGATGATCAGGCTCATGTGCGATCACTTTGATCAGTCCCGCTGCAATCATCTCGATACGGATTCCCGCAGCAGGATCGATAGATGTCTGACCGTCTGCAAGCTGAACGGGAAGGGGGATTTCGGGCTCAAAGGTGAACCCCTCCTGGTGTTGTCGGAGTGAGTCGGGCAGGGTGATGAATACAATATCCTGCAGTAAGTTCTCTTTAGTCATGGATAGGGTTCCTAATAAGGACCCGCGGTGCCGTTCAGAGGGTATCTCTTGAACCTAAAGTTCAAGGGGGAAACTAGGTGCCTAACATTCTGTTCCCAATATGAGAGGCGAACCTCCCGGGAGCAATGCAATCAGGCTATACCGCATCCCGTATGTGTAGTTTGAGCCAAGAGAATGAGCTCGTCACGTACACCGCAGGCCAATAATTTCATCTCAATGCTATCATAGCTGGTAAAAAAACGGAACCATCTCTGGTCCCGTTCGCAGTATTACTGTGCTTTCACCGATTACTGCACAAGATCATCAAGAGAGACCTCTTCAATGGTAGTCCCATTGCCACCGGTAAATGAATCGGCGGTTTCAAGATCTCCTGCAAGGGTGTCCATTATCTCGATGTCATCAAGCCCATTGATGGAATCAAGATGCTCGAGAGCGTTATTGATGCTCTCTTCAATGAGCTTGCTGTCGGCACTGAAGTTGTCAGCATACTTCTGAAGTTCTTCATTATGTACTGAGAGCACTTCAATTTCATCATTCAATTCTTCAATTTTCTTTTCAAGGTTACGAATCAGTACCGTAGCCTTGACAATCCGTTGTTCCAGCAATTGCACTTTGTCGAGAGTCGTCATACCGGACACCTCCTTGTGTCATGATACACTAATTCAATGCTTCTTTCGCCTGAGAAACCAGCTGACTGAATGCAGCCTTATCCTCGATAGCCATATTGGACAACGCTTTTCGGTTGATTTCAATATTAGCTAATTTAAGACCATGCATGAATTGTGAATAATTCAACCCCTCTGCCTGAACACCAGCTGAAATTCTGGCAATCCACAGAGAGCGGAAATCTCTCTTTCTTCGTCTGCGGTCTCGATAGGCATACTGTCCAGCCTTGGCTACCGCATCCTTAGCAGTACGATAGTTGGTACTTCTTCGTCCCCAATATCCTTTTGCCTGCTCTATGATCTTCTTTCTTCGGTCCTTATGTTTTGTTCCATCTACAGCTCTAGGCATACGTCACTCCTCCTCTAGAATTCGTACGGCATCAAGACTTTTACTTTCTTGGCTTCCGCATCGCTTAAAACCCCAGTGTGGCGGAGAGATCTCTTTCTCTTTGTGGTTTTCTTGGTGAGAATGTGTCGCAGTCCCTGCTTTTTGTAGCGGACCTTACCGGACCCCGTGACCGAGTACCGCTTGGCAGCGGCCTTTCTTGTTTTCATTTTTGGCATATGTACCTCTTTCGCGCATACAAGGAACAAGTACCCTTGCAGCTGCTGTATAATCTCATCCCATAAGGGATGGTGTGTTACCGTTTCGCTTTGACCGGACTGATAATCAGACTCATCATCCGACCTTCCATTGCAGCAGGTTTATCAAGATTGAACCTGACTTCCTTTTCAGTAAGAATTTGCAGAATCGTATCAAGCACTACTTTTCCCAGTTCCGTATGGGCAAGTTCACGACCACGGAATCTCACCGAGATCTTCACCTTATTCCCTTCACCGAGAAATTCCGCAATTGCCTTTGTCTTAAACTCCATATCATGTCGCTCAATCTTCGGCTGCATACGAATTTCTTTCAGTTTTACTACGGTCTGATTCTTTTTCGCTTCCCGATTTCGTTTTTCCTGTTCGTATCGATACTTTCCGTAATCGAGTATCTTGCATACAGGAGGGTTCGCATTCGGGGAAACCTCCACCAGATCCATGCCCGCCTCGTCGGCAAGCTCCATGGCTGCGAAGGTGTTCATCACACCTTGCTGATTTCCCTCGGCATCAATAACGAATACCTCTCGTGCCCGAATCTGTCTGTTGATCCTCAATTCTTTAGTAGCCAATCGTTCTCCCTGTGTCTCAATGAAACCGCATTGATGGATTTGCAGGAAATTTTACCCTGCCCGCAAAACTATAGCACAAGGTCCCCGCATGCGTCAAAGGGGACCTTGGGGTATTATGATAAGGAACTGAAGTTTATGCTTTTCCAGCAGATCCCAGTACCTGTTCGTTTTTCTGCTTGTACATCTTCTTCAACTCGTCTCGAGCCGGTCCAAGATATTTTCTCGGATCAAATTCTGCCGGTTTTTCCGCCATCACGCGGCGAATAGCAGCAGTCATTGCAAGACGACCGTCACTGTCAATATTAATCTTGCAGACAGCAGACTTTGCAGCCTTTCTCAGCTGTTCTTCAGGAATACCTACCGAGTCCTTCAACTTACCACCATGATCATTGATGATCGCCACATACTCCTGCGGTACAGAAGATGATCCATGCAATACGATGGGGAATCCGGGAAGCTGTTTTTCAATTTCTTCAAGGATGTCGAAGCGAAGTGGAGGCGGGATTAGAATGCCATCGGCATTGCGGGTGCACTGTTCGGGTTTGAACTTATTTGCCCCATGGCTGGTCCCGATGGAAATAGCCAGCGAATCAACACCCGTCTTGCTGACGAAGTCAATTACTTCTGAAGGTTCGGTGTAGGTGGAATGTTCAGCCTGTACCTCATCTTCGATACCGGCAAGAACTCCGAGTTCACCTTCCACGGTGACATCACGCTCATGGGCATACTCGACCACTTTTTTGGTCAAAGCGACATTTTCGTCATACGAAAGGTGTGAGCCGTCAATCATCACTGAGGAAAATCCGTTGTCAATACAGTCCTTGCATGTTTCAAATGAATCTCCATGATCAAGGTGCAGAACGATAGGAATCTGATAACCGAGTTCTGCTGCATATTCAGTTGCACCCTTTGCCATGTTTCTCAACAGGTTCATGTTCGCATAATCACGCGCACCCTTGGAGACCTGCAGAATAACAGGACTTTTAGTTTCAACACATGCCTGAATAATTGCCTGTAACTGTTCCATGTTGTTGAAGTTATACGCAGGAATTGCGTATCCGCCTTTCACGGCTTTTGCAAACATTTCTTTGGTGTTCACTAAACCAAGTTCTTTGTATGAAGTCATACGGATTTTCACTCCTTATCTAGGTTGGTTTTGTATCTTCTTCACTCTACTTCTTTTGCGTGAACTTGGTCAACCATTGCGGTTTTTACCGGGAAGGAGTGTAAAGAAATTCTGTTCGATCTGATCGGCAAGTTCCTCAATTGACACAGAACGTACTTGAGCTGCCACGTGGTATATATGAGTCATGTACAGGGGTGTATTGGTTTTTCCCCGGTGGGGCACCGGAGCCAGATAAGGACTGTCGGTTTCCAACAGGAGACGATCGGATGGAATACGGGCAAGTACCTCTCTGAGGTGTCCATTCTTCTTGAAGGTAATCGTTCCGGCAAACGAGATATACATGTCCAGATCAAGAGCCTCCCGAGCAAGTTCCCACGATCCTGAGAAGCAGTGAATAATACCTCCATGCATACAAGAAGCCTGTTGCAGTGCCTCTCGCATGGATTGATCTGCATCTCGTGTATGAATAACTACCGGAAGAGCAAGCTGTTGTGCCAGCTCCAGTTGTAGATGAAATAACTGAAGCTGCCGATCAACACTACCGTAGTTCCAGTACCAGTCAAGACCGATTTCTCCTAGAGCATCTACCGGTTTTCCTTCAATTCGTTTGGCCAGTTCTGCGACCATTGTTTCGATTTTCTGCTCTCCCTGAGCTCCCCATGGACCGATTCCCGCCGATAGGCGAATCTGGGGGTATGAAGCGGTCAAGGCGATTCGTTGATCAATATCGTCAGCTGAGATTCCGATATCCATACCACCTGCAATATCGGTATCGGCAAGCTGTGAGAGAAACTGCGTTATATCAATTCCCCGTTTCTCCATTTCAAGAAGGTGGAAGTGGGAGTCTATCAGATTTTTCGGTTGCATAAGTGTACTGTATCTGAGAACAGCTTTACGGGGCAAGATGCAAAACGGTCCGCCGAAGCGGACCGTTTACCAAAAAACTTATTTCTTTTCACGTTTGAAACACATGAACCAGTCAAGACAATAGGTATCATCATCGTTACTTTCCATGCGTTCCTTTGCTGTTCCACATGAACCGGCGGTGGGAACAATTACATCATCACCGGGACGCCAGTCTGCAGGAGTGGCCACCCCATCGCTATCGGCTTTCTGCAGGGCAAGAATAATGCGCTTGATTTCATCAAAGTTTCTTCCGGTTGAGAGGGGATAGTAGAGGATTGTACGAATTACTCCCTTCGGGTCGATAACGAAGACTGCACGAACTGCTTGCGTGTTTGACTGGCCCGGCTGAATCATGCCGAACTTGTTGGCTACGTCCATTTTAATGTCTTCGATCAACGGGAATGTGACCTCTACATCTTTCATGCCTTTCCACTCAAGATCCTGGATCTTCCTCAGCCAGGCAATATGGGCATACAAAGAGTCAACGGAAAGTCCGATGAGTTCAGTGTTCAACGCCTTGAATTCATCGATCATAGAGGCGAAGGTCATGAACTCGGTCGTACACACAGGGGTGAAATCGGCTGGATGGCTGAAAAGGATCACCCATTTCCCTTCATAATCGGCAGGAAAGTTTATAACTCCCTGGGTGGTTGTAGCGGTAAACTCTGGTGCAGAATCACCAATCAGCGGCATCGGGTTTCTTTTCATTTCTTCCATGGTATTACTCCT
>CAYZXD010000023.1:0-36653 GCA_964482325.1 uncultured Spirochaetaceae bacterium | reverse complement strand
GTTAGGTTCGCGCCATTACCCATCAAGTTGAGCTCCTGAAAGGATAGAGAAAATAGTGATCTTAGGGATGGAATATATTCATTGAAAATTCTTCTTGACATACTGTATATGTTCAGTATATACAGTATATACAGTATTGATAAGGACCGTACGATTCTCGGTTGCTAGCAAGGAGGTTGTGTGAATCTGACCATTTCACCACGCTCGGACATTCCCATCTACCAACAACTACAGGACCAGCTCACCCAACAGATACTCACCGGAGCATTGCCAGGAGGGACCAAGCTTCCCTCTATTCGCTTCATGGCTCAAGAACTGCATATCAGCGTCATCACCGTAAAGAAGGCCTATGAGGAGCTAGAACGAGCTGGATTCATCAATACAGCTGCGGCACGTGGTTCCTATGTTATCGACATAAATGACAAGGATTTGGCCAAGAGTCAACGTAAACGTATCGAATTGTTGCTTGCAGTCGCTATCCAGGAGGCTACGGTGCTCAATGTAACCGAAGAGGAAGTACATACCATCGTCGGACGTCTCTATAGGGACACTGAGCAGGCCAATAGACAGTGAGATAGAGGAGAAAATATCCATGGTACCCATATTGGAATTGCAGCATGTCACGAAGACCTTTGAAGGATTCACTCTGAACGATATCTCATTACAGTTGGAGGCCGGCTATATCCTCGGTTGCATTGGTCCGAATGGGAGTGGCAAGACCACACTCATCAGGTTGATCATGAATCTCCTCAAGGCTGATAAGGGTTCGATTCATCTCTTCGGAACATCGGTTGCCGATGATACCCATGCCGAACGATCTGTAAAGGACCGCATAGGGTTCGTCTATGATGAACCGTGCCTCTATGACGACATCACTCCCAAGGTAATGAAGGATCTCATACGTACCTATTACACACGATGGGATGAGCAGGAGTTTTCCCGGTATTTCGAACTCTTCGAACTGCCGGCAAACAAACCGCTGAAGACATACTCACAAGGAATGAAAATGAAATTCGTCACCGCGATCGCTCTTTCCCATCATGCACAACTGATTGTCATGGATGAGCCGACTAGCGGACTTGATCCTGTATCCCGTCATGAAATCCTCGAACTCCTACAAGACTATATAACCCGTGAGGAGGCTTCAGTGTTCTTCTCCACCCATATCACCAGTGATCTAGAACGGATAGCCGACTACATCTGTCTCATTAACCATGGACAGCAGATATTTACCCTTCAGAAGGATGATGTATTGGAGCAATATCGGATAGTCCGTGGTTCGTTGGAAATCCTTGATACAGCTGGGCCTGATGCAAGATTACCACTGGTTGGGTACACCAAACATGCTTACGGATTTGAAGGGCTCACAGACGATGTGGCTACGATCGAGAAGAACTTTGGAAACCAATTGGTCATCGAACGCTGTTCACTCGATGATATAATGCTTTACATGACTAAAAGGAGAGTTCAACCATGAACACCGTCATCACCATTGGTAACTTGGTACGCAAAGATTTCATACTACAGAAGCGAACCCTCTTCTTCATGCTCTTTTTCATCATCATGCTCATGTTTTCATTCTCATCAGGTTCGAACACAACTTTTACATCTCCCTATATCACCGTATCCATCGGAGCTGCAATCTTCTGGACCATGTCAGTCTGTTCCTATGAGGGGTTTTACAAAATGGATCGTCTGTTCGCCAGCCTTCCCATCAGCAGAGCAGAGCTTGTGTATGCCCGCTATACCAGTGGATTTCTCACTATTATCAACGTCATAGTTCTCAGTGGCATCTTTGGAGGATTGCTCACCCTAGCCAATATCAGACCTGATACCTTTATCATCTCCTGGGAAGATGCTCTTACTTCATTCTTTGTAGCCACAATTCTTCTCTACGGATACCTCCCCATCTATTTCAAACTCGGGTACCTGCAAAGCCGTATGGTAAATATCGCTGTATTCGCACTACTGGGCGCTCTCATAGTTCTTATCTCGCTCCTTGTCGATTCCTTGGGAGTAACCGTATCAACCATACCCATAGTGGTCAGTATCCTAGCAATTCTTGCATGGATAGCTCTCTTTATATGCTCGATTACTCTTGCAGTGAAGTTTTATGAAAAACGTGCACTGTAACACCCACCATGATCGATTTTAGTACATACTCATCACGCTTTCACATATAAATCGAACAAGCTATGGAATCTCTCCATCATCCACGCCTCCGAGAATCGGCCATTCTGCAAGCCATCTGTCCAATTCATTGCAGCAATTTCGATCAGTGCGGATACTCTTATTGGAGATTCTTTTTCCTGACTAAAGCTAGTGATAATTTTAGCGGAATTAAGAATGGTAATCGATCAGACTGGTTTCTTTCGAACAATTTCCCACGGTACCCCAGGTTTTCCGAAGTGACCATAGTTCATATGGGCACGATAGATCGGCCTGAGTAAATCAAGTTGTTCAATAATACCTGATGGACTGAGATCAAACTCTTTTCTCACGAGAGCTTCCAGCTCAGCATCATCAACAGCACCGGTGCCGAAGGTGTCAACCAGAATCGCTACCGGGTCAGGAACTCCGATTGCGTAGGAGAACTGAACTTCACAACGGGAACAGAGGCCCCAGGAGACGAGATTCTTTGCCACTAATCGCGCCATATAAGCAGCTGATCGATCGACCTTAGAGGGATCTTTTCCACTGAAAGCTCCTCCACCATGTCGACCCATACCGCCATAGGTATCCACGATGATCTTTCGTCCGGTAAGACCAGCATCACCGGTAGGTCCTCCTATGACAAAACGACCGGTAGGATTTATCAGATAACGGGTTTTCTCTGATAATAAACCCGAAGCCCCCAGAACCGGCTGTACTACTTGTTCACGCAGGTACTCTTCAATCTCGTTATTCGAGACTTGCTCATCATGTTGGTGTGAAATTACGACCGTATCAATACCGACCGGCTTTCCATGATCATACACCACGGTTACCTGTGCCTTTGCATCGGGTCGAAGCCAGGTAACATCCTGATTTTTCCGTAACATGGCGGCTCGCTGCAGGATTCGATGACTGAACATGATTGGAGCAGGCATCAACTCAGGTGTTTCACTACATGCATAGCCAAACATCATACCCTGATCCCCAGCTCCCTGCTTTCCGGATACACTGCTTGTAGCATCAACGCCTCGAGCAATATCAGGAGATTGCTGATGGAGAAATTCCATCACTGTCAAGGTATCGTAATGGAATCCTGAATCGGGATAGGTATACCCGATATCACGAACTACATCACGTACTAAAGACTCAACTTCTATTTGAGCATGGGTGGTGATCTCTCCCCCTACAATGACCCGATCTGTGGTGACAAACGTCTCACAGGCAACCCGAGATTGACTGTCTTGTGCAAGACATGCATCAAGAACTGCATCAGAAATCTGATCAGCAATTTTATCTGGATGCCCCTCACTCACTGATTCACTCGTAAAAAGCATGCTGCCGTGTCTTTCCATTACGATGCCCCGTTATTGCCGACGTAAAGGAGGTAGTTCATCATCTAGTGAGATTCTCACCTGCTTAAACAGTCCGTCCCCTTCACTTTTTGTAGTGACCCCTTCAATGTCGTTCAGGGCAGTATGAACCAGTCTTCTCTCAAACGGGTTCATCGGATCAAGCAATTTGGATCTGCCACTTCGCTTTACCTGCTCAGCGGATCGATAGGCAAGTTTTACCAGTTGCTCTTCATGTCGCATACGATAATTCTCACTGTCGATTACCACTTTCAGTCCCGGCTGGAGCTGACCTGCATAGACATTGACAATCAACTGGAGTGCGTCAAGATTCTTTCCTTTCTTTCCGATAATAATCGATGAGTGATCGCTGATGATTTCCAGACCTAGTTTTCCGTTCTTTCGGAAGTTGACCTGCACGTCACCGGAGTATCCCATCTTGGTAAGCACCGTACTGAGAAAATCTATGATCTGTTGCTCGTATTCTTCAAGATCTCCGGTAAATTCTTCATCATAGTCCTCTTCAAATTCATCATCAGAAAGATGGACCCGAATGCGCACATTACTCTTTTTGAATAATCCCCGCTTTCCTGCATCAATGATTTCTATATCCAGTTCGTCTTGTTCCAGCTGAAGCTCCTGCATCGCAAGGGCAATGGCTTCCAACTCTGTTTTACCTTCAAATTCTCTTATCATGATATACCGTCTCCTGGTAATACTTATTTCTGTTTCCCCTGTTTCTTTCCCTGATGCTGCAGAGTAAGTTTTGCACCCGATTCTGTATCGCGTGAACGCTTTTTATTCATGTATACCTGCTGACCGATTGAGATGACGTTCATCACCATCCAGTAGAGCAACAATCCAGCAGGTGCATTGTACAGGATAAAGAAGAACATGATCGGCATACCGTACATCATGAATTTACCGGTCATTCCACTCTGTGTGGAAGCTCCTCCAGCCTGGCTGATCTTAAAGGAGAAGATCATTGAGGCTCCATAGAGAATCGGTAACAATCGGATATCACTTCCAATGAACGGCAGAGAAACTGAACCGAAATGGAAGATAGATTCGGGAAGTGAGAGGTCCTCAATCCATCCCGGGATGAACATAGCTCCACGCAGTTCGAAGTGTTTATTTAACAGTCCATACAGCGCAATGAAGATCGGGAACTGGAACAACATGGGAAGACAACCGCCAAGGGGATTGATCTTCTCTCGTTTATACAGTTCTCCCATCTCCTGATTGAGCTTTGTTGGATTGTCCTTGTACTTTGTTCGAAGTTCTTCCATCTGGGGTTGCAGTGCCTGCATCTTTGATGTTGACTGCATGCTCTTTCTACTGAACGGATAGAGCACAATCTTAATCAGAATGGTCAAAAGTATAATAGCTATTCCGTAATTAGGAATCAAATTATGGAAGAATTGCAGCAGCCATTTAAGAATCGTTTCCAGCCATCCAAGCCAGGAACTCGTATCAAGAGCTTTTTCCAGATGGAGATTGGAAAGACCGAATCCATTATCCTGGGCATCGTTGTAGATAGCCATGTGCTGGTTCAGCTGCGGCCCGATATAGAATCTGAAGACATCTCTACCTGATGCCGTTCGATAGGCAGGACGGGAAAAATACATGCGAGACTCAAGAGGAATATCTTCTGAAGTCCGTTCAGTGAGCGTGATCGCATAGCGAGTTGCATCGGGGATACCGATTACCGAGAAGTATTTTCCAGCAATAGCTGCCCAGGTGATGAACTCATCGGTCTGATACAATCCATCTTTAATTTTTGGAGAAGATTTCTTCCCATCCTGTTCGATATAGAACTTTCGATAGGTATAGTTCCCATCTGGTGCTTCATGGAACTCAGGACCCAGTTGCGGTTCAAATGCAAGGGTGTAGGCAAATCCATTGTAGTTCAGTGGAATGGCCTTATTCTGTGAATTCACAATCTCAACCGATAACTCAAAGAGGTAGTCATGAGGACCAAAACGATAGGTTTTAATCATCGTAAACGATTCAGCTTCAGATCCATCATCACCGACCATGGCAAATTCCTGAGAAAATTCTACACGATCTTCGAGTATACGATAATTGAATGATGCATCGATGGGGTTGGTAATATCATCCCCGGCATAGAGAGAAAATGCGGGGGGATAATCACCGTTGTTAAAGATGAGCTCAACCGGCTGTCCCTCATCAAGGTGATTTTTCAATTTAAGACTTGAAACAGCTGCACCTATGGGGTCAAATTCCACCAGAAATACATCGGTCTCAAAAGTAAAGCGTTCGGTAGCAGTTGCAGCTCCCGTCTGAGTAAATGATCCACTTACCCCACTATTCCATGCCTGAGCTGACTGTGCATAGGAAACGGGAACATTCGGCTGCTGTATAGTAGCCGGTTCTACGTTCTCACTCTGCACTGCAGTGCTTTCAGGAATCGGTTCCGGTGCGAAATATGTTGCCTGTATGGTAAGCCCAACAGAGATAACAATTACTGAAAGGACGATTGCAAGGATGGTGTTTCTGTCCATATCCACTCCTGATCAGATATCATTGGTGAGGTGCTTGCAGGAAAGGAATATGAACTATCGGACAAGATATAATCCTGCCTGTGAGAACAATTGCGTTAACTGTTTTTTTTGTGTCTCATAATCAACAGCCTTCCCTGGATACACCACAAACGCAAAATCGAAGCCTGAAAAGAAACCGGGTTTTTCATTTCTCCAAATCTCTTTAATTTGTCGCCTGATCCGATTCCGTTGTACAGCATTCCCATAATGCCGCACCGGAATCACCACAATTCTGTTCACAGGCAGACCATTGGGTGCAACCATGAGGCGGACCCCGGAGCAGGAGAATTTCTTACCTTTGCGGAATATCGCATCAATTTCAGGCTTCTTTTTTACAATTTCTTGTTTAGTAAGGCTTTTTCTCATCGCAGACGGTAAGCTTCTTTCTGCCCTTAGCTCTTCTTCTTGCAAGGATCAACCGCCCGCCTTTGGTTGACATACGTGCTCTAAAACCAAACTTTCTATTTCTCTTTGTTCTGCTAGGCTGATAAGTTCTCTTCATGGGGAAATCTCCAAATATATATCGCTTTACGCGGATTTAATCAGTTTTGCGGGAGCAGTCTCCCGAGGGGGCAGTATATAGCCCGCACCTGAATAATGTCAAGTAGTAAAGATGTTATGATCAGATCTGTATACTCCTGATAGAAAAAGAATTGCTGCTGAATGAAAGCGTTTTTTACTCTGAGGGATAGATTTTCTCTGGAGGATGTCTTCTTGCCGGCCGTTGAATAAGTTCAAACGTTGTTCCAAGTAATTCTTCCGTATCCAAGTAGGCATAATAGCCATCACCGTCCAATCCGAATCCTGCACCTTCCATGGTTACGGTGAGACCTGCCTGCCGTGCCTGCGAAAGGGCCTGCTCCATATCGGTAACCAGCACCCCGAGATGCTGTATTCCATATCCATGCTTTTCAATAAATTCCCGATACACCGTGTCACCATACATGTTCTGGATGAGTTCAATGCGCATTGAAGAGCAGTTGCCAAGGGCAACACGCATGGCATAATCTGCAGGTTTTCCATACCGTTTCATAACCGGAACCAGCGGATACCCGTAGGTGTAAAAATGCCACGGGCCAATACCGAACAGCTCATAATACGATTGTACAGTACGCTCGAGATCTTCTACCACATAGGCAATCTGAGCAATTCCACCCGAAAGAAACGGTAACGCGGTATGCAGGTTCTGTTCAAGATTCTTTGTATCAGTCATGTTGTGCCTTATTGCGGTTTGTAGACCCCATAGGTTGCATATGAGGTAACCAGATCTGCAAATTCGGTGGTATGCTGCAGCAGTGATTCAACAAATTCGCGGAAAGCTCCATCACCGCCTTTCGTGGTGCATACATAATCAACACGCTCACGTACCCATTTATTTGCATTTGCCGGGCATCCGCTATATCCAACAGCCAACAGGAGGGGAAGATCGTTCAGATCGTCTCCGATATATGCGGTCTCCTGTAAGGTAATCCCTAGTTCTTCGCAAAGCTTTTGTGCGGCAGGCAGTTTTTCTTTCACGCCCGAATAGATGTACGGAGTCTTGAACTTTTCGGCAGCTCGAACTGCCATTGCCGACTCTTCAGCGGTGATGATCCCAACGGGAATTCCCAGATTTCTGCAATAGCGAACTCCCCATCCGTCATAGACGGAAATCTTTTTCATCATCTCACCTTCTTCGGTGAAATAAAAGCCTCCATCGGTCCAAACGCCATCTACATCAGATAATACTAACTTAATTTCCATATAAAATCCTCTATTCTGAACGGGAGCGAACCACAATATGGGTAATCCCCAGTTCAGGAAATTGTGCCTGCACCCGAGCAATAATCTGTTTTTTCTTCATCAGAAGAAGCGAACTCCAGGTCGGATGGTCCGTTGCAATAATAAGAGATCTCCCTTTGATATCCAAAATTTTTGCATGTACAGCAATATCAGGTCCGACAATCTCCATCCATGATCTGTGTATTCCCATCATGGGGTTTGTTTCATCAATGTGCAACCGGGACAAGAGCATCTCAAGTAATTCTTGAGTGGTTTTCTCTTTCATATCGGCATAAAGGTCCCATCTTCCACCCGATAGGTCAAGGCCTCGGAAGCACCCATCTCGGAAAAATAGTGTTCATCGGGCAAAAAGGTAAAGAAGGCCTGACTGTATCCTCCCAACTTATCTAAAAAGAGCTCACGCTTGTACATATCGAGTTCAAGTAACACATCATCAATGAGTACAATGGGATATTTTCCGGTTTTTTCCCGGTATGACTGTACCTGGGCAATTCGAAATAGTAACGAAGCAAGACGCATTTGCCCGGTAGAACCACTGGATGCAAAAGGAACTGATGCATCCATTACGATAAATTGATCACGGTGAATGCCACTTGCCGTAGTCTGCATACGGATATCACGATCAAAGGTGCGTTCAAGTTTATCCCGAACATCTTCGACCGTTTCACAATCCCCCCATGAAGGTTTATATACAATATGCATCTGGGCATCGGTCTGGCTCACTTCACGATACAGTGGTCCGAAAAGGGTATTGAATTCACTCACCGCCTGTTTTCGCTGCTCCTGAATGACCATGCCAAGTTGGGCAAGTTGTTCATCATACACAGGAACAAGGGTATAGTACTGTTCTTTAATAGCTGCGTTGCGTTGTTTTAAAACGAGTCGATACCGCCTCAGATCATCAAAAAAAAGGGGATTGTAAAGTGACATTGTCTGGTCAAAGAATTTTCGTCGGCTCTCAGGAGTACCACGGACAAATTCAATATCATCATGACAGAAAACAATACACGGCACATGGTACAACAACTCTCTTCTATCGCGAATTTCTTTTCCATCAATGCGTATTTCACGTTTTCCTTCAGAAAATCGAAATAGGAGCCGTTGCTGAATTCCATCATCATCAGCAAAGACCCCCGATACAGAAAATTCACGCTGTCCATGCTTGCATATTTCACGACTGTTTACCGAACGAAATGAGGATCCATAACACAACAGATAGAGTGCTTCGAGAAAATTAGTCTTTCCTTGCCCATTGATACCGACAAGAATAACTTCTTTTGTATCAGTAACGATCAGTGAATCAGCAAGGTTCCTGAAATTATGGAATCCTATCGATTGAAACTTCATTAGTCTATCTGCATAGGCATGATGATATGGAAGTAGTCTTTTTCTGGTTCAGGCCGAACAGTAACTGCCTTGTTTGATTCGGTAAAACAGAGGGCAAATGAATTGCCTTCTATTACGCGAAGAGGACTTACCAGATACGAATAATTCATGGCAATTCGGCAACTCTCTCCCTGATAATCACAATGGATAATCTCTTGAGCCTGACCAAAATCACTCTCTTCTGAGCTGATAGTAATTCCTCCAGCCTCAATGTCTATATATACCCGTTTTGCTTTGTTTTCTACGAGTAATGATACGCGTTTCAATGCTTCGTTCATTTCTGCAGTGGGTACAATGCAGGTATTTGTCTGCTGAGCAGGTATCACTCTTCGGTAGTTGGGAAATTGTCCTTTGATCAACGTAGAGTACATGATCTGATTACCAAGTCTAGCAAAAATCAGTGATTCACTGACTGAAAGATGGATTTCTCCATCCCCAGTTCCTGCTTTTTTGAGCAGTGTGAGAAATTTTGCAGGAACGATAACCGGGGTAAATGAAGGAATGCTTTGTTCAAGAGTTCGATTGATAAAAGAAAGCCTTCTTCCATCAGTTGCCACCATAACAAGACCATTTGCATCCTGTTCAAGATATACACCATTCATGAAGTAACGGGTTTCGTCGTCACTGATGGCAAATATTGTCTGATCAATCATAAAAAAGAGATCTTTTTGGCTTACTGGGAAGAAACTCTCAGGATGAGATGTTTCCAGACGGGGATATTTATCTGCTGATATGGTTCTGAGTTCAAAGTCAATGGATTTGCTTTCTAAATGAATCAGCAGTTTATCTCCTGATTCTTCAAAGATAATTGTTTCTTCAGGCAGCGATCGGAGAATTCCGAGAAATTTATCACAGAATACCGTAGTACTTCCTTCCTCAATAGTCTCTACCGGTATTTCAGTGGTAAATCCCACTTTTTGATCAGTGGCTTTAATGATCAGCTTGTTCAATCGCGTCTCAAGGAGCACATTCGAAACGATGGAAAGAGTATTTCTCTGAGAGGTGAAATCAAGTGCTAATACGATTTCCTTCAGCAATGTATTTCTTTGGCAGGCGAACTTCATCTGATCACTCCTATTCTTTTATATAAATATAACAGTCGTAGTAATAGTATCATGTATACTGTGGAAAACGACAATAATTCTTTACATAATCTCCTCATGAATTTTCTCATCCTGTGGAAGAATCTAGGAAGTTATCCACTTTTCATCCACAGATATCCACAGGTAAAAAAACTTATTAACATGTATCCACAAGTTATCCCCTATGGATTCTCAGCTTATACAACCTATTTTTCTCGCTTATAACTCTGTGCCTGGCGGATCAGTGTCTGTATGGAATTACTCACAGCAACATCACTTTGAATCATACCTTCAACCCGCTGAACTGAGTGCATAACTGTGGTATGATCTCTTCCCCCGAATTCATATCCGATTTCGGTAGTTGAGAAATCGGTGATGGTACGAGCTATGTACATGGCAATCTGACGAGGCAGCACTACTGATTTAGTCCGTTTTTTTCCGCGTATGTCGTACGGAGAAATATTGAAATAATCGGCCACTACACGAATGATTGAATCAATGGACATCGACTGATCTTTGGACATTGAATACGTACTTTTCAATTGTTCCCGGGCAATTTCTATGGTGATTTCCTTGTTTAACAAATTACTGTAGGCGATCAGCTTGGTAAGACTTGCCTCAAGATCACGGACATTAGTATTTACACTTCTGCCGATGTAATCGAGTACTTCAGATGAGATGTGACACGGTTTTCCTTCACACTTGCGCCTAAGAATTGCCAGTCGAGTCTCAAAATCGGGAGGCTGTAGATCAACATTGATTCCTCGTGTGAATCTATTCTTCAATCTGTCTGCAATATCCTGAAGCTCATTAATCGGTCGGTCACAGGTAAATACCAGTTGTTTATTTGCTTCAAAGAGATTGTTGAATACATGAAACATCTCCTCCTGCGTTGAGGTCTTCCTCTGGAGAAAATGAATATCATCAATGAGCAATACATCTGCTTTACGGTATTTATGTCTGAATTGAGGCGTTTTCTCTTCACCAATGGCCTGAATAAACTCATTTGTGAACATTTCTGCAGTGACGTAGACAACCTGTAATTCAGGCGTATGATCCTGAATATAGTTGCCAATTGACTGAATCAGATGAGTTTTACCCAATCCGACTCCCCCATAGATGAGACACGGATTGTAGCTCACACCAGGGTTTTTCGCGATTGCCATGCTTACATTGTAGGCAAAAGCACTATTATCCCCTACCACAAAACTATCAAACTGATAACTGGTATTGATATTGGGATCTTTCGGACGTTTCTGTGCTTTTGGATGCGGTATTGCCGCTGCGGTAGCATGATATTGAGTCTGTTTGGGTACGTGTGATTTCGGAGGCTCTTCGCTTTTCTGTACAGAGAATTCTACCGTGACCGATTCACCGGTCAACTCATGGAGAATCGTCTCTATCGTGTCCTTGTATTGTGAGGATACATAGTCACGGATAAAGAGCGATGGGACTGCAAGAATTAACTTGTGGTCATCTGATGAGGCATACGAAATTCTTTGTAACCAAGTTGTACTTTCCTGTTCTGAAATAGAGGTATTCATGCGCGATATAACCTCGTTCCAGAACGGATGATAATTCCACTTTTCCTGCGGCATGTATGCTATCTTATATCACCCGATGAACAATGGCAAGAGTTGGTGTCTACCTCGTGATAAAACCGATGACAGCCATGATAACTTATTGTAATAAAATAATATATTTACTGTTTAAATACCGGTGGTACCCTTTACATTGATCGCAAAAAATGATACCATAAAGTCTGAATTCATTTTTATATCTTATAAGGACATAACAATATGGTTGACAGCGATTTCGATGGAGTGCCGACGGACACTTCAGTTCATCATGATTCTGCACTGGGACGAACTGGAGCACAGTCATATACAGCAGGAAATATTCAGGTTCTCAAGGGTCTGGAGGCGGTAAGAAAACGGCCTGGCATGTACATCGGATCCACAGGTATCGATGGACTGCACCACCTTGTTTACGAAGTAGTTGATAACAGTATTGATGAGGCGATGGCCGGCTATTGTGATGCCATCTGGGTCACTATTGAGAAGGATAACATTATCAGGGTAGAGGATAACGGAAGAGGGATTCCTACTGAACCGCATCCGGTGGAGAAAATCAGTTCACTGGAAGTTGTGCTTACACAACTCCATGCTGGTGGAAAGTTCGATAACGATACCTATAAGGTTTCCGGCGGTCTGCATGGTGTTGGTGTTTCGGTAGTAAATGCTCTTTCAGAGTGGCTTGAGGTCTCGGTATACCGTTCCCCTTCCATCTATTATCAGAAGTATGCAAAGGGTATTCCTTTGGGGCCGGTAAATATTATCGGCGATACCGATAGAACCGGTACGTTAGTGAGATTCAAAGCCGATACTTCCATTTTAGAGACTGATCACTACAGTTATGGTGTACTTGCCGAACGATTTCGGGAACTTGCCTTTCTGAATAAGGGTATTGTCATCACTATTGCAGATGAACGATCTGAGAATCCACGAAGACAAACCTTTCATTTTGAAGGGGGGATTAAATCATTCATCAGTCATCTGAACTCATCGAAAAAGGTTATTCATGAAGAACCGGTGTATTTTGACGGGCAGAAGGATGATGTGAAAGTTGAGATAGCACTTCAGTACAATGATCGGTACGACGAAGTGCTGTTTACTTTTGTTAATAATATCAATACGCGCGAGGGAGGGACCCATCTCGCGGGTTTTCGCAGTGGTCTTACCCGAGTGATGAATGAACAGCTGAAGAAATCGAAGCTGATAAAGAAATTTGATGATTCTCTTACGGGAGATGACTTAAAAGAAGGTCTTACTGCTGTTATTTCGGTGAAAATTCCCGATCCTCAATTTGAAGGTCAGACTAAGATGAAGCTGGGAAATCCTCGCGTTCAGGGGATTGTCTCCTCGATGGTGTATGAGAAGTTCAATGATTTCTTTGACGAGTATCCTCTGGTGATTGAGGGGATTCTTGAAAAAGCAATCCTTGCTGCAAAGGCTCGCTTTGCTGCACGTGATGCTCGTATGCGCATCAGAAAAAATACCGAGGGTGCCGGGCTTCCGGGAAAACTTGCTGACTGTTCAGAAAAAGATCCCGCAAAATGTGAAATCTTCATTGTTGAGGGTGATTCAGCTGGAGGCAGTGCCAAGCAGGGACGTGATCGGGCGACGCAGGCAATTCTCCCGTTGTGGGGGAAAATGCTGAATGTGGAAAAAGCACGTGAAGAAAAGGTATTGGGAAATGATAAGCTGCAACCGGTTATCGCCTCTCTTGGAGCCGGTATTGGTGCCCATTTCGACCCGACTAAGGTGCGATATCATAAAGTGATCATTATGGCTGATGCCGACGTTGACGGATCGCACATCAGAACACTTTTATTGACCTTCTTTTTCCGATACATGAGACCATTAATTGAGATGGGGTATGTCTATTTTGCTATGCCTCCCCTGTATAAGATTACTTTTGGGAAAAAATTTTATTATGCATTTGATGAAGAGGCGCGAAAACGGATTCTTGAGGAAAATACCAAAGATGGTGATATCAGCAAGATTCCAATACAGCGGTACAAGGGTCTTGGTGAAATGAATCCGGATCAGTTGTGGGATACCACGATGAATCCTGATACCCGGAGTCTCACCCAGGTGACGCTGGAGGATGCAGTTGAGGCCGACCTTATATTCACCATGCTGATGGGTGAAGAGGTTGAACCGAGAAAGCGGTTCATTGAAGAAAACGCTAAATACGTCTCAAATCTTGATGTGTAATATAGTTAGGAATATAGATAATGGAAGAGCAAACCAGTAGAATTATCCAGACAAACGTTGAGGAGGAGATGAAAATCTCCTATCTCAACTATGCAATGTCAGTCATTGTCAGTAGGGCACTTCCCGATATCAGGGATGGGCTCAAACCCGTGCACCGAAGAATACTTTACGGCATGTATGAAATGGGGTTGAAGTATAATACCTCATTTAAGAAGTCGGCACGTATTGTCGGTGATGTGCTCGGTAAGTATCATCCGCATGGAGACTCCTCAGTCTATGACGCCCTCGTACGTCTGGCTCAGTCTTTCTCTTTACGGTATACCGTGGTACATCCGCAGGGAAACTTTGGGTCAATTGATGGTGATCCGGCAGCCGCCATGCGGTATACCGAAGCCAAAATGAGCCGTCTCGGCGAAGAGATGCTCAATGATATTCAGAAAGAGACCGTTGATTTTGGGCCTAACTACGATGATTCTCTCCAGGAGCCCTTGATCCTTCCTGCGGCTTTCCCGTTTCTCTTAGCGAATGGAAGTAGTGGCATTGCCGTAGGTATGGCTACCAATATGGCTCCACATAACCTTACCGAGATCTGTGCTGCCATTTCTGCTTATATCGATAACAGTGCGATTACGATACCGGAGTTGATGGAGCATATAGCGGGACCTGATTTCCCTACTGGAGGTATCATCTGCGGAAGAAGTGGCATTGTCAGTGCCTTTGAAACCGGGCGGGGAAAAGTCGTAATTCGCGGACGGTATGAAATTGAGGAGATCGAAGGGGGGCGGGATCAGATCATTATTTCCGAACTCCCCTATCAGGTAAATAAGGCCGATCTCGTTAAACGGATTGCCGATCTGAAGAAAACCGTAATTACCGGAATTAGTGAAGTGCGTGACGAATCTGACCGTGACGGTATTCGCCTCGTGGTTGATTTGAAAAAAGGTGCTGTGGCTCGTGTTGTTGTTAACCAGCTCTTTTTACATACTCCGCTTCAGACAAACTTCAATGTGAATAACCTGGCACTGGTCGATGGACGACCAGTACAGGTTGGCCTTATTGATATGATCAGTCACTATGTGAAGCACCGGGAAGTGGTTGTGGAGAGGAGAACACGCTTTGATCTGCGGAAAGCGGAGGAGCGGGCTCATATCCTCTTAGGATTGAAAATTGGTTTAGAAAATATTGATGAAGTAATTCGTGTTATCAAAGAAGCTCAGGATAATACCGTTGCTGCTGCCAACTTAATTTCTCGATTTGGGCTTTCGGATATACAGGCTCAAGCTATTATCGATATGAAGTTGGGTCGATTGAGTCATCTTGAGACATCAAAAATTCTCGATGAATTGGATGATCTTACATCTAAAATAATATATTATAAAGAATTGTTAGCTGATCAGGAAAAAATCCGGCAGGTGGTCAAACAAGAGGTACAGGATCTTTCCGATAAGTATGGCGATCGGAGAAAGACTGAGATCACCCTTGAAGAGATCGGGGGAATGAATATTGAAGACTTCATCAAAGAAGAAGATGTGGTCGTAGTTATTTCAAATCGTGGCTTCGTGAAACGAGTTCCCGTAGACGAGTATCGCAGCCAAGGCCGTGGTGGCAAGGGTGTTCGTGGAGCAACTTTGCGAGATGAAGATTTTGTCGAGCATCTCTTTGTAGCATCAACGCATGAATATGTGATGTTGGTGACTAACTTCGGTAAAGCGTATTGGATGAAGGTACATGAATTCCCTGTGGGGTCAAAAACATCCAAGGGAGAGAGTATCAAAAAGAATCTTCCGTTTGCCGATGGTGAAGAAATTACCTCGATTGTGAATTTCAAGGATTTTGATGAAGATATTTATCTCCTTATGATAACAAGAAATGGAGTTGCAAAGAAGGTGAATCTTTCACTCTTTAAGAATGCACGGGCACGAGGGATCACGGCAATCATTCTTGATGAGGATGATGTGCTGCACACTTGCGAACTAATCCATGAGGGTGATGAGTGTATGATTATTACCCGAAAAGGGAAAGGGTTGAGAATCGCAGAGAGTGATGTTCGTGCTATGGGACGGGCTTCTCATGGTGTAAGAGGTATCAAGCTTATAGACGATGATGAGGTTGCCGGTTTGCTTAAAGTATCGGACGACCATCGGGTCCTGATGCTTACCGAGAAGGGACAAGGCAAGCAGGTGCAGTTCGATGAGTTTAGAGCACATCGGCGTGGTACTATGGGACAGAAGATTTATACCTTTAGAGATAAGACCGGCTATATCGTCCGTGCCCTTTCAGTCAATGACACCGATGATGTGGTATGTATAACCAGTCAAGGTCAGTCATTGAGAATTCCTGTCTCTACTATTTCTATTCAGGGTGCCTATGCTTCCGGTGTGATGATCGCTCGGTTGAAAGCAGGCGATACGGTTGTTGCCATTGCACGAACTGATGCTGAGGCCGAAGTTGAAGAGGAATCGGAAGAGGTTGATGAATAAGTGCTTTCTGAAGCTATAAAGAAACAGCCACCAAATCGGTGGCTGTTTCTTTGTGCGGTTCACCTGAAACAGGCGATACGTTCATCATTGTTTCACGTGAAACATTACCGCTTAATTCTCCGAGATAATATTAATGTTAGGGTCTACCACGCTGCGAACGTATCGCTCTACCCCATTCTTTAATGTCATCTGAGACATCGGACATCCGGCACAGGATCCAACAAGACGTACGGTGACATCATTGCCTTCCATGCTTACAAATTCAATATCGCCACCATCATTCTGGAGATCGGGTCGAATCTTCTCAATAGCAGCTTTTACCTTATCAATCATGTGATTGGCCTCCTAGCAAGTTATAGACAAAAGATACATGAGCGGGAAATGATGGTCAATACCTGAATTATGATGATGACAGATGTTGGGTCATTCGGTATAGTGAATACATGACAGCGAAAAAAATAATCTTTTCTAATCAGAAAGGTGGAGTTGGTAAAACTACCACTGCAGTGAATCTTGGTGCATTTCTAGCGGAAAAAGGGAACAAAGTTCTCCTGATAGATCTTGATTCTCAAGGGAATCTATCCAGTGCAGTTTCTGCTGATCTCAAATATCATAGTAGCTATGATGTCATTGTAGGTAAATGTACCGCTCGTGAAGCATATCAAAGTACACCAGTGCTGAATCTTTCGGTTATTTCGGGAGGTATTGATCTTGCCGGTTTAAGTGTCGAATTGGTAAATGAACTGGCACGAGAATTTTTCTTGAAAAATGCATTGGCACCGATTGAGTCTGAATGGGATTACATTCTTGTTGATTGTCCCCCTTCCCTGGGTTTGGTAACCATCAATGCAATGTGCTGGGCACAGTATGTAATCATACCGATGCAATGTGAGTATTTTGCAATGGAAGGATTGAATCTTCTGATGCGCACTATCAGTAATGTGAAGAAGCAGCTCAATCCTCATTTAGAAATATTAGGTATAGTATTTACCATGTTTATTGCGCGGACTCGCTTGGCAAATGATGTGGTTGATGATGTGACCGCTTATTTTGCGGAGAAGGTGTTTGAAACAAAAATCCCAAGAAATGTGCGGCTTTCTGAGGCTCCATCGCATGGTATGCCTATAAATCTGTACGATAATATGTGTTCTGGAGCTTTGGGTTATGCAAACCTGGCAGAGGAGGTGATGAGCCGTGTCTGATACAGCACATAAGAAATCACGATTAGGAAAAGGTATTAGCTCACTCATGGATGATTACTCATTTGAAGATGTGTTCTCAACTTCAGCTACTGTGGTTCCACAGGAAGTAAATGGTGGTACGCTTATGCTTCTTGAAATTAATAAGGTGCATCCAAATCCACATCAACCAAGAAAGCAGTTTGATCCTGAGACGCTTGATGAGTTGGCTGAATCAATTCAATCTCAGGGAATCTTACAGCCCCTTCTCGTTGAAAAAATCAGCGATGATGATTATGCCATCATAGCGGGAGAGCGGCGTTATCGAGCAGCTCTTACCGTTGGATTAGAGACTGTACCCGTTATTGTAAAGCGGTTTACCGATGTGCAACGACTGGAAGTTTCTCTTATTGAAAATATTCAGCGAGAGAATCTGAATCCTATTGAAGAAGCACGTGCCTATCTCTATCTGTTAGAACAGGCGGATATGCGTCAGGAAGAACTTGCAGAGCGGGTAGGGAAGAAGCGATCCACTATTGCAAACAGTCTTCGGCTGCTGCAGCTCCCAAAAGAAATGCAGGAGTCTCTTATGCATGGAGATTTTACTGCGGGACATGCGAGAGCGTTGCTTTCAGTTGTCAATCCGGCTGATCAGCAGTATCTTCATGCTAAAATTCTTGATGATGCTCTTTCTGTACGTGAAGCAGAAAAGCTTGCGCTTGAGTTGAATAAAGGGAAACGTGCTTCTCATGCGAGAGACCAGCATCAACATAAAGAGCGACCGATTGATTTGGTAGTACTTGAACAGAAGTTCATTGAAGCAGTCGGGACCAAGGTACAACTGAAGGGTTCCCTGAAAAAAGGAAAAATTGAGATTGCGTATCACTCAATGGATGATCTTGAGCGATTATATCAATTGATAGCACAGGATAATGAAGAATTAATAGAGCTATAACTTTATATAATAAAAGGAATTAATATGTCTGAACAATTACAGGAAGGTCTGTATGCAAAAATCCATACAGACAAAGGATCAATTACTCTTTCACTGCATTATACACAGGCTCCCATGACCGTTTCGAACTTTGTCGGGCTAGCCGAAGGGACATTGAATCTGAAAGAACCGGGAAAACCCTACTATAATGGACTTGTTTTCCATCGGGTGATCAATGATTTTATGATTCAAACCGGATGTCCTCAGGGGACCGGAACCGGTGGACCTGGATATACCTTCCCCGATGAATTCTGTGACGATCTGAAACATACCGGACCTGGTATCCTTTCTATGGCAAATGCAGGTCCTGGTACAAATGGGAGCCAGTTTTTCATTACCCATGTTCCTACACCCTGGCTTGATGGCAAGCATAGTGTGTTTGGAGCCGTAGTAGATGGCATGGATGTAGTGAATGCCATTGAACAGGGCGATGCTATGAAATCCGTTGAGATTATCCGGATCGGTGAAGAAGCTACATCATTTGCTGTTACGAAAGAGAGTTTTTCCGAGGCGGTGGTACAGGCTCAGTCGATAGAGAAGAAACGGATGGAGAAACTGTCTGCTGAATTAGAGAGAGAGTTGCAGAATAGATGGCCAAATGCGATAAAAACCCCCTCCGGCCTTCGCTATGTAGTACTTACTGAAGGGGATGGGAAAGCCTCACCGAAAAAAGGGACTTCAGTTACCGTGCATTATACCGGTATGCTTCTGGATGGGCGCATTTTTGATAGTTCGGTACGTCGCGGTGAACCTGCTCAGTTTGCAATCGGTCAGGTAATTGAAGGATGGAATGAAGCCTTAGTAAGTATGACCAAAGGTGAGAAACGAACCCTGATTATTCCACCGGATCTTGGATATGGACGTCAAGGATATCCAGGAGTTATCCCTCCGAATTCCTACCTCATTTTTGATGTGGAATTAATCGATTTCTAAACGTATGAAAGGACTTTCCACCCGATATGTCTGTTCTCAATGCGGCAGGGTCGAGTCTAAATGGCTCGGCCGATGCCCTGACTGCGGTTCCTGGAACTCGTTTACCGAAGAGGTGGTACAAAAACAGAGTAAATCGGGTAAAAGTCAATTAGTAAGTGATGCTAACAAAATAGAACCTATTACATTACAAGAAGTTATCGTTGAACCTGATTTTCGGTATTCAACCGGTATTTCTGAGTTGGATCGGGTGCTCGGCGGTGGTATCATGCGTGGGGGAACCGTATTGCTCGGTGGCGAACCGGGTATCGGGAAGTCTACATTGATGCTGCAGCTTCTGGGAGCTGTTCAAGGGAAATCGGTATTATACATTTCGGGAGAAGAGTCTCCTGGACAGGTAAGTATGCGTGCTCAACGTATTGAAATCCCCCTTGAATCGATTACGTTATTTAATGATACACGTCTTGAACCAGTAATTGATCTGATCAGCAATACCCATTTTGATGTAATTGCCGTCGATTCACTGCAAACATTGTATAGTAGCGAACTCCCATCGGCACCCGGGTCTGTCAATCAAATGCGGACCTGCAGCATGGAGTTGGTCGATGCGGCGAAACGGCAAGGTTCGTCCCTGTTTTTTATCGGACATATTACGAAAGAGGGACAGATTGCCGGACCGAAAGCAATCGAACATATTGTCGATACGGTGCTATACTTTGAGCAGGCCGGTTCTGGGGTACGCATCATCAGAGCAGTGAAAAACCGTTTTGGCTCGGTTGATGAAATCGGTATCTTTCTCATGACTGAGAAAGGACTTACACCAGTTATGGATCCGGGTGGATTCTTCATCAGCGAGCGAACTTCGGGTGATCTTCCTCCCGGTATTGCGTTCACCGCTGTTATTGAGGGAACAAGAACCTTCCTCGTAGAAATTCAAGCCCTTACTATTCCCAATAAAACAGGAGCTCGAGTCTACTCAGAACGGATTGATACGGCACGGGTTACGCGAATAGCAGCAGTGTTAGAACGACATGCAGGCATTATCCTTTCCGATAAAGAAATTTATGTAAATGTTGCTGGCGGGATAAAATTGCAGGAGGTGTCGATAGAGCTGCCACTTGCCCTGGCACTGTATTCTGCCGCAACCGGGGTACCGTTGCCATCTTCTTTCGTTTCTCTTGGCGAATTGAGCCTGGCAGGAGAGGTTCGCCCAGTCAGCTACGGAGATAAACGGGTTAAGGGAGCGGTAGATATGGGCTTTACCCATCTTCTCATTCCTGAAGCAATGCCCTTAGATCACCAGGCGATTCTGTATCGGTGTGATCGCATAGAGCATGCGATTGAACGGATCGCAATCATACAAAAACACGTTAGTAAGCGATCCTGACTAAATAGATTTACCCCACAATCCACTACCATATCGCAATACGGAGCAGCTGAGGTATTAGTAAGGACTACTTACTATATCGTTCAAAGTTTGCTAATCAATACCGGGAAGGCGATGAATGTTCCGATTGAGGCAAATATACTGGTGGTGAAGAAGATCATCAGCGCATGGATAATCCGGTTGGAAAACCATCCCTTGAAACGGGAAATATCATCACTGACGTGTTCAAAATCTTTCACCCGTGGTTTGCGCATCGTCGCTTCAAGGATACCTGCAACCATACCGACTCCGAGAGTCGGACTCAGTGCCGTAATCGGTGCAGCTGCCATGGAAACGATAATAGTGACCGGGTGTGCCAATGAAAGAAGGGCTGCTAGTCCGGTAAGCGAAGAGTTGATGGCAAACCAGTAGAGGAACATACTGAGGCCTTCATCCCAACCTGATCGGACAAATCCTGCCGCAATAATACCAAGAATAGCGATCACTACCGCCCAGCTCAGTATCGATCCGAGTTTCGACGGTGGTGGAACGTTGGTAATGTGATCTACCTGAGATGAGGCGGTTCCTGCTTCGAGGCGTTGCATGTGAGCGACCAAACCGGGAGCATGTCCTGCTCCAACGACCGCAACAAGGCGGGATCCTTCTGCGGTGAAAATTTTTGAAGCAAGATACTCATCGCGTTCATCAATCAGAACCTTTTTCACCGTGGGCAGTTCTTCAGCCATCTCATCAAGCATGGACTGCAGGACATTTGTCTCTTTCAGGCGTTCAATTTCCTCATTACTTACCTCTTCTGAAGAGAATACTGCAGTCAACAGAGAAGAGATAAGCTTGATCTTGTTCCACCCATTGGAGAGTCGCCATGCTCGTTTAAACGTTACCTGAATTTCGCGGTCACAGAATGAAAGAGGGATAGCCCGATCGGTGGCAAGAGTAGCTGCCCCCATGATTTCATCTCCAGGTGATACCCCCATCTGGTTGCCCAATTTCTTCTGGTAAGAGGAAAGGGCCATGTTTGCCAACATGAGAAATCCCTTGTTCTCCTTTATGACCGATTTAAGATCAAGATTTTCCCATCCTTGCGGTTCTGTTTTTGATGTATAACGTCCGGCGTCAAGTTCAACACAGATTCTGTCGGGACTCACTTCATCAATGATTCGTGCAACTTCGTCAACACTATCCTGTGAAACGTGAGCAGTTCCCACGAGAGTAATCTCTTTACCGTTTGCACAGACAAGGCGCTGTACTGTATCACTGATCTTTTCAATCGTCACCGTCATTCCTCCGCATCGGTACAACTATAGCGATGAAGAGAAAAAGGGGCAAGGAGTGAACTCCGGTAATTATGAACGCTGCTTGAGTAACCGCTCGGTTTCGGCTAGTGTAGCGAGTATGCAGACGATATGGTATCTCATGCAACTGGGGTTGAGTCTCACTGCGGGTGCGCTTGTCGCTGGATTTGTGGGAAAACAACGGTGGCATCGATTCACAGCAATTTCTCTTGATACAGTATTGTACAGTCTCCTGTTTCTGATGGGGGTGAATACGGCACAAATTCCTCACATCGAACAGCAGATAGTGCAAATAGGCTATGATGCGATTGTCTCTACAATTCTCGTTATTGTGGGATGTCTGATAAGCTCAGTTTTCCTTGGTATGATAGTGCGAAAACGGACCAGCGGTTCTGTGCATGTACGACAAGGTGTTTCCTGGGAAAGACTTAAAACCCCGCTACTCATGATCGGCATTGTGATCCTTGGAGGAGTCGTTGCATTGAGTACATCGTTATTTTCCTGGTTTTCCAGTTCGATTATCACCATAGTATTATATGTGCTGCTTTTTTTCGTAGGGATGCAGATGGTGCAGCATGAGGTGAACCTGCGTCCGCTGTTCACTTCTCCTGTCATGTGGCTGCTGCCAGCTTCAACGGTTATCGGGACCTATCTGGGAGCTTTAGCAATTCCCCTTGTCACGTCCTATAGTGTGCGTGAGGCATTGACTCTCGTCTCAGGGTTTGGATGGTACTCCCTCTCAGGAGTGCTCATCAGTGGTCTGGGCGATCCGCAACTCGGATCTGTCTCATTTCTCAGTAATTTATTCAGAGAATCTGCATCGTTTATCCTGATTCCGCTTTTTGCTACGTTCTCCCGGATCTCTTTTTCAGCAGTGAGTATTGCAGGAGCGACGAGCATGGATGTTACGCTTCCACTCTTGAAAAAAAGCCTTGGTGATACTGCAGTTCCTCTGGCTATCACTCATGGAGTGATCATCTCACTCATTTCCCCGTTTCTCATTCCTCTGTGGTATGGGTAGGAGCGATGAGCTGAATTACTGTCTCAAAAGCTTTTTCCTTGTAGAGACGGATGTAGATATCGGTGCTGCGGGTATCATCATAGGAGATCGACAGAGCAAACTGCTGCAGCTGCTGTAGAAGCTCAGTACCGTGTTGCACAGGGACCACAAGTTGCTGAAAATGGTAGGTTCCTGCATCAATGGTTGCGACAATATCGTGGTGATCGGGATGTGTCCAGGCACGTTCAGCACAGGTGAACGTACAGAGTTCATCGGTACGGACCGCTTTACAGTGGATATATCCATCAGTTCCCACAGCAAAGGTGTCATAGGCTGATAATAAGGTATCAAACGCTGCTTCACAGCTGAGTTCAACTTGGTCTATAACCGTATAAGAAAGGGGCTGTTGCAGGTAGAGTTGCATCATTGATGTGTGATTCATGGAGAAGATTGTAGTGAAAAGCAGTGATAAAGTACAGTATGAACTGAAAAGAAGCAAACGTCGCAAGTATCTGGCTCTTAGTGTACGTGATACCGGTGATGTGGTGGTGAAGGCTCCTTTTCGTGTCAGTAAGGCTTCAATTGATATGTTTGTGGCACAGCATGCCGCGTGGATTTCCAGGCAGCAGGGACTGTGCAGACAACTTCCTCCTCCACTGAAACCGCATACCTATGACGATCATGATGAATTTCTTTTTCTCGGAGAGACGCTTGCGCTTACTCTACAGCCACCGTACAGCGGGAGAACTTACTGCAGACGCAGTGGGCAGAAGCTGTTTGTATATCGACATCATAGAGCATCTCAGGGAGCTGTGAAACGAGCTGTTGAGCAATGGTATCGTGATGAAGGGATACCAATCTTCCGTTCTCTGGTAACCAAGTGGTGTACGAAACTGAGTATTTCTCCAATACCGGACATACAGATTCATGATTATCGGAGACGTTGGGGAAGTTGCAGTCAGACAGGAACGATAAGTTTCGCTCTGCGTGCTCTTATGCTCGAAATCAGATTGCTTGATTACCTTGCACTCCATGAGACTGCGCACCTGCTTCATTTCAATCATGGAAACGGCTTTACGCATCTCCTTGATGAGCAGATGCCAGATTGGCGTATGAGGAAACAGGAGATGACACGGCTTCGCATGATGGCATCTCGAGTTTAAGCACACAGATGCTCTCGCCAATATCATCAGTTGCTGGTATGATAAGAGCGGTATATCTACCTGAACAGGAGGAAGTATGAAACCCGATTATATTGTTCCCGGTATTCACCGAGTATATGCACGAATTGGCAGCAGGGATCTCTTTGAAGGAATCTGGCCGATAGAACATGGAGTCCTGCTGAACTCGTACGTGGTGCAAGGGGAAAATGCCACTGCCTTTATCGATCTGGTTAAAGACTGGGAAGGTGCTGTCGGTGAGGTGGAAAAGCAGCTTGAGAGTCTCGGCCTGTCTTTCAGTGATATCGATTATTTAGTGCTGAATCATATGGAACCCGATCACACTGGATCCTTAAGTGAGTTGTGTAGAAAGAATCCCACTATGCAGATTTTATGTACCAAGAAGGCAGTACCGCTGGTTAAGGCCTTTTATGGGGTTACCGAACAGGTCCGGGCAGTTGCCAGCGGTGATACCGTTGATCTCGGGGGAAAGACCCTAGTGTTTGAAGAAACTCCAAATATTCACTGGCCGGAAACAATGATGACCTTCGTGCCGGAAGACGGCATCCTCTTTTCCTGTGATGCGTTCGGCTCTTTTGGTCAATATGATCATTGCTTCGATGATGAATTGACCGATGAGGAATGGGAATTGTTGATTCCGGAAACCGAACGCTACTATGCCAATATCGTCTCCTCCTTCAGTCAGTTTGTTACCCGAGGGATCGAGAAGCTATCCGGACTCGATATCAAGATAGTAGCTCCCTCTCACGGTATCGTATGGCGAAAGAATCCCCAGCAGGTCATTGCGCACTATCAACGTCTTGCCCGATACATGAACGGACCTGCTGAACCGGAGATTACCTTTGTCTGGAGCAGTATGTATGGAAATACTGCCGCTTTGATAGACGATATCCGTCAGGCAATCGAAGAAGAGGGGGTTACGGTACACATGCACGAAGTACCGGCAGAACATGCTTCTCATGTGCTTGCCTCGGCATGGCGTTCCAGCGGTCTTGTGGTGGGTATGCCCACATACGAGTATCGGATGTTCCCCCCGATGTATCACATCCTCGATATTCTGGAACGAAGTCATCTGAATAACCGGAAAGTCATGCGCTTCGGCTCTTTCGGGTGGTCAGGCGGTGCTCAGAAGCAGTTTGATCCGTTTATCGCTTCTCTGAAGTGGGATTGTGCCGGAGTGGTGGAATACCAGGGAGCTCCGACAGCAGAAGATCGAAAGCATGCCCGTGAAGTCGCCAAGCAACTTGCTTTGCGTGTAAAGGAGTGGGTAGGGTAAAAGAAACAGAGAACGAGTTTTTCGTCCTCTGTTATGGTATTACCTGATCACTGTGCACAGATGCCGCAGGAAATCTGCAATTTTTCCGGTGGAATCAATTGCAACCCTTTCCTGTGTTGCATGCACATGTTCCAAGTTCGGACCAAGAGATACCGAATCCATACCCGGGATCAGGGAGTTGATAATGCCGCACTCCAACCCCGCGTGAATTGCCGTGATCTCGGCATCTTCTCCCATGCGCTCCTGCCATGCAGTTGCGCAGAACTGTGCGAGCGGGAGATTAGGATCCGGTGTCCATGCGGGATACGGATTTTCCAAAGTGCAGGTTCCCCCTGCAGTCTCAAAAGCAAGTACAGTTCTTCGGGCAACCATATCGCGTGCCGAAAGCACTGATGATCGATGGCTGGTGATCAATGTGAAGGCAGTATCGTCTGTAGCGATGACCGCAAGGTTGCTTGAGGTTTCCACAATACCGGCAATGGTCTGACTCATCCGCTCAACACCGTGATATGTGAGTAAGAGAGCGGCGATGAGCTGGAAAGAATCGGCAACTGAAGAGGCTGATACCTGGTGCTCATCTTTCTGAGAAACACGAATACGTACATCAGGATCTGCTTGTGCGTATTCTTTTTTGATGTCCTTATACATGCTGTTGACTAAAGAAATAGCCTTTTCCTGCATGTTTCGAGGTATCAAGATGGTGGCCGTACAGACAGATGGGATGACGTTCCGCTTAGTTCCCCCATCGATGCAGACGAGGCGAAGATCCATTTCATCCGAGACCGCTAATAGCGTTCGTGCCATACAAGTGATGGCGTTTGCCCGTTGTTTGTGTATCTCCCCACCGCTATGTCCTCCGAGGAGCCCGTCAACGGTCACTTCCAGCGGAATTTCAGCCGACCTCGCGATGCTCGTTGTTCGTGGGATGTTTGCCCGTACTTCAACCCCGCCGGCACACCCGATATAGAAAACTCCTTCTTCTTCACTATCGAGATTGAGCATCTTCCTGCTGTCAATCAGTGATGCATCAAGATGAAATGCTCCCTCAAGTCCCGTCTCTTCCGAAACGGTAAATATTGCCTCAAGCGGTCCGTGTGCTGCCTTTGGATCACTGAACAGATCAAGAATCAGCGCGATGGCGATCCCGTTATCGGCACCGAGAGTGGTTTTGCGTGCATGAATCCAATTCCCGTCCCGCTCTAGGATAATGGGATCCCGGGAAAAATCGTGATCGTATCCCACCTCTTTGACGCACACCATATCCATATGACCTTGTAGCGCCAATGAGGGAATCTGTTCCATGCCGGCAGTTGCAGGAGCCTTGATAATGACGTTCCCTGCTGTATCAATGAAGGATGTAAATCCATGCTCCTGAGCGAAAGCGGTCAGGTAGTTCCGTACTCCTTCCTCATTACCCGATTCCCGGGGTATCTGTGAGATATCTGCAAAATAGTTCCACAGACGCTGATGCTGCAAACCTGAAATTGCCTGTTGTGTTGCTTCATGAACTGCCATGAGTCCCTCCATGATTCTAAACTTCTTCTATAGTACCACACTCATATCGATCCGTTACAGCGGTGGTGCGAGGTGATCTTCGGTAAGACGGTTAATCCATTTCCCGCTTTTAATGCGAAGCACCCCGGCAATGAACTTGAACACTTCTTCAAGGCCGACAAACAAATAGAGATACCAGATCGGAATGTGGAGCAGAAGTGCCCCGACAAATGCACAGGGGACACCGATGAGCCATACTCCCGATAACTCAGCGAACATAGAAAATCGGGTATCTCCCCCGGCTCGTAAGACACCGACAACAAGTACCATGTTATATGCTTTCAATGGGACCAGGACCCCAAGGGCTAATAGCGACCGGGTAGTCATGAGTGCAACCTCATCACTTAGATTGAACGGTAATGATAACCAGGGGGCAAAGAACGCAAGCAGAGCCCCAAGGGCTATCCCTGTTGTTAATCCGGTCAGCAGCAGACGCGATGCATATTTTTTGGCAAGGCCAAGATCATTCTCTCCGATGCGATTTCCGATAAGAATTGCTGAGGCATGCGTAATCCCGCTGAGTACGACGAAAAAGAGATTTTGGATAGATTCTGTAACGTTTACCGAAGCAATCACCTGTACACCCATTCGGGAATAGGCCACTTTATACGTTGCCATTCCCAGAGACCAGAAGACTTCATTGAGTATGACAGGGAGGCAGGTATGGATATATTTCTTTACCAGAGCACTATCGAATCCGAAGAGTAGCTTCAATGGAGCCGCTGCCGGTTTCTGTTTTCGATAGATAATCATCAGCAGCAGTACCATTTCAGCTCCACGTGCAATAACGGTGGCAATAGCTGCTCCTTTCACTTCAAGGCGGGGAAATCCTCCTTTCCCGAGGATCAGCAGATAGTTGAGCAGCACATTGAGGATCATCGCACATACGGAAATATAGAGGGGAGTTTTTGCATCTCCGGTACTTCTCAGTGATGCCGAGTAGACCATTACTGCAGCAGTGAACAGATAACTGAGTGCCACGATGCGAATGTAATCCGCGCCAAGGGCAATGACGGTGGGATCATCGGTGAATATCTGGATGATACGATCAGGGAAGATCACAGAGAGGAGAAACGTAGCAAAAGCACCGGTGTAACTGAACATGAGTGCAATACCCATGACCTTATGCAATGAATTGCGATCTCCTGCCCCCCAGTACTGAGCGGTAAAGATAGCGGCACCGCTGCTGACACCGAAGAAGAATAGTGTCATGAGGAAAAACATCTGATTCCCGAGTCCTACTGCTGCTATTGCGGGCTCACTGACCATGCCGATCATAACGGTATCGATAAAGGATACGGAAGATACCAGCAGATACTGCAGCATGATCGGGAGAGCGAGGAAGATAAGGCGGCGGAAAAACTCGATCCGTGTCTCTTCATGTGCCAACGGCGAGGGGAGACGAATCATGATCGGCCTCTGAGGAGAACCGGTATTAATTCACTGCGCCCGGTGATCATAAGGGCTTCACGAACGAACTTCTGATTTTCCTTGCGATTATATTGCAGCAATGCACGCTGCAGGTGTCTCTCACGTCCTTTCGGGACATGTATAGGGGCAAATTTCCTATGAGGTCTTGGATCCAATCCGGTGAAATACATACAGGTGGCCACGGTTCCCGGGGTTGGATAAAATTCCTGCACCTGCTCAGGAATGAATCGACTGCGATGCAGATACAGGGCAAGATCAATCGCCGCATCAAGCGTGGTTCCGGGATGAGCTGCGATCAGGTATGGGATACAGTACTGTTCTTTTCCCGCCCGACGCGATGCTGCTTCAAACTCTCTGACAAACTCTTCATACCAGGTGATTTTCGGCTTGCCCATCGCATCAAGGGCCATCTGATCCATGTGTTCTGGTGCAATTCTCAGTTGTCCACTTACATGATGCGCAGCTAGGCGGTCTAAAAATTGCTTTCGTGACTCTGCTGTGCCTGTAGCTAACAGGTAGTCATATCGAATGCCGCTACGGATAAAGACTTTTTTGACTCGATCAAGTTGCTCAACAGCAGCTAATCGTTCAAGGTATGCAGGATGAGAATCTTTGAGTTCTTTACAGGGTTCGGGGAACAGGCACATTCGGGTTTTGCAGGGACCACGAGTTCTTTGTCGATCACAGGCAATATCCTGGAAATTTGCTGTCGGGCCACCAAGATCATGAATATAGCCCTTAAAATTGGACAAGGATGTTATTTCCTTTGCCTCATCTATTAATGATGGTATCGATCGATTGGTTATAATACGTCCCTGATGACTGGTGATTGCACAGAAAGAACAGGATCCAAAGCACCCTCTCGTACTGGTAATGCTGAATTGGACCTCTTGCAGCGCAGGAATTCCCCCTTGAGCATCGTATTGCGGATGCCAGGTTCTGGTATAGGGAAGGTTCTGGATTTCATCAAATTCTTCCTGCGTCAGAGGGCGCATCGGTGGATTGACTACTACCGTTCGATCTCCGCTCTGCTGTGTCAGCATGGTGGTATCAAAGGGATTTTCATGGAGCATTTGAAGCTGAAAAGCCTCTGCATACCTTTGCTTTGCAGCTTCTGTGGGTATGTTTGAGTGTATATCGCGTTCTGCTACTACCTCAAATGATGGCAGCGCTACTACAGAAGCATGATCAAGAGAGTCTGCTTCTCTGACGGAAAGTGAGAAAGCTGTTCCTGGGATATTGGTAATGGTCTGTATGGGCTCTCCCGCCTGAAGTCGTTCAAGCAGTGCAAGAATCTGTAATTCACCCATCCCATACACAAGGAGATTTGCTTTGGCATCAAGAAGAATGCTTCGACGGACCCGATCACTGTAGAAGTCATAATGAGCAAGCTTTCTCAGAGAAGCTTCGAGCCCCCCGATGATGATTGGTGTATCTTTGCCGAAAGCCTGCCGTGCCCGGTTACTGTAGCTGATTACCGCACGATCCGGACGGTTTCCTCCTCGACCGCCTGGTGAATAGGGATCATCATTTCTCACCTTGTTCGCGGCAGTATAGCGGCTGACCATCGAGTCAATATTTCCCGATGATACCATGCAGCAGAGTCGGGGAGTGCCAAACTGGCTCAGATCGTCGCATCGGTCCCACCGGGGTTGTGCAGCGATGGCTACACGGTAGCCATGATGCTCCATGAGCCGTCCGAGAAGTGCACTGCCAAAGGAAGGATGATCCACATAGGCATCCCCTGAGATGAAGAGAACATCAATAGCGTCCCAGCCTCGGTCCATCATCTCTTTCCTGCTGAGGGGAAGAAATGACCTGTTTCCTGTCATGCAAAGCACTATATTGGATTGAAAACCCTGTGTAAATAGGTTATGATACGCTCTTGATTGTATATCTACCTGAAGGAAGGGCTCATGCCGGATACCAAGATGCTCAAAGAACCTGTGATTGTGCTGAATCCGCATGCAGCCAAGGGTAGGGCGCTGTCTCAGCGTGATACGATTGCCGCCTGGTTCTCACAAGCGGGCATTCCGGTTCACATAGTACTCACACAGAAACCGTTAGATGCAATAGATCTGGCTCGCGATGCGGTCATAGCAGGTCATCGTACGATCATTGCTGCTGGTGGTGATGGAACGATGAATGAGGTTGTGGAGGGAGTAGTTCGGGCAAGCAGGGCTCTTGATCTTTCGGACGAAGAGACTCCTGTGGTCGGGTTGATACCCATCGGGCGAGGTAATGATTTTGCCTGGTTTGCCGACATCCCGAAGGATGTGGGCGCGGCTTGTGAGGTAATCGCTTCCGGAGCGTGGAGCTATATCGATTATGGAGAACTGTTTGGTGGCCGATTTCCTGAAGGCCGCTGTTTTGTAAACGGTGTGGGTGTCGGTTTTGAACCTATGGTGAATTTTATTGCCTCGGATTTTACTCATGTGAGCGGTATGTTGAGTTATTTGCTGGGGTTTATAAAAATATTGATACACTATCCGCAGCCGGTACATATGAAAATCGAGACGGAAAACGAGAGTTTTTTTTGCGATACCCAACAGCTTTCACTTTGTAATGGGAGAAGGATGGGCTCGACGTTCATTATGGGGCCTTATGCCGAACTCGATGATGGTCTGCTTGATGTGGTGTATGCAAATAAACCGATTGCGGGAAAACATATTCTCCGTTATGCACTGCGGTTTTTCTCAGGCAGTCAACTGAAGACTGACCGGTTCAGTCTGATTCGTGCCCGCAGAATAGCTATTACCAGTGAGCAGGATGATTTGGTCTGTCATGCTGATGGTGAAGAGGTATCGAGAGGATGTCGGAATATTACGGTAAACCTTCATCCGGGAAAATTGAAATTATTAAGAAAAATGTAGCCATTATTTGACTAATGCGTAATGTCGTTGTATTGTTTACAGTGCGTGTTTTTGTAGTTTTTCGATTGATAGAATGAGGAGTTGGGCTTGATCAAGGATATCGTACCTTCGGTACATTTTTATGACCAGGATTTTGTCGACATGTACGACAGGACCTGGGTCTGGATAGATGAATATTGGACATCAGGGACCAAAGATAACGGGTTTACTGGAAGTTATCTGGGGTATCCTGGTCAAAAATCGTTCAATCAGCTCCATACCTGTATGGCAGCTCTTTTCCTCGTGTACAGCAATCAAAATTATTCGCCGTTTCCCATGATCGATTACTTCTACAGCAGACAGGAGGACTCCGGGGCAATCCGAAGTGATTATAGTTTAGATGATGGGACGCCAATTTTCTCACCTGATAATCCTGAAGGTGTCTGCCCCCCGATATTTGCTTATGTAGAGTTCAGTTTTTATCATAAGATCGGGAATAAGAAGCGCCTCAAGGAAGTTGTTCCGGTATTAGAGCGCCACTTTGATTGGTTGAAAGAGAATTTCCTCAGAGAAAACGGGCTGTATTCAGTCCCCGCTTCGGCATGCATGACCGAAAATGTCGACCGGGGAAATATGTATTATCCTGTTGATTTTAATGCACAGCTTGCCGTAAATGCGCTGTATCTCTCCGCCATCGGTGATATCCTCAATGATAAGGAACTGAGTTTCCGGTACAAGAGACTCTACTTTTCATTGAAAACTCGTATCAACTCCATGATGTGGAATGCCGATACGTGGTTCTATTATGATCTCGATGTGAAGGAGAAACAGACTGAATTACAGCATATCGGGTCATACTGGACATTGCTTGCTGAAATACCCAATGAAGAGCGGGCAGATGGATTTATTGCTCATCTTTCCGATCCCGAAAGCTTCGGTACGGAAAATCCCTTCCCGGTGATTCCCGTAAATCACCCCGATTTCTCCGAAAACGGCAACGGGTATAATGGGGGCGTTGTGCCGTTCTTCACCTATATGGTGGTGAAAGGGTTGGAACGGTATGGACAGTTTGAATTTGCTCGTGAATGTTCCATCAGACATCTCTACTTCATCCTCGATACGCTTCATCCGAACGGTGAGGATGTTGGTGATGTGTGGGAATCTTATCTGCCGGCGAAGGAAGGGCCATCACAATGTCCCGAAATTCCGGACTTTCCCAAGAAGCGATTCATACCCATGGTCGGTTTAATTACCATCACTTTGATGATTGAAGATATCATCGGTCTGGTCATTTCGCTGCCGAGAAAGACGGTAGACTGGACGATGACCACACTTGAAGCTATGGGAATTGAAGGTCTTTCACTGAAGCGGAATATGATCACCATTCTCAGTAATAAGCAGGCTCGCGGATGGGAAATCAGACTGGAAAGTGAAAAACTCTACTACTTCACCATTGAGATCCTCGACGAAAAGAAAAAGAAGACATTACCGATTCCTTCGGGTAAGTGTTCGATGCTCATCGATAAACTGTAGGGTTATTGCATATGGGCTGGATGGGCAAAGTAATCGGTGGGGCTATGGGGCTCGCTGTCGGCGGGCCGCTTGGTATGATCGCAGGTATTGCATTCGGTAACCTGTTTGATCGTGCTTCTCAATACTCGCAAACACAAAATCAATCGATTCCTTTTGGGGATAACAGCACCACGATGGATCATCAGCAACAATCACAGATGATTTTCTTTGTCGGTGCCTTCTCGATGCTTGCCCGGGTCGCTACGGCAGATGGGCGGCTTCTCCCTGAAGAACAGCGGAAAGTTGAAGAGTTTATTCGTGATGATCTCAAGCTCGATGCTCAGGGTCGTCAGGCAGCACTTCGGGTGTTTAACGCAGCCCTCACAGGCGGGGGAACCTTTGAACAGTTTGCTACACAGTTTTATCAGAACTTTGCTCACGAGCAGGCAATCCTCGAACTCATGATTGATGTGCTTGTCCGTGTTGGTGCTGCAGATGGGAATCTCAACGAGGTTGAAGAGCGGCTCATCGATCTTGCTGCACGACTGTTCAGAATCAGCGATTCACTGTTGGCAAGCATCAAGCGAAGGCATGTAAATCGTACCGCTTCATCCGAACAGGTATATGCGGTTTTGGGGCTGCAACCTGATGCAAGTGTTGAAGAGATTAAGAAGGCTTATCGGAAACTCAGTAGAGAGTTCCACCCTGATACCATTGCTTCCAAAGGGCTCCCGGAAGAGTTCACTACTTTTGCTGCAGAGAAATTTCGTGCAATTCAGGATGCCTACGATACCATCAAGCAACAGCGGGCAATTAGCTGAATGCTCAGTTATTCAGAAAACTCCACCCGCTGACGCATTGAACGGGCGAGGGTAAGCCGGTCTGCATACTCGAGATCTCCACCGATGGGCAGCCCCGAGGCAAGACGCGTGATCGTCAGCTTATTTCCTTTGAGCAGATGTCTGAGGTACATAGCGGTGGTATCCCCCTCTTCGGTGGGATTCGTTGCAATGATGAGCTCAGTGAAGGATCCCGCTTCGATTCGCTTCATCAATCGGACAAAATCAAGTTTATCAGGTCCAATACCTTCAAGAGGAGACAGAGCTCCACCGAGAACATGGAACAGGCCATTGTACGAACCGCTTGCAAGAATAGTCACTACATCCTGTGGTTCCTCTACAACGCACAAGAGTGATTGATCTCGAGATGCATCGGTACAGATGGGACAGGGATCCACTTCGGTATAACTGCCACAAGTGGAACAGGGGAATACCCGATCCTGAATTTCTCCGATAAGGGTCGCTAATTGCTGATTATACTGAGCATCACTTCGGATCAGGTGATAGGCAAGTCGGGATGCACTTTTTGGACCTATCCCAGGAAGGCGAGCGAGTTGCTTTGCAAGGAGTTCCAGTGAGTTCATGACTGCATCCCACCTGCCAGTCCAACTGCCTCAGTCTTGAGGATATCCTGTACATTATTCACTGCAGCATTGAATGCAGCAGCAACCAATACTTCCAACGTTGAGATGTCCGACGGATCCACCACTTCCGGAGAAATGGTAATTGATTGGACCTCCATCTTGCCGTTCACAGTTACTTCGACCAGAGATCCACCGGAACTTCCCGTAGCACGAATCTGGTCCAGCTTTGTCTGCATCTGCTGCATCTGTGCCTGAAGGTTCTGCATATTTTTAAACATATCAAACGGATTCATAATTCCTCCACACTAACGACTCTGCAGTATTTCGCCACGGAAAACGGTGGCAATGGTTTGTACAATCTCGTCATTTTTAGACTTCGGTTCCATCTCAGGCTTCTCTTCCAGTATGTATTTAACCGGACCGTCATACCCACTGAGGTGAACAATCAACTGTTGCAGTTTCTGTTCATTCTGCTTTGCGTTCTGCAGCGCAAAGGCTGATGCGAAAACAAAGGTAAGCTGATTTTCATCCTGATACACATCGACCACCTGACCGAGAATGAGCCCTACAGGATCCCGTTCTGCTGCCACTTGTTGGATAATTTCCGGAAGTCGCTCCCGAGTAATGGGTTTCAGCTCTTTTTTCATCGGAGCTTCGGGTTCCTTGATTTTCGCCCTTTGTGGCTCAACGATAGCCGTTTTTTCAGGTTTAGCAGGAGAATTTGGTTGAATTTGTTGTTTTGGGGCCGCTTTTATCGTAACTGATCCACTCATCAATTCATCTTTCAGCTGTTGCATTTTCTCGATAAGCGTGACAGAAGAAGTCAGATATTTCAGACGTGAAAGTCTACTGACGGCCAGTTCGAGTTCAAACCGGGGGTTCAGTGAATACCGGATATCACGATAGAGCCGGAGAAACAGATCTAACGCTGCTTCGAGTTGTTCATCGCTATAAGCAGTGTGCAATGTTTGGGGAATCCGGTTCATCTGGATGCCAAGTATTGCCTCCTGGGTAATCGATCGACGGATGAGCAGTAATGTCCGAATATATTCGGCAATCTCTTTAATGCACTGTTCTATTGAGATGCCGGCATCCAGGAGCGTATGCAGGAGGGAAAGAGCCTGTTGCGGCTGTTCCTCCCAGATAGCCAAAAAGAGGGAAGAAAGGGTATCGATACCGGCAAGTCCCAGTTTATCCTGAATCTGCTGCATGGTGATATTGCCGTTGCTGAAGGAGAGCACCTGATCAAAGAGGGTGTATGCATCCCGCATTGATCCTGTAGCCTCTTTGGCAATCCAGAACAACGCTTCATCCTCGGCCTTTACGTCCATCTCCTGCGCTGTTTTAGCCAGTACTTCCTTGATAATATGCAGCGGGATCAACTGAAAGTGAAACTGCTGACAGCGTGATCGTATGGTTGCCGGAACTTTCTGCGTTTCCGTTGTTGCAAAGATGAATATCACGTATTCGGGAGGTTCTTCGATTGTCTTCAAAAGGGCATTGAAAGCACTTGCTGAAAGCATATGGACTTCATCAATGATATAGACCTTGTACCGACAGCTCTGCGGAGGGAACAGTACCTCATCTTTGATCACGCGAACGTCATTGACGCTGGTATTACTTGCACCGTCGATCTCAATAACATCGGTTGCATTTCCCTGCGTGATCTCTTTGCAGTGTTCACATACTCCGCAGGGATATGGAGTGGGACCTTCAATACAGTTTAATGCTTTAGCAAGAATGCGGGCTGAGGAAGTTTTTCCCACGCCCCGAGGGCCGCTGAACAGGTATGCATGGGCAATCCGTCCCTGTTCGATGGAATTTTTGATCGTGGAGACGACAAACTGCTGCCCTACCAGAGAATCAAATACCTGTGGACGTTTTCTTGTTGCTGTTACTTCGTATGCCATGGTCTCTCCACTGTCATTGTACATGCATGACTATATCACGAGCAGAGAACAGGAAAAACCCCCCTGGCTCCGATACATCACCTGTGGCTCACCGCTCGTTCACTTACCGCTGCTACCTTCCGGTCCTGACGGGGTTGGGCGAAGAGCGATAGCACAG
>CAYZXD010000022.1:0-38097 GCA_964482325.1 uncultured Spirochaetaceae bacterium | reverse complement strand
GAAAGTACGTAAGATGCACTCCATGAAGAGCTATTAATCGCCTCTGTACATGTGATGTCATTGCCGTCGGTGTACACCGACGGTTTTTTCGTACTATAGGAGGGTGTAGGATGAGCAGCCTGATAGCATATCGTTTCCAGAATAGCTCCATCCGCGACAGTATGTGCCGATGAAGCGTGCGTGATTTCGTTGTGATTAATTCAGCAATTACAGGAGGCCCTTCTATGAGTACGACCTATTCCTTACAGGATTTTCATTTTGAAACGCTCCAGCTCCACGCGGGACAGGAGCAACCGGATGCGGCGACCGGAGCTCGTGCCGTTCCTATCTATGCATCAACTTCCTATGTCTTTGATGACTGTCGCCATGCAGCCGCACTTTTTGACCTGAGTGAATCGGGTAATATCTACACAAGAATCATGAACCCCACCACCGATGTTTTCGAGAAACGCATTGCTGCTCTCGAGGGAGGTGTCGGGGCTTTGGCAACAGCGAGCGGTCAGGCGGCAATCACCATAACGATGCAGAATCTCGCACGCAACGGTGATCATATTGTTGCGGCGAAAACCATCTACGGCGGTACCTATAATCTACTCGGGAGAACCTTTTTAGATAACGGTGTTCAGACAACTTTTTTCGATGTGCGAAATCTCAAATCCCTCGAATCGGCAATTCAGCAGAACACAAAAGCGGTATTTATTGAAAGTATCGGGAATCCGAATGCCGATCTTGCTGATATCGAACGTATTGCAGAGATAGCTCATGCCCATCAGATTCCACTGGTGGTGGACAATACCTTTGCCACTCCGTATCTGTTGCGGCCAATTGCCCATGGAGCAGATATCGTAGTGCACTCGGCGACCAAGTTTATCGGGGGGCACGGTACCAGTATCGGGGGAGTGGTTGTCGATGGAGGCACATTCAATTGGGAAGCTTCTGGAAAGTTTCCGCATTTTGTCTCTCCCGATCCGAGTTATCATGGGATCAGTTATACGCAGGCAATGGGTCCCGCTGCATTTATCACCCGCGCCCGGGTCATCCTACTGCGAGATTACGGTGCTGCACTGAGTCCTTTCAATGCATTCTTATTCCTCCAGGGGTTGGAGACGCTCTCGCTTCGTGTTGAACGTCATGTGGCCAATACACTCGCTGTGGTGAAATTTCTCTCTGAGCATCCACAAGTTGTGCAGGTGCATCATCCCGTTCTTCCCGATTCTCCTTCACACGATCTCTATCAGCGCTATTTCCCTTGGGGGGGTGCTTCTATTTTTACGTGTGAAATTGCCGGCGGGGCAGAAAAGGCGATGCAGTTCATCGATCGCCTGCAGGTATTTTCTCTGTTGGCGAATGTAGCCGATGTGAAATCGCTGGTGATTCACCCGGGAAGCACCACCCATGCTCAGATGACCGAAGCCCAACTGCAAGAAGCAGGTATCGCACCGGGAACGGTGAGATTATCGGTGGGTACTGAGCATATTGATGACCTGATTGCCGATTTGGCGCAGGCTTTACAGGGGTAACCTATGCCGGTAAAAATTTCCGATGCGCTTCCTGCAAAAAATATCCTCGAACAGGAAAATATCTTTGTCATGACCGAGAAGCGGGCAATCAGTCAGGATATTCGGCCATTGCGATTGGTAATTCTCAATCTCATGCCGCTGAAGACCAGTACCGAGACCAGTCTGCTTCGACGACTTTCCAATACGCCGTTGCAGATTGAGGTTGATTTTTTACGGACAGCCACCTATACCTCACGACATGCTTCGGCTGCGTATCTTGAAGAGTTCTACAAAACTTTTGATGAGATTAAAAACGCTTCTTACGACGGTATGATCATCACCGGAGCTCCGGTGGAGATGATGGAATTTGAAGAAGTGGAGTATTGGGATGAACTGTGTGAGATCATGGAGTGGGGAGCTAATCATGTATTTGCCAACCTGTTTCTCTGTTGGGGTGCCCAGGCGGGATTGTATTACCACTACGGCGTAGAGAAGCACCCTCTGGATCAGAAGATGTTTGGCGTCTTTGAACACGAGGTGCTCATTCCCAATACACCGTTGCTGAGAGGATTTGATGCCGTGTTCAATGCACCGCATTCTCGACATACTGAGGTGCGAAAGGAAGATATTGTACCGTGCAATGAACTGCAGATTCTATCGGCAAGTGAAGAAGCCGGATTATATATCGTGACGAGTACCGATCATCGACAGGTTTTCGTATTCGGTCATCCTGAATACGAATCCGATACACTTGATCAGGAGTATAAGCGGGATTTAGCACGGCATCTTCCGATCGAAATGCCGAAACACTACTATATAGCAGATGATCCTGAACGGGGTCCAAAGGTTTCGTGGTATTCGCATGCACAGCTGCTCTATACAAATTGGCTCAACTACTATGTGTATCAGAGTACACCGTATGATCTGAATCTGCTCCCTGAAGCTCATGTGCATCATCGTTCTCCTGCTGCTTTTCACCGCTTTACCCATTAAGCGGTGAATCCTGTAAGAAGTTGGAGCTAAATTGACTTTCTGGTAAATTTAACATTACTTATTTGACAAAATCCGCATACGTGAAGTATTATGGAACATCATTACATGTAAAGGAGATTATCTGATGCTGATATTAATTTCAGATCCATTTGACCCATCATTGCCAAGTCTGCTTGCTCCGTTCGGAGAGGTTACTGATGATACCTCGCGATTAGCCGAAGCAGATGTGGTTCTGGTTAGAAGTAAAACTAAGTGTAACAAGGAATACATCGATTCAGCAAAGAATCTGAAATTGATTGTTCGAGGCGGTGTCGGCATCGATACGATCGATGTTGCCTATGCTGAGAGCAAAGGTATTGTCGTACGCAATACACCAAAAGCATCAGCTATTGCTGTTGCCGAACTGACTTTTGCCCTGATGATATCGGTTCCTAATCATCTGATCACGATGCATAATGGGATGAAACAGGGCCAGTGGCTGAAAAAAACTAAGCGAACCGAACTCTATGGAAAGACCCTTGCGCTGTTGGGAATCGGCAACATTGCCACCAAGGTGGCAGAGCGGGCTCGGGCATTCGGGATGAAAGTTGTCGCTTATGATAAGTATGTATCTGAAAGTCCTGTTGCTGAGATGAAAAGTACTCCTGAAGATGCGGTTCGTGATGCCGATTATATTTCGTTGCATCTGCCGCTCACTGACGAGACTCGGGGAATGGTCTGCGATAAACTCCTTGCAGGTTGTACGAAGAAGCCGGTATTAATCAACACCGGAAGAGGGTTGTGTGTTGATGCTGACTATGTGGTGAAGGCTCTCCATGAGGGAACGTTGTCGTGGTATGCTACTGATGTCTATCCGAGCGATCCCCCTGCCGATGATTATCCGCTTCTGAAGGAAGATCGGGTAACACTTACTCCACATATCGGGGCAAATAGTGAAGAGAATCTCCTCAGAATCGGTGAAGAAGTGGTTGCCATCATCGATGAGTTGGTCAAAGGAGGCCGTCTGTGAGCAGAAAAAAGAATTTCTTTGCAGGTCCATCGGTACTGCCAGTCGAAGTACTGCAGCAATTGCATGATGATTTACTTGATTATCAGGGACATGGACTGTCCATGATCGAGGCAAGTCACCGAGGTCAGCCCTTTGAAGGCATGTACCATGAATGTCTCGATTTAGTTCGTGAACTGATGGATGTCCCGGCCGATTATGATATTTTCTTTCTCGGCGGTGGAGCTACGCTACAGTTCTCCATGATTCCCATGAACTTTTTGAAGCCGGGAACCGTGGCCGATTACTGCAAAAGTGGAACATGGGCTAACAAAGCAGTCAATGATGCGAAGAAAATCGGTGATGTGCATCTCTACTGGGATGGGACCGATGGGAAATTTACTTCACTTCCGGATCCTGCAACGGTGAAACCTTCCGAGAATTCTTCATATCTGTATCTCTGTTCCAATGAGACTATCGGGGGTATTGAGTGGCAAGGATGGCCAGAGACGGGTGATGTGCCGATGATCGCTGATATGTCGAGTGATCTGCTCAGTCGTCCCGTACCGGTGGATAAGTTCAGCATGATCTATGGCGGCGTCCAGAAAAACCTCGGTCCTGCCGGGGCTACATTGGTGATTCTTAAGAAGGATATGCTGGAACGTCAGAACAGCAATCTGACCGCTTATCTTGATTATCGGGTGCATGCTGAGGGTGAAGGATTGTACAATACCCCACCGGTTTTCTCAATCTGGGCCGTGAAACTGGTGCTTGAATGGATTAAAAACAATGGTGGCGCTGCCGGTATGGCAAAACGTGCTGAGCTGAAATCTTCACTCATCTATGATGTCATTGATGGAAGTGGTGGGTTCTTCCGTTCTCCTGTTGATCCTGCAGTCCGGTCAAAGATGAATATTGTCTTCCGATTGCCCTCAGAGGAGCTTGAGAAGCAGTTCATTGCCGAAGCGAAGGTAGTGGATATGTTGGGCCTGAAGGGCCATCGGAGTGTAGGAGGCTTGCGTGCATCAATCTATAATTCGCTTCCAGTTGAGGATGTGCAGGCATTGGCAGATTTTATGAAGGAATTTCAGCGAGTGAACGGATAATGAAAAAGATTGATGAGACGAATAAAGCCATCATCAAGCAATTGACAGATGGTCGGAAAGCTTACAGTGCCATAGCTGAAGAACTCTCCATTACGGAGAATACGGTCAGAGCCCGAGTGAACAAGCTGATCGATGAAGGAATTCTTCAGATAACCGGTTTAATCAACCCTGAGATGCTTCCTGGACTCCAGGTGATCATGATGGGAGTTAAGCTGAAGACGCTGGATCTCGAACGGAAGGCGCAGGAGTTTTCTCGCCTTCGCGGAGTGATCTCGGCAGCTGTGGTCACTGGAAGGTACGACCTGATTGTGCAGGTGCTTCTTGGAGAGGAAGATGGATTGAGTCTCCTTGATTTTTTCAAACGTGAACTGGCAAAGGTTTCAGAAATTCTTGAAGTGGAGACTTTTGTCGTGTATCAGTCCCATAACTATCGGGTTCCGTTTATTCTGTAGTTTCTCGTCTTTTTTATCAGGCCTCATCACCGTCTACAGTCGGTGTATGAGGCTGTTTTTTTTATGCATATATTAGATAAAAGTTTATCAAATAATAAATAACAAAAAAAAATAAATTTCCGGTTGACTTCTGAAAGAAGCCCCCCCATAATGAAGTATGTTTCAACAAATAAACGAGCGTTCAAATAATGAAACATCTTATCAGATTGCAACTACGGTGGTGAAGGCCTTTCATCTGCTTGAGTTCATTTCTGCTCAGCAGCCGGTTCAGCCTGCTACCATGTGCAAGGGGCTCGGACTTACCCGGGCCAATCTGCATAGATTATTGTATACGCTTGTCTGTTTGGGGTATGTGGAAAAGTCACGATTGGGGTATCAGGTAAGTCTGAAACTGTTTCAGCTGGGAAGTACGGTACCGATCAAAGAGCAGTTGAGAGAATCGGCAAAGACTCGTATGTATGATCTTGAGCGGATAGCAAAAGAGAATATTTATCTTACCGTGCTCTACCATGACATGGTGATAGCCATTGAAGAAGTGAAGAGTTCGCACACCGTGGTGTTGAATCCAGATGTGACCTATACCTATCCGGTAAACACCTGTGCATCTGGAAAGCTGTTGCTTTCATCACTTTCGGATGAACAGCTTGATGCCTATTTGGATAATGTGACCTTTATCAAAAAGACACAGCATTCCTGTATGGATAAGAACCTGTTCAAACAACTGGTCCGCAAGGCAGGAGCTGAGGGGTATGCCAAGGAGATGCTGGAATTCGGAAATCATCTGAACAGTCTGGCAGCTCCCTTGTATAACCGGGACGGTCAAGTAATTGCCTGTATTGCTGTTTCAGGTCCGTCAATGCGACTGACAGAAGATAAAATGGATGAACTGGTACAACCGTTGCAGACTATTGCAATGGAGATATCAGAAGCTATGAGTTACAACAACAAGACCCCTTCCCGGTAGAAACCGGAGATGCTGGGCAAAGGAGAGTTGATATGGATAATGAGAAGATGTTTCAGGAAATGTCTCTAGCGGGAGCCCCCAAGATTACTACCGTCCCACCCGGACCGAAGTCAAAAGAGATTTTGGAATTCCAGGCTGCGAATGAAAGTTCCGCGGTTTCCTATTCGAAGGGTATGCCGATGGCAGTTGCTCGCGGTAAAGGTGCTACCTTGGAAGATGCTGATGGTAATATCTATATTGATATGTTCAGTGGAGCTGGCGTTATGGCACTGGGGCACGGACATCCAGAAGTATTGAAGGCTGCTCACGAGCAGATCGATAAGGTTACTCACACCCTTGATATTCCTACCGAGACTCGTGTGAAAATGGTGCAGGAACTGCGCAAAGTACTGCCGAAAGAACTCTCTCGTGTGTTCTTTGGTGGACCTACCGGATCTGATGCTGTTGAGCAGGCTATCAAGCTCGCCAAATACAACACGAAGAGAAATGGTATTATTGCATTCGAAGGTGCTTACCACGGTATGACCGGTGTATCCTTAGCATTGACCACTGACAGCGGACACCGTGATGGCGTTGGCCAGCTGGTTCCCGGAATCCAGTTTATTCCGTTCCCTTATACCTATCGCAACCCGTTCGGTTGTCCCGATGAGAATGTTGATTTGCAGGCTGCTGATTACCTCGAGCGCGTTCTTGAGGATTCACACTCAGGATTCTCACTGCCGGCAGCAGTCATTTTGGAATCGGTGCAGGGCGAAGGTGGAACGATTATTCCTTCAAAGCGTTTCTTACAGCGTGTTCGAGAGATCACCAAGAAACATGGTGTGCTCATGATCTGTGATGAAATTCAGGCAGGTTTGGGAAGAACCGGTAAGATGTTCGCATTCGAACACGGTGAGATTGTCCCCGATATCATCACCATGAGCAAAGCTCTCGGCGGAATCGGATTCCCCATCAGTGCAATTGCCTATCGTGAAGAACTGAATACCTGGCCGACCGGAAAGACCATCGGAACCTTCCGTGGAAACATGATCGCTTTTGCAGCCGGTGCAACCGCACTCAACTGGATGACAGAGCATAAAATTCCTGAACGAGCTGCAACTCTGGGCGAGAAAGCCATGAAAAAAATGAAGCCGATGGAAGATAAGTATGATATCGTCGGTGAAGTACGTGGTATCGGGTTGATGATTGCAGTCGAAATGGTCACCGATTCGGCATCACGAAAGCCGGATTCTGCGCTCGCTAAGAAAGTGCGGAAATATGCACACCAGCGCGGTGTGATGATTGAGGTCGGTGGACACCACAATAACGTTGCCCGTCTGTTGCCACCTCTGGTGATCCCCGAAGATTATCTGATGAAGGGTATCGACATTATCGAGGGCGTCATCGCAGATTTACAGAGTGGAAAACTTGACTAGTAGGATAGGAGATATAGATATGGCAAAAGAATATACCGTAGCAGTTGTTGGTGCTCTTGGTGTTGTTGGTACTGAGATGATCAGCACATTGGAAAGAAGAAATTTTCCTGTTAAGGAACTCGTTCCCCTCGATATCGCATCTCAGGCGGGAAAAGAAGTGACCTTTAAAGGAAAACAGTGGGTTGCCAAAGAGGCAAAGAAGGGTGCGTTCAAAGGTGTGGACATTGCAATCTTCTCCGCTGGTGGTGATGCAAGCGCTCTCCTTGCCCCAATTGCGGTAGAAGAGGGTGCTATTGTTGTTGACAACAGCAGTCAGTGGCGTATGGATCCCAACTGCCCGTTGGTAATCCCCGAAGTGAACGCTCACGATCTTGATTGGCATAAGGGTATTATTGCAAATCCGAACTGTTCAACCACCCAGATGCTGGTAGCCTTGAAGCCCCTGCATGAAGCTGCAAAGATCAAGCGAGTTGTTGTTTCTACCTATCAGGCTGTCTCAGGATCGGGTAAGCGGGCCATTGATGCACTGGAAAAAGAAGCTACCGAATATCTTGCAGAAGGTAAGACTCAGCCTCAGGTATATAAGAAGCAGATTGCTTTTAATGCCATCCCGCACATCGATGTATTCCAGGAAGGTGGATATACCAAGGAAGAGTACAAGATGGTGAACGAGACGAAAAAAATGCTCGATCCGAACATTAATGTTACGGCAACCTGTGTACGTATTCCTGTGTGGTATGGCCACTCGGAATCGATCAATATCGAAACCGAAAAAAAACTTACTGCAGAAGAGGCGAAAGAAATTCTTGGGAAGGCTGAAGGAATTAAAGTGATCGATGACCCCTCACAGGAACTGTATCCCACACCGATTGAAAGTAACGATGAAGATCTGACCATGGTGGGCCGTATCCGTGAGGATTATACGATTGCCAATGGGCTTAATTTCTGGTGTGTTTCGAACAATATCCGAAAGGGTGCTGCACTGAATGCTGTGCAGATCGCAGAGACTCTGATCAAGAGAAATCTGGTATAAGTAGTATGAATGTTCGAGAAGCTGTCAAATCACATACCGAAGAACTGATTGCATTGCGTAGGGAATTTCATGCGCATCCGGAACTTGGGTTCCAGGAGTTTGAAACCTCAAAACGCATTACTGAGTATCTGAGCAGTCTGGGGCTTGAACCCCGGACGGTGAGTACCACCGGAGTGACTGCACTGCTGAAAGGGAAAAGTGATCAGGGGCCGGTATTGTTGATGCGAGCTGATATTGATGCGCTTCCGGTTGAAGAGCAGACAGGATTACCGTTTACTTCGCAAGAGAAGGGACTCATGCATGCATGTGGGCATGATGCACATATGGCTATGATGCTTACCGCAGCAAAAGTCCTGAGTTCTCTGCGGGATCAGTTTAATGGTACGATTAAGTTTGTCTTTCAGCCTAATGAAGAAGTTGCCGGTGCTCAGCAGATGATTGATGACGGTATTCTCGAAAATCCAAAAGTGGATGCGGCAATGGGGGTCCATATCTGGTCTCCATTGCCCAGTGGAACACTCGGGGTGAAATCGGGTGCGGTGACCTCCTCTATGGATGTGTTTAAAGTAACCATCACAGGACGCGGCGGACATACCGGTTACCCCGAAAGTGCTGTAGACCCTGTAGTATGTGCTGCAGCGGTTGTACAGCAGGTTCAGACGATTCAAACCCGCTTCATCAGTCCTATGAAGCCGATTGCCCTGATGTTCGGACGAATAGCAGGCGGCACAAAGAGTAACATCATTCCCGACAGTGTAGAACTTGAGGGGACTATTCGGTATTTATTCTTTACCAAGCCGGGAAGGGATGATAATCCCACCGATAAATTCAGGCAGATGGTTACCGATATCTGTCATGCCTATGGTTGTACCTGTGAGTTTGATTTTCATCATGAAAATGATGCAGTGATCAATGATTCAACCATGACCGCTCTCGCTTACGATGTCGCAAAAGATATTGTAGGAGAGGATCATGTTGTTGAACATGCCTCAATGGCATGTGAAGACTTCGCTGCATTCGGTGAACATGTCCCGGCTGTTTTCACTTTTGTCGGTACCGCGAGTGAGCAGGCAAAAAGTACCTATCCTCACCACAACCCGCGGTTTACCATTGACGAAGAGACATTACCGATTGGTGTTGAATTCCTTGTGGAATCCGCGTTGCGGTTTTTTGCAGGAAAGAAATAGCAATCCATTGAGTATGGAGCGGATGGAGGCCGTCTACATACAACACAAGCGATTACATGGAGGGCTAAAGCCCTGCATGAGAACATTTTTCAGGAGGTTTATATGAAAAATCGTATCGTCCTTATTGCGCTGATTATTGCATTGCTTGCACCTAGTGCAGCATTGTTCGCTCAAGGGGAAACAGAAGCTGCAGCAGACCAAACATGGAATGTGCGCATGCCGACCGCTGAAGCTGAAGGTGATCCCATGACAGTTTGGGCACGTGAATTTGCCCAGTACATGAAAGAAGAGACCGATGGAAAGTTCAATATTGAAGTTTTCCCTTACGGTACACTTGGTGAGAACCGTGACATCAATGAGCTTGCACAGCTTGGTGTTGTTGAGTTTGTTTTCAGTGACTATGGTTGGATCAGCTCATTCGTGCCTGCCGCAAACGTTCTTGCACTTCACTATATCTGGCCCTATGAGAATCTTCCCGAAGTGCTTGACTGGGTAGTCCGCAATGGCAAATCTTTCGAGATGCTCGAAGAGAAATTCCTGCAGGGTGATTTGGTTCCCCTCGGTATCCTCTTTGAAGGTTGGCAGTGGCTCACCAGTAAAGAAGAGATTAATAGCCTTGACGACCTGAAGGGTCTGAAGACCCGTGTCATGGGATCAGAGATGCTCACCCGCGATTATCAGGCATACGGAATTGTTCCTACTCCGATGGCTTATGGTGAAATCTATAGTGCGCTGCAAACTGGTTTGATCGATGCACAGAGTCAGCCGATGTTTGCTAACTACAGCATGGCATTCTATGAAGTGGCAGACCACTTTGTACAGCTTTGGGCAGAACCCTTCCTTGGTATTCCTGCAGTCAACCGTACATTCTTTGAATCCCTTCCTCAGGAGTATCAGGATCTGATCACCAATTACTGGTTGGACAAAATCGCTCCGAGTGCTGAGTGGGTTGACGGAAATAATGCTAAGATGCGTGCAGAAATCGAACAGGCTCGTCCGGAAATTACCTTCAAAGAGCTGACCGATGCAGAGATCGCTACACTTGAGAAATTAGCTGAAGAGAAAGTCTATCCTAAGTTCTCCGAAGTCGGTGGAGCTGGATCAGCTGAGATTCTTGATGCACTGCTTGCCGATATTGACAAGGCAATTGCAGCTGTAGGCAAGTAAGACCTACGCGATAGTAGACAGTTTCCCGGAATTTTCCGGGAAACTGCTCCTATCATCACCCCCATAAAGGTAAATAACCATGGATACAAAAAAAATGGATACACATAGTGAACAGAACCTGTTCAAGAAAATTGGGGCGTATCTGTCTCTGTTCATTGATCGGTTTGAGGTCACTATTCTGGCCGCAAGTACAGCATTTCTTGCAATTCTCCTAATTATCAATGTGATCGCGCGAAACCTGTCAAAGAGTATCTACTTCGCCGAAGAAATATCGAAATTGTTCGTTATCCTTATCACATTTACCGGAACAAGTTATGCTGCAAGAAAAGCAAGACACATCCGTATGGGTGCATTGCTGGAAATGCTGCCTCCAAAGGTAGAGAAAGTACTGGTAATCATGATCAGCATCATCAGTGCTGTGGTGATGTTCATTCTGGCATACTATGCTTTTCTCTACACACACAACCTGCAAATTCGCGGAACCAAGACTGAAGCACTTGGCGCTCCCTACTGGTATTTTATAGTCGTTGCTCCAATCATGCTGTTTACTTCAGGAGTTCAGTATGTTCGGACGGTGATCAAGAATTTCAAAGAGACGGAAGTCTGGCTCTCTCCTGAGCAGCAGAGTGAATTCGAAGATGAAGCGACAATGATGGAAAATGTTATGGCGGAAACTGATGTTGATTCGCTTGAACTGAAGGAGACGAAATAATGGGTACTGTAGGAATTGTAATGATAGCGATGTTATTGCTTGGGTTCCCATTTGTCATTACCCTCATAACGCCGCTTCTGGTATTTTTAAGAATAGAGATGCCCCTGATTAATCCTCAGGTGGTAATTCAGCAGATGATAAATGGTTTTTCTGCTCCTTCGCTGGTAACTGTTCCCATGTTCATTTTAGCAGCAAATATCATGACGAGTGGAAAAGCTGCAAACAGACTGGTGGAAATGATCCGCGTATTTGTCGGTCATATTCCTGGTGGGTTGGCCATCACGACGAATGCAAGCTGTACCCTGTTCGGAGCTGTTTCCGGATCGACACAGGCTACCGTATCAGCTATTGGTGGTACGATGCGGCCTATGCTGTTGAAAGCCGGGTATTCAAGTTCCTTCACCCTTGGACTGATCATCAATGCAAGTGATGTGGCACTGCTGATTCCACCATCAATCGGATTTATTGTGTATGGAGTAGTTACCGCTACGTCAATCGGTAAATTATTCCTTGCCGGTATTGGTCCTGGTGTCTTGATTTTCGTGTTGTTCTCCATTTATGTGTTCTTCTACTCAAAGATCAAGAATATCGCCATCTTGGAAAAGGCTACTTGGTCGGAAAGAAAACGCGCATTGAAAGAAGGATTTCCCGTTCTGGGTTTCCCATTGATCGTTGTCGGTGGTATTTATGCCGGTGTGTTCAGTCCGACTGAAGCAGCAGCTGCCGGTGTCGCATACGGTTTGATTCTCGAAACATTGTTATATAAAACGATGTCCTGGAAGAAACTACTTCAAGTACTTCTCGATGCAGGAATTGTAACTGGAGTTGTCTTTATTCTCGTAGGTGCCGGACAGGTATTCTCCTGGATGATCAGCTTCCTGCGCATTCCACAGCAGATTATGCCGGCTATCATTGGAACGGATCCTACCCAGTTGCAGTTGATTATCGTAGTCGTTATAGCCTACTTCGTAGCTTGTATGTTTGTTGACCCGATTGTTGCCATTTACGTGCTCAGTCCCATTTTCCAGCCCTACGTGGTCAGTACCGGAATCGATCCGGTCCTCCTTGGAACGCTGGTAGTTCTGCAGGCTGCAGTAGGATCGGCTACACCGCCGTTTGGATGTGATATCTTTACTGCTCAGTTAATATTCAGGCGACCGTACTTTGAGGTAATCAGGAAGATTTTCCCCTTTATCGGATTGCTTGTACTCTCGACGATTTTGATTATTGCATTCCCGCAGATTGCGCTGTTCCTTCCACAGACAGCTGGAATCTGATAACCACTAGGGTGAAGTGATGAGGTATCAAGTACGGCCGGGACAGGTCAGTTATGGGGAATCTATCGGTATTTTGCTGCTGGAAAACTTTGTTCCCTACGTCCCGGGTGACACGGCCAATGCTACAACTTACCGGTATCCCGTCCGTTTCAGACGGGTGCCGGGACTCAGTGTAGATCGCATATTTGCTCATGATCGGAGCATGTATGAGCAGGTGAAAGCAGCAGCTGAAGATCTTAAGCGGGAAGGGGTGAAGGCGGTTACCGGTGATTGTGGCTTTATGGCTATTTATCAACAGCAGCTTGCGGAGGATCTCGGCATTCCCGTGTTTCTTTCGAGTCTGCTTCAGCTTCCCTTCATGGCCATGATAACCGGTCCCTCGCGAACCATAGGTGTGGTTACGGCTAATAAAAAATCACTCACCGATGATCTGTTTTCCTGTGTGGGTGTTTCTGACTCCCTGCGTGATCGGATTAAGGTGTCCGGATTGGATGATTGTGAACATTTTGTTGATGCGGTATACCGGGAAACCGGTACGCTCGATACCGATATTGTTGAAGTAGCCGTTGTGCAACGATCAATTGCACTATCGCAGCAGTTCCCTGATATGGGATCAATTCTGCTGGAATGCAGTATGCTGCCTCCCTATGGGAAGGCAGTCCAGGAAGCAACCGGATTACCGGTGTTTGATTATGTGACGATGATTGATTACGTACATGCGACTCTCGTGAAAACGCAGTTTTACGGGCACATGTAGATACAAGGCAAGGAGGTTATGATGCCAGTATTTTCCAAAGAAGAGTATATGGGTCGTATTCAGAAAACCAAGGAATCGATGCAGGAGAAAGGTATTGATGTCTTGTTGGTAGTGCAACCGGCGAATATGAATTATTTGACCGGTTATGATGGGTGGAGTTTCTATGTACACCAGTGTGTTCTCGTTTCCCTTGATAAAGAGGAACCCGTATGGATTGGAAGAGGCATGGATGCAAATGGTTGTCGGATCACCAGTTTTCTGAACAATGAAAATATTTATGAGTATGCCGATAATTATGTTCAGTCTCTTGAGCGGCACCCGATGCAGTTCGTTGCAGGAATTATTGAAAAGTATGGGTGGGCAAAGAAGACTATCGGACTTGAGATGGATCAGTTTTATTTCACTGCTCAATCGTTCGTTGAGTTGCAGAAGAGTCTTCCCAACGCAAAATTTGTCAATGGCAATGCATTAGTCAACTGGGTACGTGTCATCAAGAGTCCAGCAGAGCTGGAAATGATGAAACGTGCTGGACAGATTGCCGTTCGTGTCATGGATGCGGCAAAAAAGCATATTCAGGTTGGAGTACGCGAATGTGATGCGGCTTCCAAGATCGTTGAAGCCCAATACGCAGGGACCAGTGAATTTGGCGGTGATTATCCCGCAATTGTTCCTCTGATGATGGCTGGTGAAGCAACCAAGACTCCCCACCTTACCTGGTCTGATAAACTGTTCAAACGGGATGAGGCAGTACTGCTTGAACTCACCGGTGTGTATAAGCATTATCATGCACCAGTTGCACGTACCATATTCCTGGGAGAAAAACCACCTCAGCTGATGATCGATACTGCTGAAGTAGTGATGGATGGGCTGAGAAAAACTCTTGATTGGATCAAGCCTGGAGTCACTGCAGAAGGTATTGAAGCAAAATGGCGTGAAGCTATCAGCCACTCAAAAGTGGTCAAGGAATCCCGATTAGGATATTCAATCGGTGTGAACTATCCACCAGACTGGGGCGAACACACCATCAGTCTCCGCCCGGGAGATAAGACGATTATTCAACCCAATATGGCATTACACCTCATTCCGGGGATCTGGTATGATGATGTAGGTTTTGAAATTGATGCATCCATCTATATCACCGAAAATGGATATGAGTCGTTCTACGACTATCCGATCGATATTATTTACAATAAGTGATGATATGAGCGAAATGTATCAATTACCAACTATCAGTGATGTTTGGAGCGCCGCCGGGAGAATATACCCGGTGGTCTCCCATACTCCATTAATTACATCTTCCCCCATTGAAACAGCCACCGTTCACCTCAAACTGGAGCTGCTGCAGCCCACGGGGTCGTTTAAAGTTCGGGGAGCTGCCAATACCATTCTTTCTCTTTCTGATGCTGAGAAGGAACGCGGTGTCATTACCTTCTCTACGGGTAACCATGGGAGAGCTGTCTCCTACGTAGCGCATCAGGTGGGAGTGCAGGCGGTAGTCTGTCTCTCCGAACGGGTTCCTTTGTACCGCGTACGGGCAATAGAAGCTCTCGGTGGTACTCCCGTAGTCCATGGAGCTTCGCAGGATGAAGCTGAAGACCATTATGCAGTACTGAAAGAGGAAAAAGGGTATGTTCCTGTGGTCCCCTTTGATGATCCTCGTGTGATTGCCGGACAGGGAACCATTGCATTGGAAATGCTCCAACAGCGACCACAAGTCGACACCTTGCTGGTACCGCTTTCCGGTGGCGGACTCCTTGCAGGGATCGCTTTGACTGCGAAAGCTTTGAAACCTTCCATCCGTGTGGTGGGTATTTCGATAGAACGCTCTCCTGCTATGTTGGAGAGCATCAGGCAGGGACGACCTGCAGATATTCCTGAGCAGGACACACTCGCTGACTCATTGCTCGGTGGGATAGGTAGAGAAAATCATTATACAATGGAACTTGTAAAGCAATGTGTTGATGAGCATGTCGTGGTTACCGAAGATGACATTGAAATGGGTATGCGCTACCTATTCAATGAACATGGGCTCGTAGCTGAAGGGGCCGCCGCTGTAGGCATTGGTGCCATCTTGAGTGGAAAAGTTGATGTTGCCGGACGTGATGTGATCAGTGTACTTACCGGACGGAATGTCGATACCGAGCGTTATCTCTCGGTGATACAGAAGGGGAAATGAAAATGAGTGATGGAATAGTAATTCTGAATGAACAGGAACTGAAACGATTTGTCAAATTGGATACCGAGGTGATTGAAAAAGTGGAGCTCGGGTTCGCCGCTCTTGCCGAAGGGAAAGCCACGGTTCCACCGATCATGATGTTGCCCGTACCCGCAAAAAATGGTGAAGTCGATATCAAGAGTGCTTTCATCAAAGGATTGCCGAGCATGGCGATCAAGATTGCCTCTGGATTCTTTCAGAACCCTGATATCGGATTACCTTCCCAGAGCGGTCAGATGCTGGTAGTAAGTGCTGAAACAGGATTTCTTGAAGCGGTACTCCTCGATAACGGGTATCTGACACAGGTGCGAACTGCCGCTGCCGGAGCTATTGCTGCAAAGTATCTTGCTCCCGATGGCGTTGATACCGTCGGTGTGTTCGGTTGCGGTGTACAAGCCCGTTTCCAAATGGAAGCACTTATGCTGGTCAAACCCTACAAAAAGATTATGATGTACAGTATTGACACTGATGAACGAAAACAGGCCTTTGTAGATGATATGAAACAACGGTTATCGGTTGAAGTGGTCAGTGCATCAAGTGGAGCGGAACTTGCCGCTCAGTGCGGTATAATTGTCACTACCACACCGGCAAGAAAAGCCTACTTCCAGGCCGATTGGGTGCATCCAAAACTCCATATCACCAGTATGGGCAGCGACGCTGAAGATAAGCAGGAGCTTGAAGGAGCCGTGTTTGGAAAGGCAGATGTAATTGCCTGTGATTTAAAAGCCCAGAGCTTTCGTCTTGGAGAACTCCGTGGAGCAAAAGAAGCGGGTGCGGTATCCGATACCACCCCTGTGATGGAACTTGGACAGATCATTACCGGGGGAGCCTCAGCACGGACCAGTGACGATCAGGTGACTGTCTGTGATCTTACCGGTGTCGGCGTACAGGATACCATGATTGCGCTCATGGCATATGAGATTGCAAAAAGAGAGCAGGCAGGAATCGTCGTTCCCCGCTAGGAGGTACTGCAATGAAAAAACTCGTATTCTCAGTTGAAGAATATCGAAGAAGGCTTGATTTAGTCAAAGAACGGATGGATCACCGGGGTATTGAAGTGTTGCTGGTGATGGATCCCAGTCATATGAGCTATCTTACCGGGTTTGATGGATGGAGTTTCTATGTGCATCAGGGTCTGGTGATCGATCTGAAAGACCCGATGCCTTCCTGGTTCGGACGTGCTCAGGACTCCAATGCCGCACGAATGACTACCTACCTTGATGATGATCATATCTTCGGATACAAGGATGAGTATGTGCAGTCGCGCTATATCCATACCATGGAGTTCGTGTCCGATCTCATTAAAGGAAAAGGAAATACCCTTGCAGTTGAGATGGATGGATATTGGTTCAATGCCCGTATGCTCCTTACACTCAACCGGGAGCTCCCCCAGGTAAAGATTGTAGATGCAGAGAATCTGGTAGGGTGGGTGAAGACTATAAAGAGTGAAGCTGAAATAGCCTACATTAAGGATGCCGCAAAGATTACCGAAGCCGCTATGACTCTTGCAATCGATTCAATTGCACCCGGGGTTTGGGAGAAGGAAGTCGCTGCGTTGGTAAGTGCTCAGCAGATCCGTGGAACAGAAACCTACGGGGGCGATTCTCCTGCAATTTTTCCCATTATTCCCAGTGCAGAACGGACCAGTACCGCACACCTGACCTTTGATGCCGAACGAAAGTATCAGAAGCAGGACGTGGTTTTACTGGAACTTGGAGCGGCTCGACACCATTATCATGCCCCATTGTCACGAACGGTATTTATTGGAGATCCTCCCAGTGATCTGCAGCATGTGGCAAATGTGGTTGTACAGGGACTGCAAAATACCCTTGCCGGAATCGGACCGGGGATGGCCGCAGAAGAGGTTGAAGCATTGTGGCGTGCTCAATTGGTCGGTACGGGAGTGGAAAAACCGTCTCGGGTCGGCTACTCATTCGGTCTCGCTTTTGTCCCTGACTGGGGAGAGCACACGGTGAGTCTTCGTCCTGGAGACAAAAGTGTACTGAAACCGGGTATGACGATTCATTTCATGCCGGGAATATGGCTTGATACCTATGGATTCGAATGCAGCGAACCGTTTTTGGTAACAGAAACCGGATGTGAGAAGATTATTTCATACCCCGAGCAGCTGTTTGTAAAATAAGGACCGACACTGACAAAGAGAGGAATATTATGGCACCATCACCACAGACTTGGGTAAGTAAGTTCGGAGGAACTTCCCTTGCCAATGCACAGCAGATACAGAAAGTCAGAGATATCGTCTTTGCTGATGAGCAAAGAAAGATTGTAGTAGTCTCGGCACCTGGGAAGGAACATCGGGAAGATATTAAAATTACCGATCTGTTGCTTACCTGCCATCGCCTGGTAGCGGACGGGAAAAGCTATGATGAGCCGTTTGCTGTGATCCGCAGAAGAATCAAAGAGATTGCCGCACAGCTGCAGGTGACTGCGGATATGGATGCCGAACTTGATGCTATCTATGCTCGTCTTGCTCAGGAAAAGACCGCCGATTACGCAGGAAGCCGTGGTGAATATCTGAATGCCTTGATGATCAGTGAATATTTCAACGCCACGTTCATTGATGCCGAATCGGTAATTATTCTTACCGAAGATGGTCGTGTTGATGATCGAACGTATGATCTACTTGGTGATGCGTTGCACCAGATTTCAGGACGTGTCGTGCTTCCCGGGTTTTATGGTAAAGGACCGCATGGCGGGATTCAGACGTTCAGTCGCGGCGGATCCGACATAACCGGAGCTATTGCTGCACGATCGGTCAATGCTGATTTGTATGAAAACTGGACCGATGTATCTGGTATATATATTGCTGATCCGCGAGTTGCAGAGAAGGCAGGTCCCGTTGATACGATCACCTATCGGGAGATTCGTGAACTTGCCACTATTGGTGCCAGCGTATTTCATGAAGATGCTATTGCGCCGGTCCGTTCAGTCGGTATCCCCATCAATGTAAAAAACACCAACGATCCAACAGCCGCCGGAACCATGATTACTGCTACTCGTGATGCACAGTTGCAACATCTGGTCGGAGTATCGGGGAAGAAACCGTACCGTAAACTGGTCATCGAAAAATTCATGCTTGACCGGTATCCTGAAACAGCCAAGGCTATCCATCAGCTGATTGCGCAGAAGAAGCTTGTCTGTGATGTGGTGGTGGATGCTTTCGATACCATGGTCATGTATCTGTTTGACGATATGGATGATGGAGCAGCTCAAGCTCTCGTCCGAGATATCACCGAGCAGATCGATGTCGACATTTGTGAGATATCTGAACAGCTGGTGTTAATCGGAGTTGTAGGGGAAGGGATGGATCAGGAGCCGAAGTTGATTGAATCGGTTTCTTCAGCACTTGCCAAGCTCCAGATTCCTGTATCAATTGTGTCGGCAAGCTTACCCGTAAAACGACTTTTTGCGGTGCCATTATCCGATTACGCTCCAGCTTTGAACGCGATTGTTGATTTGATCGTTTCATAAATTTCTATAATTATTTTTGGATAATCAGCCGTTTCCTCACTAAATGAGAAACGGCTGTTTTACTGTACATCGAGGGAATAATTGGCTATGATGAGGTGCAAAGGAGTGAACCATGGAACGATTGGCAACAACCTATCTTGGACTTGAACTGAAAAACCCCATAATTGCTGGTAGCTCTCCGCTGACAGCTTCTTTAGATAAACTGAAACAGTGCGAAGATGCCGGTGCTGGAGCGGTAGTAGTGAAGTCGATCTTTGAAGAGCAGATTGATCATGATGCAGCAAAAATGATGAGCCAGACTGAGGGATTTGTTGCTCATACTGATGGTCAGGACTTCCTGGAAGAAGTTTCCCGGGATTTTTACATCGATGCATATCTTTCTCTGGTTGAAAAAGCCTCTTCTGCCCTCGATATCCCGGTAATTGCTAGTGTGAATTGTAGAAGTCGAGGTACCTGGCTCGACTATGTTCAGCGATTTGCTGAAGTGGGCGCTGATGCTCTGGAGTTGAATTACTATATTCTTCCTTCGGATGCCTCGCGTACCGGCCAAGAGATTGAAGACGAGTATTTTTCGGTAGTGAAAGCTGCTCGTGAACGGGTGAAGTTGCCGCTTTCGGTGAAAATGAGCGCTCAATTCACTGCATTAGCCAATGTAGTAAAACGATTTGACACCATGGACATCGATGGTCTGGTGTTATTCAATAAATTTTATCAGCCTGATGTCGATATCGAGAAAATTTCCACAAAATCCTCGATTGTCCTGAGTAATCCAAACGATTATGCTCAGTCACTCCAGTGGACCGCTCTTCTTTCTGCCTACTTAAACAGCGATATCTGTGCTTCCACTGGTATTCACACGGGTGAGACGGTGGTAAAAATGCTTCTTTCCGGTGCGAAAGCCGTACAGATCTGCTCTGCGATTATGAAGTCGGGGCATGGGGTAATCAATCAGATGCAAACAGAGTTGCTCCAGTGGATGGATCGTCATGAGTTTGAGACGTTTGTTGATTTCAGGGGGAAACTTGCTCACAAACGGATGGAAGATCCATCGCAGTGGGAGCGGGCTCAATATATGAAATCACTGAATGTGGAGTTTTAATGATGGATAAATCCAAGTATCGGGATATTGCCCCATACGAAGGGCAGGATGTCATTAATGCGGTCAATCGTATTAAATCGTATCCAAAATTCCTGAGTAATATGGCTGAAGTTCTGTACGCGGGGAATATCATCAAAACCAAATGGAAAAGTCATCAGATGAAGGAGATGATTCCTCCTCTGCTGGAGCAGGTGAATTCCTATGAAGATTTCCAGAGATTGATTACCGCAGGAGTATTCTTGCCTACCATAGAGCGAAATTCCATGACCTCTTTTACCTTTAGCGGCCATGAAAATATTGATCCTGATACCTCATATCTGTTTATCAGCAATCATCGCGATATCGTGCTTGATTGCGCCCTGCTTGATTATGCGCTATTGAAGTGTGATATGTCCCCATGTGAAATGGCCATTGGCGATAATCTTCTGGTGAACCAGTTCACCACTGATATGTTTAAGCTCAATGGAGGAGTGACGGTAAAACGGAATCTGCCGATGCGTGATCAATATCGGGAATCTATTCGTCTCTCACGATATTTCGTTGAGTTGATCACCGAAGAACAGAAGTCCATCTGGGTAGCCCAGAAGAGTGGACGATCAAAAGACGGTATTGATAAAACCAATCCGGCGATCATCAAGATGCTGCATCTCTCCTATAAAGCTTCGGGAATATCCTTTAGTGATCTGATTAAACAGTGCCATATTGTCCCGGTTGCCATTTCCTACCAGTATGATCCCAACGATATCAACAAGGGCAGGGAAGAGGTCTCAAAAAAGCTTCATGGGACGTACACTAAGAAGCGGTATGAAGATCTCGTGAATATGCTCCGGGGGTTACGCCGATTCAAGGGGAATGTCCACTTGCACTTTGGCAAGCCCATTACGGGTGATTATGATAATGCCGTGGATGTTGCTCACGAGATAGATCGACAGATTCATCTTGGCTATCGGTTGTGGGATACCAATTTCTATGCGTATGATATGCTCCAGGGGCCTACCCGATTTACCGACCAATACGAATCGCTCAATACCAAAAAGTTTCTCGAACGGTACAAAGACCTTTCCGATGAACTTCGCCGTACTATTCTTCGTTCCTATGCCAACCCGGTGGTTATGCAGCTTGAGGCATTGCACTGGTAAATCATATGCGTACCTATCCGTTTATTGTGCTCCTGACTAGTCTCGTCCTTCTGATTTCAGGATGTGAACGGCAGGAGCTTTCAATTATTGCTGTTGAAACGACACCCATTGCATCGGTGACGACACTAGTATCATCAGAAAGTATTGTCTGTGAAGGACTTATGATACTTGTGCAGATTGATGATCTCAAATCAGCTGAAACATTTCAGGTTGCAGTGCAGTCTCCCGATCAGCAATTTCGTTGGGAACATATGGTACCGGTCCATAACGAGGATCATCGTGCAGTACTTCCGCTGCCTGCATTACTTCTCCCTGTTGACACCACGGTTCCAACCGGTACGTGGGAGATCGAGGTGTACAGCAGCGATGGTAAACGCTTGGCAGAGACCTTTACGGTAGATCGTTCACCGCTATCGTGGAATCAATCGTATCTTGCACTCGGTTTTCTCAACCCGATACAGTGGGTATCGGATGAACAAAACAGCTGGAAGTTGGACGGCTTGGCTTCCGGATGGAATTACCGACTCTTTTCGTCTGCTGGCGAACCGGTATATACCATTGAAGATCCGCAAGCTCCCGAGTTGACAACCGGTGCTCTGCGTGATCAGGCTTACAGTATTATCGGGCTCACCTATGATGAAAAGAGCAACATGTACCTGATGATACGCCAGCAGCTTAAAGAGTTCTGCCTACCGACTGCCACAGTTGTTGACGAGTAATTTCCACCACAAAGGTACGCCCGTGAGGGCAAACAGGATGTTCTAGGGCAAATACCTGTCGAATCAGGGTATTAGCAGTACTTTCATCGATAGTATCGCCATCTTTTATTGCAGCATGGCAGGCGATCGTTGCATACAGGTGTTTCTCAAGTTCGGTAATATCGCCAGTTGCGTGACTGCTGATAAATTGTACTACCTGCTGCTCTATGGGCTTCCATACGGCAGGGATACTCGAAAGCTCCCATTGCAGATCATCAGTTCTGTCGAGTCTAAGACCGTAGGTGGCATACCACTGATGATGTTTCTGAAGAAAATCATCAATAGACCGCTCCACCTCAAAGGTAAGCGGTATCATTAAATCCTGTACTCCTTGATCACAGCGGATCTGATCATACAGGATGCGTTCATGTGCTGCATGCTGATCGATCAGATACAGAGAATCGTCCTTTTGTACTACCAGAAAAAGTGAAAAGATTTGTCCAAGATACTGAAAATCAGCTCCTTGATCATCCACTTTGGGTATCACAGTGGATTGGGTATTCTCAGAAAGAATTTCCCGTGCCCGTTGAAACCAGTTAGTCTCAGAAGAGTTCGGGACTTCATGGACACCCGAAGAGCTGAACGTCTGTTGTACAGGCGGCGTATGCAGATTCAGGCGGGGCAGTGATTTCTGTATCTGCTGGCGCACCATGACAACCACCTGATGGTGTATTTCAGCTTTATTACGTAATTTTGCTTCACGTTTTGCCGGGTGAATATTGAAATCCACCAGTTCAGGATCGACCGTGACAAATAGATAGCAGTAGGGGAATGCTCCCCCCGGAAGGGTTTCTCCATAGCCATAGGTGATGGCCTGCACTAATGCAAATTCCTCAATCGGTCTTCTATTGATATAAATACGGATATGACTGCGATCAGATCGATAGGAAGCGGGTGTTGATGCAACGGCATAGAGAGAGAATCGGCTTGCCCGGTCAGAAAGTTCAGTCATTTCAGATAATACGACGTGCTGATCACCCTTGAGGGTATCTAATACCCGTTGTTTGGGCGTAGTTGCCGGAAGATTAAGTTTTTGAATATTCTCATCGTAGTAGGCAAACGATATTTCGGGGAAGGCTAGTGCCTTTTCCACAATGGTCTTTCGGATCATCGAAGCTTCAGTTCCCGGTCGTTTAAGAAAGAGCCGACGGGCAGGGATTGCACCGAAGAGGTGTTCCACATCCACCTTGGTGCCACCATCAGGTCCTCCCGGGAGTACGGGGTGTTCTCGTCCGTTATCAACGGTGATGGTTGCCGGCTGCTGATCAGCATACCGACTGGCAATGGTGACCTTGGCACTTGCAGCAATACTATAGAGTGCTTCTCCACGAAAACCCATGGTTGAAAGCTGATAGAGATCTTCAAGTGTAGTTACTTTGCTCGTTGCATGAGAGCGACAACACAGGGGAAGATCCTCAGATCGGATACCCTGGCCATCATCAATAACGGTAATCTTTTCAGTACCGCCTGCGGTGATCTGTATGGTGATCCGTTTTGCCCCTGCATCCACTGCATTATCGATGAGTTCACGGACCACCGAAGCAGGTCGTTCGATCACTTCTCCTGCTGCAATACGCTGAGCCACCAGTGGGTCGAGGAGATGGACCTGATGTGTTTTTTCCATACCGGTATCTTACCAGAAACCACGGCCCCTCACTAGAGGGACCGTAATAGCTGGTTTACAATATGTTGATATCAACAGCGAGCGTCAACGCCGGTGCAACGGCAGTGACATCCGGCTGATTCCAAATGGCAGAAGGGCTATACGAAGCCAGCGATGAGGCAATTGCGCTGAAGGTCAGTGGGCCCTGAGTCATAGAGATGCCTGCACTGATGGTACTGTTCTGATCAAACAGGAAATTGCGTACCCGGGAGGTAATGGCAGCAGTAGAGCTCATGAGCGTCTGGGCAGCATCAGCAAAACCTCTTCGACTGTAGGCCAGTTCAACCGAGAACCACGAGAGATCAAGCATTCCACGAACTGTTAACAGATCTTCCGTGTAATCGGGTGCAAATGCACTAGAGAAGGGCAGTGCATATGATCCCGAAAGAGCAAAGGTTTCTTTCTCGATTCCCGCTGAGACTCCGATGGTATAGCTCCGTAGATCAGTTGCCAGATCGGAGAGATCAAGGTCATCCATGATCTGATCAAGCTCACGAGGAAGGAGCGTATTAAACATACCATAGGAAAGGGCTCCATCCTGCATAGCCACATCCACAGCGAGAGAAATATCACCCACATCAAGATCAAGTGTCCCTGATACCAAGTAATTCGAGAATCGGTCGACAAAATTACCGGCATCGGCATAGAAGTGCTGACTGAAGCCGGTAAGGGTTGAATATCCCACGAGCGAGGCTGCATGAATGGTCGCATCCAAAGTGGTTTTTTCACCGGAAACCAGAGGAAGTACCACATCAAATCCCGGTATGAGAGCCAGAGTTTTGCCTGCACTGGTAAGTCTGGGAACTCCCAATGCAGAGAGTCCAAACTCTGCTTCATAGGATGTAAATGGAGCAAGGGCAAACCTGATACCGCCAAGTGATGGATCAGTGAGATCATTCACAAAGATGTCCATATCAAAGACACGGGTATTGAGAGCACTGCGCATGGCAAGCGGAGTTTCCAGATACCCATCGGTGAGCGTACTCACCTGCTGCACCAGTGGTCCCATGGAGATTTGTTGCTCTCTGCTGATATCCAGCAGGAAGGTAGCTTCAGGAGTCCCGATACGGAAGTGATCGATCAGGGCAAATGCATCGATGACCGTATCATACAGCTGTCCAAACGAGCCGGGATAGGAACTGCCGAAGGTGAAATGTGAATCGTTTTGCGCATAGAGAGACAGCGGCACGATATCGAAGGTTATCTGAGGACCGATACCAACGGAGAACGCAGGTGACGGTGTGTAACTGATCTTCGGAGTCATCGTAAGGTAGTGGTTATCAGTGCCGACGGTAAACAGTCGCGTATAAGCGGTGCGCATCGAAACGGAGAAGGCAGAAGAATCATCAAGCACCGACTTTACAGTCCGGGAATCTGCAACGGCATGCTTACCCAACGTAATCGAAGCGCCTAGGTCAATTCTTGGTACGTATGTTGTTCCACTATCGTGTACCACCGATAGATTACCAAAGATACCGAAGAGTCCACGATTAAACCGAAGCGAGACATAGGGCTCACTGGCTTTCTGCAACGAACTTGATCTGATGAAATCCTGATACAAGGTGGTTGCCGAGAAATTATCAAAGAGGTTCTGTACTGCACTGAGCATACCGATTCTTCTCAATCCGATGGCTGCTTCAAAGGTATTCCCCTGGTAGGTTGCTTCTACAGCAAACCGGTCAGCGGTAACCTGATTATTATCCTCTGTTACGGCAACCGAAGAGAAATCAAGGGGTACGGGAACATCATACGAGAAAGAGAATCCAAACCGGTCTGATCGATAAGAGACTTCAGCGGCAAAGGTACTGTAGATTCCCGTATCATCAGCAACGAGGCGCTGACCCGAATACCTTGTCTGGTTAAGTGATCCATAGGACAGCAGTGGATCTGTATCGTTCTGTATCGCAGCTGCAAGTCGGAAATTCCACTTCAGGGTTCTTACATCCATACCACCAGCGACGAGGAAGTTGGGGAACCGCTCATCAAATGATGTACCGGATGCATTATACACGGTATCCAGAGCCGGGTCATTGACCGATAGTTTGGTTGCCAGACCCGCAAAGGCGTCAATTTTGAGTCTACGTTCATTTTTCAGTGTCCAGTTGAAATCAAACGCAGGATAAGCGGTAATAACCTTGCTTCTCGTAATGGTGGCTACTGAAGAGAGTGCAAAGGTGAATCGAGAACCTGCGGTATAACTCAAACGTCCTCCACCGGTTTGCTTACTGCCAGGTACTTGTAGCCAATTGTAGAGATACAGGTCATCTCCGAAGACTTCAAGGCCGAAGTTCCCAAGCTGTACTGAACTGTACGCGCCGAGATGCAGCTCTTCAGGTCCGGACGCCACTCCCATGCGATTCACCATGAGCCTGTTTCCGAAAGAAATCGGGGTATGATCATCAACGGAGAGGTAGAACGGGTACCCGGGTTCACCGTAACGTACGTAATCAATGAAATGCATTGCGGTACTTACCGTACCGGCAATACCTGTTTCATCACTGAAGTTCGTGTAATCGTACAGACTAGGAGTGAAGAGACTTCCTTCAGTCATAAAGAAGGCTTGGAGACCTAGTTCAAACGTATTGCGATGGTAGAAAGGATTGACAGAAATCCCCATGGATGGCACTCCTGCAGTACCGGTGCCGATACGGGAAAGGGTCATGGTTGTCTTGACACCCCAGTCAGGAGTTTCCTCCACAGGTGTTTCATCAGAAGAGACGATACCCAGAGGTTCCCGGATCGTAAGTGCTTCATCGGGTGAAGGGGCAGCCGCTTCGGCTTTTGGAGTTTCCTCAACGGTAACAGCTACTGCTTCGGTAGTCACAGCTACTTCATCCTGTGCACTCGGTGCAGATTCTGTCTGCATTGCTGCCAAGCGGGATTGTTGTTGTTCGATATAGGAGCGCACTTCTGCTTTTTCTGGCACTGATGTAATGCCATACTGAGCAGCAAGCGTACTCTGTCCGGGAATATTGACATCTTCAGCACTGATTCGCCTTGCATATAATGCCTGAGCTTCGCCATCGACTACCTGAATCTCAACCACTCCCACACTCTGCAATTCTGCATCAGCGTGTACTATGAGTGTTTCTCCCACAAAGCGTCCCGATTCAGGAAGCTGTGCATCAGAGCCGTCAATGATCAAATCAATGCCGGAAAGGGATGCAGCGATATCGGAAGCAGTAATAGCGGTTTCGTTACCGAGATTTCCCAGCAATATTACGAAATCTGACTCTGCTGCCACGGTATCCACAAGGGGTTGAGCCTGAGCAATAATTTCATCGGAAAGGAAAGTTATGTCATTCTGGAGCGATTTTGGTGGAATACTCAGTCCAATTACGCCGACCGTATACCCTTTCAAATCAAATAGTCCGTAGGGTTCAAACACCTGATTCCCTGATTCATCAAGGATATTGGCAGCAAGTACTTTGATATCAGAAAACTGCGATGCGAGCGTTGCTGCTTCACGCAAACGAACGAACCCGAAGGCATAATCATCTGGCCCGGGGGCGATGGCATCGTATCCCAGCATGTCAAGCAGCAGTGCTACGGTCTCACCAGTAAACGCGTCGGTTACCGGATGACCACTGAGGGAATTCCCTGCATCGAGTAAGAGATTTCTCTCGGAAACATTGCGGCCCCAGTCGATCAAGGTAGCTAATTGAGCTGCGCTGATGCTTCCTTCACGATCGATCTGTCCATGCATATCATTGGTATGGACAACGTAGACTGAATAGGCTTCTTTTTGTGGTGTCTCAGTTGCCAGTATTGTGGTTTCTTCCAACTCGGAATCGACTTGAGTAGGACGGTCTGCAGCAACGGAAACGGTAACCGACATTCCTTCGGCGGGTACTTCTGATATGATAATATCTTTGGATTCCACCCGTTTTTCCTCAGGAAGTTGTACGGGTATGCTAACGGCAGTCTTTTGTGGGGGATGTTCTACCGGTTCAGGTGCTGCTGTTACCGGGAAGAGTGGTTGAGGAGCCTGGAACGTAATACCATCTTCAACGGTTGCACTGGGGAGCAAGCTTGCCCGTTCACTGGTAGGACGGATAGAGAGTGTTTCATAGGTCTGACGAGATAGCTGCTTTGGATTGAGAAATGGGTCGGCAAGATTAAGATACGTGTAGGCCGGGATATCGGTAATACTCCGTGTAATCGTGTTCATGACACGTATTTGGCCACCAAGAGAGAAAACGAGTTCGGCATAATCAGATGAGACGAACATTTCTCCCGAGCCGTTCAATTCATAAATCCCAACAGGGGTACTTACCGTACAGGTTCCGCCAAATGGTTCTGCCAGATAAAAGGATGCAGATCCACCTACCAAATAGAAAGATGGTTCATCAGATCGCAGTGAACCAAGGGTGAGTATGGATTCTTTTTGCAGTACAATCGTGGCATTATTCCCCTGAAGGGTTACCGGATTTTGTCCCGACAGGACAATCCATCCCTCACGTAACTGTGCTGGAGTATCAGACGGCGGCATGTATACCCCTTGTTCGTTGAACAGGTATACATCCGAATCTACTTCCCCCGCTATTTTCAGATAGGGTTTATTGCCAGTTTCTGCGGCCATGGCGGGAGTGAGTATCACTACGAGGGTCACCAGAATCAGTATTGCTTTTTTCACGTGCATATTCCTCATGATTTTCATGATTCTACATTACTGCAAAACTGAATTGATCGCAACTGTGTTTACTTGGTTGCCTTCTGAGTTTACCAGGTTATTCAGGGCGGCGATACGAGAACTCATGCGCTTTATAGATGTGTTCACGTGCATCACGATCTATTTGCACCAGTTGGTGAACCAACGGTTTTAATCGACTGCGGATATTTGTCTGATCATAGGGGCAGACAGGCTTTACTGCCGGAAGTTGGTAGATTTCTGCGAGACGTCGAGTGGTATGTTCATGGATTTCTATCATCGGTCGGATGATGTGGAGTTTCCCCCCAAAGAACTCCTGTACCGGAAGCATAGAGGAAAAGCGGGCCCGACTGGTGAGATTCAATAGAGTTGTTTCAACCAGATCATCAAGATGATGTCCCATAGCCACCAGTGAGCACTCATGTGCATCCGCATAAGTAAATAATACTCTTCTACGGTTTCGTGAGCAAAGATAGCAGTTGAACTCTCCATTAAAACTCTCAGGGAATTGATGTTCATCAAGAATCGTCAGCGGGATTTGCAAAGCCTGAAAGTATTCGATGAGATTTATGCGGGCTTGCTCGCCAATAGGGTGTTCTATCCAGTTGATCATCACTGCTTGCATCGTGTATGAGATCGGCAGCCATTTTAAGCGCATTGATAGGGCTAAAGCTAAGGCCAGAGAATCCTTACCGCCTGATACACTGAGCAGGACCGAATCTCCATCACGTATCATATCATGTCGATTGATTGCCTTGCCCGTGTGCTTGACAAACCGCATAACCCACGGTGGGATATCTCCCGAAAGAAGCTCTTTCCAATGGTGTACTGCGTCATCACCCATGGTGTAATACCCTCTCTGCGATCTTTTGCGTGGTTTCTGCCGATAGTTCCCCCCGGGTATATACCCGTATCTTTCTCAGACTTTCGGTAAAGGTACGTACCACTTCAGCAGTGAACAATTCATCCACTTCATGAAAGGGGAGAACTCCTTGACGATCGGTCATCACCAGAATATCGGATTCAAAGGAGACGTCCTCAGGAATATCGATAATCACTTCATGAGGAGCGAGATCTCCCCATTGCTTCCGTAATAGCTGAAAGAGTTCCATCTCAAACACTTCCCGGTTTCCCTGGTCGGTTACGTGAGTGTCCGCAGGTAATGGAAGTGTTGCACGGAGAGCAAGCAGAGAATTATTCCGGACAGCCTGAAAGAGCTGTGCTGACACAGATTCGGGATACTGTGCAAACAATTGGGCAAAAGACTGATCGTCCTGATGATATAAATCTTTTTCGGTGAACAAGTTTTCCGCAAGAGCATAATGGACCGCTTTCTTTATCATAGCAGTTGCCGAGCGGGTTCCCTGATGCCAGTAGACATTGCGGTACATCGAATATTTTGCGAACAGAAGATGCTCAACCGAGCCAATGGCCTCTTGAGGGACCCCAATCTGAGCAGTCCCCTCCGGTATACAGAGGTTTCGAATAATATACGAGGCGTCCTGACTCCCATAAGGGATACCACAAAATAGGGCATCTCTACTGAGGTAATCAAGTTTGTCTGGATCCAGTGTGCCGGACAGCACATTTCTGCAAAATTTCGTTTCACTATCGGTACAGGGTGACGAGTCATCGAGTATGGCGCATACAAGTGCTACTGAGCTATGAAGCTGCTGCTCGATGATGGTGCCTATCTGATCATCTGCGGCGATGATTTCAGCTCCAAGATGTTCATGTTTTTGTGAAACACAGTCTTTCAGCGCATGAGCATAGGGAAAGTGACCAAGATCATGCAACATGGCAGCAGCAAGAAGAGCCTGCATATGTTCGTAAGAAAGGGTGAATGAGTGAGGAATCCGATCAGCTCGCGAGAGTAGGGAGAGGAGAATGAGACGGGTGGCGTGGAAGACACCCAGACTGTGATCCAATCGGGTGTGTACCGCTCCGGGATAGATCAGGTGAGCTGGTCCCAGTTGTCTGATCCGATCCAGTTTCTGCATCTGTACACTCATGAACAAATCCCTGAATCCCTGTGACAACGGAATATCCCGCCAAAGCGGGTCTCGTATCGTATGATTGGCTTCAGTAACCAAGTATGTAAGTAAACGGTGTGCGCTTGAGCTATTCATTAGCTGTATCGTACAGAAACCGTCTGGTGATGTCCAGCAGCTGTTTGACAATGTGATGAAATATCGTGATGATACACCTATGTCCAAACGTATAATCCTGCTTGTCCTGGGAACTTGCTTTTTGGTCTCTTCTCTAGCTGCATCGTCAACTGCTCTCTGGTTGTCATTTCCCACATCTGGATCTTATCCTGTCGTCAACAGTATGTCTCAGGTAGAAGATCCTCTCTTTCCTTCTCATCCTGCAGTCATGAGTGTCTATCGTGCGTTCAGAGATGTCTATGGTCCCCTGTGGTATGAGCAGTATGTGCTACCTGATGCTCAGTTGACCGTTAATCGCCTGGCAAATGAATTTTTGGCATCACACCTACCAGCTGATCCGTATGTATTACGGTCGAAAGTCTATCCGGATTATGTCTTAGTTCCCATTATTCTGCATGATGCTGATACGGTGGTAAAGATAGATCTTTTTCTCCAAAAAGAGGAGAACGGGGTGTGGAAAATTGGAGAATTATCTCTGCGGTAAACCCACTTGACAGTGATTGCGTTGGCGGGTATAGTTTCGCCTGTCGTGTTCAGCGACAAGCTATGGCGGCGTAGCTCAGTTGGTAGAGCAAACGGCTCATATCCGTTCGGTCAGGGGTCCGAGTCCCTTCGCCGCTACTGCATAACTTCTCTTTCCCACGTCTTAACAGATACGGGGTGAGGGAAGTTTTTTTATATTCCAGGAATCTTGCACAAGCGGAGAAAGAGCGCTAATCTCATAGCATGATCAGATTTTTCCTGAAGAAGGCATTTTTTGATGGCTGGGATAATCTCATTTCCCTGATAGCCATGAATCTTGGGTATATCGTGGTATTGCTTACCGTGTACGGTGCGATAGAATTAGCATCTGTTTCTGTGTGGGGTGCTTTACTGCTCGGATTTTTCGGCGTGATTGTGTACGCACTCTATACGGGAATGGTAGCGATTCAGGTAAAAGAACATGTCTGGTATTCACGTCCCGGATTCGTTGCTTTCTTTCATGGATTTACCCGTATCTGGAGACATGCTCTTCTGTATGTACTCTTCGTGCTTTTTGTGCTGTCGGCGGTACTCTTTATCATTCCCTTTTATCTTTCTCATGGGTCCTTGTTTTTTCTCGTCTTGGGTATGGTGGTGATCTGGCTGGTCATAGCCGTGGTCCTTGCCCTCCAGTACTACTTTGCACTTGCCGTACAACTGTCGGATGATAAACCGTTGAAAACAGCAAAGAAAGCTTTCATTCTGGTAATAGACAATATCGGGTTCTCACTGTTCTTTGCGCTCTATCATCTGGTTAATATCATGTTCACTGTGTTCTTTGTGACGCTGATCCCCGGTGGAAGCGGTATTGAGCTGTCACATCAGGTGGCAGTCAAACTGCTGATGTCCAAATATGATTACCTTGAAGAGCATGCTGAAGCCAATCGGAAACGCATTCCCTGGGACCTCCTGTTACAAGAAGAACGGGAGAAGGTTGGACATCGGAGTTTGAAAGGAATGATTTTCCCGTGGAAGGAGTAGAGGATGCAGGAAATCGAATGTAAGATTCCCTTATCTGCCGAGCAGAAAGATACGGTACGAACAGCTGTGCAGGAATTATTTTCTTCGCAGGAACCTACTGCCGTCTACAAGGATGATCGGTATTATACTGACACCACAGGAGAAACTGCGTTTCGGGTGAGATGTTCGGAACATCAGTTGGAAGTAACCCGCAAACAGAAGCAACGTACTCCAGATGGATTTGAAATGAACCGTGAAATAGCATTCTCTACTGCTGTTGATGAAGCATCGCATATCTATGAGTTTTTTCAATCCCTGGGGTATGTCGAATTGGCACGAAAACAGAAAGAGGGTGTCAGCTGGCATCGAAATACGCTTACGATCGAATTAGTACACGTGCAGCATCTCGGATGGTTTCTTGAAATGGAACATCTCCTTGGCGAATCTGCATCATCAACAGAAATTGATGCCGCTCTTGCCGATCTGAATCATCTACGCAAGGCCCTCCACCTTGATGCAATACCTGTTGAAGGACGGTATTATCTCGATATGCTTCAAGAAGCAACACACTGAAAAAGGAAGTATCCATGGAATTCAGAGCGAGCCATATATTGGTAAAGGACCGTAATCTTGCCGAACAGTTACTCAGAAGAATTAAAACAGGGGCAAATTTTGCCGCTCTCGCCCGTGATTTTTCCACCTGTCCCAGCCGTGCCAAAGGCGGAGATCTTGGATGGTTCGGTGAGGGAGCGATGGTTCCTGCCTTCGAGCAGGCGGTGAAGCGCATGAGCGTCGGTTCGATCAGTCAGATTGTTCCCACACAGTTCGGCTATCATATTATTAAAAAGACGGGTGCTCGGTAATCATATGCGCCACTGCGGGATGATCAGTGGACGGTCAGTTGTCGGATCATCAACGATCGTCACCTGGATGCGATATACCGATTCAATACGCTTTTTGGTCAGTACCTCATGTACCGTTCCTTCTGCGACGATAGCACCCTCCTGCATCATTACTATCAGGTCACTGTAGGCACTGACGGCATTCAGGTCATGAAGCACGCAGAGGACCGTGGCGATTTTCTGGTCAACGAGGGAGCGAAGTAATCTGAGTATCTCCCGTTGATTGTGGATATCGAGATGACTCACCGGTTCATCAAGGACAATGAGTGAGGCCTGTTGTGCAAGTGCCCGTGCTATCAGCATCCGCTGGTACTCACCTCCCGATAGTTCTACCGCGTTGCGATCATGCAGATGATCAAGTTCGACCGATTCTAATGCTTTTTGAATGAGACGGTGATCTTCAGGTTGTAGCATCGATAAGCGCCCTGTGTGGGCGTACCTCCCCATAGCCACACATTCGTATACAGTAAAATCATATTCAAGTTTACTCTGCTGCGGAACGTAACTAACCCGTTGGGCCAGGTGGCGTTGCGAGTATTCATGTAATGGCTGATTAAAAAGTTTCACCACACCCGTTTTTCCTGTCACCGATCCTAAAAGATGTTTGAGCAACGTGGTTTTTCCCGATCCATTCGGCCCGACAATAGCAATGAACGCATCTTGTACAAAGGTAGTATTGAGATCATGAAATAAGGGTTTTGTCCGGTATGACCAGTTAAGATGCTCTATCGTTGCTGCAGGTATGATACTCATGCGGGGTGCCTCCTTCCATGGATGAGGAGAACGATGAACAGAGGAGCTCCCGCAATGGCGGTAATGACTCCAACCGGTAATTCGGAAGATCCGAGAACGGTTCGAGAAACCGTATCGGCACCTACCATCATGAGCGCTCCGCCAATCAGTGAAAACGGAACCAAATGCCGGTGCTGCGGTCCGGTGATCAATCGCATAATATGGGGAACCATCAGACCCACAAATCCGATAGTGCCGCAGAACGACACCGTCACCGCGGTAGCGAATGTAGTGAATAGTAACAGCAGAAGGCGGAACGTTTTTACCGAAAGTCCTACTGATCGAGCTGATGCTTCATCAAGAAGCAGGATGTCAAGTTCTCGAGTCATCAGCATCACCGGCCCCAGTCCCATGACAGCTGCGATGAATAGTATCAGGAGCTTTGTCCATGTTGCCGAACCAAAACTGCCGAGCGTCCACTGCATGATGGACTGCAACTGGGCACGATTAAGATACATGAACAGGGTCATCAGTGCGGATAGAAGGAAATTTAATGCTACCCCCGTAAGCAACAATGTGGTCGGAGAACGACGAACCCCTCCCGAAAGGATGAGAATACACAACGCAGTTCCTGCACTTCCGACGAATGCGACAAGCGGTACTTCCCACAATCCGGTTGCTCCTCCGATGAGACCGATAAAGGCTGCAAATGAGATGGCAAATGCTGCTCCACTGGATATTCCCAGCACATAGGGATCTGCCATAGGATTTCGAAATAGTGCCTGATAAACCATACCCGATACCGATAACACTGCTCCTGAGACCAATGCCATGAGAATTCTTGGAAGCCGCAAGGTCCATACGATGCGATGTTGTGCTTCTGATACCTGGGCATCATGCTGGTAGTGCGGTCCCATCAGAATACTGGTGGCAACCTGCCGTATCGATATTCCTGCCGGTCCGGAACTCATGGCGACCAAGACCAGCATGATTAATGCGAATATCAGCAGAAGAGCAAGAAATGGTAAAAGTGATTTGTTAATCATTGCCATCGGTCCTGTATTGCTGCAAACTGTTGTGCCAGTATTTCTATAGCGAGTACACTTCGGGGTCCTTGTCGTTCAATCATGTTGCTGTCGACCGTGACGATGGCATCCCGCTGTACTGCAGACAATGACGCATACGACGGGTGATTGACGAACTGTTCGTATGTTTGCTGGAATGTGGAACCCCATAGAGCGGGGAGAATGATGATATCGGGATCAGCCGCGTGCAGCAGTTCAAGCTGAAAGCTCCAATTGACAGCATCAACAGCGATATTGTCTCCCCCAGCTAGCATGATGATGTCATGGATGAAGGTATCCCCAGTAGCAGTAAAGTCGCCCCATTGGCCAAATCCTGCAGCATAGTAGACCGTTGGACGGTCATCAGATGAGAAAGATTTCACCTGCTGTAATCGCTTGCGCATCTCATCAGTTAGAATTTTTGCTTCCTGGGTCTTACCGGTAAGCAATCCCACCCCTTCAATGATGCTGAACGTACCTTCCATCGTTTCCGGTTCATCAAGGAATGCCACCGGAATTCCAGCCTGTTCGATAGCCTCAATGGTCTGCAGTTGTCCGAGGTTGCCGATGATGACCAGATCGGCTCCTGATGCCACTATCCGCTCTACACTTGGGGTGAGCAGATCTCCCATGGGGGGAATCGATACCGTTTCTTCAGGATAATCGCAGTAGTCAGTGCGACCGACCAATTTGTGTTGTGCCCCAAGTGCAAAGATTGTTTCGGTAATGTTCGGGCTGAGTGACACAATGTGATCCGGATATTCAGTGAATTGGATCGTACGGTCGCGGGAATCAGTGATCGAGATTATGGGTTCTTCTCGAGTTTGCGATTCAACGGAACCTTGCGCACCTAATGAACAGATAATACATACAAGTAGTAGTGAAGTGGTAAGAAATTTTCTCATGCCTTTGCTCCCTTTTATGGTGCGGGCATGAAGTTGCATACCCGACCTATACACCGTAGGTCCGATCAACAGATCGATAGGATTATCCATGGCAGGTCTCCTGACTCTGAGGAGTACATGACGACACCTTCCCGGAACTTACTCCAGTGGTTGTCTTACGACAGCCGTCCTTACCTCATAACAGTGGCGGGACCGTACGGGAATTGCACCCGTTTCCCTCTTAGCGAACAGCGTGGAACTGTCCGAACCATATGCCAAGATGGTACGCGTTGGGGGTCTAAGGTGTCAAGACGCCTATTGGGTAAAATCTCAACCTCATGATATAATGGTGTGCAAAGGTGTTGTAATGGATAATTCAGATATGTTTTTTCGGCTTTGTGTAACTGCCGAATTCTGTAAGGACACGGTTGAGCTTGAATCATTACTTACCCATATCCGGGATGTGAATGATTGTGATGAAGATGGACATACTCCGCTATGGCATGCAGTCATGTATAACGAATATCCCAAAGTAATCGAAACCTTGGTATCTGCAGGTGCTGTGGTTAATCGGGAGATGGTTTCACTTGCCGTAATCCATAATGAGCAACCTGAGATCGCCCGGATGTTGTACCATCGACTCTCTTCGGTCACTCAAGAGGATCTCAATACGTTCTTTCTTCTTGCCGTAGCAGCAAACACCACTGATCATTTAGTACGATTCTTCCTCTCTGAAGGTGCTTCATTGGATGCTACCATGCCTATGGATTTATACCTTGCTCCCTCTGACGATCTGATGGAGGAGGTGGAGGAAGATGCCTGGGAACTGGATGACCAATCGGTACAGCAGAATGCACTGGTGGTAGCCATATATGAGAATCCCGAGCCGGTGAAAATGGTGCGGACATTGCTGGAACTCGGCGTGAATCCTAATGTGATTGACGCTGAGGGGTTCCCTGTATTGATTCATGCACTCGACGATCCAGCTCTCGTGCACGTTCTGCTTGAAGAAAACATAGATGCAAACTGCACTGATGCTCAGGGTATGAATCCACTCATGCACGCCTGTGCTGCTGATGTAAATGAATCTGCGCTTATGCTCATTGATTATACTGAAGATGTAAATGCTATCAGTGCTACCGGGGAAACTGCTCTCCATTATGCGCTGGGGTGCCATCTTGGTGACAACTATACAGTGGTTTCGGCACTTATTTCAGCAGGAGCGGATGTAAATATTCCTGATGGCGATGGGTTGCTTCCCCTTGAGATTGCCCGTTTCAATTACTGCTCGCAACCGATTATTGATCTCCTTGTTGCTTCAGGTGCCCGTATGGGCGATATTTCTTGACCACCGGTGCGCATTTCTCTACACTTGGCGCATGCAAAATATATTGACGATTTATACCGATGGCGGATGTTCCGGTAATCCTGGTCCTGGTGGATGGGCGTTTGTTGTGCTGCGGGATGAACAGCAGGTGGCTCAGCGAAGCGGCTCAGATGTGCAGACTACCAATAACCGGATGGAACTGACTGCAGTGACTGAAGCCCTTAAATATGTACAATCCCTTGAAGAGCAGGTCGAAGCGGTACATATCCATACTGATAGCCAATACGTTCAGCAGGGAATTACCCGATGGATTATCGGGTGGAAGAAGAATGGGTGGAAAACTGCTGCCAAAGCGCCAGTGAAGAATCAGGAGTACTGGAAAGCCCTTGATGCCATAGCTCAGCAACTTCCGGTTAAGTGGCATTGGGTGAAAGGACACGCGGGTATTGAGCACAATGAATTATGTGATGCGCTTGTGCGTCAGGAAATGGATGCGATTAAAGCCTGAAAAGGCAGGTTGACACTTTGAACACATCTTGGTACTATCCAATTCGTTCGTTTGGGCCACTAGCTCAGCTGGTAGAGCAACGCCCTTTTAAGGCGTGGGTCACTGGTTCGAACCCAGTGTGGCTCACAAGGTGTCGGAGTAAGTAATAGCTTCGGCACCTTTTTTCATGTATTAGGGGTATGTGATGGAGAATTGCGATTATTATGTAGCTCGAGCAGCACAGTTGAAAGGACAGGGATATAACTGTGCACAGTCAGTTGCCTGTGCTTTTGTTGATGAGGTTCCTCTGGATTCCCGGCAGCTCTTTCAGATCACCGAAGGCTTTGGTGGCGGCATGGGAGGTAATGACGGTACCTGTGGTGCCATAAGTGGTGCCGTAGTGATTCTTTCTTTACTGACAAGCGGTGCTGATGTACTCAATCCAACCAAGCTGGAGACATATCGAAGGGTGAAGCAGGTATTTGAT
>CAYZXD010000021.1:0-40059 GCA_964482325.1 uncultured Spirochaetaceae bacterium | reverse complement strand
AGTCAATTACTTTACAGACCTTCATATACATCAGGGTTTTATACAAATATCCTCGTCAAGAAACATATCCCAGGAAATTTCACCATATTCAGCATTTTTATAGGTATCATTTGGATTGGTAGCATCATAAGAGTACCACGTATCATCGATATATACCTCGGGTCTGTAATGAACATAAGTTTCAAAGATTGCGTTCTGCAATACGTGTTCGGGTATATCGTAATCGAGGATATGGAGTCGTTCAATGAGAGCTTGTAATTCTGTGGGTGACATACCCTGATCAGGCCCCTCCTGCTGATTTTCAACTTCATAGTCTACCTGCAGTTCTTCGTGATCGGAAAGATATACCTGCCAGGCAGTGATGCGAACTGTTAATTCATAATACTGAGCTATAGCGGTGAAGACAGTCGCAAAATCCCAGCAGACACCATAGATTTTATTCGTGCTCTCTTCACTGTGATGTCGATCACGTATGAGATCTCTTGCCGAATAGACTCCTGGGATCACCTGATTCCAACGCATTGGATAGGAAAGATCGGGAACGTTCAGCCCAAGAACCATATATTGATCTTGCCAGTTTACTATAGCGTCGGCAATTTCAGTGTCTGTGTGTTCTTCAGCTGAGAGTAATGGAAAATGAAAATTCTGAACAAGATAATCGATATCATCCTGATTGAAAGCAATAGCGGGATCACTTGCAAAGAATTTTTCAAATACAGCAAAATCATTATGACAACCCGAAGTAATAACAAGAAGAAGAAGAACAACCGTGAGGATAATTGCCCCTACTACGTAGCGCATCCGAACCATAGACGCCTCTTATTGTTATAACAACCGAGGGAGAATTGAGATACATATTCATTACATAGCGGAGGCTCAACTACAACGGCAGACTTCAGTAAACCTGTCGTTCAGTTCGCTCAAGTTCTATCTCTTCTGATTCCTTTGCATACCAGCGAGGATTTTTAAAGTGGAGGAAACAATCGCTTCCTTCTGGAAATACATTGGCATGAGAAGTGTGGACACGAATGGTCTGCTTCCCGATTCTTACATGGTATTCAATACAGAATGTCATATATAACCGTTTTTCGATCTTTGCCGGGTACCCGTCCTGTTCATCCATGGATATTTCAATTTCATTCGGACGTGATGCCAACAACCCGTCTCCATCGGCTACCCCTTCAGGCAGTGCAAATGGAATTGGTTGAGTAGCGCCTCCCTTGGGAAAGACATTGCCTTTTGCTGCCTCAACTTTCAGGAAATTTGAAAGCCCGAGAAATCCATAGACGAATTTACTGTTGGGCTTCTGGTACAGTTCATTTGGCTCACCGACTTGTATGATCTTTCCCAAGTCCATGACAAGCATTCTATCTGATAAAGCCATGGCTTCCGATTGATCGTGAGTCACAAATATAATTGTGAAATTGAATTTTTTTTGGAGTTCTTTTATTTCGAACCGCATTGATTCCCGCAGCTTTGGATCAAGATTTGACAAAGGTTCGTCCAACAGCATCACCCGTGGGTTAGTTACAATGGCACGCGCCAGTGCGATACGTTGCTGCTGTCCGCCAGAGAGGTCGGACGGATAGACTTTTTCAAGACCGAGTAAATCGGTATGAGTAAGTGCAACTTTCACCCGCTCCTGAATTTCTTGACGGGGAAGTTTTTGCACACGAAGCGGAAAGGCTACATTCTCAAAAACATTCAGATGCGGCCACACCGCAAATGACTGGAACACCATACCCAATCCACGGTTCTCAGGCGGTACATAGAGATTTTTCGCCTTAATAGAGACAGGTTTATCTCCCAGCCATATCTCTCCTTCTGAAAGATCCTCGAATCCTGCAATCATGCGCAACGTAGTGGTCTTTCCACATCCTGAAGGGCCAAGGAATGAAAAACATTCCCCTTCATGTATTGTCAAATTGAAATGATTCACCGCGACTACCCGATGACCACCGCGAGTAACAAATTCCTTGGTAACATTTTTCAGTGCTATCTGGCTCATCTATAACCCCTTTCTGTCTTTGGTGATGAAACGCAGGGCAATATTACCCGCTACAATAATTGCAATTGCCACAGTAGCCAACGCAGAGGCCTGTACCGTATTCCCCTCGGAATTGATCGAATAAATAGCTACACCTAGGGTGCGTGTAAAAGGACCGTACAGTAATACGGAAGTAGTCAATTCACGCATAGCAGGAAGAAAAATAAGGAAGAATCCGGCAATCATACCCGGTCGGATCAAGGGTAATGTGATATCACGAAGGGATTCCAAGTGCGTCGCGCCACAGGAACGAGCAGCCTCCTCAAGTGAGTAGTGAACCTGTTCAAGAGATGCAGAAGCCGATTTCATGGCGAATGACACATAACGGGCAATGTAGGCAATGAGTATGATCCAGATGGTATTATAGAGGTTGACGGCGAATGCACCACTCCAAACCAGAATGACTCCGATTGCCAGCACAATACCGGGAATTGAATAGGGAAGTAGAGAGAGTATCTCAAGAAATCCTTTGCCCCGCGGACGGACTTTGATTACCACGTATGCAATCATCACACCAAGGAACATGGTGATAATTCCTGACGATATGGAGAGGAAAAGACTATTGGTGATGGAATCCTGGACCATTTTTGATTGACCAAGAATATATTGATAGTTTCGTAAAGTAAGATTTTCCAGCTTTAACGGTAAACCGTAGGCTTTCAGGAACCCGACAATAAAGATCATGAACAACGGAATTACGACGATCACAAACAGTGAAATGAAACTGATGGCGAGCATTGGGATTTTTGCCCCACGTAATTTGATCAGCATCGGCCGCATACTCTTTCCCTTGATGATATCGTAGTGCCCGGTTTTCAGCACTTTGCGTTGTACCCACAAAGCTGCAACGACCACCAATACAAGCAGAATTGATAGAGAAGCACCTTCGCGTATTCCCTGAAAACTTCCCGCTGATCGATTTATCAACTGGTATATTTTTGTTGGCAAAGTAAATATATTATTTGAAAATCCCAGAATGGCAGGTACACCGAAGTGGGAAAGCGAAGAGATCAGAATCAACATGGCTCCTGCTGCAATTGCAGGAAGTACCAGAGGCAACGTGATTTTCCGTACGACATACCACTGCCCTGCCCCGGCAATTCTTGCGGACTCCTCAAGTGTGGGATCCATCCGTTCCAGGGCACTGACCACCTGTAAAAAGACAAAGGGAAAGTAATAACAGGTTTCAACAAACACAATGCCGCCGATGGTATTTATATTGAGTAGCGGAGAAGTACCTCCGGTAATTTGCATGAATAGCTTATTAACATACCCTGATCGAGGAGAGAGCATGAGACTCCAGGCCATGGCGCCGAAGAACGGGGGAAACATGTAGGGTATGGCAAACAATCCTTTCATCACACCTTTTAACGGGATATCACTGCGACCAATCAGCCAGGCATAGAACAACCCGAGAACAGTCCCGAAAAGGGTGACCATGAAGGCAATCCTGATGGTATTGAAAATGGCTGATAGATTCTCAGGGGCTAAAACAACTTGCGTGAACAGACGCCAGTCCAGTTGTGTTCCCTTGAAAAAGGTGCGGATAACGATCATCAACATAGGGAACAGGACCGTGATGATGAGAATCACCAGCGAAAGAATAAAGAGACTTTGGTCTAATCCAAACCTTCGCCTACCCATGCTGGGACGTCTGGAAAACATATGGGTTAAAAAATATTTCATGACTTCACTCCATCCTGCTTGCTGTTATCAGTCGAACCGAGGATCATTCGTCTCAGCCTCATACATTGCGGGACTGAGAAACTCCACGGAACGAATTGAACCTTCTTCAGGGACTCCTCTACGGAACGCATCCAGAGAATCTTCCTGAACACGAATTTCATGTCCGCCAACATCGACGATATAATCAAATTGATTGCCAAGATACGTCACTCTGCGTACCAATCCCTGGATAGTTTTGTCGTTTTGGACAGGTGATAATCTGATATCCATCGGACGGGACGCAAGCAGCAATTTGGATCCGAATGTATCGGGTACCGTAGCATCCAGGTTATTGATGACCTGCGGAGCACTCTTTGAAACCAACGTGTAGGTATTCCCCTGCTTCACGAGGGGAAGGAAATTTGACACCCCAAGAAACGTGTACACCTCACGATTCTTCGGATGTGTCCAGATCTCTTCGGGTGTACCAACCTGCTGAATATTTCCCTGTCGATCCATGATGACCATCCGATCAGATATGGTCATGGCAGTTTCTTGATCATGGGTGATATAAATGACGGTCACCCCGATGCTCTTCTGCAGATTGCGAATCTCATAGGCCATCTCTTCCCGGAGTGTCGCATCTAAATTGGTGATGGGCTCATCAAGTACTATTAATTCAGATGATGAGACTAACGCACGGGCAAGCGCTACTCGCTGCTGTTGCCCACCTGAGAGCTGTGAAGGCAAGCGGTCAGCGAAGTCGCTCATCTTCACCTGAGCCAAAGCAGCAAAGGCACGTTCTTTAGCTTCGACCTTGTTTACTTTTCTTTTCTTCAGCGGATAAATAATATTTTCAATAACGGTAAGGTGCGGCCACACAGCATAATCCTGAAATACCACACCGATTCTCCGATTCTCCGGTGGTATCATAATCCGTTTTTCCGGTGATGATACCACTGTACCATGAATGGAAATTTCACCCTGCGTGATCTTGATAAATCCGCACAGTCCCCGCATGAGAGAGGTCTTCCCACAGCTGGATGGGCCGACTATGGCAAGGTTCTCCCCTTGCTCGACATCAAGGGATAATCCCTCTATCACAATATTCTTCCCATACTGGATGGTGATATCCTTCATTGAAACTATCGCCATGGGTATGTACCTCCCTGCTGTTTCTTATGAGCGGCCTCAGCACGGGGCAAAGGCCGTGTATGGTATGCTACTTAAAGATCGAATCAAAACGCTCAAGCATGCTTAACTTGTCACGAACGAGAACGTTAGGATCTACAGGGAGCATCTTCTTGTCTGCCACATTGATATCGATGGCATTCTCGAGCTTCATGTTGGGATTGATCGGCATCGTATACTCTTCAACCAGTACTGACTGTCCTTCTTCACTGATGATGTAGTCATACAGTAATTTTGCAGCCTCTTCGTTCTTGGTATTCTTGATGATCGCTATAGGACTTTCAATGATGGGAATATCCTCTTCAGGATAAGCAAACCCAACCGTGGCACCCTGCGCCATGACCGTTCGGGCAATATAATCCACTCCGATGGAAACCTTATATTCGCCGGCCGCAGCTTTGTTGACGACTCCACTGGACCCATTCTCCAACTTAATACCGTTCGCTTTCAGCTTCTCAAAATAATCCCATCCATACTTGGGGCTCTGCACCAGACCGGCTACAGTAAATAGCGTAGTTCCGCTGGTAGTGGGATCAGTCATGGCAATGTAGTCTTTGAACTCCGGTTTTAAGAGATCTTCCCACCTCTTCGGGATGGAGCTCTCCTTTACCAGATTGGTGTTATACACAAAGCCAAGCATAATCAGCCGTGCAGACATATACAGACGATCAGGATCTTTGAATTTATCGGGGATAGCAGCCGCTGCAGGGGAATCATATGGCATGAGCAATCCCTGTTCCTTGAAATCAATATAATTTGTCGGATCTCCCACCCAGATGATATCAGCTGAAATTCCCCCAGCCTGCTGTTCCGTTGCAAGCTTGGTCATTACATTCCCCGTACCGGCTGTGTAGTAATCCATGGTGACATTCGGGTACTTCTTCATGAATCCTTCTTTGATGGCAGCAAGCTGAGAATCCTTCAATGAAGAGTACAACATCACATTCATATTACTCTCTCCAGAGGCCTCTCCTTCAGGACTTCCCCCCGCGAAAACCATCCCCCCAGCCACTGCCAGGATCAGCAGGACTGCTATCAGACCTTTCATTTTCTTTTGCATAGGAACCTCCTTCCTGTTACGCATAATCAGTATAGGAACGAGTAGTCAACTCCGAAACTGCAATTTTTCGCTTTTATCAGGATTGCCGGTTTTTATAGTCCGCGCTGTTTCCGGTACTCATTAGGGGTTAAACCGTATTGTTTACGAAATACGGTATAGAAATAATTTTCATTGGAAAATCCCACAGCGAGTGCAATATCTTTTACTGGTACATCGGGTTGAGCAAGCAGCACAGTAGCTTTGTGCATACGAATATGATGACAGTAGTCATTAACTGAAACCCCTTCGCACTCTTTGAATACTTTGGAAATGTAGGACACTGAACGATTCATCCTATCTGCAATAAATTGCAGACAGACATTATGATTTGCATATTCGGATTCGATGATCTGTTTGATCTCAGCGGTTATCTTTCTGGTTTTTTCTGATCTGCACCGTTGCAGCTCTTCTTCGAATCGAGTGAACCACCTGAGGAAAAATTCATGCAATTCCTCCGCACTGCTCATCATTTCCAGAAATTGTTCAAACCTGCCGATGGTAAACTCCCGATAGTTGGTAAAGTTCCCAATGTCCTGCATTTCACGTACCAGCAGCTGGAGAGAAATAAATAGTCGTTTCATGGAAAACCGAAAATGCGAGAAGGCATGAAGTGAAACAGCCTCAAAGAATTGCTCATAATAATCATAGGCTTCCAGGGCTCTTCCCTGCCTGACTGACTGCAACAGGTTCCGCTCCAACTCAGATGGGTACGAACCTGCATGAACCGACCGTTTGAGGTTGCGGGCATGCATCTCACTCCCCATCGGATAGAGAAAAGAAAAACGCAACTCCTCCAACAGCAACGCTGTGTGGGAGGCAAGCTGAAGTGGATACTCTACAAAGGTATCGATAACAATCAGTTGCACGGGTACTGCCTTTGCCTGCTGTAGCATCTCCTGCACCTGCATTTCATCGCACATTTGGGCTACCACTATCTGCCGATGATAATCAAATGGTACCAGCATGTAGGGACAATTAATATTTTCAAACGAGCATAGGATCTGCTCCTCGGATGGAAATCGTAAGGCAATCAGCTGCATAGGCTCCTGTGGAGAAAACGGTAAACTATACTCGCTGAACTGCTGTTCAAGCAGCGTTGGATCGGTGAGCTTCCCCATCAGTATTTCTTTGAGCACATCGATCTGAAGCTGTTTTCGATACTCTTCCGTAGTCTCCTCATACGTTTCCGCTTGCGTCACCATGCGATCAATACGAGAAGAAAGATATCGCAATTCACCTTCCTCATGAAATGAGTTCTGATGATCTATATCGACCTGATTTACTATCTGATGAATCGGCCGGTAGAGCCTCCGCGAAATAAACACTGCAATACCCAGAGCAATAACAGCACAGGCTAATACCAAAAGCAAAGTCGACACACGCATACTCATGATGCCACTCATAATAGCTGCATACGGATAGATGCGCATAAGATAGAGCGGTTCATCAGAACTTTTCGAATAGAAGACTAGGAACTTCTCCTGTGATTCATCAAGAACAAAATAGCCTGCAGCCTCACCACTCGATACCATCGTTTTAAACATATAGGAATCACTAATATTCTTTAGAAACAGAGAAACATCACTGTGGTATGCAATGACACCCGACTCATCTACAAATACTACCTGTGATGTTGCGTCTTGGTCATCTTGAAATATTTCACGCAACCAATCTCCGGTAATGTTAATCACCAAGGCTCCTTTAATATGTGGTTGAGTTTTCTGAATATCGTAAAATACAAACGAATAGAGGGGAATCTTTTCACCGGAACCTTCAGAGTACCGGGGAATGGGAGCTAACCGTCGATGATCGGCTGATCCGGATAACAGCTCAAGTACATTCTGATCTGAAAATTTTTCCAGAGCATTTGAATCAATATTTGATGTGGTATAGATATACTTTTCAGTAGCGTTATACACATAGATTGAATGGACATGAATATTGGTACTCATCACGGCATCAAGTCGTCTAATACCGGTGACCACCTCAAAATTTGTCAGATCGTCTCGATACATTAAATTCTGCACAGAAGGTTCAAGAAAGAGTTCCATCCCACTGATTTTAATAATCTTCTGAAGATACACATTGATACGATGGGTCTCTGCAAGAAAATCCTGATTCAGCTGATTCACCATGTTTGTAGTGGAACGTTCAAAGTTAAAGTTGAGAAACCAGGAAAGCATTATGATCGTAACAATAATAGCGAGAGCTACCAATAAGAGGATTTCAAGAAAATATGTTTTGAAAATCCTAAATTTCAACATAAGCTCTCGATGAGTATACCACAGCTATCTACTGAGCGCAGAAAAAAACAGGAGGCTGCCATAACAGACATACATCTGTTACGACAACCTCCTATGGAACGTATGCCATCATCAGGAGAGCGTCCTGAAGGCAAAATCTTCTAGAAAATCCAGTTCATGATCAACAGCACAACAAAACCAACGGTAGAAAGAGTCAATACACATCCGAACCAGTTCTGGAACATCTCTTTTACGTCTGTCAGACCGGTGGTGCGGTTAACCACCCAGAAATAACTGTCATGCAGATTGGTAATACCAATAGAACCGATACAACAGGCAAGACCTGCCATGTATGGATTTACTCCCGTCATTGCTAAGAGGATCGGAGCAGTGATAGAACCGGCAGTCAACATACCGACTGTGGCAGAACCACTGACGATACGTAATAGGTATGCCATGACAAAGGGAAGAATGATACCGGGAATATTTGCCTGAACCAGCATATTCGCAATTGCATCACCAGCTCCACTTGCCTTCAATACTGCACCAAGAGCTCCACCGGCACCGGTAACGAAAACGATCACTCCAGCCTGCTTGATAGAGTCGTCAAGCAACGATACCACTTTCTTCCGATCAACTTTTCCTGCAAGACCATAAATCGCAATCAGCAATCCAATAGCTACGGCAACAACCGGGTCTCCGACAAGACCTAAAAGCGACTTGATAAATCCGGTCAATCCCACGGCATTCGCAATTGTATTGAGCAGAATCAGCACGATCGGAATAAGAATCGGAGCAAATGCCATGAACGTTGAAGGAAGACCTTCTTCTGAAATGGTTACGGTCTCAGCAAGCTCTGCTTCGGTATATGGACGATCAATCAGAACAGAAGAATCGTTGGGATCGGGAAGTTTGAAGAGTTTCTTGCCAACCCACTTTGCATAGATGAGGCCGGAAATCGAAATAGGAAGTGCAGCAATCAATCCATAGAGGATAAATCTTCCCAGATCCAGTCTAAAGAACTCGGCAATAGCCAATGGACCAGGTGTGGGAGGAACAAGCGAGTGAGTTACCAGTAGAGCTGCACCGAGGGAACAGCTGATTGTAACCACGCTCTTTCCGGTATTTCTTGAAAGAGATTTAGCCAAAGGAGAAAGAATCACAAAAGCAGAGTCGCAGAACACCGGAATGGAGACAATAAATCCGGTAATAGCCATAGCAATCTCTTCTTTCCCTTTACCGAGCATCTTAATGAAGGTGATAGCCATCTTTCTCGCAGCTCCACTTACTTCAAAAATTGCTCCCATCATCACGCCGAAACCGATAATAATACCGATACTGCCAAGCGTTCCTCCGAACCCGCTCTTGATTGCAGCAAGTACCTGAGCTGCAGGAAGACCGGAGATCAGACCAGCTGCCACCGATCCTATAATCATGGCAAGGAAGACCTGGATTTTGGTTCGGGTTACGAAATACAGGATTAACCCGATGGCCACCACCAATCCGATAATTACTCGGATCACATTCACATCATTCATACATTACCCCTTTTAATTGACATATAGGAAACGGTTAAATCACCGGTCCAAGCATGTAGAAGTCCATCGACTTGTTATATTTAATTGCCTCACCCTTAGTAACTTCACCTGAAGCAACGCTGAGTAGCATCTCGAACACCTCTTCACCGATATCTTCAAGTGATCGCTCGCCCGTAGTCAGCAATCCGGCATTGATATCCATATCGTGATTCATTCTTTCATAGGTAAGCGGATTCCCACAGATCTTGATAACGGGAACCACTGGAAAACCTTGAGGAGCTCCTCTACCTGTGGAGAAGAGAATTACCTGTGCTCCCCCGACAGCCATACCACTCATCAACTCGATTTCTCTTCCGGGAGAATCCTTGATCCACAACCCCTTGCCCTTAGGCACATCGGTATACTCAATCACTCCCTCAATCGTACGGGTTCCCGATTTCACAATAGCTCCGAGTGATTTTTCCTCAATAGTGCTCAAACCACCTTTGATATTTCCAGGAGTGGGCTGCCCTTTTCTCATATCGACCCCGATCGCTTTGGCTCGATCTTCCATGCGGGTAACGATATGTTGGATTTCGTTGGCAATCTCAGGAGTCTTCGCACGACGCTGCAGAATGTGCTCAGCCCCAATAAACTCAGTAGTCTCACCGAACATAACCGTACCGCCAAGATCAACAATCTTGTCAGCGACATACCCGATAACGGGATTACTACCAATTCCGCTGGTGGTATCGCTTGCACCACACTTAATACCCATGGTCAAATGACTGATATCGACCTCAGTGCGTTGCATCTGGGCAACTTCCCGGATGAGTGCCTGAGCTTTGTCCATACCGACCTGAATCGACCTACTCGTTCCCCCGAGTTCCTGCACATTGATTCGATCAACCGGCTTACCGGTTGCACGCAACTCAGCTTCCAGTCGATCGGTATCGACTCCTTCACACCCCAGGGAGACAATCAGGATAGCTCCAACATTGGGATTCTGCCCGATTTTTATAAGGCACTCAGTAGTTCTCTCCAGATCAGGAGGAGTCTGACAACATCCCTGATGATGAATAATCCCCTGAGTCATATTCGTGTTATGCACGATGGACTCAACCACTTCGCTTACACATACCACCGCAGGAAGAATTGCGACATAATTTCTTGTTCCCACTTTTCCATCCTTGCGGACGTATCCCATGAAGGTGTACTGCTTATCGTTACTCATTTCTCTGCTCCCTTTTCCGTCTCAGCCTTTGCCCAGTCTCCCCTTCCCCGGATACTCTCGATATTATGGATATGTACATGTTGGCCGACACTGATCACTGCAGTTGCCAAACCGATTTCCTCACCATACTTTGTTACCTGCTGCCCGACCGCTATCTCTTCGATGGCAATCTTGTGCCCATACGGAATATCGTCAGAGACTTTCAACTCGTATGAGTTTCCCTTCTTGTCAACCACGAGCACGGTTGAACCGGCTTTTACCAGATCAAACACCGATGCAACGTTGTCGCTGTCGTGCAGTTTTATTGCATTCACCATACCTTTATCTCCTTGTTATTACGGCAACGCCGTCCGGAATTACGGTCACAGTCGCATCAGTTCCTTTCAGGGCAAAAGCTTTCTCCATTGCTTCATCAAGAGAGGATGCATACACAAAATTCATTTTCTCAACCAGTTCTTTAGAGAGATTTACCGGAACCAATATGATCGTATAGTTCAAAAGTGCCTCAGCAAATCGCTGTACACACCACTGTTCACTGATAGTCTGTTCCGGTGGGATCGACATGATTCGCTCCATCAATTCAGCGGGAGTTCCTTCCTGCATCATGCGCCCGAAGTTTTCGCCGCCCAACCCATCGCGACAGGCAACTGCTAAAATGATTACCGCATCCTTTTTTGCACAATTGAGTGCCGAAGAGAGACCTTTCGGACACTGATACAAATTCTGGTCCAATGGATATCCACCGTTGGTGGTTACGACAATGTCTGCCGGTATTGCATCGACAGCACATAAATTGAGTAATTCATCACACCCGTTCCGATGAGCTTTCAGGAAATTGCCACTGTAGGCACTCGTAATCTTCTTGTTTTCATCGAGCAGGACATTAAGAATAAATGCAAGATGGGCAAACTCAGCCGCGACAACCATATCTTCATGTATGGGATTGCCGTCAAGCACACCGGTAATCGAATCCGGATGCTGAATAGCTTGAGCACTGTGGTTGATATTCACACAATCCTGAGAAGCAATACCGGGAAGCACACTTTTTCTTCCTCCGGAAAAACCGGCGAAGAAGTGCGGCTCAATGAACCCCTCGGCAACAAGCAGATCTGCTTCCACTGCCAGTTTATTGATTTCACACTTTGATCCTGAAGGAAGTGTTCCTAAATTCACTAGATTCGACCGATCGGTACTGTCGTGATTTACGATCTTCTCCTGTGCAACAACAGATGCGCCGAATTTTGCAACCATCTCTTCATGTGTCATCCCCCGGTGTAAACCGGTTGCTACGATGATCGTGATATCGACATTCGGGTTACCGCTTCTGATTTCAGCAAGGAGTAATGGCAGGGTGATAGCACTGGGAACCGGTCGCGTATGATCACTGGTAATTACCACGACTTTCTGTTTGTCAGCTGCCAGCGTTGAAAGTCTCGGAGAATCAATGGGATGAGCAAGGGCCTGCTGTACCAAAGCCCGCTGCTGTTCCAATGAAGTATCAACCGCATCTGTGGTGTGTTTATTGGGTACCAACATACCAACCAGATTTTTTCTTGGCACACGCAGTGTGAGATGAGTCGTATCGTAGGGCAGCTCTATGGTAGTATGCATGCATTCCTCTTTATAATGTATTTTGTATACATTATAAGAGCACATGCAAGAATGTCAACGAAAAAAGATAAAAAATAATCGGTATTATGGATTACGTGATGGAACCTTGTTCAGATACCGTACAATTTCATTTTTAGCCAATGTCAGGTGAGTTCTACATGCCTCTGTGGCTTTTTTGGCATCTTTCTCACACAGCGCTTCGATCATCCCGACGTGTTCCCCGATTGATTCTTCGAATCGTTCCTTGCTTTTCAGGGAAATCACTCTGAACGGTGTGATCATAGCTCCGATACGACCGAAGGTTTCGATAACCAACCGGTTGCCCGTATGATTGATCAGAAAGGTATGAAACCGTGTGTCCAACTCGACATATTTGAGTAATTGGTCGTACGTACAGCACGTACTGAACTCATTTGCAAAGCTTCTTAATTGCTTTGTCGTCTCCTCATCAAGTGTTTCAACCAATTTCTCAATAGCAAATTGCTCGACAAGAAGGCGCAGTTCATACACATCCAGAATTTCTTTCTCAGTCAACTTGCGTACGCGTACATAGTGATGCGGTTTAGATTCCAACAGGCCCTCGCCCACCAATTCATTGATCGCACTGCGTACCGGCGATCTGCTTACCCCTAGCTCCTTGGCGAGCAACACTTCATTAACCTTCTCTCCCGGCCGATAACGCTCTGAAAGAATGTTTTCTTTGATGATGTTATATACCTGATCCTTAATAGTCAGAACAATTTTTTTTGTGTTTTGTATCATGTGCACAAATTACTCCAAACACAGATGATGTGCAAGATAAATTGTTTTATTTGTTGCCTAAGAAACGCACGGCATATATTCAGCATTGAAAAAACGCTTTTGTTCATGGGCATACGAATACTCATGAAGAGAACACTTGATTTTCAGAGCAACACAATACTTCATTGTTCTCGTTACACAGTATACTGTATAACCAGTAATTCCTTTTTACTACTTTAATAGAATAATTGCCATGCTCGGTTTAGCAACAGCTTTCAGTAATCTTTCCATTTTTTTACTAACTTCAGCCTGTTCCATGCTATAATTTTTCAAGGACTGCTGACATGTGAGCATCGGAAAAAATCAAGGAGGATGAATTATGAAATGCAGATTATGCAGAATCATCATCACCAGTTGTATTTTGGCTCTCGTGATGACAGCTCCCGTTTTTGCTGCCGGAGGTCAGGAAACACAGGGATCAAAGGAAGTAGTGATCTATACTTCAAACCAGACAGGGTTGGTGGATTTAGTGGTAGAGGAGTTTGAAAAACTCTATCCAGAAATTGAGGTTCTTGTCGTTCGAGGAGGTGGAGGAGAACTCCTAGGACGTATCGCTGCGGAGGCAGATCGACCGCAGGGAGATGTGATGTGGGGCGGTGGTAAAGAATCTCTTGAATCATACGCCGAATATTTTACCCCATACCTTCCTGAAGCAGTAGAACACATGAATCCCGACTATTATCATCCTGATGGATTATGGATAGGTAATATGATTCACCTTCATGTCATCATGGTAAATGAAAAAGTACTGGGCAATAAGACTCCACCCACCACGTGGGAAGGAACCTTGGATCCGAAGTGGGCAGATCATATCGTGTATGCGAATCCGAGTGCTTCTGGCAGTGCTTATACTCAGCTATCGCTGCTCATTCAGGTTTTCGGTGAAAAAGATGCAACTGAATGGAAAAAAACCAAAGATTTTCTTGAAAATGTGTTGATCGTCGGTGGCTCTGGTCTGGTGTACCGTGGAGTGGGCGACGGGGAGTATCCCTTAGGGGTAACTATGGAGTATGCCGCATACAGTTATCTGGTAGGGGGAGCTCCCATCAGAATCATCTACCCGGAAGAAGGAACCGTAGCGCAACCTGAGGGAAGTGCAATTATCAAGAATGCACCGAACATGGAGAACGCCAAGTTGTTCCAGGAAGTAGTAAACAGCAAACCTGTCCGAGAACGCATCCTAAAAGAGTTCTACCGAAGACCTGCAAGAAACGACATCAACGTATCAGAAGTGACTCCAGGACTCTCAGAAATTTCTGAGATTACACTGGCCGACTTTGATACCGAGTGGGCTGCAGAGAAACAAAGCTGGATACTGCAGACAGCTGACCAGGTGATCATGAATCGCTAGAACAGAGATTGTTTTTCTCTTGTACAGCACTGCTGTACGACACCACACATTATCATGAGTCTCACGTGTTCCTTTCGAGGAATGCGTGAGATGCTGAGGAGTCACAGTAATGAATCATTCCCAGAATCACGGCACATCACTGGTAATCAAGGGAATTCGCAAGACGTATGCCGAAACGGTAGCACTTGATCATATCTCTCTCACTATAGAACCGGGAGAATTCTTTACCCTTTTGGGACCAAGTGGTTGTGGAAAAACCACACTACTTCGTTCTGTGGCCGGGTTTGTTATTCCGGATCATGGAGAAGTATACTTTGATGAACAGCGGATCGATACGCTGCCTCCACAGAAACGAAATATCGGCATGGTCTTTCAAGACTACGCAATATTTCCCCATATGAGCGTTTCTGCGAATGTCGGGTATGGGTTAAAATCCCGTAAAGTCCCTACTGAAGAGGCCAAAAAGCGAACAGAAGAGGCTTTACAGTTAGTAGGCATGGAAAACCTGGCACATCGACTGCCGGCACAGCTCAGCGGCGGACAGCAGCAGCGAGTCGCGGTAGCCCGAGCAGTAGTGGTACGGCCTTCAGTACTGCTGATGGATGAACCGCTGTCCAATCTTGATGCAAAACTGCGTATTCAGATGCGGCGCGATATCCGGGAAATGCAAACTTCACTGAAAATCACCACCGTATATGTCACACACGATCAGGCGGAAGCGCTTGCGGTTTCAGACCGGATAGCCGTTATGAAAGAGGGCCGCGTGGAACAGCTTGCATCTCCGGATGAACTGTATCGGAAGCCAAGGACTCCCTTTGTCGCACGATTTCTTGGCAATGAGAATATTATCAGCGGTCCGGTTGTTGCAACCACCGAGAAGACAGCTACCATCAAACGAAACCAAGCAGAGTACCGCATACCGATGACGGATACCCGCTACGAACCGGGAAAGCAAATCTCTTTTTTGATCCGATCGGAAATGTTGCAGTTTACCGGCGAATCGACGGCACAGGATGAACATCATGGAATTATCCGCGGTATTGTCGAACACAGCGAATACGGCGGGTCTCTTCTCCGCTCATTCATCAGAATCGAAGATGATCTTGTTCTGGAAGTACTGTCGCTGTATGAGACGGTGGGACGGTTCCCCACTGAAGGGGAACCGGTGGTATTACGATATAAGATAGAGGATGTGACCGTCTTCGCCGAGCAGGAGGAACACCAATGAATTCCCTATTCTGGAAACTGGTAAAAATTGGAGCATTCCTCTTGTTTGTGGTATTTCTCATCTATCCGATGTCTTCCATTTTCATTTCAAGTTTTCGCGATGCTGAGGGCACACAGTTCACCTGGGCTAATTACGGTGAATTTTTCTCACAAGCTTATTATTGGAAATCTTTGTACAACAGTGTGGTACTGTCCCTTCAAGCGGTACTCCTTTCCATTGCTATAGGATTGCCGCTTGCCTATCTCGTAGGGAAAACAGATATTCCCGGGAAAACGGTACTAAAAACTTTTGGAACCCTACCGGTGGTGCTTCCCACCTTTGTCGGCGCCTATGCATGGGTATTATTACTCGGCAGATCTGGTTTTATTTCCCGATTCCTTAATGCCATCGGGATCCCGTTTACATCCATCTATGGGTGGTGGGGCATCGTTCTTGTATATGCATTCACTTACTACCCTTTCGTGTTCCTGTTAGTACTTGGCGCACTGCAGTCAATTGACCCTGCTTTGGAAGAAGCATCCCTCAGTCTCGGTCATGGTCGGGTGAATACCACCTTCCGAGTCACGTTACCGTTGGTAATTCCCTCTATCTTGTCAGGTGGACTTCTGGTATTTATGCAGGCTGTGGAAAACTTCGGTGTTCCGGCAATTATCGGCGAAGGACTACCCGTGTTGGCAACGAGAGCCTACCAGTTGTTTATTAACGAAATGGGGGGGAATCCTTCGATGGCAGGTGCATTGAGTATCATATTACTCGCAACCACATCCGGTGTCTTGGTATTGCAACGTCTGTATCTGGCTAAAAAGAGTTTCACCATGAAAAGCACCCGGCCAATCGAAATTATCTCGCTTGGCCGAGTTCCTCGAACCATCGCAACCATTGTTGCCTATACCTTGTGCCTGTTGCCATTGCTTCCATTCACGGTACTGATCGTCACTGCCTTTTTGGAATATCAGGGACCGGTAATGCACTATAATTTGACATTAGAAAACTTCCAATCGGTATTTTCACGGGCTATGCGTCCTGTCAAAAATTCCTACCAATACACATTCATTACGACGTTCTTCGTTACCGGGATTGGAGTACTCATCGGTTATGTGCTCACTCGTTTCAGATCGATCAGTTCGACAGTTCTTGATCTTGTGGTAATGCTTCCCTTTGTCATAGCAGGAACCGTATACGGATTGGCACTTACCTATTCATTCAACACGGGGCCACTCATTCTAACAGGTACGTCGACTATCCTGGTGATATCGCTGATCATGCGTAAGCTACCGTTTGTAGTACGCTCAAGTTCGTCCCTCCTGTATCAGATAAGTCCCAGCATTGAAGAAGCTTCCATCAGCCTCGGGTATTCTCCCCCAAGGACGTTTTGGAAAATTACCCTTAGACTCCTCGGATCAGGTATACTGTCAGGGGCGGTGCTAGCGTGGGTAACTACGCTCGCAGAGCTGAGTTCTTCGATTGTTCTCTATACAGCACGAACACAGACGATGCCGGTAATGATTTATCAGGCTGTTACCAGTACAGATTACGGTCGAGCTTCTGCTTTGTCAGTAATATTGATTATATCAACGGTAGTTCCGTTGTTTCTGGTTAACAAGACCATTCTCAAACGGGGAACACTCATGTAACTTTTCACCAGTGTTCATCCAACTAAGTATTGAAGGAGGCCGGGATTTCCGGCCTCCTCAGGTAAGTTATCATACCGGTGCGTGATTTGTATCAAGCAGTGCCCGCTCTTCTTCAGTGAAGTGCTTCTTCTGATACCAATTCCCCAGGAGTTTGGAAAGAATAAACAACGCCGCTATACCGATGATCATCAACAACCAACCGATCGGTAGGAAGGAAGATACTAAGTAGAGTACAGCGGAGATACCAGCTACCAGCAATGCATACGGCACCTGCGTTTTCACGTGAGCAATATGGTCTGAACCGGCAAAAATTGATGCCATTACGGTAGTATCGGATATGGGACTGCAGTGGTCACCGAAAATGGCCCCGGCAAAAATTGCTCCGATGATAATGTGGATCAGTGGCAGACCGCCGATCGAATAGGCAAGCGGTACACCAATCGGTGTCATAATTGCCATGGTTCCCCAGCTCGTTCCAGTTGAGAAAGAGATAAACATACAGATAATAAAAATCAGGAAAGGCAATAAAGCCGGGCTCATCCAACTTTCAGTTGAAGAGACCACGAAATCGGCAGTGCCGAGGGCATCGGTAACCGTTCCGATTGACCAAGCGAGGATCATGATGATCAGTGCCGGCAACATGGTACGAATACCACCCATGACGGTATCCTCAATATCTTTGAAGCTGAACTTCTGGATAATTGCGAGGATAACACCGACTAGCGTCATGGCAAATGCTGCCCACTGCAGTGCAACATCAACCTGCGTATCTGCAAGAGCGTCCATCATGTTTTTCCCCTCAGGGCCGCCTCCTGTATACCACAATGCCCATACCCCTACGCCGATCAACGTGATCAGGGGGAGAATAAAGAACAAGATATTTGCTTTTTCCTGATTGATCGGTTCACCAAGATCCATTTCAACAGATGAAAGGGGAACTGCACCGTCTTCAATCAGTTTCCCCGTCTCCAAAGCCCGCATCTCAGCCTTTGCCATCGGTCCAAAATCCTTGCCGAGAATAAAAATGGGGACTGCGACCAAACTTAAGACACTGTAGAAGTTCCATTGGATTGACGACAGAAATGCAAAATACGGCTGTGTTTCCACGAATGACATGGAAACAAATGCCGCACCAATCAGCGAAACCTGAAATCCGATCCAGTCAGAAACAGGTCCGATCGTAGCCATCGGAGCAGCCGTAGCATCAAGGATATAGGCGAATTTCTCCTTCGATACCCGATATTTCGCATTGATATCCTTCGATGCATTACCGGCGATAACCGAGTTTACATAGTCATTGAAGAACACCACAATACCGAGAATCCAACCGAACATCTGAGCTCTTCTCCGCGTATTGATTTTGCTCTCCAGGGAACGCACCAATGCATAAGAACCTCCTACCTTATACATAAATGCAGCACCGATACCCAGGAATGCTACAAGCACAAGAAACCGTGCATTCCATCCGTCAGTCATCACCTCCATCATCCAGGTGAATGATGATGCGACTGCAGCAAACGGATTTCCTCCATTCAGGATGAGTCCTCCAACCCATACACTGAAAAAAAGCGAGATGACCACTTTTCGTGTGACAATGGCCAGGACTACAGCCACGAGCGGTGGTACCAGAGACCAGATTCCAAACATAAACGACCCCCTTTTCTCTTTGTACTTTTATGTCAATTATTACATGCGAAAAAGGACACGTCAAAGCAAATTGTTACTTAATGAGACCGAAATAAAGGGAAAATGTAAGAAGTTGGCAGAACTTGTTTCACTATTTGAAAACGAGGTGAAAAATTGTTTCAGAATGTGAACCCGAGTCCCGGTTGATCATGGGGAATCACATACCCATTCACAATTTTCACCGCATCATAAGACGGATCGTCGATAAACTCTACATGGCCATCAAGATCAGCATACTGAACGTTGGGACAGGCAAGCGCCACATGCAGTGCAGCAGCAATTCCCAATCCGGCTTCGTCCATACAGCCGACCATCGTACGGCTCCCATACGAGCGAGCTACTGCATCAAGTTCCAAAGCACGGAGAATTCCTCCGGTCTTTGCCAATTTAATATTAAACATATCAGCACCACCGGCAGCTATCACCTGATGCACATCTTCAGGTCCAAGAACGGCCTCATCAGCCATGACCGGTATGCACTTTCCTGAGAATTCTGATAGGGATGAAAAGGCACTAAGATCTTTTTTATGACATGGCTGCTCGATGAACTTCGCTCCTACATGGGTCAGGACCTGCATGATCGCAAGAGCCTCTTCTCGGGTATATCCCTGATTTGCATCAAAATAAATCTGAATATCCTGCCCTATGGTTTCCCGAAGCCGGTACAGTTTTTCGGTATCTTCTTCAAAGGAGACCCCTCCTTTGATCTTCAGTGCTTTATACCCTCTGCGCGTCCATTGCTTTGCTTTTTCAAGCACTTCGGTGATGGGTCGAATTCCTATGGTAATGCTTGAGAGCATAGCAGTCCGACTCCCCCCAAGCAGTCGATATACCGGCAACCCGACCTGTTTTCCCAGAATATCAAAGAGGGCCATATCCACCGCAGCAAGAGCCGTCGGCTGATCAGCAAGTTGTGCGTGTACCCGACTGAGTACATCACGATAGGCTAACGGATCCTCGCCAAGCAACATGGGACTGGCAATTTCGTGTAACGCACGGTCAATGGTATGCTCGTTTTCCCCGGTGACTTCTTCATCAAATGCACTGCAGCCAAATCCTGAAATTCCAGCATCGGTATCGATACGGAGAATATAATTGATGGCATGATCCATCGTTGAGTAGGCAATGGTAAACGGTTCTTCAAGGGTGAGGGTGATCGGCCAGATTTCACATCCTGTTATCTTCATACACTATCCTTCTGCTCCATTCGGGCAATGAGCACATCAAGTACGGGATCTAAATCGTGCACCAGTCCATCGCGGGTAACTCGTCCCGTTTCCCGCTCAATGCGATCACAGTGGGCATCTATCTCTTCCGGTTTCATTTCTTCATGGTTAATTGTGATGGCAACTACCGGGCGGTCAGCTATCAGTTCGACTGCCTGAATCTGTCGATCGAGGGGATGAAGCGGAGTGCCGGGAATCCCGTCGTAATCCCTTCTCAACGGAGCGTGCTGCATCACTATCACGTGCGGCTGACTTGCTGCACAGATTTCAAAGCCTCCCGGATAGAGCGGATTGAGAAGACTCCCCTGCCCCTCAATGACCATCACCTGTGGCTTCTGCTCATCCCAAGCCTGTAAAATAGCATGCTCAATCTCCCCGGCAACAAAATCATTGATCAGCGCATCCATGCGTACTCCGTACCGAGCTCCCTGCAGCCATGCAGTTTGTCCGGTACCGATAAGTTCCGCCGACATACCCCGTTTCCGGAAAGCCTCTACCAGTTTCCAGGCAATCGTACGTTTTCCGATAGAAGAATCGGTTCCCAGCATGGCGATCCGAAAGGATTGCACTTCTTTAATACGTCCGGTATATCCATGCAACTGATCCCGCGGGGGAATCTTTCTAATATCTCGCAGAGTCACCCCGCGCTTTTCAGCCAATTCCTGCATCTCCGGGTCCTCGGAAAGGAAGTAATGCAGACCGCAATCGATGTGCAGACCAAGGTCAATTGCATGTAACAGATCCTGATGCATCTTCTCAGTGAGACGCCCCCCATCGGTTGCAATGCCGAATACCAAATGCGTGATCGGATGCTCACTCTCCCGGTAGTGGGCAACTGCATCATCAATGGTGCCGAATATCGGGATATTCCGCTCAATACCATCAAGGACCGTTCCGGCATCTTCCCCAACATGCGTACTATCGACAACGGCAACGACATCATACCGTTCAGTAAAACGAACCAGGCCGTGGGCTGTTTTTCCCCATATCGTATCAAAATGTTCATCACAATACACCAAAGCAACACCATCAATCATCTGCACAGTCCTCCTATCTACCACTGTTAATGGATACTCCAGTTTTTCCAAGATATCAAGGGGGAAGAGTTTTTCATTGTATGCCCTCACAATAGTTGGTATGATTGGGCTCAGTAATACCATATAGCAAGGAGAACGTTCTATGAAAAAAGCCCTGTCGGTCCTCTTACTGGCACTGTGTCTGATGCCATGGACCATTGATGCAGCTCAACAGGGCTCATACGTACGAAAATCCATTACTGCACTTGATACGGTATATGTTTTTCCGCTTGCCCGACCTCTTGTGTACAACCGCTGGGCATTTGACATGGAAAGATTTCAACAGTTTCTCCGCTTCTACATCGAAATGCCGCGATTTGATTTCAATGAAATTCCCGATCAGTTGAAACGCACCTTTTCCGATTCCATGCGCTCACAATTCACGATGAATACCCAGCGACTCACTGAACTGGTTCACGATACCATAGTCAGTGAAATTCTCGCCATACTCAATGCTCCGGAGATACAGCAGGCCCGAAGGGACAATTTCAAAGACGAAGCAAGTTTTCAGACTTTCGCAGCAACCAAAGCACACAGCTATCAGATGACATCAGAAGAACTTGCTGCATTGTATAACTCTGCATATATCTATCTTCCGTATATCTCATCAGCTTCAGTGCAGTTCAATGATGAGGGACGCGATATTATTCACATTGCAGGAGGTATCATCTGGTGGAAGATTGATGTGTCAGAAGACGGTACCTCCTCGGTGAGAAAAGTGCTCCAGGCTGATACCTGGACCATGGGATTCGTCGATTATCAAAGATCGGACTACACATTCTCCTTCGGCAATATGGTGTGGTACTTATCTGCTTTTGAGTATGCTGTACACGATGCAATGCTTGCTTTTGCAAAGAACCTCTCGGTTGAAACGAAGAACTTTGATGAATTCAAACTGCAGGCTCAGATTGTCCAACGTGAAGGAAAAACCTTCTCCTTTCCGCTCGGACGGAATGAGGGAATACAACTTGATGATGGCTATTACATCATGGGATATCGCGAAGGAACTGACGGTGAAGCCGTACCCTATCGCAAGGGATTTGCACGCGTGGTGTATGCTGCAGATAATATCAGCGATCCCAGTACCCTTTCATCGGCACGGCAGCTGATGGGAACCCGCGCAAGTATCGGCGATGTGCTTATGGAACATCCCCGGCTCGGTATCGATATGAGTATCTATGGGGGAACTACCACCCGCAGCTGTATCCAACCTGAGCATGTCACAGCCCCGTCTGCCGATCCAGGTATTACCAGTGAGAGTACTGCACAGTTTCACCTAGGTGCCCTTTTTTCCTATAATCTTGCCCCGATCTTACAGATCCCTCAGGTTTTTCTCACCTTTGATGCACAGGCGGGTTTCCCCAGAACTGCATCTGCGGATCTGGCAACCCTTTCGATACTCTCACCCTATGTGGGCATCTCCAAAGGAATCGGAGGTCGCCTCTATGCCCGTGCCGGCCTTTCAGCCGGTATTGATTTTCTCACTGCTCAGTACAGCTTTGATGGGAACAAACACACAATTACCCACAGAGCTTTCGGGTTAAAGGGGATGCTGGAGTTGGGATATATGCTGAATGCCGATTGGCGCGTGGCATTGATCGGTAGTTATAAACATGGATTTACACCGTATGCAACCATCTATGAAAAGAATGATATAGAACAAAGTTTTTACTCGATAGAACAGGAGAACCTGCAACTGGGCGGTGTTTCAGTCTCTATCGGATTCACCTATGCACTGGGATCCCTTCCATTTAACGTGTTTGGATTCCTTGACACATTGAAACAGTAATCTAGGAGTCGCGCATGAAACGGATATCAACCATCTGCCTCTTCGGCCTGCTCTTGCTCGTGCTGTCCTGTCAGAGCGGTCAAAGCATTGAAACAAGCTCACTTCGAAACAATCGTGATATTCCATTATCACGTCGGGGATCGATACTTGAAGTGGTCTCTCCAAGCGAAATCCTGGTTCAAGCATATGGAGAATACTATGGACAGGGGTCCTCGATTCGGGAGCAGCATAAAGATGTGAATGAACAGGGGACTGACATGGCATTGCTTGATGCGCGTAGAACTGCCGTCTATCTCCTGTTATTCGCAGGATCTGATCCACTGCTCAGCACTGAACGGGAACGATTATTGTTTGACCAGCAAAGCATGTATTTCTATGCACCGGAAAATCTAAGGCGGTACATTACTTATGAAGAGACCCTATTCTCTTCGCGATTGCTGTTGGAAGAGGGAACGGCAATCCGAGTTTCAAAACGATTTACCATCCATAAAGATCGTCTGCTTGCTGACCTTACCGAACGGAATATCATCGTCGGTCAGACAGCATTGCTTCAAACGGTGGGAAATCCGATTCTCATGGTGCTCCCCGATGCACAGAGCAGCAAAAGCCCGATCTCAGTCCTTGCTGAAGATGTGGTCGCTCGCCAATCGGCTACCGTCATCCAAAGTTATCTTACATCGAAAGGCTATGAAGTCGTGGTACCTGAACAAAGTGCTGAACTTTCGCAGCTTATCTCGTCTCAGCAGATTACTGATTATGCCTACCAGCTTGCATTAGCTATCGGAAGCGATATCTATCTCACATTTTCCGGATATACCGAAGAGGGAGCCTATGGAACGAGCCGGTATGTGGCAACTCTCAGTGCTTTTGAGACCACTACCGGGCGGCTGTTAGGATCCGAAACCGGGTACAGTAAGGAACGTACCGGTGATGATATGGTTTCTGTCGAAGAGGCATTTAATGGTGCTATTGATCGTGTCATCACCCGAATTATGAACTACTGGAAATCCGATATGCTGAAGGGCATTCAGTATAAATTCATCGTCAGGTTACCTGAACAAATCGATGCATATGATGCTGAATCATTGCAGCGGGCCTTTCTACAGGCTGTTTCCGATATTTCTCTTTCCAGTCGGGAACTTATCATTACCGATCAGACAATCGATTGCCTCGTCTGGGTCGATCCTGATGCCTATGATCGGGCACTTGGGGTGTATCAGGCACTGCAGGATGCTTTCAACCGGTATGGAACCGGTGCAGCACTGACACGAACATCTATAAATCGCAAGCTTCTCCAGCTTGTCATCAGGAACTAATGGAGGAGTCTATGAAACAGTTTTCAGCATGTATCGCGGGTATGCTTCTGTTAGTGGGAGTGCTCACAGGATGTCACGCCACATCAGAGATAAGCCAAATGCCAAGTGATGGACCACCACAGTGGTATCTCAGCGGGGAAGTCGCAGGATTTGATCGGGAAACCTACCTCATCGGTATGGGGACAGGTATCACCAAAGAGGATGCACTTGCTGAAGCTCAGGGAATAATCGGCAGCCAAATCAAAGTCTCGGTGGAAACTACCGTGGAAACATTTAGCAAAGAAATAAACAGTGTTGATCAATCCGATTATTTTGAGACGTTCTTAACCCAATCAACCATCACTTCTTCTGAAACCCTCACCGGATCACAGATTATCAGGCAGGAGCAGATCTCAGGAACCTGGTATGTGGCAGCAGCACTGCACAAACAGCGTTTTCTCTCCCAGATGCAGCTAACGTTACAGGATCTACAAGCTCAGATCGATCAACAGCTGCAACATGCTCGATCGGCAGCTACGGAAGGAGAGATACCTGCTGCAATGGAACTGTACCGGAAAGCTTTTGATACGCTTGTCTCAAGTTATACAATCCGGTCATATATCGAAGCTCTGGGGAATCTGCGCATTCCGTTTCGAGCCCCCGACATTGCTGCGGAAGTCAATGCACTGCTCGGGTCGATTGAAATTTCACTGATCGCCGGCAATGACCAGAGTGCACCGCAGGGAGCGATGCTGATGCAGCCACTGGTTTTCCAGGTGACCGCTCACTCGCTTCCTGTATCGCGAATTCCTGTTACGGTCCGCTTTGCAGATGGATCGGCAATCGGTCGTTATACCAGTGGTTCGGATGGCACAATTTCAGTACCGATACGTGCCGTGGCATCGGGTCGGGTACAGGCAATCATTGACCTGTCTGCCCTTATGCAACCCTTTACCGGGAACCTCGGACGCGTTGAAGCTATCGCACAGTATTCAGTTACCGAGCGGCAAGAACGTGGTGCAGTAACTCTTACGATCCTCAATACCCGGGGACAGCAGATGCAGGATCTTGAACATACACTTACCGGTAAGCTTCATCAGTTGGGAATTTCTGTTTCTGATACAGCAGATTGGCAGATCAAAGGGACCTGCACCATTACCGCTCAGAAACAGATCGCTTCGTATCAGGGGACACAGTATATGGCTACCGTTGATCTTTTTCTGGAGCTCATCGATAACGAGGGAAGACAAAGGGATCATATCACGATATCCCGTACGCAAATCAGTACAGAGAGTGATGTATCAGCAGTAGCCGCTGCAGAGAAGAGCTTTGACCTCTCCATCGAACAGCTGGCACTATTACTTGATGTATTTTAATGAATGGGTTGCATGAACACATTCTGCATAAAAAACAGGAGAATATAGGTAAGAAGTGCCGACAGTATCGGGGTGGTAATCCAACCGATTCCGATTTTGCTCAGCAAGCGGTAATTGATAGTACGCCACCCTCCTTTTACCAATCCAATACCGAGCACAGCTCCCACACACGCCTGCGACTGGGATACCGGAATAAGCGGTAAAGCAGGAAGTCCGGAGGCATGGAGAAAATCTGAAAGTTCAGTTGAAGAAAAGAGCAGCAATACCATTGCGGTGGCAAGTACAACGACGAATGCACTCACCGGTGAAAGTTTGAAAAGATTGTTCCCTACAGTCATCATAACGCGTTTCGAATAGGTGATTACGCCGACTGCAATGGCGATTCCACCGAATAGAAACAGTTGCTGTTCGCCGGTTAACGTCACCGTAAAAAACTGACGGGCAGGTAACTGGACCGCCTGAATAAAAACCCCCATGACATTGGCGATATTATTAGCCCCAAGCGCATAAGCTCCGAGAGCGCCGGCAACAATCAGACCAAATCGCGTATACCGATCAAGAAGCAATAAATGTATGGTGGCAGAATTAACGATCCTTCGTACCACCACAAACAGAATTGCAGCAAAGATACCGGCAAGAATCGGTCCGTATACCCACGTACCGGCAATCTTTGTCAGCACACCGATATCGGTGGGGTTTCCGGTATAGATATTCCATCCGATGATTGCACCTACTATGGATTGCGAGGTGGATACGGGCAACCCGAACCGGGTCATCCAGAGCACGGTGGCAGCAGCACTCAGAGAAAGAACAAACGCCCCGGCAAGTTGATCAACTGCACCGAGAGCTCCCAGACCATGGCTTGCTCCGCTCCCCCCGATCACGGCTCCAAGAATAATAAAGATGCAGCTGATACCTGCTGCAGTCCGAAATGAGACCATTTTTGTGCCCACTGCAGTACCAAAGATATTGGCAGCATCATTGGCACCGAGAGACCAACCCATAAACAGTCCACTGGATAGGAAAAGGAGATTTATCATAACCGCACTCCTACACCATCCGCTTCACCGCATAGACGAGCAGGTTTTTAGCAATATCCTCAGAGATGTCGGAAAGACTGGCAATGCGGAAACAGAAATTTCGTATCTGCATTCTTTGGGCTAGCTGTGCGACATCGTCTGTAGAGAACACATGTCGTACGATCTCCTCCTCCAGTGTGTCGACTTCCCGTTCATAAAAAGCAACTCGATAGACATGTTCTTCTACCGCCTTGGTCTGATTAAAAAGTGCACGCACCCCAAGCATGAGCGATTCAACTGCCTTTGCAGAGTACTCGGACATGCGAAGTAACTGCTCCTGAATACAGGGAGGAAATTGCGGACGTTCCATCGATAGTTCCAGAAGCAACCGCTTGATATAATCCAGAATATCATCAAGATCATCCATGAGCATATAGACATCACCACGGGTATCGGGAATAAGCATAAATGCATAGAGCTTGTATTTGATATCTTTCAGATCTTCATCACCTTTACGTTCAATCTCGGTGACCTTGGCGATACGTTCGTCAAATGATGTATCCCTCCCCTCCAGATAATCCTTCATAGCTTCATCGTAGTGCAGACTCGCTGCAGTGATCTGTTCAAGGTAGCGTTCGATGGTTTCCATCAGATCCTTGCTTCTGTTGGTAAAGACTTGCATTCCCTTACCCTTCATTCACGCCTCCTCATCGGTGTCTCTCAACGCATAGAATTTAATTGGCATACTACCAGCTGGAATTCCAAAATGCAATCAAATAAGAAACTCTTCATCAATATCGAACTACTCTTAAAAGTCAATAAAATGCTGCTATGTGCTCAAAACATCTCACGTTCACTATAATTGAAGTGAACCGTAGAAAGTCACTCATATACATTTTTTTTGCAAACAGGAGAACCCATTTTGTAAAGCATGTTTTTCTTCGGTGGATTTATCAATTGTATGTACGTGCATACCGAGGTTACAACGACCTAATTTTTCTTGATTGTTAGCATGCTTTACGGTACTCTAGGGTGAACATACGTGTTACATAAGGAGATATGTATATGAAAAAAGTTCTATCAATCACACTCATTGTGCTCCTTGTCGGTGTCTTGTTTGTTTCCTGTGGAAAGAAAGAAGAGGCCGCCAAGGTTGAAGAGCCAGCTGCTACCACAACTGAAGCTCCTGCCGCAGCAGAACCGGAGAAAGCTGCGGTGGTGGATGACACCCCCACAATTAGGTTGCTTACTGATGCTACCGGTATTGATGACAAGTCATTCAATGCTGCTGCATGGCGTGGTATTGTTGATTTCTATGGTGATACCGTGGACAATCCGGCAAACCGTGGGAAATACTACGATGTGGTCACCGCTCAGACCCAGGATATGTACATCCCGAACCTGATGCAGGCTGCTGATGAAGGGTACGATGTCATCATGGTCACCGGTTTTACCTGGGCAGATGCTCTTGGCGAAGTTGCTCCCTTGTATCCTGATCAGAATTTCGTAATCGTCGACGTGGACTGGGTAGGTCAGCCAAATGTGATGGAATTCATCTACAGTGAAGAGCAGGGTTCATACCTTGTCGGTCTTGCAGCAGCACTGCAGGCTCAGGCTGACGGGATCCAGAACCCGAAGTTTGGATTCATCGGTGGTGTTCCTGGTGCAACGATCACCAAGTTTGAAATGGGCTATGTACAGGGAATCCTTTCAGTATTCCCGAATGCTGACATTGTTGACTACTATGCAAACGACTGGGGAAAACCGGAACTGGCAAAAGCACAGGCGAAAAACTGGTTTGACAGTGGCGTCTATGCCATCTTCTCTGCCGCCGGTGGTACGGGAAACGGTACGATTGCACAGGCCAAAGAGTATCGACTCCAGGACAAGAATGTCTGGGCCATCGGTGTTGACAGTGATCAGTTTGAAGACGGACTGTATTCCGGTGACAAGTCTGCGGTACTCACTTCCATGCTGAAGAAGGTTGAAAACTCCTCTCTATACTGCCTGAACGCAGTCAAAGCTGGAACCTTCGAAGGTAAGGTGGTTAAGATGACCATGGAAGATGATGGTGTTGGCTATTCTACCAGAAATCCCGAATTGAAGGCGGAAGTGGTTAAAGCTGTTGACGCAGCAAAGGCTGATGTTATCAGCGGAAAGATCACGATCTACGGAACCTATCGCGATGCACTTGCTGCCGGTGTGGTACCTGAAGGTCTTGCAGCACTTGATGACTAATGAGATAACTCAGAGAATCTGATACGGTGGTGCGCCGATAATCGGCGCACCTCTTCTATCCGGAAGGTTTCAGGTGAATGTGAAACGTTCAGGACGGAAGCAGTGAGGGAGGTAGGATTGTGGACTATGCCATTGAAATGATCGGCATCACCAAGACCTTTCCCGGCGTTATAGCAAATGATAATGTGACATTGGAAGTTGCGCCTCAAGAGGTGCATGCCCTGCTAGGAGAAAACGGTGCAGGAAAATCCACGCTGATGTCCATACTCTTTGGTGCTTATAATGCCGACAGCGGTACCATTCGTATCCACGGGAAAGAGGTCAATATTAAAGACCCTAATGTGGCTACTGAAATAGGTATAGGTATGGTGCACCAGCACTTTAAGCTTGTGCATAACTACACCGTGACGGAAAACATAGTCTTAGGAATGGAACCGAAAAACCGTTTTGGTATGCTTGAAATTGCCAAAGCAGAGAGACGTGTCGCCGCACTTTCAGAGAAGTATAAACTGGAAGTCGACCCGAAAGCACTTGTAGAAAATATCACCGTCGGCTCGCAACAGCGTGTTGAAATTCTGAAAACCCTCTATCGTGATGCAAACATCATCATCTTTGATGAACCGACAGCGGTGCTCACTCCTCAGGAAATTGATGAGCTCATCGAGATTATCCGCAGGCTCAGGGCGGAAGGGAAAACAATAGTTTTAATCACGCATAAGCTTAAAGAGATCAAAGCTGTTGCGGATCGCTGCACCGTACTCAGACGAGGGAAATATATCGGGACCGTGGATGTTGCCGATGTTACTGAGCAGCATCTTGCAGAGATGATGGTTGGCCGTGCGGTTGAGTTTGAGATTGAAAAAGCTCCTGCAAATATTGGTGATGTGGTGCTTTCCATACAGAATCTATCCGTAGCCGACGGTACTGGTCATCTTAAGGTAAAAAATCTTTCGGTGGATGTGCACCGGGGAGAGATCGTTGGAATCGCCGGGGTAGATGGAAATGGACAGACCGAACTGTTGTATGGATTATCCGGTCTTGCTCCGGTTGCCGAAGGAACCATCTTGCTTGATGGCCATGATATCACTCATGCAACAATACGTGAAAGAATCGAGTTGGGACTTGGTCATATCCCGGAGGACCGGCAACGGCACGGTTTGGTAAGTGATTTCCCCATCAGTGAGAACTGTGCTCTGAAGAATTACTACCTGTCGCCCTACAGTTCAAAATATGGTCTTCTGGATTATGAAAAGATGGAAGAAGATGCGGAGCAACTGATCACACAGTTCGATATTCGCGCTGGGCGTGGGGCAAAAACACTGGCAGGAAGTCTTTCGGGAGGAAATCAACAGAAAGTGATTGTAGCCCGAGAGATTCATCTCTCACCCCATGTACTGCTGGTAGCACAACCGACACGAGGCCTTGATGTAGGTGCTATTGAATACATCAGGCATAGAATACTTGCTGAACGGGACAAAGGGAGAGCTATCCTGCTTGTTTCTTTCGAACTTGATGAGATTATGAACCTCTGCGATCGAATAGCAACCATCAGTAAAGGAAGTATTGTGGGAATTTTCAATCAACATGAAGTAACAGAGCGTGAAATCGGCATGATGATGGCTGGTTCCAAACGAGAGGGGGGTGAAGCATGAGTGCACGTAAAAGTCAGGAAAGTCTCACTACCCGTCTGCTGGGTTCTGATGGGGCTGTCTCAGTCCTTGTTGTACTGCTCGGATTTCTTGTCGGTACGATTCTGGTCTCCCTTGTGGGGAGAAACCCCCTGAATATGTACAAAGCCATCATGCAGGCACTCTCCGGGTTTAATATTGATAATGGTAAAATGAATGTCCGGTATATAGGAGAAACTCTCAACTACTCAGTACCGTTTATCCTCTGTGGATTCTCCATGGCATTTGCTGCCCGTGCCGGTTTGTTCAATATCGGAGGAGAAGGCCAGTACATCATGGGGATGACCATTGCCCAGGTGATCGGGCTTCTCGGCCCCACGGTCGGGACACTCCACTGGGTTCTGGCAATTATCGGGGCAATGATCATCGGTGCCTTCTGGGGAGGTATCGTCGGTATCCTCAAGGCAAAATATGAAGTTTCCGAGGTTGTTTCCACTATCATGCTGAACTATGTCGCTTTGTACCTGTCTCGAATCATCTGTCTGCAGCTGCCGGGAGCCACCACGTATAAAACTGCCAATTATCCTGAAACCGCCCTGCTGCAAAATTCCCTTTTTCGCACGATTACGAATAACTCCATGTTGAATAACGGGTTCTTTCTTATGATCATTGCTGTTGTCGTGTACTGGTTCATCATGGAAAAGACCAACCTCGGATTCGGACTGCGGGCTACGGGATTCAATCGTGAGGCAGCCCGATGCAGCGGTATTCCCGTGGTAAAAAGTATTGCCATCTCCATGGCTATCGCAGGGGCATTTGCCGGTCTTGCCGGAGGCATCGTAGCACTTGGATCATTCCGATACGGAAGAGTACTCTCCGGGATGGATAATTACGGCTTCAACGGAATAGCCGTTGCTCTAGTCGGTAATAATACGGCGATCGGCACAATGCTGGCAGGTTTCCTTTTCGGCCTGCTGAAGAATTCTCAGGCATTGATGCAGGGCAAACAGATCCCAAAAGAGATCACGTTCATCATACAGGGGCTCATAGTTGTATTCATCGCGCTTAGATCAGCTATAGCCATTTACTTCGCTTGGCGCAACAAGAGACAGCTGCAGAAGGAGGTACTGGCAAAATGAGTACACTCATTGGAATGATCCCTTCAATATTGATGATCGTCTCGCCCATTCTCATCACCGCAATCGGCGGTATGATCTGTGAAAAATCGGGCGTAGTAAATATTGCATTAGAAGGTTTGATGGGCTTGGGGGCTTTTGCTGCAGCAGCAGCTCACGTGTTGTTGGAAGCTGCTGGATTTGGGGTCCCCTCGATTTGGATTTCTCTTGGTATCGGGGCGCTTATCGGGTGTCTGTTCTCGGTAATTCATGCTGTTGCCGCCATTAATCTCAATGCTGACCAAACTATCAGCGGTACAGGAATTAACCTGCTCTCTGATGGTGTTACCATTTTTGCCGCACAGATTCTTTTTTCTGCAGACCGGACTCGAGAATTCAGAATGGGCATGCAAACTGATGCTTTGGGTATCTACCCTACTGCCTACATCGCTCTTGTGGTCGTGTTTATTGCCTGGTTTGTCCTCTATAAACTTCCTTTCGGTATGCATCTGAGAGCTTGTGGAGAACACCCCCACGCAGCAGACAGTGTGGGTATCAACGTAAAACGTATCCGGTATATCGCAGTACTGAGCAGTGGACTGTTGGCCGGTCTTGCCGGAGGGTGTATCGTATTGACCCAGACAATCCAATATACGTCAAATACCATTAACGGACGCGGATTTATTGCACTTGCGGCAGTCTCGTTCGGCAGATGGCGACCGGCAGGAGTTACCTTTGCTGCATTCCTGTTTGGTACGGCACAGGCATTTGCCATTATTGCCAATAATTTCCCCGCCCTGCGAGTACTCCCGACTGAAGTGTTTAATATTCTCCCCTATATTGTAACCCTGGTAGCTCTGGTAGTTTTCAGTGGTAAAAACTATGCACCACGGGCGAATGGTAAACCGTATACGAAGGGAGCATCCTGATGACACCGCACAATCGAGCTTCCTCTCAGGATATCGCACCGATTGTGCTTCTACCCGGAGATCCTGCGCGTGCTGAGTGGGTGGCGCATCAGTTCCTTGAAGGGGCACGACAGGTAACAGACGTTCGTGGCATGCTTGGATTTACTGGAGTCTGGAAAGGAAGGCCGGTGTCAGTCATGGCAAGTGGAATGGGTGGTCCTTCGGCAGGAATTTACAGCTACGAGCTGTTTCACTTCTACCCGGTAGAACGTATTATTCGTATTGGAACTAGCGGAGGCTTACAATCCGATATCGCTGTGGGAGATGTGGTGATTGCCATGACAGCGAGTACCGATAGTGCATGGGCTCACCAGTATCAGCTGAAAGGAACACTCAGCCCTGCTGCCAGTTTTGATCTGTTTGAAAAAGCGGTGAAGACAGCACGCACCCTTGGGATTCCCTTTCATGCCGGTATGGTATTTTCCAGTGACCTCTTTTCTTCGTATAACGCTCTGGGACCTGATAGCTGGCAACCATGGGCACGCCTTGGCGCTCTTGCTCAAGATATGGAGACGTATGCATTGTATTGCACTGCAGCTTATTTGCATAAAGAGGCACTCTCGCTGGTCACGATGACTGACAGCTGCGTTACCGGGAAATCACTCGCTGATGATCAGCGCATGAGTGCGCTGGAACCCATGATCCGTATAGCACTTGAACTGGCATAACAACAAGGAATTCATACCATGCATGACACACCTATTGCTCAGTATACCCAATCCCTCTACACCCGATTTGCTTGCAAACGGTATAGTGATCTCCCGATTTCAGAGCAGCAGCTTCGATCCATTCTGGAGGCGGGAAGACTCAGCCCGACATCTTTTGGACTGGAAGGATGGCATTTTCATGTGGTGACTGACCCTACTCTTCGGCCGGCGATGACTCAGGCCTGCTTTGATCAGGAATCGGTTGCCACCGCTCCGATAACTGTCGTGATCGCTGCCCGCACGGCATCTTCCTATGATCCTGAAGGTGAGTTTGTCCGAGATCGTGGCATACGATTTCCCGGCACACTGCGGGAATTCATTGATGACTACCGAGGGTATTATACATTTTTATCAGAGTGGAAACGATTGGATTGCTGGTCTCGGTCGCAATGCTACATCGCCGCGGCTAATATGATGCAAGCGGCAGCTTTGATGGGAATTCAAAGCTGCGCTATCGAGGGATTTAATGAAGATTTAGTTGCTCCCATTATTGCCCTTGACCGGAATCTCTGGCAGGTAGCCCTGCTGATCACCTTCGGGTACCCCGATGAACCGGCGAGGGAGAAAATCCGTGCCCCGCTAGAATCATTGGTCACGTTTCATTAATTAGGGTAAGACTGCGAAAGATCGATCAAGCAACTGCCAGAACTTTTCCTCATCGGCATCTATTCCCACAAGAATGGGATGATCAGATACGACAGGACTGCCGGTGGTTTTCCCATAGGTTTCCCGATCATGCAGTTCAACCGTTATCTCATATGGCTTTAGCGTAAAGAGTGAAGGGTCGGCAACATAAGCGACACAACACGGATCATGCATTGCCGGATAATCACTCCCATGTCGACGACAGGCATCACGATAACACGCCATAGAGGCATTGAACATCCCGGCGCTCTTTGAAGAAAGCTGCCCATACCGAGCTGCCTGAATTTCATCAAGCTGCACCTTCAAGGTGACATCAAGTCCCATCATCACCACAGGAGCACCACTGCTGAACACAATAGCCGCTGCCTCAGGATCCGCATAGATATTGAACTCAGCATAGGGCGTCCGATTGCCCTTCCCGAGCGAACCGCCCATCAGCACAATCTGTTTTACCAGTTGTGGTAATGCAGGTTCGAGGCGAATGGCCATAGCAATATCGGTAAGCGGCCCGGTGGGCACCAGAGAGATTTCGTGTGGATGTGCCCGCACGGTATCTATAATGAACTGAACCCCATGGAGCTTTTCGGCTGTTTTCGTCAACGGTGGGAATATCGGACCTTCAAGTCCGCTTTCTCCATGGATATCTCCGCCGACCACCTGATTCCGGAGAAGAGGACGATCCATACCGGCAAATACCGGTGCCGCCTCCCCGATGAGCTCACACACCTGCAATGTATTTTTCAACGTTTTTTCACGCACCTGATTCCCGGCAGTCGCGACTAATCCCATCAGCTCTATCTCTGCAAGTCCGCTTGCCATGACGATTGCCACCATGTCATCCTGACCGGTATCTACATCCAAAATGATTTTTTCTGCCATTACTTGTACCTCGGTATCAAGCAGTATGCCAGAGAGTCGCATTCTGGGCAACTCATTATGGTGCTTATTGACTATTGTGCAGGTGAAACATACAATTATTGCCATACCACCTCTTGGAGTCCTAGTGATGAATGATTACGCAGAACCATGATCTCGACAAGATTCTGTGGCGAAAGAACCATCGAGAAGCGATATTGATGCATGAATCGGTCTTGAACCACTTATGCAGATAGTACGAGGAGAAATACACATGCTACCGACCCCGACAACACATAACCGTGCCAGCTTAGGAGATATTGCAGAAAGTATCTTGTTACCAGGCGATCCGCTCCGTGCGCAATATATTGCTGAAAACTATCTTGAGGATGCCGTTCGCTATACACATGTCCGAGGCATGTCGGGATATACCGGCACGTATCACGGTCAGAGAGTGTCGGTGCAGGGGACGGGCATGGGTGGACCTTCGATGGGTATCTATGCCTATGAACTCATTCATGGATACGGGGTAAAACGTCTGATTCGTATCGGTTCTGCCGGTGCACTGCAAGAGAATTTGGCTGTCGGGGATCTCATCGGGGCAAGTGCGGCAAGTTACGATACCGACTATAGCAGACAGCGAAAACTGGGAGGAACGGTAGTTCCTGCAGCCTCTTTTTCCCTGCTTCTCAGTGCTTATCAACAGGCTCGGCAACTGCAGCTTCCATTGCATATCGGACCGATCCTCTCCAGTGATTTTTTCTACTCCCCGGGAGGAACAGATGATCTCCTTGCCTGGAAAAAGGTTGGTATGTTAGCCGTAGAAATGGAAGCAGCATCACTGTACATGACCGCTCAGGAGGGCGGAGTTCAGGCATTATGCCTTCTGACGGTAACCGACCTCCCCTTCACCGGGGAAGAGATGACCAGCGGCGAACGGGAACGTTCGTTGGATGCTATGATCCGATTAGGATTGGCAGTGGCCTGTGAACGTGAAAAAGAAAATAACCTGTCATGAATGCAAAGCATAACCACTTGTATCGTACGCTGTTCCTCCAAACATTTACTCTCAGCGCTTTTACCATCGGTGGAGGATACGTGATTGTACCGTTGATGCGCAAAGCCTTCGTGGAGAAGCTGGAATGGATTGAGGAACAGGAAATGCTGGATATGATTGCCATTGCGCAATCAGCTCCTGGAGTGATTGCGGTGAACACTTCCATTCTTGTGGGTTACAAGGTAGCCAAAATCAAAGGCGCCTTGATTACCCTTCTGGGAACCATCCTTCCTCCGCTGATTCTCCTCACCTTACTTTCCTATGTGTATGAGGCAATTCGGGATAATGCGATCGTGCAAACACTATTTTATGGGATGAGTATCGGAGTTGCTGTGGTCATCCTGGATGCGGTATCGAGTATGGCCAAGGCAGTTCTCTCACAGAAAAAACTGCTTCCTGTTGTCTTGATGATCGGTGCTTTTCTCGCGACAACCATTCTGAAAATTCATATTGTGTTTATCATCCTTTTCTGTGCTGCGGTAGGGATCATCTCGACCCTCGTTGTAAAAAAGGCAAACTCATGATGTACCTACAACTATTCTGGAGCTTCGTTCAGATTGGGTTACTGAGCTTTGGGGGCGGCTATGCAGCTCTCCCATTGATTCAGATGCAGGTGGTCACCGAACACCAATGGCTCACATTGCAGGAGTTTGCTGATGTCCTTACTATCTCACAGATGACCCCCGGGCCTATCGCCATTAATGCAGCTTCGTTTGTCGGTACCCGGTTACTCGGTATACCGGGTGCCGTCATTGCCACCATCGGCACGGTGCTTCCCTCTCTTGTGATTGTACTCACTCTTGCCTGGTTCTATTTTCGTTACCGAAATCTGAGCGCCATGCAAGGAGCTTTATATGGGTTGCGACCTGCTGTGGTTGCTCTGATAGCATCTGCAGGACTTTCTATTCTGTTCCTTGCATTGTTCGGCAGTTCATCATTGCCTCAGTCTCTGGATGCAGTTTCCTGGCCTGCGATGGCGTTGTTTATCCTGGGATATGTTATCATGAGGAAACGTAAAGTTAACCCCATTGTGATGATTCTCGGGACGGGAATCCTGGTAGTAATCCTTACGATGGCAGGTCTACCGATTCAGCAACTCTGACGCAATTTTTCCCCTCAGCTTTTGCCCGATACATGGCATAATCGGCTCTTCGTATCAGGGTGACTAACTCTTCAGACTTGTCATATTCAGCCACACCGACACTGATGGTGCAGTTGATGTGTTCATCATACGGATGCCGATACACCGCCTCTCTGATATGATCGGCAACAGCTGCTGCTTCCTGTGCTGAGGCATGCGGGATCAGTACCATCAACTCATCACCTCCCCATCGGCCGACAACACCCTGCCCGGTGACCTGTTGTGCAATTACTTGGGCGATATGGATGAGCACCTGGTCTCCTATTACATGCCCCTGAGAGTCATTGACCTGTTTAAATCCATCAAGGTCGATGCAGGCAACAGAAAACGGTTTTTGATCCTGCACCGATTCCTGCAGGAGATGGGACAGTTTTCTCCGATTTATCAAGCCAGTAAGTCCATCATAGTTACTCAGATATTCCAACTCCTGCGTCCGCTGTTGGACCTGTACAGATAACTCGTCTAACATCTGCTGCTGCAGCTGATCCTTCTCCCTAGTCTGCCGCACCAGCAAATGATAGATGATAAGGGCAGCAATCATGAGAGAAATAATCGTGATAGCACTCACGGCAAGGGTCCGGTCGTAGGTAGCCATCGCAGATGGGATGTGCATTCGTAATCCTAACATCATGGGAACGTGAGCTGTCTGCACAAGGTAGAACACATCGTTTTCATCTGAAACCTGTCTTTGGCCGCCAAATAGCGCAGTCTCATCACCGCTAATCTCGATGAAACGATCATAGCTCGGTATATCGGAAATTCTGGTGAATTCCTGAGCAGAAGTCATTCCGGGTGTCCATACCCCATAGAGAGTTCCTTCGGAATCGTACAGCACTCCTTCAATAATTCCCGGTGTGGATATTTGCGATAACTGGGAGAAGAATCGCTCGGTTTCAATAACCAGTGCAACAATAGCCTGCAGGTCACCACTGCGATCGAACAGGCTGCGACTGAGCACCAGATGTTTCTTACCGTCATGGATGAACGAAAAGACGGAGAAGGGAATATCCTGTTCGGTATGCGTAACGAGCATCTCTGAACGGATATGTTCCAGCTCAGCAAAATCCTGATAAAAACTGGAATAGAGTTTTGTACCATCAGGAGCAAGCAGGCAGGTTCCTTCAATTTCATTGTGTAAAAACAGTTGTTGCCTCACCATCAAGCTCAGGGTCTGTTGATCGTCTTCCCTAGTGAGATCAAGAGTTGATGCCCTCAGGTGTATGAGATCAACCACCATTTCATATGCATTGAGTTTGCTGGAAACCTGTTCAGCCAGCAGTACTGTTTGCAGTTCAAGCCGTTCCTGCATGACGGTTACTTCCTGCATACGTTGTCGCCCCATTACCACCCCAAGCAATAGCAAGATAAGTATGAAGGCCGATATCGGAACGAGATACAGATTGGTATATGATTGGTGGGATTTTGTGCGTAATTTATTCAAGACCATTCCCTTCAATGGGAGATTCTACCTGGTGTATGAACTGCTGAAAGACTGTATATAAATTATCTGAAATCCCCATCTGAGCAACGATTTCTTTCTCCTGCATTACCAGCTGCTGTCGGGTCAGTGCACGATGCTGTTCGTTGACGAGTGTAATGGAAGCCCCATTACGAATAAGAGTAGCTCTGGATTGTACTTGTGCTACTGCGGCATCACGTCTTGCCGCATCAACCAGTTCATCCCAAGTGTTGATGATGACCTGCTGAACATCCTGCGGTATCCGATCCCAAAACTGTGAAGCCGCGATTGGTACATATTGGGCAAAATATTGACGATCTTCATACACGGTATCGATACCGTATTCCCATAGACGCGCACTTGCAATTGTTTCGTAGGAAGTCAGTACTCCATCCACCTGATCACGTTTCAAAGCAGCGGGGAAATCAGGCCAGGGGACGGTCGATGGGAGTGCTCCCATAGCGGCAATACGCAGCGTATTCCCGATGCCTCCGGCTACTCTGATTCGTTTATCGGCAAAGTCTGAGCGACGTGAAATAGCCCCTTCAGTGCTGAATATATGGGTATGTCCCAAATCAATCCAACGACCGAGCACCTTCACATCCACCCCCAGTTCAATCGCCGATATGATTTGGCGTCCAACTTCACTTTCCATGAGCCCATATGCAACTGAAGCATCTCTCCCATACAGGGAGGGAAGAAGGAATAACCCTACCTCGGGAACATAACGGTCAAATTGCCAGGTTCCCGGTACACCGATCTCCACTTTCCCCTGAGCAAGAGCTCTAAAGAGATCGGCATCCCGAAACAGTGTCGCCGCCGGATAAAACTGCACTTCATACTTGCCCGACAGCTGCTCTGCCAATTTATCTGCGAAGCGTTGAACGGCACGGGTCTGCACATGGGACGTCGTGTTTTCTACGGAAATTCGGATAAGCGGTAATTGCTGTGCACCAAGGGGGCTTATGTGACAGAACATACATACCATGAGGACTAATAACGTGTATCGCCGAAACGACGGTCTTAATATATCAGGAACCTGTGTCATACTATTTTGCAGTATATCATCTTCATATCTACAAGAAAAGTTGTAATTTAACCACTGTGGTTGTTCAGTGATTACAATACCCTGTAACTGTTCAGTGAAAACAATACCTT
>CAYZXD010000020.1:0-41759 GCA_964482325.1 uncultured Spirochaetaceae bacterium | reverse complement strand
GGTGGTATCACTCAAATATGAAAATCAAACAAATACTAAGTCCTGAACTGATCTCCACTTCATTGAAAAGCACCACGAAAGAGGGTATTATCGGTGAGCTTCTCGATATTCTGATTGCCAATAAGAAGATCTCCGACCGTGAAGCAGTCCTTGCCGCCGTGATGGAGCGGGAACGAAAAATGTCTACCGGTATCCAGCACGGAGTGGCTATTCCTCACGCAAAGACCAAAGCAGTCAAAGAGCTGGTTGCCTGTATCGGACTGAAACCTGAAGGGGTTGATTTCGATGCGCTTGATGGAGAACCCAGCCGGATTTTCATCATGACCCTTTCCCCCATTGATCGCGTCGGTCCTCACGTGCAATTTCTCGCCGAAATCAGCATGGTAATCCAGACAGATAAAGCTCGACAGCAGTTGCTTCAGGCCAAGACGCCTCAAGAAGTCCTTACCGTATTCGGATTGTGAGGTGCGGTTATGGCACATGAAATGATGTTCTTAGCCCTTCAACTGGGCGTAATTCTCGTAGTGGCAAAATTCAGCGGTTGGATTTTTTCTCGAAAACTCCATCAACCAAAAGTTCTTGGTGAGTTGGTAGCCGGTATGCTGATCGGTCCGTACGTTCTTGGAGCTGTTCCTCTCGGGTCACTCGGACCATTATTCCCGCTCACCGGAGGTACTATCCCGGTCAGTCCTGAGTTGTATGGTATTGCTACGATAGGTTCTATTTTTCTCCTATTCACCAGTGGACTGGAAACTGATCTTCCCACCTTCCTCCGTTTTAGCGGAAAGGCTTCGGTTGTCGGTCTGGGTGGGGTGATATTTTCATTTCTGCTCGGTGCCGGAGTGACCGTATTGCTTCATCCTGAAGTGCATTCGATCATGGATCCGGAGGCTCTGTTCCTCGGGACGATCTGTACAGCGACCTCAATCGGTATCACCGCCCGAATTCTCGGTGAGACAAAAAAGATATCTACTCCGGAAGGGGTGACGATTCTTGCCGCTGCAGTACTTGATGATGTGATCAGTATTGTACTGCTCTCCGTGGTCGTCGGTATTGCTTCAGTAGAGATGGGCGGAGGTTCCATCGCGTGGTCAACCATAGGAGCTGTTGCGTTCAAAGCTGTCGGATTCTGGGCAATCTGTATGGTAGTAGGAATTTTTGCTGCTCCCCATCTCACCAAGCGGATGAAGAAACTTGAGTCATTGAGTGTAATGGCTGAGATTTCATTTGGGCTTGCACTCTTGTTAGCTGGACTATCCGAGATGGCTGGACTGGCAATGATCATCGGTGCCTATATCGCCGGGCTCTCATTCAGTCAGACTGATGTATCTATGGAAATTACTGAACGAGTAAAGGCTGTTGGCGACTATTTTATCCCGGTTTTCTTTGCGGTCATGGGAATGATGGTCGATTTTGGAGCCATCGTTACGGTTCTCGGGTTCGGATTACTCTTTTCACTCATCGCTTTTATTGGGAAACTGGTGGGATGTGGATTACCCTCACTGTTTGTGGGATTTAATCTTCGTGGTGCTTTGAGAATCGGCGCAGGAATGCTTCCTCGTGGAGAAGTAACACTCATCGTAGCCGGTATCGGTTTAGCTAGTGGTGCTATCGGTCCGGACATGTTTGGTGTGGCGGTTATGACCATGTTGCTTGCTTCAATTGCAGCTCCCCCGATACTCGTGCAATCCTTTCAGGGAGGATCGGGATATCGCAAAGAACTTGCAGAGCCTGAAGAAGCTGATATGATCACCCTTGAGCTGGAATTCCCTTCTGAACGCGCAGCCGAATTTATCCGTCGTTCCATCAGTGATGCCTTCCGTGCAGAGGGATTTTATATTCGTACAATTGAAGGTTCAATTCATTCCTGGCAGATCAGAAATGAGGATATGATTTTTATCCTGAAACGCCATGGTTCAGTAATCGAAGTGCATGGAAAACAGCAGCAGGAAGCTTTTGTAAGGCTATTGCTCACTGAGACCCTTGTTGACTTGCAGGAGTTTGTTGATAGTCTAAAGAGTATGGAACAACCCGAGATGATGGGGGCAGGGCTACTGATCAATATGTTTGCCCGGCAGCAGGAATCAGACCGATGAAGCTGACCGGATCCGATATTTCATTTGCAGCCGAATAGGCTTATACGTTGACTTTGCCTGTCGGAGCCCGGGAATTCCAAGATCCTGCTCACGGTTGATTTCCAGAATTCGCTCAGAGAGCTCCGCAGCAAATGCGCGGTTGATGTATTGATATACTCCTCGATATGATCCAATGGCTTTTTCTATATGCACGATAAATCGGGAGGGCCCATCATCTTCACCAAGAGCAAAAGCGATGGGTGTATCATCCACATAGAGGACATCACCCTTCAATCCCAGCTTTTCTCTATGCTCAATCGCAAGCATGGTTGCCTGGTAATCCTCCACGACATCCTTTCCTTCTGCCCAGGCATCAAGTACGGCTACCATGTCCGAGCTGTTAGCTAAATGGGAAGGCAGAAGTACCCGATTCGGGTAGGAGTCAGCAAATTTAAGGGCATGCTGCAGCTTTTTATGAAGACTGGGTCCAGGCAGGTCGATCAGATGCTTTCTCAGGTAGATGTAATCGGCATTATCGCGGTCTTCCTGCAACGTCAGATGCGGGTGGTCGGTTTCAATCGACGGTCTCCACTGCTGGACGATATCTTCTCCGATACTGTTGATTTCCTGAACGTGGGAAAAGATGTCATTCACAAGTTCTTTTCCCGGATATCCTTTGGGAAACATGGCAAAGCGTTCTTTTCTTTCCTCGATTACCTGGTCTCCCCGAAGTAAAAATCCTTCCTCTCCCGCAGCATCGGTATAAGCACTTACCGTATAATGGCGCTTTTTGGTAAATGGATAGAGCGAAGCCAGAGAAAATTCACTGACGCCGTGGCGATGAGTGATTAGAAAATTCTGCAGCTCAGCATAATGCGCGAGTTCAAGCGGTGTTTCATCAGGGTATCTTGGTATGGAATGCATAATCGATAAGATACTCGAAAGAGGACTTGGCGGCAAGTATACACAAAGCGGTAATTTTACCGTATAGTATCTGCATGAAAACAGTAATGAAATTATTGCTCCTCGCTCTCTTTGCATTGATTATATTCATGCCCGCAGAACAATTCCCCCGATGGATGTATTGGTCTTTGTTTATCCTTCTGTTCGGTGTGTTATATCTCTACTACCGAATATCATATTGGGTTCCGCTCTCCGCTGTGCAGAGAGTGGTTGCGCAACCGCTCTCCTTTTCCCTGTTTGTGGGGAAAGTCCCCCCGATGAATAGTGAAGATCTGGTACGCGGACGTCTGGTAATCACTGAATCAGCTGTACAGCTCTATCAGATGTCCCGAAAGAAAGGACAGGAACATCAGGCAAAACTGGTATGGCAGGTTGCTGTTGAAGAGATCAAACGATTCTCCGTCGGCCGGGTAATCGGATTGCGAAATGGTATCACCTTTCACCTCTCAGATGGGGATGAGGCAAAATTCGTTGCCTCGTTTGCCCGACGGCATAAACAAGAGCTCATCCAGGCCCTTGGTTGGAACGACGACCAGATAAAATAGACTAACCTGAAGTGGCGATTGCTGCTCCCGGTTCTCAGTGTTAGGGTGCACCTGACTGAGAACTACCGCATGGGAAGGGGGCTGCAATGCACCGGTTCATCATTATTTTTCTGCTTATCCTCTCTTTTTCTCTTCCGCTATCTGCCGATAGTCAGGAGACTGCTGTTTCATTTTCTGTTTCAGCTGACGTGATGGCCATCGATGCACTATGGCGTGATCATGCTGCTTTGCGCCTCTCTTTAGGCGCCGATCTGGGAGATGGTATTGCAATTTCATTACCAGTTTCCTGTACCTTCGATCGCAGTGGCGGCAATGAAGTATTACTCGATGTTGCACTGAGCCTGCTTGTCTCTCCATGGATTACCGGCCCCTATATCGGAATAACGCTCACACAAATTGCCCTGTTTATCGGTCCATACATTCCGCAACAACCGATTCATTACTTACATGAACTTGTTTTCGGCTATCGCTGGGAAGTGCTTCCCGGATTTTTTATCAGACCATCGCTGGTGTATCGAGAACCGGCTGATGAGAATCCCGATAGCTTTTCCTACGTATCTGCTCTGGTTCCAACCAGAAGACGTCTACAGTTCTGCCTAGATATTGGGTGGGTTTTTTCTTCGATACAACCCGGAGGAATTCGGGAAAAGGAGGTGTATAGATGAATAAACGGATGAAGGGCATACTTTCTCAAGTGCTGTCGGGTTGGATTATGGTAAGTCTTCTCGGGTGCTCTCTTGCCTGGCAACCAGTTGAAAACCGTAAGCTGAGTACTGAGGAGATGGTACCGTTAGTCTCTCAGGTCGTGGATGAACAGCTTGCTATTGTGCAGCCGGTTCTCCAGGAGCATGAGGACTTTTCCACACGTGCTGCCCATCTTCTGGACGGAGCTACCGGAGAATCGGTGGTATCACAGTTACTACAAGAAGACGGTGGTGCAGATTATGTAGCCTTCTGTCATGCGGTAGCGTCGCAGGCGGATGCTTCTTCAGTGCTGGAAAAAGCCTCTCCTCTGATCCCTCAGGAAGATTTTTCTGCGCTGTCTGAACGGATGGGGGAAACTGAACGGGCACTTTCTGCGTATGGGGAAGCAACACTTCGGGCTCTTCCTCCCAACCAGCGTCCTGCCTTTATGAGGGACCTGCAGAAGTTAGTGACGAAGACCTTGGTACTTATGGTTGCCGGTGTGGTGTATGCCTGTATCCCGAAGGTGATGTTCTGGGGGAAGGTTTCTGCAGCTGCGGCGATATCGATTGCAGCAGGGATTACTGCAACGACAGTCCTTTCCATCTATCGTTACTACAAGTATAGTGAAGATTCAATGAGTCAGTCTTTTCAGGAGTGGATCGTAGATGTAACGACTGACCCCGCTGCCTCCTATGCGGTGGCAACCTCCATGATGACCGTGGGAAAGACCATGACCAATGGACCGGTAGTGACGGGTCTCATCATTGTGGTATTTTCGATTTACCAGGTGATGGATATGGTGAAACCTATGCTGAAAAAGTATAATTTTAATGCCTGATGCATGTGCGTTAATAGGGAAGACTGCCTTGTCTGCTGCTGCTAAATGTGGAATAATGCGTCTAGATTATCTACTGAGGAGCTACACAAAATGAGCCGATCTTCCCTATCTCAGTCCCTACTTGACCGTTTCCTTCGTTATGTTGCCGTTGATACTATGAGTGACCCACATATCATTGATCAGCGCCCGACCAGTTGCGGGCAGTTGGAATTGCTTCATATGATCGAGCGGGAGCTGCATGATCTGAGCATAACTGATACTGTCTTTGACCCAAACGGGTACCTGATTGCCAGGATTCCAAGCAATCTTCCTGATAGAGTATCGGTTCCGACAATTGGATTTATGGCCCATGTTGATGTTGCCGATGATGTGATGGGAAATCAGGTGAAACCTCGGGTGATTACCGCTTATGATGGTACTGATATTGATCTGAATGATACCTATCAGATTGCCGTTGCGGAAAATCCTGATCTCACTGCGTATATCGGTGAGACTCTCGTAGTAACTGATGGGAATACCCTGCTCGGCGGAGATGATAAGGCTGGCGTGGCAATTCTCGTAACTCTTGCCGAACAGCTGATGAAACCGGATGCCGTGAAACACGGCACCGTTGAGCTGGTGTTCACATCTGATGAAGAGACCGGACACGGTATGGATGCCTTTGATGTGAATCTGCTTACCGCTCGCTGCTGTTATACGGTAGATGGGGGAAGGCGGGGAGAAATCGAAGCAGAATGTTTTAATGCGGCTACAGTGGAAGTGACCTTTCATGGTATTCCGTATCATCTCGGTGCGGCACGGGGGAGGATGGTAAATAGTATTTCCATGGCAACTACATTTATTGCTGCATTGCCTGCAAGTGAAAGTCCGGAGGCAACGGATGGACGATACGGGTACTACTGTGCCGAAGAGATGGAAGGAACCAGTGCAGAAACACAACTTACCGTCTATGTGAGAGACTTTGATTACGAAGGACTGCAACGAAGAATTGCAGTCCTTACATCGCTCGGAACAACCGTAGAAAATATTTTTCCGGGTGGCAGGGTATCACTCTCATCAACGGTGATGTACCGCAATATGTATGAGGCAATCAGAGAAGATCCGAAAATCATGGAAGCTGTCTGGAAAGCTGGAGAACAATTGGGCCTCCCGCTCGAACAAAAAATCATTCGTGGGGGTACCGATGGCGCCCGGCTGGCAGAGATGGGTATCCCTGCTCCGAATATCTATACCGGGTCGCATAACCTCCACTCTCGGTTTGAATGGGTGGCGCTTCCTGCAATGGAAGAGTCTGCACAGTTGGTCGAAGCAATTACCGCTTATTGGGCCGAGGTTTCCGATTGAAGGGTCAGGTTTTCTGGAAACTGGTTCTGGTGCTTGCCCTCACCGCAGTACCGCTTAGCGCTCAGATTCCGATGCAGTCATTCCAGAAAATTACTGATGAGGTAGTGCAGCAATATTACTCATTCGGAATTTCATGCCAGGGTGAAGTCATTGATGTCAGCATCGATGAGGACACTTTCCCCGATTCATACCTGGTACAACTGAGCATTCGTTTTTCCTGTGCTGGAATTGAACAGGAACGGGTGCTTGCTTTTGTTTCTGATGATATGCAGACCATACCTGATCAGTATAGAGACCGCCTGAAGCTACTGCTCCGCTCTTCGGTGATGGGTGAACCGGATCAGAGTCATATTACATCTGCCGGACCTTCAGGATATTGGTCTACTACTTTGGGCGAACTTCCAGTTGGTTCGCAGGTGACTGTACCCGATTATGAGAACCGCCTGTTTGCCCGTCTTGCAGTTTCAGATCAATTCACTACATCAGATGAGTCGGGACCGGTAACGGTAACTGAGTTGGAACCGATATGGACCGATAGACCGCTCTTGCCGGGGATGCCGCTTGAAAGGGACGTTCGAACCGGACACCTTTTTTTTCAGGTACCAATATCCCTTAATCGGATCGGCATCTCGGTTCTCTGTCGGTGGCCCTTACTGCACTCCAGATTCTATCTGGCAGCCCAGGGAGATCTTGAGTGGTATGTAAAAAACCCCTCATCGTATGAAATTGCTTTCAATATCGGATTGCTGCGTACCTCCTCAGTCTCCTCGTGGAATATTGGTCCAGACTCACTGGGCGCATGGTGGACGCAGATACATCTTGGTGCCGCTGTATATGTTACCGGGGGGGTACTGATGGATAATGTATCATCGCCACAGTTCCTCTATGGTGCATCCGTGATGGTGGAGTTGACTTATCAGGGAGGTCCTCACTGGTTCTGGGGACTTTCCGGTGGGTATCGCTATCGTGTGGTGACCGACTGGCAGACGGTGCGTACCGTTCAGAGTAACGCACAGGGAGTCGTACTCTCCCCAATGGTCGGTTGGATATGGTAGAGTAGGAATATGAATAGACGTGTACTTGGTTCACTCCTTGTGATATTGCTCATCCTGCTCGCGGGGTGTTCCTCGCTGAGTACCTGGGTTCGTGCAAACGTTGAGGGAGTTCCTGCATGGGTGTATGAACCGCAAGTGGCACGTAATCAGATGGCATTTGTCGGTAGTGGTAGTGCTGATTCTGAAACACGTGCCCGGATTCTTGCCTATGAATCACTGCTTCAGCAGATTTCAAACTATATCGGAAGAGACATTGCCGGCGAGTATATTGCCGAGCTTTCCAGAAGTGATGCAATTGATGCCTTCAAACTGCGTGTTACTCAGGATTTTGTCAAAGTCACTGAACAGAATACCACGGTGTATTTTCTCGGGGTTGCAGACAGCGAGGTTTTGCAGCAGACCCGTTCTGCTGCTGAGGTGTTACTGCTCGAACAGCAACAGATGATACAGCGATTATATGAGGAGGTATCTCAGGCTTTCCGTAACAATCGCGATACCGTTGCTCTAGAAAAATATGTACAGATAGCGGATATTTCAGCATCTATGCCGGTTGATCGGGGAGCTCAACAATATGAGCGAGCGATACAGCAGATCGGGGAAATACTTGAGAATCTCTCCATCAGTGTTGCTGCTGGAGATCCTTCCATACCCGCAACCACCGTGACGGTGAGACGGGGAAACAGAGCACTCTCACCCCGCGTCATAGAAGCTCCGATCACAGCACACTATGAGGCACGGGATGGGTTGGGCAATCTCTATCGGGATACGCAACGTGCCATCACTGACACTTCAGGGCAGATCCTTTTTACCCCCGATAATCCTACTATCGTCGGTCAGGGCGAGATCGTATTTCAGATTGATCTTTTGGCAGTACTTGCACCCCTGCAGACCATCGATCATCAGCTGTACGCTACGCTGCTTGAAAGGCAGGAGGAGAGTCGTCAGTCGTACGCCTATACCCGTGTTTCGCTTTTGGGATCGCAACGGGCTGCGGTGATGATTGCCGAATATTCTCTGCAGGGATCCTTGTTGAAAACCGACTCTGCTGCAGTTTACCTCGCTTCACTGCTTACATCTGATGGTATCCGATTACAGTTGGTCCCTCCCGTGACTGTTGCAGAAGATGATGAATTGATTGCAGCTTTGCAACAGCAGTTTCCTACCTATCCTGCGATCTTTTACGGGACGGTCGGCATTTCCTTTGCACAAAGTACCGGGAAAGGCTTTTCCGTCACGGTTACGGGAGAGACCCTTTTCATTAATCTTGTCCGGGGTACGATCATGGGAAGAACCGGGACCATCCGGGCAAATGCCGTGGCACCGACCGAAGATGAAGCGACTCGAGCGGCCTTTGCCCAATTCGGCACGCAATCGGCATCATTGCTTTATCGATACCTCTACCGACGTTAAAAAGGTTTTTTGCAGTGCGATGGGATCATCTGAGATGAATCCCTCTACTCCCTGCCGATAGTATTGGTAGGCGAGTTCAGGATCGTTAATTGTCCAGGTGATCATGGGTGACCTTTTTCTGGTGATCATGTGTGCATTGAGAAGGGAAATATCCGGTTTAAGGACCGAACTGCGAGCGATATGCTTGCCCCATCCATGGCGAAGAAAACGCGGCACCTCGGGATCTTCACTGTAGATCACCGCAGTCGGTACTGCATAATTACAAACCTGATTGAAGCGACGTAGGGCAAAGGGATTGAAAGATGATACCAGGACCGATTTTTCCAACGCATATTGCTGTATCATGTTCCAGACAGCTGCAGCAAGACCGGTATCATGTATCCCCTCCTGTTTTAACTCCACATCGTAGATAAAACGATCGGTAAAGGTGGAAAACACCTGTTCGAGCAATGGGATGTGCGCTTCTGAAGAATCCTGTAAACTGAGGAGGCGCAATTGTTCCCATGGTACGTTCTCAACAGTTTTCTCGAGGTGTGTCAGCCGGTTGAGGTCATGATCATGGATGACCACTAACTGGCCGCTTTGACAGCGATGCACATCCAGCTCAATACCGATCACCTGGTGATCAAAACAATGCTGAAAAGCCTGCATGGTATTTTCAACAGCATGCGATGTACACCCCCGATGTCCGAAAATTAAGGGGCGAGGGACATCGGGAAAAAGCGGGACGTTCATGTATTATCTCCGGCAAAACTGCGGAGCAGGGTGATTTCCTGATTCCACCGCTCAGGGTCGGTCGTCTCAAGAATCAACGGGATGTTTTCAAATCGGGAATCTGCCATCATCGCCTGGAAAGGGATTAATCCCAACGTACCTTCGCCGAGGGGCGCATGGCGATCCACATGGCTGTCGAAGTCACTTTTTGCATCATTCAGATGCATTCCCATCAACCGATCAAATCCGATAATACGATCAAATGCATCCATCACCGAAGTAAATGCCTCAAAGGTCCTGATATCATAACCGGCTGCACTGATGTGGCAGGTGTCGATACAGACCCCCACCCGTTCCGGATATCGGGAAAGCTCAATAATGCGGGCAATCTCCTCGAAAGTCCGACCAAGCGCCGAGCCTTGACCTGCGGTGGTCTCAATGACTGCATATACACCTTCGGTTTGTTCCAGGGCTTCATCCATCCCGGCTGCAATGAGCTTCATGCATCCATCCTCGTCGATCTTTTTCAGATGCGCACCCGGATGAAAGTTCAACCGATCAAGTCCAAGCTGCTGCACCCGCTTCATTTCAACGATGAAAGAGTCCACACTGGTTCTTCGCTTTTCTGCGTCAGGATTTCCCAGATTGATCAGGTATCCGTCATGGGGAAGGACCTGAGCTGCCGTGAATCCGGCAGTTTTCATAGCTTGAGAAAACAATGCAATCTGCTCATCTGATAGAGGCGGCACCCGCCACTGTTTCTGATTCTTGGTGAACAATGCGAATGCGTTTGCCCCGATAGCCACGGCATTTTCAACTGCACGATGTACGCCGCCGGCGGCGCTGACGTGTGCTCCGATATAGAACATGATGTGTAGCCTCCTGCTCAGAAGGTAGGTGAGAACCGATGGGTTGTCAATCCAATCACCTCATGATACCTTCTCTGAATGTCGTACGACAGGAGGCATTCGTGAGTAGTGACGAAATTGAACACCGCAAAGAACTCATGCCCGGTGATGAGATCAATGGTTTTGTGGTGGAATCTATTGATGTCCTTGACGATTATCATGGGTATGGGTATTTCTTCCGGCACCGGATGACGGGGATGGAGGTCTATCATATTGCCAATGATGATAGCGAAAACTTCTTCGGTTTTGTTTTCAAAACACCTCCGGTGAATGATTGCGGAACCCCCCACATCATCGAACATTGCCTTTTGGCCGGCTCGGGCCGGTATCCAGTACGCGATCCTTTCATGTCGTTGCTTAAGGGAAGTGCAAACACCTTTATGAACGCCATGACTTATCCAGATTACACGGTATATCCTGCCGCCTCACCGTTGGAAAAGGATTTTTCCCATCTGTTCAGCGTCTACGCCGATGCCGTGTTCAACCCCCTGCTGAGAGAAGAAACCTTCTGGCAGGAGGGAGTACGTATAACCGCAGATGATGCAGGAGATATACGGTTCGATGGTGTCGTATTCAATGAGATGCTCGGCGAACTTTCCGATCACGATTCCATTGTGGGAAGACAGAGTATCCGGAGCCTCTATCCTGATACTCCGTACTTTTATGAGTCAGGAGGTGATCCTGCTCACATCATTACGTTGAACTACCAGCAGTTTGCCGGATATTATGCTTCCCACTACCATCCTTCGAACTGTCGGCTTTTCCTCTATGGGAATCAGGATGTTTCGGATCGACTTGCTCTTCTTGATGATGTATACCTGAATGATATTGCAGCCATGTCTCCCTGCGGTCCCACCGAGTTGGCCAAACAGTGGAATAAACCGAAAACAGTCATGACTACCAGTCCTGCCACCACCGAATCCCGACAGGAGCGGGATGCTACGGTTGCCATCAGCTGGGCGACAACGCTCCTTGAAGATCCTGTGCAGGTGCTGACGCTCACGGTGCTCGTTGATATCCTGTTGGGAAACCCGGGAGCCCCGTTGTACAAAGCGGTCATCGATAGCCACCTTGCCCGAGATATTTCTCAGGTCAGCGGTATGGATACAAGCTTCCGGCAGATGCCCTTCACGGTAGGATTTAAAGGAATGGACCCCAAGCGGGCAAAAGAGGCTGAGCAGCTGATACTCGATACTCTGCGCAGACTGGTTGATCGAGGCATTCCGCGAAATTTAGTGGAAAACGCGATCAAACGGCAGGAATTTCAGCTTCAGGAGATCACCGGCGACATCCCGATGGGATTGCGGGCCATGAACCGTGCACTGCGCGGGTGGTTGCAGGGGCTATCTCCCCATGTCACGGTGAGCGTTTCCCAGGCGTTGAAGACGTTGAAAGAACAGGTGAACCTTGCATCGGACGATCTGTTTCAAAGTGAGGGCTATTTTGAACAGTGGATTACCGAGAATCTGCTAGAAAATCCGCATCGGTGTCTCCTGATAGTACAACCTGACGCTCAGCACACTTTATCACTTGAACAGACCATTGCACGACGATTGCAGGAAGTGCAAGAGAAACTGGGTAAAGATGCTCTGGAGCAATTACAGAAGGAGACACAACGATTCGATGCTTTTGAAGCACAGCAGGATACACCCGAAGCGCTTGCTACTATCCCGGTATTAACCAAGGAAGATCTTCCCGAAACCATCCGACAGTTACCCCAGCAGCTTGTTGCCGTTTCCGGAGTTCCGCTCTATCTGCAGGAGCTTGAAACCAACGGCATTGTCTATACTGATGGAATATTGCACGTAGGAGACCTCAGTGATTCTGAACAGCTGTTGCTGCCGGTGCTGACCCGGATGCTGCACATGGTGGGAGCAGGTGGCGTCAGCTATGATGAGATGGCTGTGCGTATCCGTCAGTCGACGGGAGGACTCTACTTCTTTTTAGAAAGTTCTTCCATGCTCTCCTCCGCCCAGGAATCCCGTTCAGCACTGATGTTCCGGATGAAATGTCTTGCACGCGATCATGAAAAAGCTCTTTCGGTGCTTTCAGATCTTTTGTGTACCGCTGATGTGACTGACCCAGAAAGAATCGTTGCGGTCGTACAGGATCTCATCAGTGATTACGAATCAAATGTCTCCTCCTCAGGGCAGATGTACGCTGCACAACGTGCTTCAAGCCATTTCTCCCCAATCCTTCGGCAAAATGAGATGTGGAACGGCATCACCCAGTGGCTGAACCTGTTGAAGGTGGGTATTACCGACCAAGCTTCCGTAGAGAAGTTCGGAGAAGAACTTGCTGCGCTGCTACATAAGATTGCTGATCGTGACCGATTGACGGTGCATCTGTGCGGTGATGAAGCCTTATTGAGTATTGCATCTGAACAGATAGACCGGTTTGTCACCCGACTGCCCGCCACTACAGGGATATCGCATACCGAGGCCGATCGCTATGACTGGACAGTTGCATCAAACGAGTCGCAACTTGAGGTGTTTACCCTTCCATCTTCGGTGAGCTTCAATGCCCTTGTATGCCGTTCAGCACCGCCTACCACGGCTTTGCAGACCCATCAAAGTGTCCTGGCCCATATCCTGACTACCAATCATCTGTGGGAACAGGTACGCGGAGTGGGGGGAGCGTATGGAGTGAGTGCACATATCGATATGCTGGAACACCTCTGTGTTTTTTCCAGTTATCGCGATCCGAGGATTGAGGGAACGCTGCAGGATTTTCTTTCAGTTCTTGATCACATTGCGGTGCACGGGGTTTCACAGGAGGTGCTTGATTCGGCAGTAGTCTCCATCATCAGTCGGGAAATACGGCCACTGTATCCTAAGCAGGCCTCTATCATTGCTTTCAGACGTGCGCTATACGGTATCACCGATACCTTTCGTGCAGAAAGACGTATGTGGACACTGGAAACACAGGGAGAGGATATCCGAAAGGCTGCTGAACAGTTAGCTGCTTCATTGCGCAGTCAGGCGGTTGCTGTGGTGGTTACTTCAGCAGAAATACTTGAGCGGGAAGCGGCAAGAAGTGAGAGACTTCGAATACCGCCGATTAAACTTCCTCTGTAGTGCTGTGCTGTGGGGGGACTGCTTCTCCCCAAACCTTCACCAGATTATGATAGCCGTGAGGGTTTTTCATTTTGAGGACCATGCATCTGCGGATACTTGCATTGCCGCGGGCGATATCCTCTGCAAGTGCTCTACAGGTAGGACTGCCGCAGAGACCGCAGTCAATACCGGGAAGTACGGCTGTAATGGCTCGGACTTTTTCCATTTTCTTGAGTGCGAGTGAGAGGTCGCTATCGAGCTGTAGAGAAAGTTTTGCAGCAATACGGTCAACTTTCAGGTTATGGATCAGCTTTTCACTGTGTCGGAGAATTTCCTGTTTCACCGATTCATCGAGCTCCTGAGGCAGTTTTTCCGCATGGTGTTTGATTCGCTCGGTAGCCAAAAATCGATTTCTCGGCGTGAGCACCCCTCCTGTGCATCCCGTATCACATGCACGCAGTTCAAGAAAGTCGAGATTTTCGTGGCGTTCATCTTCGACGAGTTCAAGAAATTCGATCACATTGTGAATCTCATCGATGGAGAGAGTCCTTCCCTGCATGCTTGCACTTTCCCCTTTGATCAGACTCCAGAGGAATGAGCCTGAAGTGATGGGAGGATGTTCCCACGATTCCGTTTTTACCGGTTTTTGCGCGAGATATGTCTGAATAAGATTATACACCGAATCGAGATTCAGTCCCCCCTGAATGAGCCCTTCAGTAGCTGATCCGGGTGTTTTGATCTGTGCATACTTTGCTGCACAGGGAGTGATATAAAATACGCCGATCGATTCTGATGAAATGCCTTGAGATTCGAGGACCCCTCGGGCATACAGTGCAGCAATCTGTGCGGGAGTCCGCACTAGGTTCACATTGGGCAGCAGTGAGGGGTACCGGAGTTGAATCAGGCGTACCACCGCCGGACAGTACGAAGAAACTACCGGATGTTCATCAGCATAGACACTGATACGGTTCCCAAGAGTTTTAAGTATGTCTACCCCAAACTCGGCGTAGGTAATGTGGGTAAATCCGATATGATGAAGTGCTGCAATCATCTCATCTTCGGAAACGGTATCCTCAAACTGACCGATCATGAGCGATGGAACTACAGCAACTCGATACGTATATTCGAAGATTTGGTTGATATCGCTTTGTTCAATCAGAATCGCATGATGCGGACAGGCGTCCATACACTGACCGCAGTCAACACACCGTTCGGGATCCACCTGAGCTTTTCCTCCGGTGATTCGGATAGCTTCTGTGGGACACCGTTTCATACAGTGAGTACAACCGCGACAGAGTTCTCTGTTTACGGTGAGGGTGTGATGGAATGGCTGATCATGCATGGTTCACCTCGTGCAGCAGCGAGAATTGCATCGTAATGACCGTAGGTTGATCGGCACCTGTATCAATGTGCAAGGTGTCTGCATTCTTGCGGATATTTGACAATCCCATACCGGCTCCAAATCCCATTTCCCGGACTTCAGGAGTTGCCGTGGAATACCCTTCGGTCATTGCAAGCTCAAGATCGGGGATTCCGGGGCCTGTGTCGCGAACCTCAATGGCAACCGTATCGGGTTCTATCGTACAGGCGATCGTTCCTCCATACGAGTGGGCAACCACATTGACTTCAGCCTCATACAAGGCCACGATGATCCGTTTGATGAGAACCGGGGATATGGCAAGTTGTTTCATGAGACCTTTCACCGTGCTTGAAACATGACCGGCACGGGAAAAATCGCCTGCTTTCACCTCGTAGGAGACCTGCATGCATCACGCTCCTAGTACACGGGTTTTAAGCCGTGCGAGAAGAGTAGTCCACTTGCACGGAACATTGAATAGCCGGTGGTGATGATCGTAATCCCGTGTTCTTTGGCAAGATCAATCATCCCCTGAGTAGGCCGCTTGTTGCGGACAAATAAAATTTGCATAATGTCGGACATTTCTGCAGTTCTCACTGCCTGATTGTTGGAAAGTCCGGTGATAAGGAGAATATCATCCTCGAGCAGTGTCAGTACATCACTCATGAGATCAGATGCAAACCCGAGATGTACTTCTCGATCCAACGATTGTTGCCCGCAGAGCACGGTTCCCTGCACGATATCTACCACATCCTTCAATGTCATATGAGCTCCTCGGCGAAGAGTATACCATGCGATAAGGTGTGTGTGTCAAATTACCTGTGGCGGGTTTTATTGTTTCCCGCTATACTGTACTGTGACGCATGCCGGATAAGGAGGAAGGGGTGAAATACGTAGGAGCACTGGATCAGGGAACCACAAGTACGCGATTCATTTTGTTTGATGATACCGGAACGCCCCGAGCTTCGCATCAGATTGAGCATAAGCAATATTATCCGCAACCGGGATGGGTGGAACACGATCCCGATGAAATCTGGCAAAACAGTGTCGAGGTGATTGAGCAGACCATGCGAAAAGTGCGGGCAAGTGCCCGGGATATCGCAGGGATCGGTATTACCAATCAACGGGAAACAATCATCGCATGGGAACCACAAACGGGAATTATTCGCCACCATGCTATTGTCTGGCAGGATTTACGGGGGGCAGAACGGATAGAGGAGCTGAAATCACAGCATGATGTGCAGCAGATGCAGCAGCGATCGGGACTGATCCCCAGCCCCTATTTTTCCGCATCAAAAATTGCGTGGCTGCTTGAACATGTTGATGGGCTTCGACCAGATGCTGAAGCGGGGAAAGTTGTCTTCGGGACTGTTGATACATTCCTCGTCTGGAAATTGACAGGAGGAGCAGGAAAAGGAGTGGTAGTCACCGATGTCACCAACGCCTCGCGCTACCTGCTGATGAATATCGAGACCCTTGCCTGGGATGATCAGTTGCTGGAACTCTTCTCCATCCCGAAGTCAGCACTTCCGTCCATAGTCAGCTCTTTCGGAGAAGTCTATGGTACCACTGTTTCTACCGGCCCCCTGCATGGCGAAGTTCCGGTATGTGGTATTCTCGGAGATCAGCAGGCTGCCCTGTTCGGTCAAGCCTGTTTTACCAAAGGGCAGGGGAAAAATACCTACGGTACCGGGTGTTTCCTTCTGATAAACACAGGAGAGAAACCGGTAGTGAGTACCCGCGGGTTATTGACCACGGTTGCCTACCGCGAGGCGGGAAAACCGGCTCTCTATGCTTTAGAAGGGTCTATTGCCGTTGCCGGTTCCCTGGTACAATGGGTACGTGATAATCTCAGGATTGTGGATAGTGCTCCGGAGGTGGATACTCTTGCTGAGACTGTCTCTGATTGCGGAGGGGTCTATATCGTACCGGCATTCAGTGGATTATTTGCCCCCTATTGGCGTAGTGATGCACGTGGAGTGATTGCCGGACTCACCGGGTATGCAAATCGTGCACACATCTGCAGGGCAGCGCTTGAATCCACTGCATTCCAGACGAAGGATATTTTTGATGCCATGGCAGCCGATTCAGGGGTGACCATGGATGTGCTGAAAGTGGATGGAGGGCTAACCAACAGCCGTCCGTTGATGGAGTTTCAAGCTGATCTGCTCGGAATTCCGGTAATTCGTCCCCAGGTGGTTGAGACAACTGCCCTGGGAGCTGCCTATGCCGCCGGGTTATCGACTGGTTTTTATCAATCGTTTGAACAGCTTTCTGCATATTGGAAAGAAAAATCCCGATGGGTTCCTGCAATGGATGAGTCGGAGAGAAACAAAAAGATGCAGTTTTGGAATAAAGCTGTACAGAGAACCCTGGACTGGGTATCGGAGCAATAATCGTGAGAGATAGGGAGATAATAGCGTGATGACCGTGGTAAACACCGTATGGGGTGTACTGTCCCCGCTTATTCAGATCGGGACATTAACGTATCTCTTCTACCGGTTTCATAAAGCAGTTGCCCAAACCAAAGCCCAGCAGATTGCCCGCCTTGTATTTATCCTCATAGCGGTATATAGCATATCACGCATACTGAACCTTACGGTATTCCTGTGGCTCTATCGGTATCTTACGATTCCCATGGTTATTTTTATCTGTGTGGTGTATCAGCCGGAGCTGAGAAGAGCTTTCACGCAGCTGTTCAGCGGACGAAGCCGGTTGTTCCGTATTGGAACGCAGACCACAGCCGAACAGATTGATGTGATCCTGAACGCCTGTACGGTACTGGTTTCAAAGAACCGTGGAGCACTGATTGTCTTTACCCGCCATCTGGGAATCAAGGGAGTCATTGATTCAGGAACCCGGGTGAATGCAGATTTATCAAGTGCCCTGATCCTCACCATATTCGATCATGATACCCCGTTACATGATGGAGCCGTGGTAGTTCAGGGGGGAAAGATTCTTGCTGCGGGCTGTTATCTGCCGCTCAGTGAACAGACCGATATTAAGAAGAGTTTCGGTACCCGTCACCGGGCAGCTCTTGGTCTGGCAGAAGAGTCAGATGCCATCGTCCTCATTGTCTCAGAGGAGACAGGAGCGATCAGTCTGACCTACAATGCGAATCTTTATTACGATTTGGATGTACCCACGGTAAAACGGATGTTGCTTGCATTGTTCAGCTATCATGATGTTACTCCTCAGGAGATGTCGGAGGTGAGTGCTGATGAAACTGAATGATCTGTGGCGTACGATTCTGGATAACTGGCCGACCAAGGTGTTCTCGCTGCTCCTTGCAATTGGCGTGTATCTGGTGATTTCCTTTGCAACGCTCAATACACGATCGGTTGAGATCCCGTTACAGGTAATCCTCCCCGAGAGTTATGAGGCAACTAGCACCATAGCAGAATCGGTGATCCTGCGTATCCGGACAGACGAGCGATACATCGGGATGATTGATCCGACCGCGATCGATGCGGTAGTCGATTACTCCCGGGTTTCTCAGGAAGGAGTTGCATCAGCACCCGTGTTACTGCATGCAGATCCGTCATTTATTTCGATTGATGTTGCTTTCTCTACGCAACCGGAAATGCTCCGCGTATTCTTTAAGAAAAAAACGCAGCAACCCATTGATAGTGCTGTAGGTGGTGACTTGTGAGTGCAAACACCATTCGCGGTATAGGAGTTGATGCCGTCTCCATTGAGAGAATGAATATGGATCGGATGGGTTCACATGTCATTGCCCGCATGTTTCACCCGAAAGAAGTTGCAGAAGTGCAGACGATCGTTGCAGCTAAGCAATCTGAGTATCTTGCATCCCGATTTGCTGCAAAAGAGGCATTGGTGAAGGCACTTGGAACAGGATTCCGGGGTATTTCACCGAGTCAGATTGCCGTGATAACAGACGATCTTGGAAACCCTTCAATTGCCCTTGATCGTGAAGTGCTCCTTGCCCACGCTCTCGATAACACCCAGATTCATGTGAGTATCACCCATGAGAAATCACTGGCGATAGCTTTTGTTGTACTGGAGGCTTCGCATGGCGCGGAGTGATTGGAAACGTCCATCTGAATTTCCCATTGATCAGGGAAAGCGGAGAATACGGTTGGATATCAGCTATGATGGGGCGAATTTTTTCGGGTGGCAACGGCAAAAATCGGGACGTACTGTACAGGAGGAAATTGAACAGGCTCTCTATCGTATCATTGCTGAACAGGTGCGGGTACAAGGTTCGGGAAGAACTGATGCGAAAGTGCATGCTATCGGGCAGGTTGCTCATTTCGATTGCTCCAACCAGCGGGTGCCGGCAGCAGCTTTTGCGGTTGCGTTGAATCAGCTTCTCCCCCGGGATGTTCGCATTTTTGCCAGTAGTGAGGTCTCTGATCGGTTCCATGCCCGGTTTACCTCGATATGCCGCGAATATCGGTATTATAGTAAAGAACTCTCCTCACTTACCCCATTTGAACGAAATCGGGTATGTCGCATACGGAAGTTTCCTCCTTTGGAGCTCTTAAATGGCTATGCGGAAGCAATCACGGGGACGCATGATTTTACCACTTTTTGTGCAGCAGCAGATCAGAGTGAATCGAAGGTTCGCGATATATATCACAGTTCATTCCATATCGAGCCGTCTCAGTGGAAAGGCAACCTCCTTGTGTACACCGTCAGCGGTAATGCATTTTTAATGCATCAGGTACGATCCATGGTCGGAACGATGCTGCAGCTCGGTGAGCAGGAGGTTCCCCCCGAGGAGTTTATCCGTCGTCTTGAGAGCCGGCAGCGTATGGAAGCAGGAAGAACCGCACCTGCTGAGGGACTGTACCTCTATAGGATAGATTATGACCCCTACTGATAAACAAGAAACACAGCAGGCACTTGCTCAGACCCTTGAGCGAACCTGGACCCTCTTTGATGAAGTGCAGCAATATCTCGGCTCATCACCACAGCAGGATATCCCCGATTTCACCGTACGTGCCCAGCAGCTGATTCCCGATGAGCAGCAGGCGGCCGCGCAGGTAATGGAACGCGCCTCGCTTGCGCAGATTGAAACGATGGTGCGAACCTGCGATCGATGCGCACTGGCACAGACACGGCGTCATGCAGTTCCGGGCGAAGGAGTAATCAATGCACGATTGATGGTAATAGGAGAAGGTCCGGGCGCAGATGAAAATGCTACAGGACGGCCATTCGTCGGCAGGGCAGGAGTCTATCTTGATTCCTGGCTCAAGGCGATCGGTCTTTCCCGAGAAACCAACACCTATATTGCCAATGTGGTAAAATGTCGACCTCCAGGGAACCGGGATCCTCTTGAAGAGGAGGCTGCTGCCTGTATGCCGTACCTCATTCGTCAGGTTGCTCTGGTCAAACCTGATGCCATACTCTGTGTAGGCAAGGTGGCTGCCCGGTTTCTCCTTGGGCGTAGTGATGCCTTGAAAAATCTTCGTACCACAGTATATCGGTACCAGCAGATTCCGGTAGTTGTAACGTACCATCCTGCTGCCGTGTTGAGGAATCTACAGTTGCGGGCTCCCGTATGGGAAGACCTCAAGCGGGTAGCCCAGCTGATCAATATGCCCATTCCCGGCTCCAGGGGGTAGGGTATGTATGTTGAAGTAGTACTGAACAATCCGCTTGACCGTCGTTTCACCTATGCAGTGCCTGAGGGTCTTATGTGCGATATCGGTATGCGGGTTCAAGTACCCTTTGGAGCACGAGAGGTCACTGCCTATGTCGTTGATACACACCAGACTGTCGAGGATGTGCCGTTTGTTATCAAGGATGTGAAACGGGTGATTGATACGCAGCCACTCTATGGCAGGCAGGAAATAGCTCTTGCTGTATGGATGTCCCGCTGGTACGTGTGCAGTGAAGGAGAAGCACTCAGCTGCATGATTCCCGGCGGACGACGGGATGTTGATCCTCCCGTGATGCCTATTGATGAACAGGAACTCGCCATTGCCGATGAACATCTTTCTTTGGAACAGCAGCAGGCTATTGATGAAATCTCTCAGAGTACACAGCCATTGCACTATGTGTATGGAGTTACCGGTTCCGGAAAGAGTGAAGTCTTTCTTCGAGTTGCCGAGCACGTGATAGCATCAGGCAGACAGGTGATCTATCTCGTTCCGGAGATCACCCTGACACACCAGTTGGCACAACAGGTGTCGAAACGATTTGAGAATCAGGTAGCCATCCTTCACTCAGGAATGACACCATCACAACGGATCGCCATCTGGCGCCGTATCAGAAGAGATGAAATTCAGATGGTCATCGGAGCGCGAAGTGCCGTATTTGCCCCTTTTACCCGTCTGGGTCTGATCATTATTGATGAAGAGCATGAGAATTCCTACAAGTCAGGAAATGTGCCTCGATACCATGCCCGGCAGGTTGCACAGAAGCGGGTATTGGATGTACAGGCCCTTTTAGTGATGGGCAGCGCCACCCCTTCGCTTGAAGCTTGGCACATGATCCAGGAAGGTCATGTGATTCAGCATTATCTGCCGAATCGGGTAGCCGGAGGGAGACCGCCGGAGATTTCTGTGGTGAATATGCTCGCTGAACAGCGGCTGTTGTCGAGGGCTCTGAGAGAAGCTATCCAGAAAACGCTGAATCACGGTCGTCAGACTATTTTGTTTCTCAATCGGCGGGGATTCAGCCATTTCTTCCACTGTAATGCCTGTGGATATGAGATGAGCTGTCCCCACTGTTCTGTTTCCCTTACCTATCATAAATCGGCACATCGGATGATGTGCCACTATTGCGGATATTCACAGATGCCGGTTTCTGTCTGTCCCTCATGTGCTTCTGTTGATGTCGGGTACGGAACCTTCGGCACCGAAATGGTGGAAAGTGAAGTGAAGCAACTGTTCCCGCAGGCCCGGATTGCCCGTCTCGATACCGATACCGCACGGAAAAAGGATACAGTCGCATCGGTGCTTTCTGATTTCAGAGCAGGAAAGACCGATATCCTGCTTGGGACGCAGATGGTGGCCAAGGGACTTAATTTCCCCCTCGTTGATCTCGTTGGGATAGTGCTGGCCGATAGTGCGCTGAATCTTCCCGATTTTCGTGCTCAGGAACGCACGTTTTCTCTCATTATACAAGTCAGCGGGCGAACGGGCCGGTACAATGACGCCGGTCGTGTCATTGTGCAGACGTACCATCCGGAGAACAGTGCCATTGCACTTGCCTGTCAGGGAAATCTTGCTGCTTTTTATCAGCAGGAACTGGAGATGCGGAAATCTGCCGGATTTCCTCCCTATCGTCGGATGGTGAATTTTGTGATCAGAGGAAAGCAAAAGATTCGCACCGTGAATGAGATGGAACGGCTACGCAGTATTGTCGAACAACTGCTAGAACAGCTTGCTCCGACAGTCTCCAGTGATGATCTTCCCGATATCATGGGAAGTGCTCCCTGTCCGCTGGAACGTATTGCCGGCAACTGGCGACATCATCTGGTTCTTCGCGGCCGTAACGCAGCCAGAGTCCTTCAAATCACTACTGCAGTGCGGATGCAGTATACCCCTCCCTCGGGGGTTTACCTTGAAATCGATATTGATCCATTGCAGATGCTCTGAACGTTGACCACTCGCGTGCTTTGTCAGTATGATATAGCTATGTTAGATGTCTATACCTTAGGTGAAGAAGTATTGCGTGAGAAAGCGGAACGCGTGACCGTATTCGATAACGCGCTGGCGATATTCGTCGATGCCATGTTCGAAACGATGGGCGAATCTGACGGTATCGGTCTGGCAGCTCCTCAAGTCGGCGTACCCAGTCGTCTTTTTGTGGTTGATACCCGAAAGCCGGGAGAGCGGCTGGTATGTATTAATCCCGAGATCATCGAGACCAGTGAAGATCAGGGAGTCTATGAAGAGGGATGTCTGAGTATTCCCGGGGTCTATCATGATATTATCAGGCCGCTTCGTATTACTATGCAGGCTCAGGACATTACGGGCAAACCGTTTATTACGCGGGCTGAGGGACTGCTTGCTCGTGTGATGCAGCATGAATATGATCATCTTAACGGTGTACTCTTCATCGATCGAATGGAAGAAAAGGAACGAGAGGCTCTGGTCGCAGCGTATGAAAGACGCAAGAAACGCCATGCTCGACGGTAATATGCCCCGTATTCTGTTTGCAGGGAATCCTGAACTGTCAGTACCTGCTTTGCAGGCCCTCGCACAGCAGTTTACTGTGGTGGGCGTGCTTACCAATCCTGATCGACCCGCAGGCCGGGGGCGGCATGTGGAAATGCCTCCGGTGAAACAGGCTGCGCAGCAACTGGGTATTCCGGTAATACAAACTGAACGGGTTCGTCGGGAGGCACGGGAACAGGTAGCCTCCTTAGCGCCTGATCTGCTGATTTCGTTCGCCTGCTCTCATATTTTTGGTCCCAAATTCTTAGCAATTTTCTCTCGTGGAGCAATGAACATCCATCCTTCACTACTTCCTGCTTATCGTGGGTGTGCGCCTCTCCAGTTTGCCCTGTTGCATGGGGAACGGACTACCGGCATTACGGTGCAGCGAATAGTTCAGGATATTGACAGTGGAAACATCCTTGCCTCAGAAGAGATTGCCCTAGATGGAACGGAAACAACTGCTCAACTTGAACATATAGTGGCACCGCAGGCCTCTGATCTTATTGTACGTACGGTACGGGATCTCATGGAAGGAAAACTGGTGGAATTCCCCCAGAACCATCAGAAAGCGACCTATACCCGTATGCTTGCCAAAGCGGATGGCACCATTGATTGGCATGCCAGTTGTGCTGACATACATAGCAAAGTAAGAGCCCTGTTCCCATGGCCGAAGGCGAGTACTACGTTTCATGGTATCCGGCTGCTCATTACGGGAGTCTACGGTTCAGTGTTTGATCTCCCGCATGAGCCATTGCCGGAGATGATAGTACCGGGGACGGTATTGCGCATGGTTAAGAAAAAAGGACTTGCCGTTGCGTGTGGTGACGGCATCCTGTATGTTACCCGTGTGCAGTTGGCACAGAAAAAAGAGATGGACAGTGCAGCTTTCCTGAATGGTAATCCATCAATCATTGGGGCGGTTCTTGGAACTGATGATGAAACATAGATCTCTCATTGTGATAGGTGTGCTCCTCTGTCTCTGTGCTACGCATCTGATCGCCGATGATCAACCGAGAACCTTTGTATTGGGAAACTCATTGATGCAGGTCACTTCCTATGGATATCATGAAGATGCACCGATCAAGATAGCTTTGGTACTATCGGGAGGGGGAGCACGGGGATTTGCCCATATCCCGATTATCGAAGCAGTGGAACGCCATGGTATTCCCATCGATATGGTACTTGGAACCAGTATGGGAAGTCTCGTAGGTGGCCTGTATGCCGCCGGGTATTCTCCGGGCGATATGAGACGTCTGATTCAGTCATATGATATGGTGGAGCTGTTTGCGCTTCCCGCGCAAAGTCCCGTTCGCGTCGAACCGATGCCGCTCAGAAGAGATCGTGACAACCTGTTTGTACTCGGGTTTGATGAAGGTGGCTTGGGAAGTACTTCGGGAATTATCGGGGATCAGAGAATTCTCCATATGCTCAACGATAGCCTCTCCCGAGTGGCAGGTATTACCGATTTTGACAAATTGGCAATTCCCTTCAGATGTATTGGAGCCGATTTAGCCAGTGGCGAGCGGATTATCTTCTCAGAAGGTTCTTTAGTAACCGCCATTCGTTCAAGTATTTCGATACCGCTGGTTTTTACTCCCTATCCTGTTGGTGATCGGATGGTAATCGACGGTGGTATTGTCGATAATATGCCGGTACAGCTTGCACGGGAAATGGGAGCTGATATCGTAATTGCGGTTGATGTGAATGCGGTTGATTACGAAATCAGTAATGAAGAACTGGACTCCATTACAGCAGTACTTACACAATTGATCGTCATTCTTACCAAGAATACCGTGATAGAGCAGAATGAACTTGCCGATTTACTGATCACTCCTGAATTGCACGAACATGATATTCTTGATTTTTTAGAGGTTGATGAGATTATCGCTGTGGGTGAAAATAGTGCGCTCCAGCATGATGCCGACTTCTCCCGTCTTGCCGAGCACATCAGTACTATCCGTCCATTACGAATAAAAGATCCTGATCGGTATGGTCCCTATTTCTCACTTCCTGATGTCTATGTCGATAGGGTGTCTCACCAAACCATCGGTACATATCAAAATCAGATATCCTTGGATCTCTCCCTCTTTGCTGATTTCGTGGGATACCCGCTCGATAACACGAAGAAAAAAGAATTGAATCAGCGGTTTGAACAACTGCGGAATTCAGGTATGTTTGCCACGGTTTCGTATGATTATACCGATGCAAAGCCAGGAAAAGCCAATACAACGTATGGGAACCTCACCATACTTACCCGGCAGTTTCCCCGTAAGCGTTCCACGATCTCTGCAGGTGTCTTTGGAGCCGTTTCACTGGTGATACCATCTGATGATGCGGTGCGGTTTCACTTTACCCCCGATTTTGCCCTTCGCTACTACCAGTATGAATTATTTGATTCGGATACCACGTTCATGGCCATGTTATCGAACGATGATGCTCTTACCTTTGCTTCTCTGCTGGAGACCGCCCTTACCGACCATATTGATGCGGGTTTGCGAGCAGGGTATGTAACGGGAGGGATCCATCCGTTGAATCTCCGGGATGCCCGACGAGAACTCGATGTGCGCGATCGGATGGTTACGTCAGAACTGTTATTTACGTATCGTCCGAATCTTGATGCCATGTATACCGTAGCGGCAGATTTTGATTATATCTGGTACGGCGAATCAGTAATCGGAAGAGAGGCGGCCATTGTTTCACTGCGCACTGAAGGCGTGTACACTACGTTACCGTATCGGTTCTTCCCCCGATCCGGATTCCGATTTGATTATCAGGCAGTGGCAGAGATAGGGAATCCGTTTGGATACCGCATCGAAGGGAGATTGCAGAACTCGATCCCCCTGGGAGATCGAAATGTGATTGCTTTTGATCTTCATGCAGGATCCTCCCACGTGACCCATCCGAGAAAACAATCCTACTTCGATTACGGCGGATCACGGGGAGTTCCCTCCTATCAGGCTCATACCCTTGTCGATGATATGGTGATTGGGCGACTTAAGTATCAACATTGGGTGACCACTTCCCTTCCTCAGGTGGTACTCCAGGCAATGTTTACAGTTTCCTCCCGCGGTGAGTCTGTCTTTGATCTCCTTTCACAAGAGGCACCGTTTGTCTGTAATGCAGGCTTACCGTTCAGCTCTCTCGGGCCGATTGAATACTCGGGTTCCCTTGCAGCCGGTATCGCTTTTGAGAATATTGACGTGCTTTTTGGTGTGGCTCTCGATAACCATCTCCAAACGGCCATTTTCCTTGAGGTCCTCTGATGTCCAGCAGATGGCGTTCTTACACCTCGTACCTGCTTGAGCAGTATGGGCAACGAGTATATCGGATCGGTATCGATGGAGGATTTTCCTGTCCCAATCGAGGGCAGCATCGGGAAGGCGGGTGTATCTACTGTGATGCTCGAGGGTCTTCAGCCGTATATCAACGGCCTGAGGAGCAGGCTTTTGCCAAGGATCTCTCATTTGTTCCTGACATTGATGCCCGTACCGACTCTCATCAGATTCAATCGTTTCACCAGCGTTTGCTCTCACTGGATGAGCAGGTGCAGCGAGGTCGTGACTTTATCAACCGTCGCTATCATACACAGGCGATGAGCATCTATTTTCAGGCTTTTACCAATACCTTCGACAGCCTAGATCATTTGAAACAGCTGTATGATCGTGCTTTGGCTGACGGTCCGTATGTGGAGCTGATAATCAGTACCAGACCCGATTGTCTGAATGATGATATTATTTCACTGCTTGCTTCGTATCAGGGTCAGGTACAACAGGTATGGGTGGAACTGGGACTTCAAAGCGGCAACGATGAGACCCTTGACTGGATCGGCAGAGGACACACGGTAGATGATTTCACTGAGGCTGTACATCTATTGCATGCAGCAGGGTTGCCCGTGAGTGCACATGTAATTCTCGGATTTCCCCAGGAGGGAGAGGAAGCGATACACCATACAGCCCGTGTTATTACCGACTCACAGGTACAAGCGGTGAAAATTCACAATCTGCATGTGGTTGCCGGTACTCGATTATTCGAACGGTATCAAAAAGAGCCGTTTCCCGTCCCGAACAGAGATGTCCATGTGCAGAATACTATCCGTTTCCTCCGGCGTATTCCCCGTTCGGTGGTTATTCAGCGATTTATCAGTGATACCCCGATTCATCGATTGGCAGCTCCGCTGAATTTCGGTAATAAGAATCAGTTTCTTCGTGATTTATCGAAGGAGATGGAGCGGTTGGATGTCCGACAAGGAGATCTGGTATGAACTCTCCCCTGTTCTCTTGGGTGCGTATCCTCGGTAGAATTGCTGCTCCTGCTATTCTGGTGGCAATCTGGGTGCTATCCCTCCTTCCCGGTGAGACCGTCGCCCAGACGGGGTGGATTGCAATTATGGGTGATAAGGCTGCCCATGCTCTTGCCTATGCCGCTTTCGCCTGCAGTATGATCTGTGCCATGGCAAAGGACGATATGCAAACGAGCTTCAAAGAGATAGTACAGGTGCACCGATACCGGATATTGATAGTTATCGGGACGGTGATCGTATTGGGATCAGGGGCTGAAGTAATACAACCCCTTTTCAGCAGAGGTTTCGAGTTTTTGGATATTGTAGCCGATACGCTCGGAGGACTTGTTGGGATTGTTTTAGGTCTGTCTGTGATTACTGCCGTACGACTGGTTGAAAGGAGGTCCTGATGAATCAGAAGGTGCAGGATGCAATACGCAACGTGCAGCATGCACTGATGCATGCAGCTACGCATATAGAGCCCGAGCTGGTGGTGCGAATACAGGCTATGGAACGCCAAACCCGGCAACTTATGGATGAACTGCGTTCTGACGACACACGCCGTGATGCATACGCTGCTTCTGCAGATGTGCTTGCTATGATTCTGAAAAATATTGGGATAGCCGATGAAACGCATCTCCCGCTCTGTCAGGATACCGGTATGGTAGTTGCCTCTGTTTCAGTGGGGCCAAATGCCCCTTTTACCATGCAAGAAATAGAGCAGGTAATTACGGAGGGGGCACGGGAGGCTGCTCTGGCAGGGAATTTTAGAAACTCGGTGGTACAGGATCCGGTATTTGATCGAAAGAACACACAGAATAATCTTCCCCCGATTATACATTGGCAGCCAAGTGAATCCCCGGGTATCGTCATCGATATCATGCTCAAAGGGTTCGGTAGTGAAAACTGTTCATCATTGGATATGCTTAACCCCACTGCACAGGTTGAGGATATCATTGAGGTGGTGAAATCCAGAGTTATTGCGGCAGGAGGGAAACCATGTCCTCCCATTGTGGTCGGGATCGGTCTTGGTGGTACATCAGAACGTGCTCTCCAGCTGTCGAAGCAGGCGCTACTCAGACCTGTCGGGGTCTCTCATCAGGACCCGCGGTATGCAGCATTGGAGAACCGGATCGAAGCGGCTTTACAGCATACGCATGTGGGACCGGGGGGAATGGGGGGGCCGCTGACTACCCTCGGGGTAGCTGTGGAGTATGAAAGCACCCATATTGCGGGGCTTCCCGTGGGCATCTCTATCAGCTGCTGGGCTGATCGGAAAACCCGGATTGTATTGGAGGCTGCAGATGCGTGAGTTGTTACTTCCCCTAAGTGTTTCGGATCGACTCTCCTTGCGAGCGTATGACCGAGTGCTTTTTACCGGTACTCTGCTGGTCGGGCGTGATCAGGTGCATCAACGGCTTGCTGATGCCCGGAAAAATGGACGGGATCTTCCGATTTCCCTTGCAGGAGAGACCATCTATTATATGGGACCTGCAGCAACACCGGAAGGTATGGTGATCGGATCATGCGGCCCGACAACCTCGGCTCGAATGGATCCTTTTACCGGTGAGCTGTACGATGCAGGACTTGTTGCCACCATCGGGAAAGGTCCACGCAATGATACCGTGGTGGAAGCAATTGTCAGAAATCGGGGAATCTACTTCGTAGCATATGGAGGATGTGGAGCCTTGTATGCTAAAACCGTACAGTCAGTATCGACAGTTGCGTTTGCCGATCTCGGTCCGGAGGCTTTGCTGCAGCTTGCAGTATTTCAATTTCCCGCCCTCGTCGGCATCGATAGCATGGGTAATTCAGTGTTTCAACAGAAATAGGTGGACGACAAGGTACTTTGCGGTTACCATCGATAAAAGGGGCAGGGGATAAGGACGTCGTTTCATGGTATTACGGTTACACAAGCATATAGGTATACCGGTTATTCTCGTTGTGCTCCTCGCAGCATTTGGATTTTCCGGTTGTGCACAGAACGAAGTGCAGGCGGTATCATCAGAGGTTTCACCTGCTATTCAGGAACCAGAAAAACCACATACAGAAGCGCTCTCGGAATCTGCAGCAGATGAAGTACCCATGGAGGCACAACCTGAAACAGAAGACCTGCAGCTTTCCTTGCAGACATTAGTTGAACAGCTTCCCGTTCCAGAGACACTGGAAGACCGTTTCAGTTACACCTACGGGTATTTATTGATGGAAGCGGCGATGCGGGATGTCGAGGACCTTGATGCAGTCTACTTTGCTCGGGGTGCCTATGATGCCGGGATCGACCATATGCCGCTTATCCCTGAGCAGATGATGAACACGGTGCTCTTTGAGTTTCAGGACAAGCTGATCAGTGAGGCGGCAAGACGTCTTGAGGAACTTGCTGCAAAGAACCTTGCAGATGCAGAGAGTTTTCTCGCCGTAAACGGGAAACGGCAGGGAGTGATTACCACTGATAGCGGTCTGCAGTATGAGGTGATTGCTGATACTGAAGGAGACCGACCTGCAGAAAGCGATCGAGTTCGGGTCAATTATCGGCTTACCTACCTTGATGGACGTGAAGGTGATGCTTCGATCCGGGGTATTCCCAGTACGTTTGATCTCAATACCATGATCCCTGGCTTTCGGGAAGGGCTCATGTTAATGCCTGAAGGATCTGAGTACCGATTCTATGTCCATCCCGAGCTCGGTTACGGAGCAGAAGGGTCTACACGGATTGAACCGAATACGTTATTGATCTTTGACGTGGAATTAGTCGAGATTGTCGAGTAGCGTCATGAACTGATGCAGATTACTGACCTCATAATTAGCGGGAACTGCCGGATCGGCTTCCATGGAAAAACGGTTAATCCAACAGGTATCTATGTGTGCGTTCAGCCCGCCTTGGATGTCGCTGGTGGGGCTATCGCCTATGATCAGCGGGTGTTTTGATGGAAACCCTGCTTCCTCTGCCATCTCCAGAGCACGGGAAAAATAGGATCGATGCGGTTTCTGCACACCGATTTCCTCACTGATAATGATAGCTTTAAAATAGTGTGCGGTACCCGTTGCTTCCAATCGACCCCGCTGTACCGAAGAAAGACCGTTGGTGATCATCGACATCGGAATACCTCGCTGCTGTAGTGTGTCGAGGGTAGTCAGGACATCATCGTAAAGATGGTATGAACGACCGAGTGTTTTCATGTATTCTTCAGCACATGTTTCGGGATTACCGGTAACTTGGTAGCGGTCAAAGAATCGTCGGAATCGTTCTGTTTTGAGTTTGCGGATGGAAATGAGACCCTGCTCAAATTCCAGCCAGACACCTGCGTTGATATCGCTGTAGGTCTGAAGGGCATCTTCATTGGCGGGAATTCCAAATTCGGTGAACACCTGGTATAATGCCCAGTTTTGAGCTGCTACAAAATCGAAGAGGGTACCGTCTGCGTCAAAGAAGAGATGATCGTACATAGTAATTCCTTTACATCACGGGCGAAACGTACTAATCTCACTATACCGGTAGCTTTGCTTCTGTGCAACGGGCATGCCGGTTAATGGAGGCCGTTCATGAAAGGCAGAGGCGCGTGGATTCTGCAGTTGCTTGCAGCTTTGGTCATTGTTGCTCTCGGAGTGTTTATTTTAGTGAGGCAGGATCTGTTCAAGCAGATACTCATCATGGCGCTAGGGGTGGTCGCAATCGTGACCGGTATTACCAGTCTGGCTACGATGAATCGATATGCATTTGGAAAATTCAATCATGGGTCGACCTTGGTGAAAGGAATTCTGGGGCTGATCATCGGTGTACTTGCCGTGATCATGCCGCTTGCTACTGGGGAAGCTGTATGGACCGTTATCATATATTTACTTGCAGCTCAGATGCTCATCGCTGCCATCGTGCTCTGTATTGATGCTTTTGCAGTGAAGGCAGCTGGATTTCCTCCGCTTCCTCTCGTAACGGAAGGATTGATCTCTCTGGTGATCGCCGTATTACTCTTCCTGTTCCCCCGGGATGTAGCGAATCTCCTGGTGACCGTATTCGGTATTATCATCATTGTGGTCGGCATAACCCTTGGACTGCTTGCAGTGTTCTTGAGAAAGCGTGGTACAGATACGGTTGAAGCAGTTGATGTAACTATCGAGAAATAAGGCCACTTGACACAACTTCAGAGGTTAGATAGGCTCAGGCCATGAAAACTGCAAGCGCACTGCATCACCATCATCTCATGAAGTTCTGATGAAATGCGTGTGCGCTGATAAATAGGTATCACCAAGCTCCGCATTTCGCGGAGTTTTTTTGTATCGTGTGGTCAGTATTGTTGGAATTGAGATGATAGTATCGAGGAGGGAACATGGAAACTCAACTGAGAATTGCCGTACAGAAAAGCGGTCGTCTGAGCGAAAAATCGCTCAAGATCATTAGGGATTGCGGAATAAAGTTTGGCAGCGACTCTCGATTGCTTAAGGAGTCTGCCGATAATTTCCCTATTGAGTTTCTCTATCTTCGAGATGACGATATTCCCCGCTATGTCTTCGATGGGGTTGCCGATATCGGCATTGTCGGTCGAAATGAATTTGATGAACAGGCACTCGATTTGGATGTGATCAAAGATCTGGGCTTCTCTCGCTGTCGTCTTTCCATTGCGGTTCCCGAGGGGTTTGCCTATACAGGCCTTTCTTCGCTTGCAGGAAAACGGATAGCTACGAGTTATCCGGGGATACTCGCACAGAAGCTCAGTGAAGCTCAAGTGGATGCAAAGATTTATGAGATCTCGGGATCTGTTGAGATTACTCCATCCATCGGGGTCTCCGATGCGATCTGTGATTTGGTGAGTACAGGAGCAACTTTGGCTAGCAACGGATTGCGCGAAGTTGAGGCAATTTATCATAGTACGGCAGTGATGATTGCACATCGTGAACTGAGTGAACCAAAGCGTGCTATCCTTGATCGGCTGATGCTGCGTATAGATGCAGTGATGCGCGCCGATGATTATAAGTACATCATGTTCAACCTGCCGAAGGAACATCTTGATCAGGCGGCCGCTATTATCGGCGGTATGAAAAGTCCGACCGTAACTCCGCTGATGGATTCTTCGTGGTGTGCCGTGCAGACAGTCGTGAAGGAGACCCGATTCTGGGATGTCCTGGAACAGTTGAAAGCTCTCGGTGCACAAGGTATTCTGGTTACTGCCATCGAAAAAATGGCTGATTAGGAGGATGGAATGCAGCGGATCATCCAGGTAACGGATCAGGATCTCGCACGACCTGCAATGCAGGTCGAATCGGTACGACAGACGGTTGCTGAAATTATTGAAAATGTTCGTACAAAAGGTGATGCTGCCCTGATAGATTATGCGTATCGGTTTGAGCAGGTTGCATTATCACACGTACTACTGTCTCGCAATCAGTGGGAATCTGCTGCCGCTACAGTTTCTGCATCCCTGAAAGTTGCTATTGAATCTGCAAAAGACCATATTACCCGTTTCCACGAAGCACAACGACCGAAGGATGAATGTGTTGAGACAGAACCGGGAGTCACCTGCTGGCGAAAGAGTGTGCCGGTACAGCGGGTGGGACTCTATATACCCGGAGGGAATGCCCCGTTATTTTCTACGGTATTGATGCTTGCTATCCCAGCACACCTTGCGGGATGTCGAGACATTGTTCTTGCCACACCGCCGCAACGCGACGGCACTATACATCCTGCTATACTGTACAGTGCCCTAATCAGTGGTGTTACCACGATTCTTGTTTCAGGAGGAGCGCAGGCAATAGCGGCTATGGCCTACGGAACACAGTCATTGCCCCCTGTCGATAAGATTTTCGGGCCGGGAAATCGTTTTGTCACTGAAGCAAAACAACAGGTTGCTGCAAATCAATGTGCTATCGATATGCCCGCCGGTCCTTCTGAGGTGATGGTGGTTATAGATGAGACCAGCAACCCCCGATTTGCTGCAGCAGATATGCTCAGCCAGGCTGAACATGGACCGGACAGTCATGCGATCCTGGTTGTTTGTGCCGCAGATACTCAAACTGGGCATAGTATTGCCGATGCCGTTGAAGCAGAGGTACTCAATCAGCTTAACACCTTGAAACATCCTGAGCACGCAACGGCTTCGTTAGCCCATGCTAAGATCATTATAGTGGCTTCTGTTGCTGAAGCTGCCGATGTAATCAACCGATATGCACCTGAACATCTTATCCTTGCGGTCGACCATCCAGAGACTTTGGCAGATCAGGTGCTTCATGCAGGATCAGTTTTCCTTGGACCCTATTCGTGCGAATCGATGGGTGATTATGCGAGTGGAACTAACCACACGCTTCCAACTGCAGGGTGGGCTCGTTCCTATAGTGGAGTATCTCTCGATTCTTTTTATCGGAAGATCACCTTTCAGCAGATAACCGCTCAAGGGATTGGCTCGCTCGGACCGGTGGTTGAGACTCTCGCCACCGCTGAATCATTGGAAGCTCATGCAACTGCAGTTTCCGTACGTCTTGCATCACTGAAGAAGGAAAAACTATGAAGGATTATTCGGTACAGGAGCTGATGCGATCAAATATTGTTTCGTTGGTTCCCTACTCATCAGCAAGAAACGAATTTACCGGTGACGCCTCGGTGTTTCTCGATGCCAATGAGAACTGGCAGGATTTTCTCGGAGGTCGTTCACTGAACCGGTATCCCGATCCTCAGCATGAAGGTGTAAAACAAAAACTGGCTCAGGTTTTTTCCCTGCCAGCTGAGCGACTAGTGGTCGGCAATGGCAGTGATGAGATGATAGATGTGCTGTTTCGTATCTTCTGTACTCCCGGGAAGGATCGGGTACTGCTGATGAGTCCAACGTACGGAGCGTACGAAGTTTTTGCCCATATCCATGATGTCGGGGTATCACATTGTCCGTTACGTGATGATTTTTCATTCGATTTACAGAAAATGGATGCAGTCTGTCACCTGGTGAATAATGGCACTCCACAGACGGGTATGCATAAAATGTTATTCATCTGTTCACCGAATAATCCTTCGGGAAATAGTTTTCCATTGGATCAGATTGAGATGGTAGCCAACCGATTTAACGGTATTACGATAGTGGACGAGGCTTACCGGGATTACGCTGATGGCCCCTCAGCGGCCACATTGATTGACCGATGTCCTCGTCTGGTGGTTCTTCGTACCCTCTCGAAAGCGTGGGGACTGGCTAATGTACGGGTAGGCTTTACGGTCGCTGATCCCCAAATCGTATCAGCGATGCATAAGGTGAAATATCCCTATAACCTCAGTGGCGTCGCCCAGCAACTGGCTATAGCTGCTCTGGATCAGGCGCCGGCAGTACGGTTAGCAATTGCAGATACGCTAGAAGAACGGAAGCGGGTGGCCAAACGGTTGGTGCAGCTGCCCTATGTGGAAAAGGTGTTCCCGAGCGATGCAAACTTTCTTCTGGTGCGGGTTACCGAGGCGAATCTGCTGTGCGATAAACTGAGAAAGCAGGGAATAATTATCCGAAACCGTTCGACAGTCAGAGGTTGTTTTGGCTGTGTTCGCATTACAATCGGCAGCGTTCAGGAGAACGATATTCTTATTGAAGCGATGCAGAACATGGAGTTTCCCGATGCAGAGAAGCAGTAACGAAAAGCCGGTCATCTACATTGATGTAGCCGGACCCATTCTGACCGAATCAGTACGTGATGATGCTCATCTATCATCCTGGACCGAGCGGGTGTTCATCACGCTTCATCGGATATCACGAGCAGGAAGCTATCACTTAGTACTGTTCGGAGAAGATCGGTACCGTGTACCAAGTATCACTGCATTGTTACGTCGACAGGGTATTGTGATCGATGACGGTGGGACGTGGGAAGATATCCGGCAACATCACAGGACAGAGAATGTGATAGCCTCCTTTATTGTAGCCGGTGATCCGCAGGATGCGGCTCAGGCTCTCAATGCCGAACCCGTTGTCTTTACGAATTGGCCTGATCTCCAGGAGCGGTTTCTTGGGTATCTTGAGCAACCTGACCGGCTCGCAGCGACTACACGGAAGACGGGAGAAACCGCCATTTCCCTAGATCTTAATCTTGACGGAACCGGAATTGCCACAATCGATACCGGGCTTCCTTTTTTTGATCATATGCTGGAGCAGATTGCGCGCCATGGACGATTTGATATGCAACTTATCTGCAAGGGTGATCTTGCTGTAGATGAACATCATACGGTTGAAGATAGTGCTTTGGTATTGGGTGAAGCATTCAGGAAAGCTCTGGGTGATAAGCGGGGGATCAACCGATATGGGTTTGAGCTCCTCCCGATGGACGAGTGTCTTGCCGAGGTCGCTCTCGATTTTTCCGGTCGACCCTGGTTCGTTTGGGATGTTGCTTTCACACGAGAATATGTCGGAACCTTTCCCACCGAATTACTCTTTCACTTCTTTAAATCGTTCAGTGATGAGGCAAAGTGCAATCTACATATGAAAGTAAATTCCGGTAACGCCCATCATCAAAGTGAAGCGCTGTTTAAAGCCTTCGCCCGTGCCCTGGGTAAGGCCGTATTTCGTCGGGCAGGGAATACCGATCTTCCCTCGACCAAGGGGACACTCTGACATGGCTGAGATTGTTATTGTGAAATACAACGCAGGAAATATTCGATCAGTGTACTGCGCACTCAAGCGACTTGGCATTGAAGCGACGGTGAGTGATGACCCTTCGGTATTGCGAAATGCACATCGGGTTATTTTCCCGGGGGTTGGAGAGGCTGCATCTGCGATGCAGTATTTACGGGAAACGGAACTTGATGCGGTGCTGAGGTCACTTGAACAGCCGTTTCTCGGTATTTGTCTCGGTATGCAGCTGATGTGCAGCCACAGTGAAGAGCGCAGCACTCCCTGCTTAGGTATGTATGACAGTCACGTGCAGAAATTTATTGCTGATGGATCAATTAAAATCCCGCACATGGGATGGAACACGCTTGACTGCGCCGATGATCCGCTCTTTTTCGGTCTTCCCTCTGATCCGTGGGTCTATTTTGTCCATTCCTATTATGTCCCCCGAAGTAGAGAAACCATTGCCGGATGTACCTACGGCACTACGACTTTCAGTGCTGCCCTGGGCAGTAGAAATTTTCGAGGGGTGCAATTCCATCCTGAAAAAAGTGGCGCAGTGGGAGCGCAGATTCTGAAGAACTTTCTGGAGCTGAAGGAGGAAGTGTTGTGCAGGTAATTGCCGCCATGGATATCATCAATGGGTCGTGTGTACGTCTTCGTATGGGTGATTACGATCAGAAACGGGTATATGAAGTATCTCCGTTGGAGATGGCGAAACGATTTGCTGATGCAGGATTAGAGCGACTCCATCTGGTTGATCTGGATGGAGCTCGGGCGCATCATGTCGTGAATCTTCGCATTATTGAAGAGATTGCACAGCATACGCCATTGGTGATAGATGTCGGAGGAGGTCTGAAAAGTGCCGACGATATCAGTGCGGTATTTTCCGCCGGTGCACACATGGCCACCCTCGGTACGTTGGCGGCCAAAGATCGCGAGCTCACCCTTGAGCTATTGCAGCAATGGGGTCCCGAACGTCTGATTCTTGGAGCCGATTGCCGCGGGGGTAATATTGCGGTAAGCGGGTGGGAAACGACTACTGACCTGAGCGTCGATTCTTTTATTGTCTCCTATCTGGAAGCGGGCTTTACCATGGTGGTCAGTACCGAAATAGAACGCGATGGTATGCTGAGTGGACCGGCTCTGTCGTTGTACCGGAAGCTCATCGAAAAGGCACAGCAACAGGGGTATCCCCTACACCTCATTGCAAGCGGTGGGATTCGGAATCTCAAGGATCTTGATGAGCTGTCATCAGCAGGATTATCGGGTGCCATTATCGGGAAAGCGCTCTATGAAGGAGAGCTCACCCCTATAGATGTCGCCCGATGGCAGCAGGAAAGGAGTTGAGACCATGTTAGCCAAACGGATTATTCCCTGTCTTGATGTACGTGATGGAAGAACGGTGAAAGGGGTGAATTTTATCAACCTGCGGGATGCAGGAGATGCAGTTGAACTTGCGCAATTATATGCACAGCAGGGAGCAGATGAACTGACCTTCCTCGATATCACGGCAACAGTTGAGAATCGCGGTACGTTCACTGCGTTGGTGAAGCGGATCAGCGAAGTGATCGATATACCCTTTACGGTTGGAGGCGGTATCCGGAGTGTCCGGGATGTTGGGGCCCTTCTGGAATCCGGTGCAGATAAAATATCGGTAAACAGTATGGCGGTGAAAAATCCGGCAATCATCGATGAATTAGCACGGGAATTTGGTTCTCAGTGTGTTGTCTGTGCCATTGATGTCCGCAGTAATGAACGATTCACCGTGGGAAATGTTCCCGGATGGGAAGTGACTATTGCCGGTGGAAGAATTCCGGTGGAAAAAGAGGCTCTTGGGTGGGCTCAAGAAGCCGAAGATCGGGGTGCTGGAGAAATATTGCTCACTTCTATGGATCATGATGGTACGAAGGGCGGTTTTGCTCTTGAACTTACCCGTCGTTTCAGTGACAATCTGACTGTTCCTATCATTGCTTCTGGTGGGGCCGGGAACATGGAGCACTTTGTGGATGTGTTCACCACCGGAGGTGCTGATGCAGCTCTTGCTGCTTCAATTTTTCATTTCCGTGAGATCAACATTCCGGAACTGAAGATTTTTCTTTCAGATCGTGGTATACCTATACGCCTGAATCGTTAAGGTGGAGGAAGTTTCATGCAGGTAGATTTTAACAAAGGGAATGGCCTTGTTCCGGCAATTGTGCAGGATGCCGTGACCCGTCGAGTGCTCATGTTGGGGTATATGAACGAGGAGGCTTTCACCACTACCCAGGAACGAGGGTTGGTGACCTTCTATTCACGGAGCAGAGAAACCCTGTGGACGAAAGGGGAGACCAGTGGTAATTATCTGACGGTACGTGAAATACTTATTGATTGTGATCATGATACCATCCTGGTAAAAGCCATCCCTTCAGGACCCGTCTGTCATACAGGTCGTGATACCTGTTTCGACGAGGAAAACGATCCCGATCTCATGACCAGCAGCGAATTCCTGCTCTATCTTGAGCAAGTGGTCATTGATCGAAGAGAACATCCGATCGAAGGTTCCTATACAAATCATCTGTTCTCTCGGGGTATCAACAAAATTGCTCAGAAAGTGGGAGAAGAGGCTGTTGAGCTGGTCATCGAAGCGAAAGACGAGAACAAGAGTCTGTTTCTCGGTGAAGCTGCCGATCTCATGTACCATTTCCTCGTATTGCTCGCGCAGAAGAATATTCGTCTTGAAGAAGTCGTGGCAGTCCTGAAAGGGAGACATTCCCGATAGCCATGAACCAAAGTGACCATGCCCGCAGAGGGATGAAAGCCTCGCTGGTATCAATCATTGCGAGTATCGCTCTCTCGCTGATGAAACTCACGTTTGGTTTCTTCGGACGATCTGCTGCTCTTGTGAGTGATGGAGTGAACTCACTGAGTGATGTGATCAGTTACTCGGTGGTAATGGGTGGAGTAGCTGCAAGTGACCGCAAAGCTGATACCAAGCATCCGTACGGTCATGATAAAGCAGAAAGCATTGTATCAGTGATCCTTGCTATCGTTATCCTGGGTACTGCTATCGGTATTGGATATCGAGGCGTTCTGCAGATTCTTCATCCGGAAGAATTGCTTGTCCCTTCTTTGCTTCCCCTCGTCGGTGCGATACTCTCCATTGCAGTTAAACTTGCGCTTTTCTTCTATACCCGCAGAGAGGCAAACGAAAGCGGCCTTAATGCATTGAAGGCACTGTCAGCAGATCATCTTTCAGATGCTCTTTCATCAGCAGGGGCTTTGATCGGTATTGTCGGTGCCCGTGCCGGAATCCCAGTCCTTGATCCGATTGCATCGGTCGTGATTGCACTGCTCATCTTCCGTACGGCAATCTTGGTCTTTTCCTCTGCAGTAAATGTGCTGATGGATGTATCGGTGGATAAACGGACTGAGGGCGCATTAGAACAGGCCATCATGATCAATCCTCAGGTTCAGCGTATTGATCTGCTGCGCACAAGGAGCGTTGGGTCGGGTTATTATATCGATGTGGAAATCTGTTGTTGCCGGTACATGCCTCTATATGAGGCACACGCAGTTGCAGAAGAGGTGCATATGCGGATTGAACGAGATTTTCCCAAGGTCCGGCATGTCATGGTTCACGTGAATCCTTGCTCGGGAGATGCAGAATTCTGCAATGGCTGTCAGAGAAATCCCGTGATCAGGGCAACCGAAAAGAACTGATTCAATTCTTATACGATACAGATAACTAGAATCTCAAAAAATCATGGTAGTTCCTCTACAATTGCTCTGACATAAAAGGCTTTGTTTTGTAAAAGTACATAATCATTTATGCTATAACATAATAAAATTTCCCCTTGTAGATGAGTATCTATCCATTTATGATAAGGGTTAAACGTGCTCCAAGCATAAGACAGATGTTATAAGAGTCCGTCTGTGTAACATACATCGTGAATAGATGTATACCGTGCATTTTCCAATCAAGGCTGTGCGGTGATGCGTTACTTTATCTGGTATTCAAAAAGGGGTAAGTATGAAAAGAACGACCATATCAGTTGTCCTCGTAATCGTAATGTGTATGGTATTGTCTTCCTGTGGTACTTTGTTCACGCAGGGAGGGAGCGATTATCGAAGCGGGGTTGCCGCCTATGAGAGACAGGAATATGTGACTGCATTGCAGTACCTCTCTCGAGCACTTGCTGTGAATCCTGAGTTCCCGGAAGCCGAGGCACTGTATCCTCAGGTCTTCTCAGAGGGGACTTTGTATTATAAAAATCAATTGGTAGGTGATGAGCAAATACAGGATCGTCAGACAGCTGATCAGGTGTATTCTGCATATGCTCGTTTACAGGAACTGCATACAATTGCACGTAATGCAGGGAGAATCGATCTCGAGATTGAAGATTTCACGGAAGCGGTACAGGATGCACGAATAGTTGCAGGGGACTTTTGGTTTGCTTATGCGCAGAACCTGCGGGAGCAGGGTGATCGGGACAGTTTGAAGCAGGCTGTTGCTGCTTATGAAACAGCTCGAGATCGGAATCCTGATCTGCCGAATATCGATGGCTTGATTACAGAAACCATAGCAGATGCTACCGTGACTCTAGCTGTTGTAGCCTATGGATCCGGGGTAAAAGACTTTTCTCAATTAGTGCTGGACGATGTTACCGACATAGTCGGGAGTAGCCGATTTGTAACGGTGATACCGCGTGCAGATTTTACTCCCGGTCCGGAATCTATGGTAGGCCCTACCGATATTGCCATCATGACTGCTATGGGTGAGGGTTGGGATTATGTCTTGGAGGTATATGCTTATCAGGGGTTTGAGGAGATCAATAACGAGACTCCGGTACAACTGCCTTCCGATGCTCCCCTCTTTTCCGGAGTGAAGAAAACCATAGGGTATCAGCACAACACCTCGCTATCATTTCGCCTGTTCGATGTGAAGGGGGGAGTAAAGACTATCTATGAAGATGATGTGAAAGAGGTTGCCGGACCGTATACCTATACGTTCAGTTATGTGAATGCTGAGGGACTGCGCGAGTTGAATCTCGGGGGTACAGGAAAGAAGAATCTCCGGTTCGTTACGAGTACCGTTGACGATACCGTTACCGATACTGCAATTGGTACGCTGCGGTGGGATTATGAGAGCATAGCGATTCCTGTTGAAGTACAGGATCCCACCGATCAGACTCAATGGATAGCGTACTTCACCGATAAGTATACCGATTTTGCAACCTTCGCTGCCAATGAAAGTGGGAGAGAGTTGTTTTACGCCATAGAGGTGGTACACCACCAGCCAAGTGATACCTATTTTATGATTGGGCCTTCGTTGGATGAAGCGATACGACGTTCGAAGATCAATTCTGCCATCATGAATGCGCTGAGTTACACCGGACGTACATTAATTGAGCAGGAAAAGAAAGATGGCGGATACGGATATCTCAAGGCAGGCGAACTGGCAGCAAACGGCATTAAAAATCTGTTGTGATAGATTCAAGCAGTGTGTACCGTGAATTGAGTCTAAGCACTGCTTACTTTTTTACTCACCCCCAACTCCTCTCTCTCCCAGAATCATGGGTAATCTTTCTTTCTGCCTCATGTGAGAAATCCCTTGGCAGTCGATTCCATTGATACGATGACTAGGTACAGATTCACTAAACAGTGTAGGAAGATAAGATGTTTCTGCATGAGGCTTCTTTTGTAGTAAAGGAGCCAGACTGTTGCAATGCTTATGTAGCAATCTGTACAGAGTCAGGAGAAAGCTAACGTTGTTTTGCGTAACCTCATCATTGTCTGGCATGAATCCTGCTTTCCCGAAACACCTAACGAGAATTAGGTGCTGAATCCGATATA
>CAYZXD010000019.1:0-45534 GCA_964482325.1 uncultured Spirochaetaceae bacterium | reverse complement strand
TACTGCGTTTTCCGCGGGAGAGTAGGTTGCTGCCGGGCCTCTTTTTTTGCCTTGTCATTACCTATTATTCAATGCACCTCCATGTTCATCAGTAACCGAACGAATCTACTTGCGCAAGGTCACTATCTTCCTTATCCTGTGAACATGATCATCAGATTGGAAAAACCCACACTGAGAAGAAAAGATATGGATGCCGTGCTGCAAACCATGGCCGATGAGCAAATCGGTGTGGGGGACCATACGCTGGCCTTTACGACACTGTTACAGGAGAAAATGCATCGGGCCGGGTATGTGACAGCTCTAAGAGATCGAATCCACGCTCTATCCTATGCTTTGATCGGTATCGGCATAACAGCAGGGTCCGTTGTCGGTGTATCCGCGCTCTCCCCCCGATTCTACCAGACAGTCATCAATTCACTTGGTGCTTCTATGGAAATTTTTGATATCGATCCAGCAACCGGAAATCTCTCATATGAGCGAGTTGCCGTATTCGGTTTCGATAAATTGGATGCCATGCTGCTCTATGAACCGTACGGATGTTTGCCGATTACTGGGAGCTGGGAACACCTGCAGATCCCACTGATTGAAGATATCTCAGAAAGCTTTGGCAGTACGTGGGAAGAAAATCCTGCCGGTACGCTTGGTGATGTAGCCATCCTGGCTTTTGAAGAATCTGCTCTGGTCTCCACCGCAGGTGGAGCTGCCATCATGACCGAAGATCCGGTCATTGCAGAGAACATCGAAACTGCGATGAATCCCTGTTATCGTGAGATTGCTCTTCCCGGGATGAATGCTGCACTTGGTGTTGTCCAACTTGCTCAAGCTGATCGGAATCTTGAGAAACGTCGTGCAATTTTTGACCGGTATCGATATGCACTTATGAGAACACACCACGCGCTGTTCGGGATTTCAGACGTCGAATATGGCATGAACGGATATGGGTTTGTCGTAATTCTCGATTCCAGACCTGAAACTGTAAAACAATTTGCTCTCAGATATGAAGTTGCTGTAGATTTTGCTTTCAGTAATACGGTAATCGGCGATAATTTGGAAGATTTTGATCGGTTTCCGCATGCCATTCCGTGTGTAACAAGAGGCATGCGGTTTCCCTTGTATCCCTTTTTGAGTAGCCAGGAAATTGGCCGTATAGAAAAGGTGATCGCTCATCTGCCATAGGAGGTCAGGTATATGCATGCACAGGAAAAGAGTATTAGCAGAGTGCTGATCATCGCAAATTTACAGAAAGGGGATGCTCGTAATTTTGCAAAAGATATTGAAGATTATCTCGATCATCTTGCGATTGCACACGATACGGTATTGATGACAGATACTGAAACTTCGATATCGGTTGCCTCCGATACTGATTTAGCTATCTGCCTCGGTGGAGACGGAACGGTGCTTTCCTGTGCCCGGATGCTGCATCCATACGGTATTCCCATGCTTGCAGTGAACCTTGGAACCTTTGGATTTATTACTGAGGTATGTAAAGATGAATGGCAGGAAACCTTTGACCTCTATCGAAAGGGAAAGGCTACGGTTTCCCGTAGATTGCTCGTCCGGGTTTCTGTCACGCGGAATAATGAAAAAGTATTTCAGGGACATGGATTAAATGAAGTGACATTATCGGCAAGCGGTATTTCCAAAATGGTTTCACTTGATTTACTGATCAATGGAACAAATGCAGGAAAAATCCGTAGCGATGGAATTTTAGTAGCAACTCCCACCGGTTCCACCGGGTATAGTTTAGCCGCCGGTGGTCCTATACTCGATGTTACCTTAGATGCCCTGATTATCAATCCGGTTTGTCCATTTACCTTATCGAACCGCCCGCTGGTTGTCGCTGGTGAAGATGTCATCGATATTGTGGTGCGATCCGGACAACGCACTCAGGTAGCACTTACCCTTGATGGCCAAGTGCTCTTTTCTCTGCAGGAAGGTGATCGGATCACCGTTGAAAAAGCCCGCTCAAAAGCGCTACTTATCATGAGCCCGCTGCGTAATTATTATGAAGTGATCCGCGATAAGCTCAACTGGTCTGGAGGCATGCATGCTTGAACATATTACGATTCGGAATCTTGCCCTTATCGAAGATATGGAAATAGAATTTTCCTCCGGCTTCACCGTACTCAGCGGAGAAACAGGAGCCGGTAAATCCATTATACTCGGTGCACTGAATCTTTTGATGGGAGACAAGGCTGATGGTAATCTGGTACGCAGCGGTGCTGAAGAAGCCAGTGTTGCAGCTGTTTTTTCTCTTCCGGATACCCATCCTCTCGTTACCTGGCTGACTCAACGGGATATTGCTCTGGAGGATGGGTCCATCATCGTCAGACGGGTAGTAAAGAAAAGTGGCCGCGGTTCCATTACCCTGCAAAGTACCCCTATGATCCGCAGCGATCTGGCTTTTGTCTCCGATATGCTTTTCGATATGCATGGGCAGCATGAACATCAGTCGTTATTGCATAGCGATCGACAGCGGGCCGTACTCGACAATTATGGAAAATGCTCGCCGGAACTTGCCTCCTATGCACAAGTCTATGGCGAACTGGAAGAAGTGAAAAAAACGATTGAAATGCTGGAACATGATCGCAGCCGTCGTATTCAGGAAGTCGATTACCTTACGTTCGTCGTTGAGGAGCTCAACCGTGCCCAGCTGAAAGAACATGAAGATGAACAGCTTGAAGAAGAAATTTCCCGTTTAAGTCAATACGAAACCATACATGAAAATCTTGAATTTGCTCATGAACAGCTGAAAAGCTCATCAAGCGATGGTGCCCTGAGTGCTGTCAATCTTAGTCTCAGCGCAATACGGAGAGCTGAAAAGGCAGATGGTTCTCTCGATGAAATATCCGAACGGATGCAGAGTGTTTTTCTTGAATTACAGGATATTGCGGAAAATCTACGTGATCGTCTATCAACGATGAGCTTCAGTCAGCAACGCCTGGATGAGCTTCAGGCCCGTCTTGCTCAACTCCAGCGATTAAAAAAGAAATACGGTCCCACGCTGGAACACGTGATAGCCTTTTATACTGCTACAAAGGATAAACTTGCCGGAGGAGAACAGTCTGATCAGGATTTGAAAGAGCTCAAAGAAAAGTTTGCATTGCTCGATGCCGAGGTAACTGAACGTGCGAAGGTCCTGCGGGATAAACGGACAGCTGCCGCTGCACATCTGCAACAGGAAATAACGCGACGATTGAAACATCTCGGGATGGAGCATGTGGTTTTCAGTATTGAAATTATTGAGCGGGAACGGACGGTACACGGATGTGACCGGGTCGATTTCTGGTTCTCCGCCAACTTAGGCGAACCAAAACGGAGTCTGCGTGAAATTGCCTCGGGAGGAGAATTATCCCGTGTGATGCTTGCAATAAAAACCGTCCTTGCAGAGGCAGATGATGTGGAAACGCTCATATTTGATGAAGTGGATGCCGGAATCGGAGGAGCCGTAGCTCTTGCCGTAGGCGAACAGATGGCTGAACTCTCACAGAGTCGACAGATTATCGCCATTACCCATCTTGCGTCCATTGCCGCAAAGGCAAACCAGCATCTGGTCGTGCATAAAGAGACTGACGAGGAACGTACCTATACGCGAATTCATCAAGTGGATTATGAACAGCGCATTGTTGAAATTGCACGTATGCTCAGTGGACACCATACTGACGAACGGGCACTTGAACATGCCCGTTCACTCTTAGCGTAAGGTATCTTAATCTATCGAAAAATTCAGAGCAACCTGTAGTGCATCGAGCACCTGGGTTGTCAACGGGGTAGTATAGTCCTGTCGGTGTTCACCCTTTACATAGGGATAGAGAGCTTCTTGTGCCTGGGTGATCGTCGGATGAATATCCTGTTCTCGAGCCACATTGAGTACCTCTAGGAGATAGGAAGCCCGTTCATAGGTAAAGCCACGAGCATGAATCAATACGGCAACACGGGCAATTTCCTGGGTGAAAATATCTTGGACAATACCTATTTCGTGCTGTCGTCCCTTCCGTCTGATGAACGCAAGCAGAAAGGAGATGCTTTCCCGCTTGTGTTCCCAGGGTAGCGTATCCGGGGTCGAAAAGATTGATCGCAAAGCACGAAGACACGTTCCCATATTTTCGATATATAGCGTTTCTGAAGGGGCTGATCGGCTGTTCTTCACCAAAAGAGAATAATGACGGATATCAGTGGCAATCCGTTTCAGCTCTTCATCTGAAATTCTGCTTAATGAGTGATCAATCCAGGTATATACCTCATCGAGCATACGGACGGGAATATCAGCAGTAGAAAATTTCCCGGAAATACTGAGATCCCGGTCGGTATCAGTAATAGTCATGGTGGCTATATACCCATTACCCGGCATGGTCTCCACCTGAACATCAAGCACACTTCGTTTCTCGATTGAGGTGTCGATCAGTTCAATGATCGCATGGTCTTCTTCTGGAGCACTGTATGCAGTCAGGCGAAATTTCCCGTAGGTGTTCTGGTAATCCTCCGGTCGTGCAAAACGCTGATTCATCAGGAAATAGGCACCGGCTTCAGCTTCTCCGCTTATCATCTGCACATACGACTTCGCAATAGTGGCTCCCGAGCCTTCATGGCGTCGGTTACTCTTAGCCTGACGTAAAATACTCATAATACTGTCGAGCATCTGATTATCGGTATGTGGCTGATAGAGATCACAGGTCCGTACGGCATAATGCAGATTCTGTCTCGGTTCGATCCCTCCAAGATCGCTGAAGAACCACCCGCATGAGGTAAACATATAGTGTTTGTACCGTTGTCCCTCAAGCAGCTCAGCGAACTTGCGATGATCGGATATGGTTACCCCGCTCTTTTCTTCCCAGCGGGAAATAAATTGCTGGAGCGTCTCACTCTTTGTGAGCACTCGTACATAATCATGGAGCAGTTCATCTGGATTGACAGTTTGAGAAAAAAGTTCAGAAATATGGGTATCAAATAGTGTATCTACGGTATCACCAAGTTGAGTGAACGCATCTCGAAGTGGCGTACGCCACTTCTGATTCCATTCATCTTCTCCTCCGGTGTGGCATCCGCAGTCTTTGTACCATCGGGATACCCCGTGGGAACAGGACCAGCTTGTCCCTTTCTGTTCTTCTCCTGCATGTAGAATTGCCTGTTGCTGTGCTGGATTTTGCGCAAGATAGGTTGCATAGTTGGTCAGTGAAAAAGTGCTGTCATCACGGACCTTACGGATGAGTGCTGCAAGAGCCATATCCCCAAAGGGTTCGTGATGTCCGTAAATTTCCCCATCAGTTGCCGTATGCAACAGGTTTGGATGGTGTTTTTTGGTGATATCGCGAAGTGCCTGATACATGGCATCGGCATCCCGAAGCATGTGACCAAAGCTGATCGAAGAGGCGAGTTCGGGATGATAGAAAAAAGCCGAAACCGTATTTCCCCGTTCACCGCTGATGAGATAAGCCCGGTCGAAGGGAACCTCATTTCCTTTAACTGAGTGCCAGGTGCCCTTTTCATCCTCAACCTGAGCACATTGCCAGGGAGAAAGAATGACGAAGGTGATTCCCTGTTCGGCAAGCAGATCAACCACCATGGGGTTGATCGCCGTTTCCGGTAACCACATGCCTTCTGGTTGTCGATGAAACCGGTGGACGAAATCGGCAATTCCCCACATGATCTGTGTTCGTGCATCCCGTTCATGTGCCAGAGGGAGAATCGTATGGTTATAGGCCTGGGCCATAGCATTCCCATGGCCGAGTCGTTCTAGACTCAGTGCATCAGCTTCGAGAATTCTCCGGTAAGTCCCGATATGGTATTTTTCAATCCATTGCAGGAGTGTCGGACCAAAATTGTACGAAATGTAGGCGTAATTATTTACGATATCACGAATATGGCCATACCCATCAAGATATCGGCTGAAGGCATTTGCGCGATAACAATCATCATATACCTTTTCATTCCAGTCGCTATAGGGTTTTGCGGAATGCTGCTGCGGTATGATATTCACGAGAGGATTCTCGCGGGGTGGTTGGTAGAAGTGCCCGTGGAGAATGAGTGGAACAGGTGTGTGCGAGGTGGTATTCATGCTTGCATAGTAGCACAGATATACTACTCATGATAAGGTAGCGTCGCTGATTAGAGACTGCTGTGTTGACTAAATATGGCTATTTCTCTACGATTAATCTGCTTGTATTTTACAAGCTGCAACTTAGCGAACTGGGGAGCGTTTTTCATGATCACACCGAACATTGAAGCCTTGTCTCTTGGGGAATTGCGTTATATTGCGCGAAAACAGGGAATCGAGGAAGCGGAAGTGATGGACCGGGAGGACCTCCTCGAAGCTCTTGAAGAAGTATACGAAGAACAGGAGACAGGACTGTCCGGTGACGGGATTCTCTATTCTCCCTCTACCCAGCGTCGTTTCATGAATACATTGGTGGAACATGCAGTAGATGTGAAAACAGGGGCTTTGCCGGGTGTCGAGCCACTTCCCGAATTCTATGGAGAGACCAGTATCCACCTGCTGGTAAAGAATCCCTACTGGGCTCATGCCTACTGGAGTGTCTGTCCTCAGGATATGATGAAACTCGATCAGGCTAGTACCTCATTTGATTTCTTTCTTCGCGTAACTATGCACGCTACTGCTGATCAGCGCATGAGTGAAGAGAGCTATGATGTTGCTGTCAGTAAACTTGATACGAGCTGGAATATCAATCTCCCGGAGCGGGGGAGAACCTTCAGTGTCTCTCTCCATTTTACCGATTCGGAGGGGAATACCGGATTATTATGTCAGTCACATACCATTACCACACCGAAAAGCTTCATGCTCGATCATCCGGAGCAGGTGGTGTGGGATGATGATTATTTCTCTCTTGTATTCTCTTCACTTGTGTCGAAAGGTGGTGTGATTGTGGAAAACCCGCTTCTCCGTGAAGTAGTAAATAATATGGATGAACAGGTGAGGGGGAATCATGGCTAAAAACTCGATTGGATTGATATTACATGCCCATATGCCATATATCAGACATCCTGAGTACCCTCGATTTCTGGAAGAGGATTGGCTGTTTGAAGCGGTCAGTGAAACCTATCTACCCCTCCTTCGTATGTTGAAGCGGTTACGGGAAGATCAGGTACCATTCAAACTGACCCTTTCGCTCTCTCCCACATTATGCACCATGCTCAGTGACCCGATTTTGCAGGGTCGTTTTACCGACTATCTGAGATTACATCAGGAGTTGGGACAGAAGGAGGTCGCTCGATGTGCATTTGAGGAAGCTGAGTGTACTCAGTTGGCTCAGATGTATCTTGATACGATCAATGCAAATCTTGAAGACTACTTTGAAACCTATCAGTGTAATATACTCAGCGGGTTCAAGGATCTCGAAGATTCGGGACATCTTGAACTGATTACGACTGCAGCTACCCATGCCTATCTCCCTCTGTACAGTGACTACCCATCTGCTATCGGAGCCCAGATAGAACTTGCAGTACAGTCTCATATCAATCATTTTAAAAAACGTCCCCGCGGTTTCTGGCTTCCCGAGTGCGGATATTTCCCCGGATTGGAAGACTATCTCCAGAATGAGGAAATAGAGTTTTTCCAGCTTGCCGCACAATCGCTTGCCCTGGCAGATGAGCACGTGCAACGGGGAAGTTATGCTCCCGTTTCCTGCCCGAATGGGGTGTTCGGCTTTGCCCGTGATTTTCATCTCACCAACCTGATCTGGTCCAATGTTGAAGGTTATCCTACCGATCCCGCATACCGGGAATTCTATCGTGATATCGGATACGATCTTCCCATGGATTATATCCGTCCGTTTATTCATGAGCCGGAAGTACGTGTATTTACCGGATTTAAGTATTATGCCATTACCGGAAAGGGAAATGACAAGCAGTTATACCGACCACAGGAAGCAGCACGACGCGTGGAAGCTCATGCAGATAATTTTCTCTACACGGTACAACAGAAAGGTAAACAACTGAGCAGCAAACTTGATCGACCGCCATTTTATACCCTGGCTTTCGATGCTGAATTGTTCGGTCACTGGTGGTTTGAGGGGATATCCTGGCTGGAGTCGGTATTGCGTAAAGCTGCCTCTACTGATGAGGTGGTCTTTGAGACGCAACTCGATTATCTGGATCGATATCCTGAATCGCAAGTCCTGCAACCCTCGCTTTCCAGCTGGGGAGCCGGAGGATACTCTGATGTCTGGACCAGTGGTGAAAATGTCTGGATCTACCGCCATATCCATAAAGCCATCGAACGGATGGAAGAATTAGCCATTCGCTTCCCCGACCAAAGTTCATTGAAACAACGGTTTCTCAATCAGGCTGCTCGGGAAGTGCTCTTAGCCATGTCCTCAGACTGGCCGTTCATCATTCACAATGGAACGAGTGCCAGTTACGCAGAGCGACGATTACGCAATCATCTCGGTAATTTTAATGTTGTGTATGAAAACATGTGCAAGAATGCAGTAAACACTGAATGGCTGGTCAAGGCTGAGAAGCGAAATATTGTCTTCTGTGACATTGACTACAATATGTTCAATCTGAACAGCAAGAGGAATCGATACAACGGGTAATCTTTTCTACTCTCTGAGTGCTCTTCCCCATGAAGCGAGAATGGTCTCGGCCTTTTCTGGACGCAAAGGGTCGTAAAGAGACGGATTCTCCTGCGCCTCTTCCAAGTAGTCATTATCCTTTTGCCAGTCGTCGATCGGATCGGTGATGAAGCATCCTTCGGTATCAATACAGACAATCCAATCATAGCCGCCATGTTCTGCTTTTCTTCCATAGTATGTCGCACCAAGCATAAATGATCTCCTGTGCCTACAGATTAATCACTTTTTCCTGGTTAGACAACCGGCAACCTTTTGCCCTATAAATTACATAATAGCACGAAAGTGTCAAAAATATAGCCTGTTATAGGTTACATCTGTTTAGTAGTGTGTCCATGATCGGTGCGATTGGCCTTCTTTCTCTGCAAGCTGCCGGTTGTTCCCAGGTGGGAGAGGGGGTATAGTTTGTGGTAACAAGTGGTAAAAATTCCCAGATTTTGCCATTTGCGAGGAGGTTGGGGGGATCATGCTCACAGGAGAGTATCGTAATACCATAGACGAAAAAGGCCGCATACTCATTCCATCACGGCTTCGTTCTGCCCTAGGAGATCGAAGTACCCTCATCATCACACGTGCCGTTGAACCCTGTCTCTGGTTAATGCTTCCCCCATTTTTTGAGAATATCCGGACAAAAATCATGGATGGTCCCGGTGCCATGTTTGATGCAAATCTCCGACTGCTGCAAAGAAGAATCATAGCACCGGCGATGGAATGTGAAATTGATAAATCGGGGAGACTGCTCGTTCCGCCATCACTTCGTGATTCTGTAGGTCTCGGAGTTAAGGAGGAGTCAGTACTGCTCGGTATCAGTACCTATCTCGAGTTGTGGAGTGTGTCAGCGTATGATCGATTCCTTGATGAGAGCGAACCATCATTTTCTGCCGCATCACAGTCGCTGAGTTCATTGCTGCAGGAGGGAGGACACTGATATGGAATATGTGCATCGCAGTGTGCTTGCTCAGGAAGTGCTGACTCAGCTTGCACCCCGGATTCCTCATCCATTGATGATTGATTGTACCCTTGGTGAGGGAGGCCATACCCATGCTTTTCTCTCAGCTTTTCCCGAACTGCGTGTGATCGGGCTTGATCGTGATCCGAATATTCTTGAAAAAGCCAAGCATCGGCTGGCAACTTTTGGCGACCGCTTCACCCCCGTAAACACATGGTTCGATGAATTTCTCCGTGAATATCAGGGAGAATCACCGACGATGGTACTATTCGATCTGGGTATTTCTGTCTTTCATTACGAAGAATCTGCACGGGGCTTCAGTTTCAGCAGAGATGAGGTACTCGATATGCGCCTTGACCCTTCTGAAGGAATTTCCGCCCATGATATCGTCAACACCTACAGCGAGAAAACGCTGGCAGACATCATCTATCTCTATGGGGAAGAACGGTATTCAAGGCGAATTGCAGCGGCAATTGTGAGAGCCCGACAGGAACAACCGATAGACCGATGCAATGAACTTGCCGATCTGATCCGAAAAAGTGTTCCTGCAGCATACCGCTATGGTCGTATTCATCCTGCCACCCGTACATTTCAGGCTATTCGTATTGCCGTAAACGGTGAAATTGATCGAATCGTTCCCGCCGTCAGGCGGGCAGTTGATATCGTGAAGCCGCAGGGGAGAGTTGGGGTTATTTCCTTCCATTCCCTTGAGGACCGGCCAGTAAAGTATCTGTTCAGAGAATTGGCAAAGGGGTGCACCTGCCCACCCGAAGCACCCCGATGCACGTGTGATGGCAAGCCCGTCATTCGGATTATCACCCGCAAACCGATTGTCCCCTCTGAGCAGGAATGTCAGGAAAATCCGCCATCCCGCAGTGCTAAGCTGCGGGTGGCGGAAAAGCTGGAGGTACACGTATGACGTATGCCGATCATGAATTGTCCATGCGGGAGAAAATTATTGCCATCACGATGTTGGTTGTTCTCTGGGCGGCTTTAGCTGTTCCGGTATCACAGGCGGCTTGGAACCGGGAATTAGAACTGCAACACAGAGAATTAATGGAACAATCCCGACTGATCGATGAAGAATCTCGCGTCACAGCAGTACAGCTGGCTCAGGCACAGATACCTGAACAGACGCTGAAAATGTCGGTATTGCAGGGTCTTTCGCTTGAGAAGATCGTTATAGATCAGGCGAAAATCGTAGTGATTGAGTAGGAGCGTAAGATGAAACCGATATCTGCAGCACAGCTTGCGCACATGGCGAAGGGAACCTGGTATGGTCCTCCTCGACCCGTCATGGTCTCCTCCATTACTATTGACTCGCGTATTGCGAAAGCCGGTTCCCTGTTTGTCGCGTTGTCAGGAGAAACGCAGGATGGTCACGATCATGTAATTGATGCCTTTCATGCCGGCGCATCTTGTGCACTCATCGACGCGAAGCACGCACACCGGATCAAGGTGGCCATGGGCGATCTTAATCGTTCCTTGATCGTCGTAGATGATCCCCTGCGGGCTCTACAGAAGATGGCTCAGGTTCATGTAGCTGCTCACACACAGGTCCAGCGGGTAGGCGTGAGCGGAAGCTGCGGCAAGACCACCACCAAGGAAATGATCGCCTCAGTACTATCAACGATGGGAAAGACCGCCAAGACCCCCGGCAATTTCAATTCTGAGATAGGATTACCCATCTCCGTTTTTGAAATTGAAGAGGATACTGCATTCGGTGTGTTTGAAATGGGGGTTGATCATGTCGGTGAAATGGATCGCATGCTCGAAATCTGGAAACCACAAGCTGCAGTAATTACCAATATCGGTATATCACACATCGGCAAAATGGGTTCAGTACAGGTCATTGCCAAGGAAAAAAGCAAGCTGTTTCATCCCGATATTCAATCCCCTTTCCTTGCAGAGCACAGTGCCTGGATGCGCTATATTGAAAAGTTCCGCAAAGTGACGCCGCTTCCCTTTGGCAGGCTCAGTACGGAGGGGATTCAGCATATTGAATCACTTGGTCTTGAAGGATATCGGATTCTCTACTGCAATACGCCAATACATCTCCGCGCTGTGGGTAATCACAATCTCATGAATGCACTCGCCGCTATTTCAGTAGCTCAATCGTTCGGTGCCCGTCCAGAAGAAATTGCTGAAGGATTCGAGCGATTTGTTTCCGCACCGGGGAGAAGCAGAGTCATTGAAGGGCCAGTGACGGTTATTGCCGATTACTACAACTCAAGTGTCGATTCCACTGCCACGATTCTTGATTATATGGGTTCGCTTCCCTGTACGGGACGAAAACGAGCAGTCTTAGGCTCTATGAAAGAACTCGGTTCGGTTACTGAGGCTGCTCATCAATTGGTTGCACGGAAGCTCATTGCATCAAAAATTGATGACATGTACCTATATGGTAAAGAAATGGAAAGTGCCTGGCTGGAGTGCAGACGGCTGGGAATTGATCGTTCGGTATTCTATACCGATGATTATGAAGCACTGCAGCGTCGCATGATCGAAGATACCAAAAAAGGGGATTTGGTACTGATCAAAGGTTCTCGTTCAATGACCATGGAACGATTAGTTCCCGCGATCACTTCGATCGCCTAGGAGCCTAGTATGTATACCTGGATGATCAGCAAAGCGCTCAGTGCCCTATTACTATCCTGGGGAATTTCCCTGGTGCTTGGGCATCTGTATATTCGTCGCATGCTGAGTAAAGGGCTGAGTCAACCGATAAACCCCGATGTGCCGAAAACTCATCTCATTAAATCAGGCACTCCCACAGCAGGAGGCGTATTCTTCTTAGCCGGTACTACTATTTCAGTATTGATCTTCGGTACACTTCGCAACCCGTACTCCTATATCCCGTTAGCTGCAATCTGGTTATTCGGTGCTGTGGGCTTCAGCGATGATGTGGCAAAATTGGCCCGCCGTACTTCTGATGGATTACGCACATCGCGAAAACTCGGCATGCAGATCTTAGCTGCAGCAGGGGTGTTGTATCTCATTTCTCAGACTTCAGGATTGGTTTCAACCATTGTTGCGCATCCGTGGGATCCCTCCATTTCGTGGGATATCAGGATGTGGTATCCCATTGCGTGTATGTTCTATCTTGTCATGTTCGTCAATACAGTAAATATTTCAGATGGTCTTGATGGACTGGCAACCGGAATTGCTCTCAGTCCGCTCTTCCTTATCGGAGTGTTAGCTGCTCTGTTTGGGACCGGTTTTCACGCTGAGGTGGTACAGTCGTCAATCAGTACCGGGAGTCTTGATCTGTTGATCGTCATTGCGGCATGCATTGGAGGCCTCCTGGCTTTTCTCTGGTATAACGGTCCAAAGGCCCAAGTCTTTATGGGAGATACCGGCAGTCATGCAATAGGAGCATTAATTGCCGTAAGTGCTTTGCTGATGAAAGTGGAACTGACGGTCCTGGTTGCTTCTGCAGTATTTATCATCGAAGGTGCTTCTTCATTCATCCAGATAATTTCAATTCGTCTTTTCCATCGGAAAATATTTTCTATTGCACCATTGCATCATCATTTTGAAGAAAAGGGGGTTTCGGAGGGCAGAATCGTTACGAGATTTCACATCGCAAGTGCTGTGGCAACCGTAGTTGCAGGAGTATTGTTTATGGTGAAATATCGCTGACTGATAACATTCCGAAAGTTTGGGGATGGCTGGCTATCTATATGACGAACTACATGTAGCAGATTATACAATCACCGAGAGGGAAGGACCGGCAAAACACAGGTTCTTCTTCGTGTGTGTTGTGGTTGCTCTTGTCGGTTTCGGTCTTATTACTCTCTATTCAGCATCATATGACGAAGCCTTGCGCCACGGATTGAGCAGTCATTACTATTTCCTTCGACAACTGCTCTTTGCCCTTGTGGGATTTGGAGCATTCATCCTGGTCAGGTATATTCCACAGACCTGGTTCCGATTCTTAGTCCCCGCCTTCTTTATCCTATCGGTTCTTCTGATGCTGCTGACCTTATTCACTCCCCTTGGAGTTTCTCGCTTGGGAGCGAAACGCTGGCTGCAGATCGGTCCGTTTCCCTCATTTCAACCATCGGAGCTGATGAAAGTTTCGGTCATTCTCCTCCTCGCACAGTTACCGGCAAAACGCCTGTGGTCTATGCTGATCGGTATCGGTATTATTGCACTCGCTGCACTGCTGATCGTATGGCAGCGTGACTACTCGACAGCGATGCTGTTTCTGGTCACTGCGCTGGCAATGTTGCTTGCTATGGGGCTTTCTCCCCATCTGATCGGCATCTTTTCCGTTACGGTAGCTGTACCTGCAGGAATATTTCTATTCACTGAACCGTACCGGATTGAGCGACTGGTAAGTTTCCTCTTTCCTACGATTGATCCCATCGGGTTGAACTGGCAGGTGCATAATTCTCTGCAGGCAATTCGCTCAGGTGGTATTTTCGGGAAAGGGTTGGGAAATGGTATATATAAACTGGGGATTATTCCTGAAGTGCAAAGTGATTTCATATTTGCTTCACTTGCCGAGGAGACGGGAATCTTTGGTGTGGTTATCTTCTTTGCACTCTTTGGAGCGTTCGCCGTGCTTGCCTTTCGCAGTGCCAGAGTTCATGCACTGATGCAGCATCGGTTCATTGCCCTTTCGGTATTCGGTATAACGTTCATGATCATATGGCAGGCACTGGTGCATATTGCGGTGGTGGCATCATGGTTACCGCCGACGGGAATCCCGTTACCTTTTTTCAGTCAGGGAGGAACTAATCTGTTTATCATCCTGGCCGAATGCGGATTACTGTTCCGGTGGATGGGCAGGGAGGAATCATATGGATAATGCCTATCTGTATGGTCAGGACTACGACAGTGTTCGCACCATCGCGTATGAGACAACGATAGCACCAGAATCTCACCATACAAAGCTATTCCGATTCATTTTGATTGTTGCAGCTCTCATGGTGATGGCCCTGGGATACTTTTCACTTCGTTTCATTCCTGCATTTGATATCACCCGCGTTGTGTTTAATATCGAGGGAACCTTCAGCGGAATACCGGAAGATAGTCGGACTGCTGCACGGCAGCTCACCGGAGAATCCTTATTTTCCTCATCGGTGAGGACCTTTCGAGATGCACTTACTGCAATCCCCCTGGTGAAACATGCAACGGTGCACCGATCATTACCGGGAACCCTCTCGGTGACTCTTGTGGTTGAAGACCCTGAAGTCTTCATTGCGGTATCCGATGCCTCATCACAGATACAGCAATACTATTTTATAAAAAACGATATGCTTGTTCCCCTCTCTCATGCCGATTTTCAAGCTTATGGGAAGCAGGTTTTCGTAGTGGAAATTTCCCCCTGGTATGCAGAACATCTGGTACACTATCGGGTGGATGCCGGAATGCAGCAGGCTATTTCCTTAGCTGCTCAGATGGGAACCTCAGATTCGGGAAGATATCAGGTGATCAGCCGCATACGTTATGATGGGAATCCGGAAGCTCCTTTCGGACAGATGGTGCTGGAGATGCCGACCTATCGGAGTGTGCTCGCTATCCGTGAACCGGTGAGCGAGGCACGGTTGCACGATGCCCTGCGATTGATTACACTGAAGCATGCGGATGATCCCGGTCGCAATATTGCCCTGATGGAGCAGTTGCGGTATGATCTGTACACACAATCGCTGGTAAGCCGCAATTGATTCGGAGGTGCTACGGTGAGCGCAGATAAAATCATGATGGGACTGGATATCGGAAGCTCCTGGGTACGTGCGGTAATTGCCACCGTGAACTCTGATGGGAGCGTCATGGTCGACAGTCTCTGCGAACGGCCGAGCGAAGGTGTTCGTGGGGGAGCCATCGTAAACATTGAACAGACGATCAGAACCATCACTTCAGTTATCAGCGAAGCGGAATTGCAGGCAGGAGCCGATATCCAGCAGATTATCATCGGTATCGGCGGTGATCATATTGAAGGAATTCCATCGCAGGGTGTAGTCGGTATCAACGCTAAAGATCAGGAAATTAAACGGGAAGATATTTTCCGCTCCCTGGAGGTTGCCCGCGCTTTCGAACTTCCTCTGGATCGGGAGATTTTGCATACGCTGGTACAGGATTTTCGGGTTGATGGGCGTGACGGAATCAAAGACCCCGTAGATATGCTCGGTCATCGGTTGGAAAGCCGTGTGTTGATCGTCACTGCCTCTTCTTCGGTGTGTCAGAATGAACGGAAATGCATACAGCGTTCCGGTTTTCAGGTACAGCGCCTAGTGGCTCAGCAGCTTGCCGATGCCGAATCGGTGCTCAGTGTCGAAGAGAAGGAGATGGGTTCAATCCTCATTAATATCGGTGGGGGAACCACCAATATGATTGTGTATGCCAATGGAGCTCCTGTGTTCACTGGCGGGGTGAGCCTGGGTGGATCGCATGTCACGAGTGACATTGCGTATCTGCTGAATAAGCCGAAGGTTATTGCTGAGCAGGTTAAATGTGAATATGGCAATTGTCATATTCCGAGTGTTGCCGAACAGGAAACTGTACTGATCCCTCAAGTGGGGGGCTTACCCTCCATACGGATGCCGAAAAAAGAACTGAGTAAAATTATCGAACCCAGAATGGCAGAAATTTTCAGCCTCCTTCAAGTCCAACTTGAAAAGAAACAGGTTCGCGGTTCCTTTGGCGGAGGGGTGGTCCTCGTCGGTGGCGGAGCGCTTCTGTCGGGAGCAACCGAATTGGCTTCCGAAATATTCAGGCTTCCGGCGCGTATCGGGTTTCCCGAGGCTCTGCCCGGACTCGATCGATCATATATAAATCCTCGTTATACCACCACATTGGGATTGGTGATGACTGAGGCAAAAAGAATAAAAGATCAGTATGCATCGGGCGGTACGAAAGTCGATCATACGAAGCGCTCTGGATCGATCGGCAAAAAAGTCCGGGGCTTCTTTCGTACATTGTTTTAACCATTACACGCGTCAATCGCGGGAGGATACTATCCATGGATTTTGATATGCTTGAAGATCTGCTACAGAATGAACAGACTCCCCCCACCGATATCAAGGTTGTCGGCATCGGCGGAGCAGGTGGAAATGCCATCAACCGGATGATTGCCAGCGGTTTGAAGAAGGTTACTTTCGTTGCGATGAATACCGATATTCAGGCGCTACAACGTTCTAACGCACAGATCAGGATGCCTCTTGGAAAGGAATTGACCGGGGGACTTGGTGCTGGTGGCGTACCTGATGTAGGAGAGAAAGCAGCTCAAGAGAGCCGGGAAGAGGTTAAAAAACTCCTTGCAGGAACTGATATGGTTTTTATCACTGCCGGTATGGGCGGTGGAACGGGTACTGGTGGCGCGGCGGTAATCGCCGAGGTTTCCCGTGAAGTGAATGCACTGACTGTTGCGGTAGTCACCACACCATTTGCTTTTGAAGGAAAGAAAAAGCTGCAGTTGGCTCTTGCCGGTATTGAGAAATTGCGCAAGCAGGTCGATACACTCATCCTGATTCCCAACCAATACTTACTGAAAGTTGTGGAGAATAATACCCCCATAAAGAAGGCCTTTCTCCTTGCTGATGACGTTTTGCGACAGGGAGTTCAGGGTATCAGTGAACTGATTACAGAACCAGGAGAAATCAACATTGACTTTGCCGATGTGAAGACGGTCATGAAAGGGAAAGGCGATGCTTTGATGGGTATCGGTGTTGGAGAAGGTTCCACCCGGGCTGTAGACGCTGCTCGGGCTGCGATCAATAATCCTCTGTTGGAGAATGCCAGTATCGATGGAGCAAAATCGGTACTGGTCAATCTTGCCGGTGGTGATGGCCTTACCCTGCAGGAATACCAGGATGTCGTTGAGTTGATCACGGAAAACTGCGCTGAAGATGCTCTCATTATTGCCGGACAGGCCTATAATCCTGAACTGGGTGAGAAAATCAAGGTGACCGTGGTTGCCACTGGATTTGAACATTCCTCTGAAGCTCTTGATGAACAGATCGATGTGATGGATTACCGACGCCGGAAGGCCGAAGGCCCGAGCCTGCCGTCCCGACAGAGCGAGCAACGGTCGCAGCCAGAGGCGCCGGATGAAGAGGTGATTACGGTCAACCGTTGGCAGGATTTACAGCAGCAGCTGGGAAACCGACAGCAATCGGATGACTACAGTTTTCCTGCAGTTCTGCGGTATCAGCGGAATGAAGATGGAGAATCCTGACACGCTCTCATCGGTCGATCGTGAACTGCTCAGTGATTATACCGATTATCTGCTCATCGAACGACGCGTCTCTCGGGCTACAGTTGAGGTATATACCGATGAAGTTTCCCGATATATGCAGTATCTCCAGAATCAACAGATATCTGTTGAATTCGTACAGGCTCCCCATATTGTCTCATTTCTCGGTGAGCGGACCCAGCAAAATAGGCTCAGTGCAAGAACGCAGAGTAAAATTATGAGTGTGCTTCGATCATTTCATCGCTATATGAACGACATGGAAATCAGAGATGATGATCCACTGTTGCTCGTTGATATGCCAAAGATGCCTCAGCGGCTTCCGGTAAGTGCATCATATAATGCTGTGGATGCGATTCTTGCCGCTATTGACAGTGATTCCGGGGATCCTCTGGCAGTTCGTGATCGGGCACTTTTCGAACTGATCTATTCCTGCGGGCTCCGGGTTTCCGAAGTGTGCGCATTACGGTTATCCGATTATCATAAGCAGGAGCAGCTCATACGAGTCATCGGGAAAGGGGATAAACAGCGTATTGTTCCGGTAGGCGCGTATGCAGCTGAGGCGATGCAGCACTATCTTGAAGGTGCACGAAAAACGCTGATTGCCAATCATCTGCATGAGACAGCTCTGTTTGTGGGCAGACGGGGAAAACCTCTGACCCGGGCTCTCGTGTGGAAGCGGTTTAAACAGTACTGTGCTATCGCCGGGGTCGATGCTACGGTGCACACGCTCCGTCACTCCTTTGCATCCCATCTTCTGCGCGGTGGAGCAGATCTTCGGACGGTACAGGAACTCTTGGGGCACAGCGATATTCGCACCACCGAGATTTACACACATACCGAGACCGAAGATCTCCTGCAATCATACCGGACCTATCATCCTGATGGTGAATCTGATCATAAGTGATGCATCTCTCAGCTTATTGACGTATTGGGGGTATGGAACTTACTGAACGTATCATTGCCGTATTCTCAATACCGGCTTTGCCCCTTTGTATGCGTATGCAATTGCTCCAAGCTGATCTCTCATCACAGGAGCTGCTTTCGCTTAACGCCAGGAAGCTTGAAGAGGTGCTCTCTGTCACTATGTTGCCGCATAGTGAAACCCCGTTAGCTAACCGATTTCACTTTGACACATTCCTACAGTGGTTATCTCATCCACAGAATCACTTTCTCTGGATTGGAGATGAAGCGTATCCTCGGTTGTTAAAGGAAATTCCTGACCCACCATTTTTATTGACTTATGTCGGAAAAATGACTACACCGGAACCGGTTATTTCTATCGTAGGGATACGACAACCTGCATTGCAGGCTCAACTTGCTGCATTCTCTTTGGGGATGCAGTGTGCTGATGCACAGACGCTGGTAGTATCGAGTTACTCACGGGGGATCGATTATGCTGTTCATGCCGGGGTTCTTGCACAGCAGGGGAGAACCTGGGCTGTACTCGGCGGAGGCTTGTCCATGTTAGCCCGTCAGGGCGGTTATATAATGGATCGGATAGTAGATCACGGAGGGGCGATGATCAGTGAGTTCCATCCATTTGCTCCGACACGTCCATGGCAATTCTCTCTGAGAAATCGGATAATATCTGGTCTCTCTCCGCTTACCGTTATTGTACAGACACCTGAGCGGTCAGGAGTCCTCTCAATTGCTGATCACGCTCTGAGACAGGGGCGGGATGTGGTGGTTGTCGCACAGGGATTATCTGGGCGGGATGGATCTGGAGGAAGAAAACTAGTACGTGAGGGGTCTCCAGTGATTACAAATCTCCATGATATACCGAAACCGGCATATGCTTCCTATTACTCGGGGAGAAAGGTTATCATGGGATGTGGCTATCATGCTCGGCATCTTCCCTTCCGATATGGAACCTATCGCTTCGGATTTCAATGAAATGCCGCGTTGTACGGGAGACTGCTCACATGATATAGTGGCGGTATGCATGAAGAGAATGAAATGCAGGTTTCTGACTATTTGCAATACTTGCGTACCGTTCGACGTCTTTCAGAACATACCATTATTTCCTATGGGCACGATCTACAGGTTTTCCTCGATTTTCTCAAAGAGCGGAATCTTTCATGTGCTGATGTTACATTCCCCGATGCCCGCAGATTTATAGCCTCGCTCGTATACCAAAGTAAAAGATCAACCGTTACGATAAATCGGATGCTCTCAAGTTTACGCGGGTTTTATCGATACGCGATCACGCATCAATGGTGTTCCCACAATCCCTTTTCCCGTATAGAGACCTCACCGCGAAGACGTCGTCTCCCTGAAGTACTCTCCCGGCAGGAGATTCTTGAGATTCTCAGTCGTCCAATACAGACGTTCTTTGATCTGAGAGATGCTGTGATGCTTCATCTTTTCTATTCTACCGGATGCCGTCTTGCTGAGTTGCTTCAATCAAATGTGGAGGATATAGATCTGGGTGAGCAGCGGATGATGGTTCGGGGGAAGGGGAGTCGACAGAGATTTGTATTTATCAATCCCCCGACACAACTGCTGCTTGAACAGTACCTTGCACAGCGACAGCTCTTTGTAGCGACGCATCAGGTCCAGCACTCGACAGATTCTCAAGCCTTATTGCTGGGAAAACGGGGGAATCGGTTGTCGGCATCGACTGTCCATAGTATCTTTGAACGGTATAGGTTGCAGCTGGGAATGCAGAAACGGTTTACACCCCATATGCTGAGACACAGTTTTGCGACGCATATGCTGGATAATAATTCAGGGATACGGATTGTTCAGGAGCTACTTGGCCATGCGTCGGTTTCAACCACGCAGATATATACACATGTGAGTGCGCAGCGGCTGCGCTCAGTATATGAACAGAGTCATCCCCACGGAAGGAAAGAACATGGAAATACGAGGAACGACGATCATAGCAGTTCGGAGAGGTAATCAGGTTGCCATTGCAGGAGATGGGCAAGTCACAGCCGGAGAGGCTATTCTCAAGGGAAATGCCCGAAAGGTACGGCGCATGATGGATGACACGGTATTATCTGGGTTTGCCGGAGCTACAGCAGATGCCTTCACTTTATATGAGCTGATAGAAAAGAAGCTCAAGCAATATCGGGGAGATCTTACCCGGGCTGCCGTAGAAATGGCGAAGGAATGGCGGATGGACCGAAACCTGAGGAAATTGGAAGCGATGCTCCTCGTTGCCGATGCCCAGAAGACGTTTCTCATATCAGGTGTTGGTGATGTGATTGAACCGGAACATGATGTTATTGCCATTGGCTCCGGGGGTAATTTTGCTCTTGCTGCAGCAAGAGCCTATCTTGATGGGACCGAATTGAGTGCTCCTGAAATTGCACGTAAATCACTGGAAATAGCTGGTGATATTTGTATTTATACGAATAAGTCTATACTGGTAGAGCAGCTGGAGGGTTGATGATGCATCTAGACGATATGACTCCTGCAGAAATTGTAAGGGAACTTGATAATTACATCATTGGACAGAAAGAGGCCAAACGGACAGTCGCTATCGCATTGCGGAACCGGGCACGGAGAAAACGGCTTCCTGATGCTATCCGAGATGAGGTTTCTCCCAAAAATATCATTATGATCGGTCCGACCGGTGTGGGAAAGACAGAAATTGCCCGCCGTATTGCCCGATTAGCGAATACTCCGTTTGTGAAGGTTGAAGCAACCAAATACACCGAAGTAGGGTACGTCGGAAGAGATGTCGAATCGATGGTTCGCGATTTGATGGGAACTGCGGTACAGATGACACGCAAAGAGCTTGCCGAGCAACGCAGATCACAGGTGGAGCAACAGGTGGAAAATCGGTTGCTCGATCTCTTATTACCGAACAAACCACAGGGCAAATCGGGCTCTGATAACTCTTCTCTAGTTAGTGCAACCGAAGAAACCCGGGAAAAGTTCCGTCAGTTCCTCCGTGAGGAGCGGTTGGAAGATCGTGAGATTGAAATTACTGTCTCACCAAAAGCTCCTGCCCATGGTGTAGAACTGCTTGCCGGAGGCAATCTTGAAGATCTGGAAAATACCATTCAGAGTCTCGGGAGTATTTTCGGCAACAAGGGAAAGAAACGGAAAGTTACGGTTAAACGTGCTCGTGAGATTCTCACTGAAGAAGAGACCGAGAAGAGCCTTGATCAGGATCAGGTCATTGAAATTGCAAAAGAACGCGTTGAACAGATGGGAATCATTTTCATCGATGAGATCGATAAGGTTGCCGGCAACAAGGGAGGACAACATGGACCGGATGTCTCCCGTGAAGGAGTTCAGCGTGATATTCTTCCTATCGTTGAAGGGAGCCAGATTTCCACCAAGTGGGGGATTATTGACACGACACATATACTTTTCATCGCCGCAGGAGCGTTTCATGTCAGCAAACCCAGTGACCTGATTCCGGAACTGCAGGGTAGATTCCCACTTCGTGTAGAGTTGAATGAACTGACTGATACCGATTTCCTCAGAATTCTTCAGGAACCCGAAAATGCTATTGTAAAGCAGTATATCGCGCTGATGGAAACAGAAGATGTTTCGCTTATATTTGCACCGGAAGCACTTAAACGAATCAGCCAGATTGCCTATCAAGTGAACAGCACTACGGAAAACATCGGAGCACGTCGTTTGTACACGATCATGGAACGACTGCTTGACGATATCTCTTTCAATGCTTCAGAGATGGCAGGTCAGACAGTGACCATAGACGAATCGTATGTTGAGGAACGTCTGGCAAGTATTATCGAACACGAAGATCTCAGCCGGTATATTCTGTAATACAAAAGGGGTTACGCATGAAATACATCACGATAGTGGCAAAGGATTTTGATGAGGCGGTTCGTAAGGCGCGTGAGCAATACGGTCCGGCTCTGCGTATCCACAGCAGACGTGATGTAACGGGACGTGGCGGGTTCTTGTGGTTGGGAACTAAATCCCATGTGGAACTCACCTGTTATCTTGCTGAGGATATCCCGGTTGAATCTCCTCCGGTAGAAGCAGAAATACTCCACGAAGAACCCGTAGCGGTTGAAGAACCCCAGGTGGTTGATCCGGTAGCACTGCAACAGGAACAGTTGATGGAGCATGCAAAAGCATTGCTTCATGAAAATGATTTTTCTGAGCAGTTCATACAAGTCATCAGTGAATTGGTTCGTGAAGCGCTTCAGGATTATCAGGAGGATGTCCCGCAGGTTTCCGAGTTTGAACTGCTGTTGGTGGATAAGATTGTCTCCCTTATATCGATTGATCTTGAGACACAGATAGCGCCTCCACACCTCTGTATCCTGCTCGGTCCAACGGGGGTGGGTAAAACAACCACGGTGGCAAAGATTGCTGCACTCTATGGGCTGCAAAAAGAAGCTTCCTTACGACGTTCGGTGCATATGGTCACAATCGATTCCTTTCGTGCTGGAGCTTATGAACAGCTTTCGGCATTTGGTTCTTCACTGCAGATACCGGTACATCGGGTACATAATGAAGAAGACTTGTACCGTATATTGCATGAATATCGCGAAATTGACCTGCTGGTTGTCGATACAATCGGGAAAAGCCCGAGAGATACCGATCTGGCTCTCAAAATGAAAACCCTCCTTTCTGTACCTGAAGTCTCCCAGTGCGGGTTCTATCTCGCTGTCTCAGCCGCTATGAAACAGGAGGATATTAGGGGCGTACTGGACCAATATGGATCGTACCGTATCCGTAGTCTTATTGTGACAAAGATGGATGAGACGGAAACGGTAGGGAATGTACTCAGTATCTGTCATGAACGGGGATTGCCATTACTGTTCTTTACTGATGGGCAACGGGTTCCGAAAGATATTCATAAAGCCTCAGCAGCTACGGTGCTTGGCTATCTGCGTGGATTTTCCCTCGATTTTGAACACCTTTGGATGAACCAGGTCAATGGAGACTGTCTTGATCAACGTGATGAGTAGGTGGTGATGTTCTTCATAGCCGAAGAGGTAAGTTTTCCCTGTCTTACCATATCGGCGATGATGGTCCCTACTGCAGGCCCGGCAATATTACTTCCCCAGATCGTATTTCCCTTCGGATTGATTGCACCTATGTAGATGATGTATTGTGGATCTTCTGCGGGAACAATGGCAATCGTACTTGCCAAAGAGCGATCTGTCTCGTAAGTTCTGGTATCTGGATCGATAAGCTGTGCGGTTCCCGTCTTTGCCGCAACCGTCACTCCCGGTACTGCAGTGCGCGTCGCCGTTCCTCCGGTTTGTGTTGCCAACACCATTCCCGCAAGAACCTCATGAGTCACCTCAGGAGAGAAAACATCAGCATGGGCTACTTGCGGTTCACTGTGGTATTGCACGACACCCTGTGCATCACGAATCGTTTTGATGATATAAGGTTGCATGACCGACCCTTGCGTTGCAAGTGCCGTAGCGGCAGTAACGAGATGTAAGGCAGTAGTAGCAATTTCCTGACCGAAGGAGATGGTAACCTTACTTCGTCCTGACCAGGTATCAGGTGAAGAGAGCGTCCCTCCAACACCTCCGGGCATCTCGGTATGCCAGAGGGCATTGAATCCCAGTGCACTGAGCAGGTCATACAGTTTCTGATCTTCGGTCTGCAATGCCCAATGTGAGACTGCTCCGTTACACGAATAGGCAAGCATGGTCTGCGGGTTTACCGTATGGTGAGCATGTACACAGTTTATGGTGGTTTCTGTGCCATTTGGTGTGGTAAATGTGTAGGATCCATCACAGAAGAACGGTTCACTCATATCGGCATCTTGCGCCTGCAACTCTGCAGCAAGTGAGAAGATTTTAAATACTGAACCCGGTTCGTACCGTGCAGTAATCACTTTGTTCTGCCGAGACTCCACATCTGATTGCTGATATGATTGGGGATCGTACCAGGGGTACGAGGTAGCTGCCAATATCTCTCCCGTCTGTGCTCCCATGATGATTCCCACAATGGAGTCGGGATAGTGTTCCCGGTTGATAGCCTCTGCCTGCAGATCAAGCAGGTACTGCAGATCCATATCCAGGGTTACCTCGATATCGGCACCGCGCGTTATCTGTGTATCCAGTTCGGGGTAGGGAAAGAGTTCCCGTTCATACGCAAGTTCCAATCCCTCGATACCCCGGTTCTCGCTGTTGGTAAATCCTAAAATCTGTGCTGCATGATGTTGCTGAGGGTAAGCTCTCCCATACCGTTTTTCTATACGAATCCCAGTAATGTCAGCCTGTTCCAGCGCTGTCCGCTCCTGTTCCGTAAGACGCCGTTTTACCAGATAATACTGTGATCGCTGTGCCGCTTCTGAAATGATGGTCGTGGCATCTACGGCGATCAGCTGTTCCAGCTTCTTCGCTGTCTGCTGAATATCGGGAACTTCATTGAGTATTAATGCACATGACCAGTAGGGCACCTCAACTGCTAAGAGTTTTCCGTTTCTGTCTGTAATAGATCCCCGAATCACCTGCTGCGCAACAGACGGGTTGTCATATTCGCTTTCTGGGACGGGACCTGAAATGAGGAGGAAGAGTACCCGGATAAAGACAGCGGCTGCACAAATGACCGTGATACCGATCAGTAGCCGGCTTATCGTTGCTTTTTCTCTGGATACCATGGTCCAAATATAGTACTATGGAAGCGCAGTAATGTCGAGATCAGGAAAGGCAACAATGGGACATACCGATAGAAGCAGTTATGATGACATGGGACGCACTGAGAACAATAAACGCCGGCGCTCGGATCGTATGGATTCCAGAAGCCTCCGCATTATCGCAGCTGTGGTGATTGTCGGTATTCTGCTCTGTGTCGGTGTCGTGGTACTGTGGCTGCTCTACTTTTCAGCTTCTGCAGAAGAAACAGCACCCGCAAAACCGGAAAACGTGCTTGTCGTCGAGCCGGAAACAGAGCCTACAATTGCTCCTCTAGCAGAGCCGGCTGCCGAAGCTGCACCATCGGCCGTGACAGAAGATACCGAACAAGTAAGTTCCGATGTTGCACCTGCACCGCGATCCGGATGGTATGTAGAGCATGTTGTGCAACCCGATGAGACTCTTGCTTCCATCTCTGCAGACTACGGGATCTCCCGGGAAACGTTGTTGAGTGTGAACACCATCCGTAACCTCTCATCAATTCAAGCTGGGACCGTGCTTCGCATTCCAAAAATAGAAGGACAGCTGTATACCGTGCAATCGGGAGACTCTTTGTCGATCATTACCAATCGGTTTAATCCAACCCTTGGGTGGAAAACGCTTCAGGAGATCAACGAGCTTAATTCAGAGGTGATTTATCCCGGACAGAAACTATTTATCCCCAGTGCTCAGGTTGACGATGACGGCTCATTAGCTGCGTATGATCGATTTGTGCGACCTGCTGAGGGACGCATTACCGGTCTCTACGGACAGACTGTCGTATATGGGAACACCGAAGATATTGTCGTTCTTCAGGGAATCTGGATTTCCGGTGCCCTGGGAACTGCCGTTGAGGCATCTGCTACGGGTGTGGTCGTGGATGCCGGTAACGTAATTGATGGAATGGGACGTTTTGTCGTGCTCTCCCATGATAACAGCTATCGTACGACCTATGCGCACCTTGAAGATGTCTCTGTTAAAGTCGGCGATGCAGTCAAACAAGGTGATATCATAGGAACCATAGGAAACTCAGGCGTCATCGAGACACCGACGCTCTATTTTTCGATAGAGCAGGACGGTACCGCACTCAACCCCGCAAATTTCTTCTAGACATTTCTGCCATGGCAATGTTTATATTTCTTTCCGCTTCCACAGGGGCACGGTTCGTTGCGTCCTATCTTCCGATCAGTCCGACGAACCTGCACGGCACCTTGTCCCGGCTGAGCTCCCTGAGTTCTTGCTGCCTGCGGTGCTGAGAACTGAGAGACTGCCGAATGGGAAGCAACTACCTGAGCAGCTGAAGAAGGGGAGGTGCGTTTACGCCCATCAGTGCTTTGTATCTGTACACGAACGGCAAGGACAGCAATGTAGGCTCTGATTTCATCAATCATACGGTCGAAAATATCGAACCCTTCAAGCTTATACTCAAGCAGAGGATTTTTCTGTGCATAGGTTCTCAGATAGACTGCCTCTCTTAGAGCTTCCAACTGATCCAGATGGTTCTGCCAGCGCATATCGATCTGTCTCAGATACTGATACCTCAAAAAATCATTAAACGGTTGTTCTCCAGTAAGTGAAATTTTCTGCAGGACATGTTGTTCAAGCGCCTGATAGACGCGATCGATCATACTAGCACGATCAAGATTTTGTAAAGCTAATTCAGGAACGTAATGAAATTGTTCCTCGAGTGCTTCTGACACCCGAGTCTTTGCCTGTTCACTATCAGTACCATCGAAGTCAAGTTGCTGTACCAAAGAACCGACTATCTCTTTGCATGCATCAAGTGCCCGATTTACCAGATTGTCAGCACGGAGAATCGCATCTCGCTGTGCATAGAGGAAATTTCGCTGTTCGTTTAATACATCATCATACTCAAGCAGATGTTTTCTGATTTCGAAGTTCTGTTCTTCTACCCGGGTCTGTGCCTTTTCTATTGCTCGACTGACAAGTGAATGTTCTATGGGTTCTGCACCCATTCCGATCTTTCCCAGCATGGAACGGACCGATTCTCGAGCGAATAAACGCATCAACGTATCGTCAAGACTGAGGAAGAACCGCGAGGTACCCGGATCTCCCTGACGACCGGATCGACCGCGTAACTGGTTGTCGATACGACGGGATTCGTGTCGTTCCGTCCCAAGAATATAGAGTCCCCCGGTTTGTTTTACTTCTTCATAATCACGTTTCCATGCAGGATAGACCTCAGCTTTTGCAGCTTCCCATGCCGCAGGTGATGCATCAGTGCCGCACACTGCTCGAATACGTGCATCGAGCGATCCTCCCAGTTTGATATCTGTTCCACGTCCTGCCATATTGGTGGCAATCGTAACCGCTCCCTTAGCCCCTGCATCCTCAATAATATGGGCTTCACGGGCATGGTTTTTTGCATTCAGCACTTCGTGCCGAATACCTCGGGCTTTGAGCATACGGGAAAGAAGTTCAGATTTTTCAATGGAAACGGTACCTACGAGGATCGGTTGTCCGGTTGCATGGACCCGCTCAATTTCTCTACAGATCGCATCGTGTTTGTATTGTTCAGTCAGATATACCAGATCCTGATGATCCTGCCGGATAATCGGAAGATGGGTGGGAATCACTACTACATCAAGGTTGTAGATTTTTTGAAATTCAGGAGCCTCTGTGTCGGCAGTACCGGTCATGCCGGAAATCTTGTCATACATACGGAAGAAGTTCTGAAAGGTGATAGTCGCCAGTGTCCGATTCTGCACTTCGATACGGATCCCTTCTTTTGCTTCGATCGCCTGATGCAGACCGTCACTGTACCGGCGGCCATGGAGAATACGTCCGGTGAACTCGTCAACAATCTCGACTTTCCCCTCTGCAACCACATAGTCGACATCCTTATTGAAAAGTACCTGTGCTTTCACTGCCTGTGTCATGTAGTGGACAAACTCGAAATTTTCCCCATCGTACAGTGATCCCGAAATTACTTTCGATTGTTGCAGTAGTTGCTCGATGCGGATCAGTCCTTCATTGGTGAACGTGACCCGTTTCTGTTTTTCATCTACCTGAAAATCTCCCGTTGCATCCTCGGGATAGTCACCCGTTTCCTCGTCCCGGATACAGGGTACGAGGGATGGGACAATCCGGGAAGCCGATTTGATTTTCATCGTGTCATCAGCAGCCTGACCGCTGATGATAAGTGGCGTCCGAGCCTCATCGATGAGAATACTGTCCACTTCATCAATAATGGAAAAATGATGTGCTACCTGAATTTTATCGCGGGCATCCCACTTCATATTATCGCGTAGATAGTCAAAGCCGAATTCATTGTTGGTTCCGTAGGTGACATCACAGGCATAGGCTTTTCTTCGCGCTTCAGTGTCCATATCACTCACTATTGCCCCGACAGTCAGCCCCAGATATCGATAGATCGGTCCCATCCATTCACTATCGCGGGAAGCTAAATAGTCATTTACCGTTACAATATGCACACCTTTACCAGTCAGCGCATTCAGATAGGCTGCAGGGACACAGGTAAGCGTCTTTCCTTCTCCGGTCTTCATTTCCAATATGGTTCCCTGATGGAGGACGATTGCACCCATGATCTGTTCATCGTAATGGCGTTCAGAAAGCACCCGGTGAGCGGCTTCTTGCGCAAGGGCGAATGCCTGCGGCAGGATCGAATCGAGTGAGGCTCCATCAGTAATTTGTTGTTTCCATGATGCGGTCACTGCGGGGAAGTCTGTCTCTGAGAGACCGGATGCCCAATCTGATTGCGCATTGACCTGATCCACGATCGGCATCAGGCGTTTCATATCTCGTTCCTGCTTCGTGCCAAAGAGTTTCTGCAAGAGGCTTTTTGCCATAAATTTCCCTCGGTAATTTGGTGTGTACAAAGAAAAGTATAGCAGGAAAGATTCCCTCTGTATATTGCCTGGAGGCTTTCTATAGTATACCCTCGCAGATAAGGAGCTTCTGTGAAAGTATGTTTTACCGGGGGTGGAACAGGAGGTCATGTATTTCCTGCATTCGCAATTGATCGTCAGTTAGCTCAGCATCTCAAGGATATCGGTGAACCCTATCAGCGTTTTTGGCTCGGCAGTGCTGCAGTGGCAGAACAGCGGTGGGTACACGATGCCGGTATACGTCATATCGCTATCTGCTCGGGAAAATTGCGCCGCTATTTCTCCTGGCGTACACCAAAAGATATGGCTGCCGTTGTGCTCGGAATCTTTCAGGCGCTTCGAGTGCTCCGTCGTGAGCAGCCGGATGTGGTGTTCTCAAAAGGTGGATATGTATCCGTACCGGTAATGATAGCTTCGTATCTTCTAAGGATTCCATCAATTACTCACGAATCAGATGCTCTGCCCGGTCTTGCAACCCGGATAAACGGGCGATTTGCACAGCTTATCTGTATTCCTTTTCCACAGGCTGCTGTTTCGTATGCAAAATCGTTGCAGGCTAAGCTGAGCGTGACCGGGATACCGGTGCGTTTTTCTGCCGAAACTACCGACAGGCAGCGTGCATTACACCACTTTTCCCTTACCGGTGACCGTCCGATCATCGTGGTACTCGGTGGCAGTCAGGGAGCGCAGCAGATCAATCGGTTGGTTTGGGATACGCTCGATCCCTTACTCGATCTTGGTCAGGTTGTCCACCAAACGGGTAATCATGAGATGATGGCCTCTGAGCGGAAAGATTACCATCCGTTTGCGTTTATTGATGAGCATCTTGATGATCTTTTGTGCTCTGCCACTGTGGTAATATCCCGTTCAGGAGCTACTGCCATTGCAGAGTTCATGGAACTGCGTGTCCCCATGATACTCCTCCCGCTAGGGCTGCATGCGTCCCGAGGTGATCAGATCGCCAATGCGCAACGTCTTGAAAAATTTGGTGCGGCTTTGGTACTCTCACCAGAGATGGCGACAGCCGAACAATTTCTGACGGTTGTGAAAAAAGTTGTTTTACACGATAGTGTGCGCAGGAGTATGATAGAAGCAGCAGCAACCTTGCACGTGCACCGAGGAGCTCATACAATAGCTCAGTTGCTTGTAACACATGCCCGGGACACCGGGAAAAGGAGTGTCACCAATGAGTGAGTGGGGATTTGCTTTAGGACCATATGTTTTCAATATTGTTGACGTAATTATTGTAGCACTTGCTTTCATGGCAGCCATTGTAGGAGCAGTGCGGGGATTTGCCCTGGAGTTTTCTTCGCGGATCGGATTTTTGGTGGGGTTTGTCGTTGCACTCCTATTTACCCAGCTGGGCACGTCGATTCTCGCCGATACGTTTGAATCATTGCCGCTATTGATTTCCACCCTGATTGCTTTTGTCATTTTCTTCATTATCGGGTATATTGCCATGATGCTCGTTGGTTCCCTTCTCGATAAAACGCTTGATGCGTTGGGTCTTGAATGGCTTGACCGATTTCTTGGTATGCTGCTCGGTGTGGTGGAAGTAGCTATCGTGGTTGCCTTCATTGTGTATCTGCTTGAGCTGCAGAAGGTGATCGATCTTTCCGGGTATATTGATCCGAGCGTAATCACCACACGTATTCTTAAACCGCTTACCCCAAAGGGGATTGCGCTGCTGAAGGATTTGATGTAGATGTTTGCACAGATCGGCAGGTATCAGGAAGCGGCCTCAGAACTGTTGGCACAACAGCTGAGTTCCGGTGTATTACCGCAAGCGATATTGCTCAGCGGTCCCCGTTACAGTGGTCGGATGAACATTGCTCTGGAAATTGCCCGAGTGCTCTCCTGTTCAGCACAAGGAAGCGACGATTGTAGCTGTTTTTCCTGCAACTCTTATAAACAGTATGCGATGCATAATGTGGTTTCTCTCGGGAATCGTGATCACAGTACCCGCATAGATGCAGCTCTTGCGCTGATCGCTGCTCATCCAGATGCGCATACGCGGCAGTTTTTACTCTATACGATACATCTGATGCTGCTTCAATACCATGGAGCCCTACTCGGAAGTACTGATGCGAAATCCTCTTCCATTTTTGAAGCTGCTGCAGTAGTAAATGATCTTTTGAGCGATATCGAGCAAGCAGCTTATGATCAGCTTCCTGCTCTAATAGAACCACTTAGATCGGCGCTGCAGCCATTTGCAGCCAATCTGAAAAAAGCTGCACCGATCACCATATCCCAAATTCGATCATTGCAGGAGTGGGCTCTTCAGACTTCCAGTGAGAACCCGATTCGAGTGATGATTCTTGAAGGGGTGGAGGAGAGTACTGCCGGGGCTCGCAACAGTCTGCTGAAACTCCTTGAAGAACCACCGAAAGATACGTACATCATCCTGATCAGTGAATATCCGGCTCGATTGCTTCCCACCATACGCAGTAGGGTGCAACAGCATACCATCGGTGCACTTGCACCCGAGACAACCGGTACACTTGTTCGTGATGTGTTTTCTGCTTTCGAACGGGAAGTTTCTTCACTTGAGCAGTTTTTTCTTGAATCATCAGGGGTGCCATGTAGTGAGATAACGCAGAATGCCCTGCAGTTCGCCTTGAGCATCGCTGATGGACGTCTGATTAGTCGTGTAGAGCTTGATGACATTACCGAAAACCTTGACGAACAGGTGCACCTTGAGTACTTTCTCAAGCAGGTTCAGCACCACCTCCATGCCAAGTACCTTGAGGGGGCTTTGAGTTTTTCCCGTGCTACCATAGTGACGCGGGCAATCTCTGAAGCGGCACATATGGCCGCGATATTTAATCAGAGCAGAAGACTGCTCGTGGAATCGTTGTATTATCGACTTCAGGAAACAGTATGAATAACTTTATCAGGCGTGCTTTCGATAAGATAGAAAAACTCAGTACTGATGAGATCAGAACACTGGTACGATACCAGGCGAGTGAGAATGAACTGCTCGGCACGGTATTGCAGCAGATCGATCTCGGTGTGGTGGTCACCAATTCACAGGGAAGGGTGCTTACCTGCAATGATGAGGTGCTTCGGCTGCTTCCTCTGAGTCGGCAGCTTACTGAAGGAGCCTCGTTACGGTATGTCCTTGCAGATCAGGATATCGCACGATTTATGCTCACTGCAATAGAGCATATTCGTGACGATGAAGGGGTGCAGGAAGAGTTCCATTTTCAACGGGGGGAATCGGTTCGTACCATTTCAATACAGGCTTCAACGTTCACCAGTAGTTTTGATCCGGTGTTTCACCAGGATAACGGGAAACGGGTACTGTTTATTATTCAGGATATCTCGGAAGAAAAACGAAAAGAGGCCCGACTTCATCGCTCGGAAAGTCTTGCCTCGCTTACTACCGTTGCTGCCGGAGTAGCCCATGAGATCAAAAACCCTCTTGCCTCCATCGGGATTCATCTTCAACTTCTCAGGAAGGCGTTTGAACGGAGAACTTCCCTGACAATCGATGATGCTGCACGATATCTTGACGTCATTGATGAGGAAATCGAGCGACTGAATGGTATTGTGGTTGATTTTCTGTTCGCCGTACGTCCCATGGATGTGCGTTTGCGATTAGAATCGGTGAACCGCATAGTTGACGAGGTGCTGCGGTTTGTCGGGTATGAGCTTACATCCCATCAGGTCGCCATTGAACGCAATCTCACTGAATTTCTTCCGAAACTACGCATTGATGAAAACCTGCTGAAACAGGCACTGCTAAATATTATCAAGAATGCCATGAATGCAATGGAGGTGTCTGGGGGAACCTTGACCGTGAGCACGCGACTCGATGGTGATCATGTAGTGATTACCATACGTGATACCGGACAGGGGATGGATGAAGCTACGCTGGCTAAAATCTTCGAACCCTATTTTACGACCAAAGATTCCGGGTCAGGACTGGGCCTCACCATGGTATTCAAGGTTATCAAGGAGCATCAGGGAGAGATCTCGGTGACGAGTAAAAAGGGTGAAGGAACGACCTTCCATGTCTCGTTGCCGGTTCCCACCGGTGAGCGACTGGCGTTGGAGGCGACACAGAGCGTATGAATAGAACGATTCTCATCGCAGATGACGAAAAAAATATCCGTAACGGCTTACAGCTTGCTCTTGAAGATGAGGGATACACGATCCTTCTGGCATCGGATGGAAAGGAAGCCTGGAACACTATCACAGCAAAATCTGTTGATCTGCTGATCACCGATTTGCGGATGCCGGGCATGTCGGGTCAGGAATTATTAAAACGCGTTTCTTCATCGTATCCAACCATGCCGGTGGTTATTCTCACCGGACACGGTACTATTGAGGCGGCTGTAGAGGCTATGCGCAACGGTGCTGTGGATTTCCTTACGAAGCCGCTGAATCTTGACCGGCTGTTTTTACTTATTCGAAGAGCATTCAGCAATCTTGATCTGTATGATCAGAATGAAGCCTTAAGAAATGAATTGGCGCAACTCAAACGGCAGAACAGCTACACGAAGATTATTGGCAAAAGTGAGCGGATGATTCGACTCATGGATACGGTGAAACAGGTTGCAGATGCCAATGCCAGCGTGTTGGTCACCGGAGAGAGCGGAGTCGGAAAAGAGTTGGTCGCCGATGCGCTCCATGAGCTTTCTCACCGCAGTAATGGTCCCTTCATCAAGGTGAGTTGTGCCTCTTTCGCAGAGACGCTGCTGGAGGATGAATTATTCGGTCATGAAAAAGGGGCATTCAGCGGTGCTGTATCTTCCCGGAAAGGACGCTTTGAACTGGCACATGGGGGTACGCTCTTTCTGGATGAAATTGGAGAGATCAGCCAAAGCACCCAGGTAAAATTGCTGCGGGTACTGCAGGAACGACAGTTTGAACGGCTGGGGAGTGAAAAAACGATCACGGTGGATGTCCGCCTTGTGGCTGCTACCAATCGGGATCTCCGAGCCGAAGTAGAATCCGGTACCTTTCGAGAGGATCTCTATTACCGTCTCAATGTGATCCATATTGAAGTACCGCCGCTGCGTGAACGTAAGGAGGATATACCGCTTCTCATGTCCCATTTCCTCGAACAGTATAACGAAAGAAATAATCGTCGTGTTTCCGGTTTTTCCCAGCGGGCAAAGGCAGCGATGCTCTCCTATGACTGGCCGGGCAACATTCGGGAACTGGGCAACTGTGTGGAGAGTGCCGTAGTACTAGCTTCCAATAACATTATTGATTTGGAAGATCTTCCTGCTGCGGTCCGCAATGCAGGAAGTGAAGAGCGGGTGGTGATCCCTGTCGGTACTACGATGGATCAGGCCGAAAAAGCACTCATTCTTGCCACGATTGCCAGTTGTCGCGGTAATAAATCGAAAGCTGCCGATATTCTTGGTGTAGCGCGAAAAACTATCCACCGGAAAGTACAGGAATACCAACTTGAAGACCAGTGAAATCTTTGAAATCTTTGATGCTGACGGTCTGCTTTCCCAGCGATTCCCAGGTTATGAATATCGTGACGGACAGTTGGAAATGGCATTGATGGTACAACAGGCGTACCACGATCATGCTCTTGCAGCCATTGAGGCGGGAACCGGAATCGGGAAATCTTTTGCCTATCTGGTTCCGGCATTACTGTGGTCGATCGAACATCCAAAAGAACGTACCGTAGTGGCAACCTCAACGATCAATTTGCAGAATCAGCTCTTTCGTAAGGATTTGGTTCAGTTGTTTGATCTCTTGCACGTGTCTGCAAAGGTGGCTTTAGTGATGGGACGCAGCAATTATCTCTGTCTGCGTCGTCTGGAGGAGTATGCTGAGCAGACTCCTCTGGTGTCCCGGGATCCGCTGAGCGATATCGGGTCGGTCGTTGCATGGAGTGCTGAAACGGAGACCGGTCTGCGAACCGATTTTCCCGGAACGATTACCGCTTCAATCTGGTCAGAGGTATGCAGTGATGCAGATCTCTGTGCCGGGTACCGATGTTCGTATGCAAAGGACTGTTTTTTTATGAAGTCACGCAGGAAGGCAGGAGAAGCTGCGATAATTATTGCAAATCACCATCTCCTGTTTACCGATGCGCGATCGAGGATGATTGATGATCTTGACTACGATACCGATGCAGTACTCCCGCCGTTTCAACGTCTCGTGATTGATGAAGCTCATAACATAGAAAAAAATGCCACTGATTTTTTCACGCATACCTACAGTACCTTTGAGGTACTTCGTACCCTCAGCCATATCTCCCGGACGCGGAGAGGAAATACCTCATTGATTGAGGAACTTGCTTTGTACCTTCGATCCCCTGCTCTGGCCGATCAGATTACCGGCGAAATTTCACTGTTGGTTGAATCAATCGGGTATCTTGATACCTATCTGGTCAGTCTGATGCAGCAAGGGCGACTGAAGACGGCTCTTATTGGTGTTGAACAACAGCAGTGGATGAGTGATGCGGTACCGTTGGGCAAGGCTGTCCTGGCACATATCATACGACTCAGTGAACTCGCTCAGCAGCTCGTTGAGTCTCTGGCAATTCCCGATGAGTTGGAAATACGGGTGCAGGAACTTGCTGTATATATCCGGCGAGTTCGTGCTTCTGCAGATGCTCTGGAACGCTTTATCGATTTTGCTTCATGGAATACCGATGTTTATTGGATGGAATTGGCCACGCATCCTAAGCAGAGTCCCCATGCTGCGCTTCATATCTCGCCACTTTCAGTAGCGCAGCCGCTTCGAGACACCATTTTCAGTAAGCTTGCCACAGTGGTGTGCACCAGCGCAACGTTGGATTTGAACGATTCATTCACGTATTGGGGTTCACGGGTCGGCTTACCTGTTTCCCCTGATCGTATGTATCTTACTGCAGTGCATCATTCCCCATTTGATTTTAAAGAACGACTGTTGCTGCTTACTCCGAGTGATGCTCCCGTATTCACAGAAAGGACTGCTGAAGCGTTTGGATCCTACTGTGTACAGACGATTCGCCATGCGGTGTATGCTTCGGGAGGCGGTGCCTTGGTACTATTCACATCCTACCGTATGCTCACCAGTGTCGCCGATGCCATTGCACCGGATCTGGTAAAAGCGGGAATTACACTTCTTCGACAGGGAGAAGAGGATAGAAGCCGTTTGTTGCACCGATTTATCGACGATGAAGATAGTGTGCTCTTTGCCACCGACTCTTTCTGGGAGGGGGTTGATGCTCCGGGCAATACCTTGCGTCTTGTCGTGATCGTCAAACTGCCGTTTCGTGTTCCCACCGAACCGGTTTTTCGTGCCCGTCAGGAAGCCCTCGATCAGGAGGGGAAAAGCGGGTTTTTTCAGTTGGCGCTTCCGGAGGCGACCATGAGGCTGAAACAGGGGTTTGGAAGACTGCTGAGGAATGCGCTCGATAGCGGGATTGTGTTGATATTGGACAGCAGAGTAGTACAGAAAAACTATGGTCAGTGGATGCTGCAAGCACTCCCTGAATCATTTCATCCCGAAACGACCACAGATGGCGTACCGGGTAAAATAGAATCATTCTTATATCGGTGATGATATGGACACTGCAGATATCAGGAAGTATCAAGGGCGCAATACACGGGGTTTTCTGATCCATGCCCTGTTTCTGGCTCTTACACTTAATTTCATTGACCATAATACGGTAGTACCGGCCATGCTGGCTCAGGCAGGCGGAGCTGCCTGGCATATGGGGCTACTCAGTGCAATTTTAGTGGGTGGTACCAAGTTTATGCAGCTGGTGTTCGCCTCTATGGTTGTGCAATTCAAACAGAAAAAAGGTGCGCTTCTGATCGGTATTTATCTGCGAACAGCAGCGCTGATCGCATTAGGTCTCTTTATTCGCTTCCTAGGTGGTGAAGCCCCGTGGAAAGTATGGATGATTATCGCGGTGATGACGGTGTTCTCTTTTTCCGGTGCTTTTGCGAATATCGCCTACACAGACATTATGGGCAAAGTGATACTCCCCGAGAGACGCAAACGTCTCATTATGACGAAACAGCTGATCAGCAGTATCGGTGTGATTCTCTCTGCACTTTTGGTGAAAGTGATTCTCTCCAATCTGGGATATCCCTACAACTTCAGCCTCTTGTTTTTACTTGCCGGGGCGTTACTGCTATTGGCAACCAGTGGATTCTGGATGCTCGTCGAACCAGCGGGGGTAGTTCCTCCGATTCTGTCCCGCAAGGAAAAGGTTAAACAATTCTGGTCGGTGATCCGTACTGATCGCAATCTCCGGTGGTACCTTCTGTTGATCAACACCACCGGGGTGATCATTTCTCTGCTTCCTTTTCTTTTATTATATGCACGGGCAGAGGGGAGTGTTGACGGCAATCTTGCCGGTAATTTCCTTCTGATACAGATGGCAGGTGCTCTCGGTGCAAATATGGTGTTCACGCTCTTTTCAAAAGATCAACGATATCGTTCGCTGATGTACCTGTTTGTCGGTACGAGTACGCTGATCCCGATTGCTGCTCTGGTACTTTCCGGAGCGTCTCAGTGGTATGCTGCCGTATTTCTTCTTGGTGGTATTGCACACACACTTAATCAAATTATTTCATCAGGAGTACTCATCGAGATCTCGACAGATGAAAACAGAGCCTTGTATACCGGAATTTCGGGTGCAGGCTCTGTGATGCAGGTAGTATACCCCATCGTTGCTGGGATTTTGATCACTAAAATCGGTTTTACCGCGGTGTTTGTACTCAGTGCCATATACGTTTCACTCGGGTGGTTTGCCGCTCGATCAATTTCCTGCTTCTCAAAAGCATGAAGGCCGTTGCTCTGCAACAGCCTTCACGTTTTCATCGGTGCAATCTTTCTTATTAAGCAATAGCAGCGAGAATGTCAGACATGTGAAGAATCAGGTATTCCTGGCCTTCTGCTTTGACTGCAGTTCCTGCATATTTGTCGTACATGACCTTGTCGCCTACTTTAACCGTGATGGTCTCATCAGAACCTACAGCGATGACTTCGGCAATCTGAGTCTTCTCCTGTGCTGTCTGGGGGATGAAGATACCTCCGGCAGTCTTCTCCTGAACCTCTTCCATCTTGACCAGTACTCTGTCTCCCATTGGTTTGATTGTCATAAAATTCCTCCTGCATGATCTATTCATAGTGTAATTTGGATACGATATTGAAATCCTATAGAAATATACGCACAAAGACTGAGGCGGTCAAGCAATCCTGATGTTTTCCTTACATCTCCTGACCCCTTTCCGATTTCATCTTCTCTTCGTATATTGTCAGTGTGAAAGGGGAGCAAGCCATGAAGATAACAACCGATCAACGATACCGCAAAGCACTGCACGTCTGTTCTGCCGAGTTGTCGAAAGAGCAGGGAGAGAATCCCCGGGCAGCAGCTCAATGCTTCTTTCGCATGGGAGTCGTGCTGAGCCGGCTGGGGGAGACCGGGGGTGCCATCAGGTGTTTTGCCGATGCCTTCATGCTGCGAGACCTCTCATCAGAACTGGTAAAAGCACAGCAGTGGCGGCTCTTTCATGATACGCAGATGGCTGTGTACATTCTTGGTAAGCGGAATCGGATCATTTCTACGCTTGCTGAAGGTGATATGGTACACGACCTGATCAAGCGGCGGTGGTATGAGTTGCGTTCCGAGATGGAAAGATCGGAAATTCCCTTTGCCGGTACTGATTTATCGGCTTGGTTTCGGACGGTGCGGATAGATTTCCCCTGGGATATGGAGGATGTACTGCAGGAAGATGGGACTCCTTTTGACCAGATCCAAGATGATATATTAGAAGAATGTGTCATTATTACACACTAATGAGCTGATTTTTGGGCTCTGTGTCATTCTGACTCGGTTTGTGTATTCGTTTCGTATAAGAACGGTTTTTGCCTATATCGGAAAATATCTATATAACTGTATTCCTGTCAATCAAATATTTTTATAATTCTCAATTGCTCCTCCAGTTGGCACGAATATTGCTTGTTATTCAATAGGAGGAACGTATATGATCCGCAACAAAGCTAAAGTTTTGAACGAAAATGACAGATTCGAGGATGAGAATATCCTGTCTATGTATCTGAAAGAGATCAACAGAATTCCCCTGCTCACCCGTGACGAAGAAAACGAATTGGCAAAGAAGGCTGCTGAAGGTGATGAACTTGCCCGGAAGCGGATGATTGAGTCGAATCTTCGATTTGTGGTGAATGTAGCGAAGAAGTACCAGAATCAGGGACTTCCGCTTATTGATCTTATCAATGAAGGAAATATCGGGCTGATGAATGCCCTGGAAAAATATGATGTTGAACGAGGCTATCATTTTATCAGTTATGCCGTATGGTGGATCAGACAGGCTATCTTGAAGGCTATCTGTGAAAAGTCTCGTACCGTCAGACTGCCGCTTAACCGTGCAAACGAGCTGGTTCAGATACAAAAGGCACAGCGGAAACTGATGCACGAAAGTGGAGAAGATCCTACGCTTGAGGAGCTAGGAGAGTCCATGCACATGGATCCGAAACTAATTGGCGATCTGCTTTCGATCAGTAGAGAAATGGTGAGTCTTGATGCTCCGGTGTATGGTGATCCTGGAAATTCAACTGTCGGGGATTTCATTGAAGATGATTATCGTTCAGCTGAAGATATTCTCATGGAAAAATCACTGAAGGATGATATCAACGATGCTTTGCAGCTGCTGAGTGAAAAAGAGCGCGATATCATTGAGATGAGATTTGGTTTGAACGGGGCAATTCCCATGTCGTTAAAAGAGATTGGCGAGGTGTACAACCTTACCAAAGAACGGATCAGACAGATCGAGAAGAAAGCTCTCGAGCGCATGAAGCAACCGGCGCGTCTTAAGGCGCTAGAATCATATACGGCGTAATGCTGCATAACCCTCCCTACATTGACAGGGAGGGTTTTCTCATGTAAATTGGCTAACTGTAAATAGCAATAAATGTAAAAATGTAAAGGAATTCAAGGGGGTTCTTATAGATGTCAAAAGACAAGACAAAGTATGTGTATTTTTTTGGAGAAGGAAAGGCCGAAGGAACGGGGTCGATGAAGGACCTGCTCGGTGGTAAAGGTGCCAACCTTGCAGATATGACTTCAATCGGATTACCGGTTCCTCCCGGGTTTACTATCAGTACCGAGGCCTGTGCCTATTATAGTGCTCATGACAGCCAATATCCCGAAGCATTGAGAGAAGAGGTTCTTGAACATCTTGCTCATCTTGAACAAGTAATGGGAGCGAAGCTTGGCGACAGTGAGAATCCCCTGTTGGTATCAGTTAGATCAGGAGCGGCTCAGTCGATGCCGGGTATGATGGATACGGTGCTGAATCTGGGTATGACTCCCGATTCTGCCCGGGCTCTTGCAAAGAAGACCAATAACGAACGTTTTGCCTGGGACAGCTATCGCCGGTTCATGCAGATGTTCGGTGATGTGGTAATGGGGGTACCTCACCACAGCTTTGAAGAAGCCCTTGAGGCAGTAAAGCAGGAACGTAACCGAAAGATCGATACAGAACTTGATGTTGAAGATTTGAAAGAAGTGATTGCGCGCTATAGAGAAATTTATAAAAAAGTAGTGGGAGAGGATTTTCCCACCGATCCCATTGATCAGCTGTTCAAGGCGATCAATGCCGTCTTCGGTTCATGGAATAATGAACGGGCAATCAAGTATCGTCAGATGAATGACATTCGGGGCCTGCTAGGTACTGCAGTAAATGTGCAATCAATGGTCTTCGGAAATATGGGTAATACCAGTGGAACTGGAGTTGCGTTTACCCGTGATCCTTCTACCGGTGAGAATAAGTTCTATGGTGAGTATCTGATGAATGCTCAGGGCGAAGATGTTGTTGCCGGTATCAGAACTCCTGCAACCATCGATACGCTCCGTGAGGTAAATGAGTCGGTATATAATCAGCTGGTCGATATCAGGGAGCTGCTGGAAAAACATTATAAAGATATGCAGGATATTGAGTTCACCATTCAGGAAGGCAAGCTGTTCATGTTGCAGACCAGAAATGGTAAACGAACGATTTTCAGCTGGCTTCGATCACAGGTTGAAATGGTTGAAGAGGGCCTGATTTCCAAGGAAGTTGCGGTCTCCCGTGTACCGGCAGGCGAGTTCAACAAACTATTTGCTCCGGTACTTGATGGTGATGAGATTGAAAAAGAGGGAGTCAAACAGGTTGCCAAAGGCCTGAATGCCAGTCCGGGTGGAGCCTGTGGCCAGGTCTATTTTTCCGCCGAGAAAGCCGAAGAGATGGCAGCAGAAGGAAAGGATGTGATTCTTGCCCGTATTGAGACCAGTCCTGAAGATATCGGTGGTATGGCCGTTGCTAAGGGAGTGCTTACCACCCGCGGAGGGATGACCAGTCATGCTGCAGTAGTTGCACGCGGTATGGGAGTTCCCTGTGTTTCCGGCGCCGGTGATATCACGATTGATTATCGAAAGGGGACCATGAGCATTGACGGCCAGTCGGTGAAGGAAGGAGACTTTATCTCTATCGATGGTTTTACCGGTCAGGTCTATTTTGCCCATATCAAGGTAAGACCCTCGGAAATTGTTCAAGTACTCAATGGAGTAATGAAAGCAGAAGATTCTCTGCTGTTCCAGAATTATAACACCTTCATGACCTATGTTGATGAAATCAGAACATTAAGAGTGCGTACCAATGCGGATACTCCTGCTGATACACATATGGCAGTACAGTTGGGTGCGGAAGGTATTGGTCTGTGCCGGACAGAACATATGTTCTTCGGCGGACAGCGCATTGTAAGTATTCGTAAGATGATCCTGGCTAATAACAAAGTGGAGCGGGAAAAAGCCCTCGCAGAACTGTTGCCCATGCAGCGTCAGGACTTTGAAGAGATCTTTACTGAATTAAACGGACTTCCTGCAACGGTACGACTGCTTGATCCTCCATTGCATGAGTTTTTGCCCAATGACCACACCAGTCGTCATGAAATGGCACTTCAGCTGGGAATTTCTGTAGACGAGATCGCTCAGAAAACTGCACAGCTGCATGAATTCAACCCGATGCTCGGATTCCGCGGCTGCCGTCTGGCAATCGTCTATCCTGAAATTCTGCACATGCAGGTTCGCGCCATCGTGGAAGCTGCCATGAATGTTGCCGACCGTGGAGTTGAGGTGCATCCTGAGATTATGATTCCGCTGGTGGGACATTACAAGGAGTTCCTGTATACCAAAAAGCAGGCAGAGCAAACTATTGAAGCGGTCTTTGCTGAACGTGGCAAGAAGATTTCCTACAAACTGGGAACCATGATTGAAGTTCCACGCGCCGCGATCACAGCTGATGAAATTGCCAAATCTGCCGAGTTCTTCAGTTTCGGAACGAATGATCTTACGCAGATGACCTGTGGATTCTCACGAGATGATGCAGCTAGCTTCCTCGGGCCCTATGTACGGGATACTGATAAAGGATTCTATGAGTATGATCCGTTTGAAACCATTGATGTCGATGGTGTCGGCAAAATGGTTAAAATCGCTACGGAACTTGGCAGATCGGTGAATCCGAAGATCAAGCTGGGTATCTGTGGAGAGCACGGTGGGGATCCAAGAACGATCAAATTCTGTCAGGAAGTAGGACTCGATTATGTTTCCTGCTCACCTTTCAGAGTACCTATTGCACGGCTCGCAGCTGCGCAGGCGGTGCTTACTAAATAATCAATCCGCATGATAAGCACGAGGGCTGTTGCAGTTGCTGCAACAGCCCTTCTTTATCTCTGATGATAACTTGTCACTCTGTTGAGATGATTCTTATGAGAGCAGCAGGTGGACCGGCTTAGGTTCCACCTGCATGAGCTACGAATCAGTCAGCTTGCTCTGCCCTGAGATCCTGTGCATTAAAAGCTGCTTTATCGAACTCACCAAGGGAATTCGATACCACTACGGATGTGGTCAAATCTCCGGCGACGTTGGTCATGGTTCTGAACATATCGACAATGAAATCCACACCCGCAACCAGTCCTACCGCCTCAACGGGGAGTCCGACAGTAGTAAGGGTGATTATGGTAAATGCGGTAGCCCCCATTGGAACTGCTGCGCTGCCGAGACTTGCCATAATGGAAACCACCACGATCAGAATATATTGAGCTATCGTGAGTTCGATGGAGAATGCGTTTGCAGCAAATACCGCGACCATGGCTGGAAAGATGCCCCCACAGGCGTCCATATTCATGACTGCTCCCAACGGACCGACGAAATTGGCTACTCGAGGATGAACCTTGAGCCGGTGTACCATGGTATCAATAGTCATAGTCAGCGACCCGAGACTTGATCTGCTTGAGAAGGCCAACAGGAGCGCAGGACTTGCAGCACGATAAAACCGAATCGGATTTATCCGGACAAGCGTTGAAAGCATACCCCCATAGACCACTGCCAACTGAATGCCACAGGCAACTACGATGGCTACCACAAAGATGCCCAGTTGCACAAGCAGTGCAATTCCCGTACTGCTCAGCCAATAGCTGGTAAGACCAAGAACGCCGTATGGAGTGAGTTTCAATACCATTTTGGTCAGTTGCATGACTACTGCAAGAAAACTTTCAAGTAGGTTTTGAAATGGTACCACCGCTTCAGGCTTTTTGGTTTTTACCCCAATTGCGGCAACACCGATAAAAACGGAGAATACCACCAGCGGGATCATATTCAGTTCGGCAGCATTCTTAATGGGATTTGATGGAATGAAATTTCTAAACTGGCTGAAAATACTTCCTACGGTAGTGGGGTCCCGTGGAGGAAGGTCGGCAGGTGTGATGCCGACACCGACGGAAAACAGCGAGCCAACTCCTAATCCGATAATACCGGCAAGGGTGGCTGTGAAGAGAAACATACCAATAGTACGAAATCCCATTTGCCTGAGTTCACTGGTATTGCTGAGTTTCAGCAGTCCTGCAATGATGCTGGTCGGTACCAGCGGAAGAATCAACATACGCAACAGATCCACATAGCCAAATCCGATAAGGGCAAGGTAGGGTCTCAGCTGCTGACTGATGGGTTCAGATGCAAAGAAGAACTGTGCAAGTCCGAAGATGGCGCCAAGTGCCAGTGCGAGTGCGACTCGAGTTGAAAAGGGAAGGTGCAGTCGATGTTTCATTACTGCCAGTGCAGCAATCAATGCAATGAACACCACAATCCAGATAATCAGGCTCATAGATATACCTCCATGGTTATTTCCTATTAATGCACTATGATATCTATGATGTGATGTGATCGTCAAGTTCCTGTACCAGAAGGCTTCACATCGGCCCCTAGGGCATAGTAGATCTATACTGGTGAGTAATAGGTCCCATTGCATCAGTTTTTAGTAAATTTACGCTATGGTTCTATCCACTTTTCTCAATTATTCTCATCGTATCTCATTGGGAGGTGAGGTATCAATGAACCGAGAACGTAAGAGAATAAGGATTTTCGGTGACTCGATCCTGAAAGGGGTAGTGTATGATGAGCGTGAAGATCGCTATATTCCTCTTGAACCTGATAGCTTCGAACAGCTGGGCAGCCAGATAGGGATTGAGTTTCAAACTACTACCAGATTCGGTTGTACGGTTACTAAAGGAATGAAATTACTTCAGCGAGCTGTGACCGCGGGACTACAGTGTGACGGTGTTCTGCTCGAATACGGTGGCAATGATTGTGATTTCTGCTGGGAAGAGGTGGCAGCTCATCCGGATATCATGCATCTGAGCAAAACCCCGATACAGGAGTTTGAACAGACGTTGAAACGTATGGTGATGTACATAAAGAGTGCACAGAGTATTCCCATGCTTATGACACTTCCCCCGATCGATGCAGAGCGATATCTGAATCATATCTGCAGGAATGGGTTGAATCGGGATAACATTCTTCACTGGCTCGGCGATCTGCATACTATCGAACGGTACCAGGAACTGTATTCGTTACGAATCGCCAGGGTGGCTTTGGAAACACATACCCAACTGATAGATGTACGCAGTGGATTTCTCTCAAGAAGAGACTGTTCCTCACTGATATGCACCGATGGTATTCATCCGAATGCAGCGGGTCATGCATTGATTATGGACCTGTTAGCTGATTTCCACAGAAGCAGGATTTCTGCCTAAGTTCATGAAACCAAAAACAGGTATGAAAGATGGAGAAGGATGTACAGAACATAGGCATATATACATGTTGCCGACACGATCACTTCTGCTTTGAGAAACGAAGTGCAGTACACTATGACGACGTTACTTGATCTGAGTGAGTTTTTCAGTATTGATTTTCGGGTGAATGCGATGTGTTGAAGCATTGGAAAAGTAAAAAGGCTCAGAAACTTAATTCTGAGCCGGCTAAAATACATAATCCAGCCAAAAGTGGGATTCGAACCCACGACCTGCGCATTACGAGTGCGCTGCTCTA
>CAYZXD010000018.1:0-49158 GCA_964482325.1 uncultured Spirochaetaceae bacterium | reverse complement strand
TTTGTAATATCCTGAGGGGCCTCATACCAGAAATAGGAGTGCAAGCTGCGCGTTGACCCGCATGCTGTCTGCCAACAATTCTCGAGATGAAACCGGGAAAAGGAAGAACAAGCAGGTATTCATACACTATCCGATACCTCCCGGAAAGCCCGTTTGTGCTATACGAAGGTATAATTTTATTATATCTTCATGATTCAGATGAATTTTTTGCAATAGAGATGAAAGAGTGTTGAATAATTATACTGAATTATGTATATAATTCGTTTAACTTTACTTAGTTGCTCGACTATTGACGTTCCGGGGAGGAAATCAGCGGTTGGCAACTGAGCAACCATACAGGAGGTATGTATGAAGAAATTTCTTACAGTATGCATGATAATCGCCTTGGTCAGCACTATGGCGTTGTTTGCAGCAGGAGATCAGGAGACGGCTACTTCTGCTGTGAAAATCGGTTTCATTGGTCCCATGACTGGCGACTATGCCAACTACGGAGATTTGATCTCTAAGGGGGCTCTCGTTGCTCTTGAAGAGAAGAATGCCACCGGCGGTATTGCAGGAAAGATTTCCGTAGAGCTGATCATCGAGGATTCTGAAGGCGATCCGCAGAAAGGACTTGCCGGTATTGAAAAGCTTGCAAGTTCCGATAAGATAGTTGCGCTCATCGGTCCTGTATTCACCGGTGTATCATTCGCTGTTGGCGAACGTGTTCAGGCTGAAGGAATCACCATGGTTACTCCTTCCGGTACGCACAAGGATATTACCAATACTGGTGATTATGTATTCCGTACTGTTGCTAGTGATGGTCTCCAGGGTGATGTTTCTGGCCACTACTTCTATGAGAAACTGGGTGTTCGTGAACTTGGTGTTCTTTATATCAAGAACGACTACAGCCAGGGTCTGTATGAAGGAACCAAGGCAAGCTTTGAAAGTCGTGGTGGGGTAGTGACTATTGCTGAAACTGGACAGATCGGTGACAAAGATTTCAAGACCCAGCTGACTAAGATCCGTGCAGCGGCTCCCGATGCCATCTATATCCCTAACTACACTGCGGAAATGGCTCAGATTCTTGAGCAGGCAAGTCAGCTTGGAATCACTATTCCGTTCGTTTCAAGTGATGGCTTCTCGAATCCCGAGATCTATGACCTTGCCGGCGCCTACACGGATGGGGTGATCTATGTTGGTCCGACACAGGTTAGCGAAACTGATTCATATAAGAATTTCGTAGCTAAGTATACCGAGATGTGGGGAAGAGCTCCCGATTCATTTGCCACCAATGCATATGATGCAGCATACATCCTGTTTGATGCTCTTGAAGAGGTCTATGCAGAAACCGGTAAATTTGATCGGAAGGATGTTCGTGACGCATTCGCAGCAACTAAGGACTTCCCAGGGGTGACTGGAACAATTAACTTTGCTGAAAATGGTGACCTGGTAGCATATCAGGGTGTATACGAGGTCGAGGGAACCACTCCAAAGTATCTTGGTGCATATACCGTTGTTGACGGCGAACTGATTGAGGTTGAGTAGGTTATCCTGCACGGTACAGCGATTTCGGGTAATGTGATGTCGTTGTACCGAGTTTATTGCATTGTCGACTGATCATATGCTACTGTAGCAAGGTCGACACGCAGACCTCCGCGTTGTCGCGGAGGTCTGACTCATTAAGGAGAGCCTGTTGTGGGATCTATCGCTGAATTTTTTCAACATCTGATGAATGGTATGACGCTAGGGGGAATCTATGCGCTCATTGCGCTCGGGTATACCATGGTGTATGGCATTCTCAAATTCATCAATTTTGCTCATGGTGACATACTGATGATCGGTTCCTACATCGGTCTGTTTATGTACAATGCTATCCGAGGACAGACAATGGGGGCCTGGACGATAGTCGCTTTCTTCATTGCCATGCTTGCCGGTATGATTTTCAGTGCAGGTCTCGGTATGATCATTGAACGAGTTGCGTACAAGCCATTACGTAAAGCTACCCGGCTTGCTCCATTGCTTTCCGCAATCGGAGTTTCTTTTATTTTGAGTAACATGGCAGCATGGATGTGGGGCACCCGTTCACGGAAACTTGATTACCCATTTGACAACACGCCACTTCATATCGGTGATGTATCGATTACACCGCACCAGATTCTGATTCTTGCAGTAGTTGTGATCACCATGATCGCTTTGAAACTCTTTGTTGATAGAAGCAGAATAGGTAAAGCTATGCGTGCTACCAGTCTGGATCAGGACACAGCAAAGCTTATGGGAATCAAAGCCGACAGAATCATTTCCATTACCTTTGCCATCGGTTCTGCGCTTGCAGCAACCGCGGGATTTCTTATTGCACTGGAAATCAAAGTGTATCCGTCAATGGGAACCATGACTGGTTTGAAAGCCTTTGTTGCAGCTGTTGTTGGAGGTATCGGCAACATTTCAGGAGCTATGCTGGGAGGGATACTCCTTGGTCTGCTCGAAACTTTTGGTGTCGCACTGCTCGGTATTCCCTATGGTTTGCGTGATACGATTGCATTCGTTGCGCTCATCATCATTCTCTTGGTGAAACCTGAGGGACTGCTTGGCAAGGCAGAGAAGGAGAAGGTGTAATGGTAAACTTTATCCTGTTGATTCTGATATACACTGGTATCTATTCTCTGATGTCCATCGGTCAAAATCTCATCACCGGATACGTAGGGCTGCTTTCGTTGACGCAGGCAGGATTCTTCGCTATCGGTAGTTATGCAACTGCAGTTCTATCTGTTACGTACGGGTGGGGGTTCTGGCTGACGATACCGGCCGCAGCACTGCTTTCTGCAGTGTTTGGTCTACTCATCGGACTGCCTACCTTACGACTGAAAGGTGATTATCTTGCCATTGCCACATTGGGATTCGGTGAGATTGTACGTAATATTTTGAATAACTGGGACAGCGTAACCAATGGTCCCATGGGAATCCGCAGCATCCCTATGGCGACTTTATTCGGTATCAAGATCAATCCTTTTACCAAATGGGGATTCATCGTCATGGTATGGATCATCGTGTTAGTTGCATATCTGCTGTATGAGCGGTTGGCAAAATCGAGAATCGGACGTGCTCTTGAAGCTATTCGTGAAGATGAAATTGCCGCATCCTCCATGGGAATCAATACCACGAGTTACAAGGTGTGGGCTTTCATATTGGGAGCTGCAGTTGCCGGAGTAGCTGGGAGCCTTCAGGCTGCGTTCATATTATCGGTCACTCCAGGAGTCTTTACCTTCATGGTATCTATTATGGTGCTCTGTATGGTCGTACTTGGTGGTATGGGCAATTTCAAAGCTGTTATTCTTGGAGCTTTTATTATCCAGTTTATCTCCTATTTCCCGCAGCTTGTGGGGCTTTCAAATGTGATTCCACCACAGTTCAAGCAGGTTCTCTTCGGTCTGATTCTGGTGGTTATGATGATCTGGAGACCACAGGGGATTCTTGGCCGTGAGCAACGGAGTGCACCACGTCGCCATCTCAGAAGAGGAGGCCGTTCATGATCCTGCTTGAAACCACAAAGCTGACACGTGCCTATGGAGGAGTTGTTGCAGTAAGTGAAGTCGATTTCCAGGTCAGAGAAGGGTTGATTACCGGACTGATAGGACCGAACGGAGCAGGCAAGACCACACTGTTCAATAACATGACCGGGTTGGACACCCCGACCGCCGGACAGGTACATTTTAACGGGGTGAATATTACGAAGAAGAGTGCCAACCGGATTTGTCGGATGGGTATTGCACGTACCTTTCAGAATATCCGACTCTTCAAGGAGCTGTCTGTTTTAGAAAACGTAATGGTCGGACTCCATTTCTCAACGGGAAAAAGTCCGGTTGCCGGACGTTTCGGTGCCATCATCCGCAGCTATCTGCAAGTTGAACAGGAATATGATCAATTGCATGAACAGGCGATGAAATGGCTTGATTTCTTCAACCTTATCCCACTTGCTCACGAACTGGCAAAGAATCTGCCGTACGGTCATCAGCGGGAGCTGGAAATAGCCCGGGCGATGGCTACCAATCCGACCATTCTCTTTCTTGATGAACCTGCTGCGGGAATGAACCCGATGGAAACTGATACCCTGATGCGGACCATCAGACGGATCAGAGACCTTGGCATTACCGTAGTACTTATTGAGCATGATATGAAGCTGGTCATGAATATCTGTGATACGATTACCGTACTCAACTATGGTAAGAATATTGCTCAGGGGACACCGTCTGAAATCAGGAACAATCCGAGCGTCATCGAGGCCTATCTGGGGAAGGAAGAAGCATGAGTGAACTATTGTCGATAGATTCCATCAGTGTCTCATATGGAAATATCAAGGCACTGAAAGAGGTCAGTATCCGGGTTGAAGAGGGTGATGTGGTATGTCTCATTGGAGCTAATGGTGCGGGGAAAAGCACCTTGCTCAAGGCTATTGTCGGCCTGGAACCAATTAATACCGGTTCGATCACCTACCAGAATGAGATCATTGCCCAGGCAGGAAAACACACTGATAAAAAACGCTTCTCCTTTCTTCCCAGTAATCGGGGGAATGCAAATTCACTGCGAACTGATGAGATTGCCGGACGGGGTGTTGCCCTGGTCCCGGAAGGCAGACGCGTTTTTGCTGACATGACCGTGGAAGAGAATCTGGATATGGGAGCTTTTCTCGTTCGTGATGAGCAGCAGATTATGCGGAAAAAAGAAGAAATGTACGATTTCTTTCCCATTCTCGGCGCACGGAGAAAGCAAAAAACTCGATCACTGAGTGGTGGTGAGCAGCAGATGATGGCCATTGCACGAGCTCTTATGAGTTCTCCCAAGCTGCTGCTTCTCGATGAACCGGGGTTGGGTCTTGCTCCGCTCATTATTCAGGATATCTTTGAAAAGATTGCAATTATCAACCGAGAAGAGAATGTCACGGTGTTCCTGGTGGAACAAAATGCCCTTATGGCCTTGAAGGCTTCTAAACAGGGGTATGTGATGGAGAACGGTCGAATAGTGCTCGAAGATCGAAGTGCGGACTTGCTGGTAAATGAAAAAGTGAAGGAAGCCTATCTCGGTACGTGAGACAGAAGTATTCATAGTGGAAATTCATTTCACTCTGGGATACAATTAATGCAGATTTGATGACTGCTTAGCGGTGGAGGTTGAGATGATAATTGAAAGACGCATGACTCGAAATCCAGTAACAGCCAGCCCTGACATGTCAGTGGCCGATGCCTCTGCGTTAATGAAACGGGAGAAAGTTCACCGTCTTCCGGTCCTTGATAAAGAGCGAAAACTGGTTGGAATCATCTCTGAAAAGGATATTTTATATGCTTCACCCTCTCCGGTAAGTACTCTTTCCATCCACGAGATGGCATATCTGCTCAGCCAGCTGACCGTGAAGAAGCTGATGACTCGCGATGTCGTGACGATTACTAAAGATACTACCGTTGAAGAAGCTGCCCGGTTAATGGTTGATCAGGATCTTTCCAGTCTTCCTGTGCTGGAAGATGAGAAACTCATCGGTATTATCTCGAAAAGTGATCTGTTTAAAATTCTCTTGGAACTCTTCGGGGCACGGCATTATGGCGTGCGTATGAGTTTTCTTGTGGAAGATAAACCGGGAGCTATCGCTGAAATTTCTAATCTCCTCGCTTCGCATGGTGTGGACATCATTGCTTTTGGTACCTTCATGGGTACCGACTCTTCCAATGCTGTATGTACGATCAAAATGCAGGGAATATCGATCGGACAGGCGGTAGATCTAGTAAAACCGCTGGTGATGGAAGTCCTTGATGTACGTGAGGTCTGAATGGACTTTGAAGAGATTCTGGCACAGTGGGAATCAACTCCCGAAGGGAAGCAGGCGGCTAAAGACAGCCGCCTTTCTCGTATGAAGCAGGACAAAAGACAAAAACAGTCAACGGGATATCGTACGGGAAAGGCCTCACTAGGAGTACTGAAAGCCATGCGGCCTCAGGCAGAATTAGATTTGCATGGGGTTACGGGAAATGAAGCACGTGTTATGGTTTCAGATTTTCTCCATGAATCAGTGAAACGACGATTACAAAAGGTACGCATCGTACACGGACGGGGGCTTCATAGTCCGGATGGAAAGGCAGTATTGCGAGATGTGGTACAGGATGTTCTGCAACATTCCCCATTAGTGCGTTCTTACGGAAATCCACCTCCTGCTGAAGGGGGAATCGGCGCAGTGTGGGTCATCTTACAACGGGGGAGATAACAGAGTTGTTCGGTGATGAACTGGTTATCGCTCTCTATAAATGATTCGTCCTCTGGTGAGATCATAGGGTGACAGAGCCACGCGGACCGTATCGCCAGGAACAATCCTGATATAGTGCTTGCGCATTTTACCGGACAGGTGAGCAAGGATCACGTGTCCATTCGGCAGTTCCACGCGGAACATCGTGTTTGGAAGTGCTTCCCGCACAATTCCTTCTACTTCAATAGCTTCTTCTTTAGCCACAAAACCTCCGATCATGTGTTTCTTCTGTAGGATAATACCTGAGAATTGTAGGAAAAGGGCGGTACTTTGTCAACTGAACAACAACCGGGCCTGAATGCCCGGCAATAACATATTACCGCTAACTGCGAACCAATGGTGCAAAGATGTTCCAATACCCCATCACAAAGACGAAGATAACCAGAGCAGGGATGGCGTATGTAACATAGGATTTTGCCCATTGCGGGAATTTAATCCCCTTGCCCTGATCGGCCTCTGCGATGAAATTTTTCCATCCCCATCCGCGTTTGGAACAACAGAACAGCAAGAAGACAAGCGATCCAAGGGGGAGTAGTGTCGTACTGACGATAAAATCTTCAAGGTCAAGAACGCCGGTACCCGGACCGAGGGGTTGAAATCCTGCTAACACATTGAATCCGAGGACACAGGGAAGTGAAAGAACGATAATCAGGACAATATTAACCAATACAGCTTTTTTCCGCGACCACTGCTTTACATCAATCCAGTAGCTGACAATATTCTCAAAAACGGCAACAAGCGTGGAAAGCGCTGCAAAACTCATGAAGAGAAAGAAGAGGCTGCCCCAGAGACGTCCGCCCGACATGGCGTTGAAGATATTTGGAAGCGTGATGAAAATGAGTGATGGGCCGGCATCAGGTGCCACATTGAAAGCAAATGAGGCAGGAAAGATGATTAAGCCGCTCATCAGGGCAACGAATGTATCAAGTGCAAGGATGTTTATAGATTCTCCGGTAAGGGCCCGGGATCGATCGATATAGCTCCCGAATATTGCCATACTTCCGATACCGAGACTTAACGTGAAGAAAGCCTGTCCCATTGCCGCATAAATGGCACTCCATAATCCTGCCTCATGCAATCTGGCAAAGTCGGGAAGGAGATAAAATCGCAGCCCTGCCTCAGCTCCAGGAAGCGATATTGCACGTATTACCAATATGATCATAATTGCCAGGAGCGCACTCATCATATATTTGGTGATTTTTTCTACCCCTTTCTGCAATCCTAATGCACAGATCCCCAGACCTGATACGGTAGCAATGATCATCCAGGTAGTCATGGAAACGGGATTGCTGAGCATGCCAGAAAAGTATGATCCGACTCCTTCCGGAGAGAGACCTGCCATATCCCCTTTTGCCATATGGAAAAAGTAGGCAAACAGCCATCCGCTCACGGTGGTGTAGAACATCATGAGCACATAATTGCCTCCGATAGCTATCGGACCGTAACGATGCCATTTGGTTCCTTTCGGTTCGAGCGTTTGCAAAGCCAAACCGATATTCTGTCGGGAGGCCCTGCCGATGGAAAACTCCATCACCATGATGGGAAGACCGAAAATCAGCAGGAAAACGATATAAATCAGTACAAAGGCTGCTCCTCCATACTGGCCGGTAATAAAGGGGAAACGCCAGACGTTCCCCAAGCCGATGGCACAACCAGCTGAGAGAAATATAAACCCGATTCGGCTTCCTAACCGTTCTCTTTCCTGTGTCATGAATACAATCTCCTGTTTGATACGAGGTGTCAGTGTATCGACTGTTTTGTTGCATGACAATAGGGTTTTTATGTTGCATTTCATTGACATGAAGTGCGCTATAACGGCACAATGCAACAGAATCGTTTCACAAGGAGTATCCCATGAGTAAAACTTCAGTTCTGCAGTCATATCTGAAAAAAACCCCTATTGATCAGGTAGATAGTGCTTTTGTTGCCTATGCTGCGGCTCTTGACCAGGTCGCTTCGGTATCGCCGCTGGTTGCTTCCCATATCGTTAAAGAGCTTGCTGATCAGCGATCCCATCTCAAACTCATTGCAAGTGAGAACTATTCCAGTCTGGCAACACAACTGGCTATGGGTAATCTGCTTACCGATAAGTATGCGGAGGGGTACGCCTATCATCGATTCTATGCCGGTTGCGATAATGTTGATGCCATTGAGGATTATGCCTGCTCACAGGCATGTAGACTGTTTGATGCCGAGCATGCATATGTGCAGCCCCATAGTGGAGCCGATGCCAATCTGATTGCCTATTGGGCAATTCTGAACACTCGTATTCAAGTTCCGGCGTTGGAAAAGATCGGTATCACCAATCCGAGCGATCTTACCCGGGAGCAGTGGGATAGACTGCGAAGTGAGATCGGGAACCAGCGTCTTCTTGGCCTCGATTACTATTCAGGTGGCCATCTGACGCACGGATATCGGCAGAATATATCTGCTCAGATGTTTGATGCCTATACCTATACGGTAGATGAAAAGACCGGATTACTCGATTATGATGCGATAGAGCGACAGGCTCAGGAAATCAAGCCACTCATTCTCCTTGCCGGTTATAGTGCCTATCCTCGTTTGATTGATTTTAAGCGGATGAGTGAAATAGCTCATGCTGTCGGTGCTGTATTTATGGTCGATATGGCTCACTTCGCCGGTCTCGTTGCGGGAAAAGTCATGACTGGAAACTTCGACCCGGTCGCCTGGGCTGATGTGGTTACTACGACCACGCATAAAACCTTACGCGGTCCACGAGGCGGAATGATTCTCTGTAAGCAGGAGTTTGCCGATGCTGTGGATAAAGGGTGCCCATTGGTGATTGGAGGTCCCCTGCCGCACGTTACGGCAGCAAAAGCTGTTGCATACACCGAAGCGCTTGATGATTCTTTTAGATCATATGCACAGCAGATTGTGCAAAATGCCAAAACTCTTGCACAGGCCTGCATGGATTGCCAGATACCGGTTGCCACCGGTGGAACCGATAACCACCTGATGCTTCTTGATGTCCGTCCGTTTGGATTGAACGGCAGGCAGGCGGAGAGTGCATTACGTGAGTGCGGTGTTACCCTCAATCGTAACGCATTGCCATTTGATCCGAATGGCCCTTGGTACACCAGTGGTTTGAGAATCGGTACCCCAGCGGTCACCACCTTGGGTATGGGACCGAAAGAGATGAAAGAGATTGCATCGATCATCCATTTAGTACTTAAGCATACCAAACCGGCAGTGATTACGAAGGGATCAAAAGCAGGTCAGGCAAGTCGAGCACGAGCGGTAACGGATGCAGGTGCAGTTTCTGAAGCAAAACAACGAATCCAGGCGCTACTTGATACCTTCGTTTTATATCCTGAACTTGACCTGGCAGCATTGCAGGAGTATGGTGCATGACAGAAGAGTAAAAAGGAGGAGTGTCATATGGACAAGATTCCTGCAGATCTGCGGTATTCGACCGATCATCATTGGGTGCGTATCGAAGGAGATGTTGCGTATGTGGGTATCACTGACTATGCACAGGAAACACTCGGTGAAGTAGTGTTTGTGGAATTGCCGCCAGTGGGAGATTCCTTTGCCGCACATGACGAGATTGCTACCTTGGAATCGGTGAAAGCAGCAAGTTCGGTATACAATCCGATTGCGGGGACGGTGGATTCAGTCAACGAGGACCTTGAGGGATCTCCTGAGCTGGTCAATGAAGACTGTTATGCACATCATCTGTATACCCTTACCGATTTCGATCCTGCTGCAGTAGATACCCTCCTTGATGCGCAAGGGTATGGTAATTTTTTAGAAACTTTGGATGAATCGTAAATAAATCACTAGCCAATACATATCGTTCTGTATAAATTGAATTCAATTCAAATTTACGATTATGGAGGCGATATGAAACGCATTACTACGCTCTTGATTATCCTTATTACCGTTGCAAGCACGCTTGCTGCAGTTTCTTTTGAACCGTTTGTGGAGACTGAACAGGGAACCATTGCTGTACTCAGTCATACCTATAAGAACGGAGAAAGTTCCACTGACCCTGTTATGGATCTGTTTGACTTCAGAAATGAAGGGGGGCAGGATCGACTCTTCCCCTTTGAACGCTACTCGATCGGGGCAACCATCGCCGGACGACACCGTGCGTGGTTTACCTACCAGCCATTGGAGTTGGTTACCAATGTCAGATTCCAAGAAGATAAGACTATCGGAAATACTACCTTTCTTGACAACACGCCCATGGAACTGACCTACAGTTTTCCCTTCTACCGTTTCAGCTACACCTATGATGTACTGGGAAAGCACGATAATGCAGTGTTAGGCTTAGGTATGGTGGTGCAGATTCGTAATGTATCGATTCAGTTCAAGTCTTTAGCAGCAGCATATGATGGCACTGCTCAGGATGATCTCTACGTCTCAAACAACGTCGGAGTCGTTCCTGCCCTGGCTATCTACAGTTCCTATCGGTTCCCCTTCGGGTTAACCCTTTCTGCCGACATTGCTGGATCATATGCCGATTCTTCCTTCTTTAACGGAGCCGATTTTGATTTTGCCGGTTCCATTCTTGATGCTTCACTGAGCATGGCGTATCAGGTGGGAGAGCAGTGGGAACTGTTCGGTACGGCCCGGTTCTTCGGGGGTACTTCGGATGGGACAAGTCAGTACCCGGTGGATACCTGGACAGAGGGTGATGCAGGCCATCGGTACTCACAGAACAACATTGCTGCGCTTACTGCGACGGTGGGTGTACGCTGGACACACTGAGGTGATGAGAGCTTCCGGATTCCCCGGAAGCTCTTGTTGAAAATTCTTTTGCCAAATCGGTATGTTGATAGTATCCTTCGTTATATGAATACTACACTCATACGAAATGGATTATTAGTTGATGCAGAGGGCTCACAGCGGGCCGATCTGCTTATTGAAGGAAGCACCATAGCCCGTATTGCTCCTATGATTGATCCTCAGGATCTTCCTGATGATGTTGATATCGTGGAAGCTGAAGGGTTATGTGTCATTCCCGGTATTATTGATGCACATACCCATTACCATCTGGTCTCACGGGGGACGGTGACAGCAGACAGTTTTGCTGAAGGTTCACAACTTGCAGCCTACGGGGGTGTGACTACCGTGATCGACTTTGCTGATCACGACAAAAGCAAAACCCTGCATGAGAATGCAAAACTGCGCATTGATGCCATGAAGCAAGGTATGGCTATTGATTTTGCATTGCATCAGGGTGTGTATGGGATGCATGAAAAAATTGATGGAGAACTTGCAGAACTTGCTGCTCAGGGGATTCGGACCATCAAGATCTTCACCACCTATAAAAATGTGGGGTATCTGATTGAGATGGAAGGTTTGCGGGAACTCTTTGCAGCCTGTAAACGACATCAGATTATGATCAGCGCTCATTGTGAGGATGATGCACTGATTGAATCGGTCAATGAAAACCATACCGGGACATATACTCCTGCAGATCATGCCGTGCTCCGTCCTTCTGAGGCTGAGTATCGGGCGATCATGCATCTCGGTATGCTGGCACAGGAGGCCGACATGCCTCTGTATGTTGTGCACCTTTCGAGTGCCCGTGGTCTTGATGCTGTACATGAATTACGTGCAGAAGGTGTTGAGGTAATTGTGGAAACCACTCCACACTACCTGTTCCTAGATGCTTCGTATCTTGAAGGACCGCAAGGACCGTTGTATGTGATGACTCCGCCACTTCGCTTTGAAGAGGATAATGCACAGTTGCAGGAGGCCTTATCGGCGAAGGAGTTTCAGGTGGTGGCTACTGATCACTGTGCATTTACCCGTGATCAGAAACTCGCTTCAGATGACTGCCGCACCATATTCCCTGGAATCCCGGGAACCGAAGAACTGTTACCACTTGTCCATACGTTTGCTGTTGCATCTGGCTTGCTGACACTTTCTGATTTAGTGGGACTGCTTTCGACGAACCCGGCTAAACTCTTCGGGTTGTATCCCAAAAAGGGCTCACTGCAGGTGGGCACCGATGCTGATTTGGTGATATTTGATCCCGAATTGGAATGGACAATCACTGCTGAAGAGATGCACACAGCGGCTGGATATACTCCGTATGAGGGATTTGCGGTTGCCGGCAAGGTGCAGATGACCTACCTGCGGGGACATCTCATCATGGGAGATGATGTGTATATGGGAGTACCTGGGGAAGGTCAGTTTGTTGCTGCTTCTACACCTGCGGTTTATCAGAGAGATACATCCGACTGATGATAGTTTCGGCAAGACGATCAGGAAGTACGCGTTTGAAAAGCAGGAGCAGCATATAGCCTGCTCCTACTGGTTTTCGGAGGGGGGGATGCTTCTTCTGGGCTATCTGTAACGCTTTGCGGGCCACTGTCTCGGCAGCGTATCCATGCTGTTCATCATGTTCCATTTTGGCGATGGCATGTGCTGCCATAGCTCTATAGGGAGATCCTTCAGGAACTGCCATTTGCCGCTGTGCGGTAAATGGCGTCTTCGTATCTCCTGCTTCAAGGATCGTTGCCTGAATTCCAAAAGGTTTTCCCTCCATCCGCAAAGCCTCTACGTAGGCCTCCAGGGCAAACTTCGTTGAGCTGTAATGGCTTTGAAAAGGAATACTCAGACGACCGGCAACTGATCCGAGAATGATTACCAGAGATGGACCACGGGAGCGCATCCGAGGCAGGAGACATTGGTTTACCTGCAGCACGCCGAAATAGTTCGTCTCAAATTGATTGCGAACTGCTTCAAGGGGGGTGTCTTCAGCGGATCCACCGATACCAAATCCAGCACAATGAATCACCGTACCGATTCCATCACCGGTTAATTGCTTTGCAGCATGCCAAATCCGTGTCACCTCGGTTTCTACTGAACCGACATCAGTAACATCCATGCGGGATAGATGTATAGTATCGGGGAGAGGCTCTGCACAGATCCCCGATCGACTGACTCCCCATACCTGATATCCATGAGAGGCGAAGAGCAGGGCACAGGCAAGCCCGATACCGGAACTTGCCCCGGTGATGAAGATGTTGGTACCGTACGGTTTATGTGCCACCCTTAATTTCTCCTTTTTTAGCAGATCTCTGATCTCGGTACGTAACACCATATCTGTAATGATGTCACTGATAAAAGATCAGACAATGGCAGTGAGGGCGGTACCGGTAATGATACCGCCAGCGATAGCAAAGACATTTTCCCGGGAGATGAATTGCAGAAATGCGCTTTTCTTCTCCCATATGCGACTGCCTCTATGCACCGTATTGTACCATGTGTATTCAGCTGTCGCAGAGCGTGATTAGGTTGTTGCTCGTTTGAATTCATCCTGTACCGCCTGAGGAGGTTCCGGTGAAACGAGACTTACCACAAGAATGCAGAGGCAGCTGAAGATGAAGGCTGGTAGCAGTTCATAGATGGCCCAAAAGCCTCCCATCGGTGCGATTAGGTGTTTCCAGACAAGAACGGCTAGGAAACCTCCGACCATACCGGCTACGGCTCCAGATAACGTCGTGCGTTTCCAGAAGAGACTGAAGAGCATGATTGGGCCGAAGGCAGCACCAAATCCCGCCCATGCGTAGCTGACCATACCGAAGATCGATGAATTGGGATCCGCTGCAAGAAAAGCCCCTACGATAGCAACGATGATGATAGTGAGGCGGGACAGCCAAAGAACCTGTCGGTCGGTAGCATCCTTTTTGATCACTCCCTTAAAGAAGTTCTGTGAGATGGCGCTTGAGGTGACCAACAGTTGCGAATCACTGGTACTCATGGTGGCTGCAACAACTCCACTGAGAATAACCCCGATGAAGATTATGAGAATCGGCGACATATTCCCTAAGAGCTGAGTCATAGCAATAAAAATCGTTTCGCTCTGGCCTGAGTAGGCATCTGGTGAAAGTCCTGCAAGCAGGTTCGGGAAGACTGCAGCACCGATAACGCCGATTGCTACTGCAACTGCAAGCGATATGACGACCCAGGTCATGGCAATCCGACGGGAACGGGGAAGTTCTTTTGGATTTTCGATTGCCATGAAGCGCAGGAGAATATGCGGCATACCGAAGTATCCCAAGCCCCAGGCAAGCGATGATGCAATTTCAAGAAGAGAAACAGCACTACTGGTTCCATCAACCCGGTTATGACTGGACAAAAGGCTACCGAATCCTTCCATGGAGCCGATTACTTCACCAGTAGCCTGCAATCCCCCAGCTTCAACGATTCCTACAATCAGGATGCACACTAGGGAAAAAGACATCAGTGCGCCCTGCATAAAGTCACTCGTACTTGCAGCAAGAAATCCTCCTACAATGGTATAGAGGACGACTACCAGTGCTCCGACGATCATCATGACGGTGTAATTAAATCCAAACAGGCTATTGAACAATTTGCCCAGTGCTACAAATCCTGAAGATGTATAAATAATGAAAAAGAAGAAGATGACCAATGCCGCAATCGACATCAGGATCTTTTTTGAGTCATGGAATCGATTGGAAAAGAAGTCGGGCAGGGTGATTGCATTATCGGCTATGTGGCTGTAATTCCGCAGTCGATAAGCCACAAACTTCCAGTTGAACCACGTTCCGATAGCAAGGCCAATCGCTGTCCAACTGGCACTCGCTACTCCGGTGAGGTAGGCCAGACCGGGAAGTCCCATGAGCAGCCAGCTACTCATATCGGAGGCCTCTGCACTCATTGCGGTGACCCATGGACCGAGTGAACGCCCTCCAAGTAGGAAATCTTCAGTACTCTTATTCCGTTTGCTGTACACAAACCCGATGTATATGACCGCCAGCATATACACGACCATGCCGATGAAGGCTATGATTTTTTCTCCGGATGAAAGGATGTTAAGATGCATAATTCCTCCTTGTTTCTGGTGATACTACCGGAATTTTCCCTCTATGGGAACTAAGGCGTCAAGAAAACACACTGATGAGGCTCTCCTACTTTCTTCTCGCCTCTGATCTGTTGTATACTCCACAGGAGTCGATATGCAGGAGAACAGTATGCAAACAGCAAAGAAACGAATACTCACTGGAGATAGAACCACAGGAAATCTACACCTTGGCCACTATGTAGGAAGTCTGAAAAGCAGAGTCGAATTGCAGGATACGTACGATACCTTCATCCTGCTTGCCGATATTCAGGCGCTTACCACTCACTTTGAACATCCTGAACTGCTGTATGAAAGCATCTATAATGTGACGATCGATAATCTTTCCGTTGGACTGGATCCGGGAAAAGTCACGATTGTACAGCAAAGTGCCGTAAAGTCGATTGCCGAAATGACGGTGTTCTACTCAATGCTGATCAGCGTGAATGCATTGCGACATAATCCCACGATCAAAACTGAGGCGAAAAATTATGGGTATAGTGAACTCAGTTACGGGTTTCTCGGGTATCCGGTGAGTCAGGCTGCAGATATCACCTTCTGTAATGCCGATCTTGTCCCTGTCGGAGAAGATCAAGTTCCCCATATAGAACTGTCACGAAAGATTGTACGAAAGTTTAATGCGCTGTATGGGACCCAGATTGTAGAGCCCCAGGCGAAGTTGAGTACGGTACCGCGCCTTGCCGGTCTTGACGGTAACGCCAAGATGGGAAAGAGCTTGGGGAATGCTATTTACCTGTCAGATACCGCTAAGGAAGTTGCTCAGAAGGTGAGTAAAGCCGTTACTGATCCTGCACGGGTTACGATTGATATTCCTGGGACCCCTGAAATCTGCAATGTGGGGAAGTACCACAAAATATTCACTCCTGATGAGGCGGACAATATCTGGGAGATGTGTCGAAATGCGACTATCGGTTGTGTCGCCTGTAAAAAACGCCTGACACAAAGTCTCAATACGCTGCTTGATCCCATGCGGGAACGGCGTGCCTATTATGAATCGCACCGGGATGAAGTGAAAGATATTATCGTCAGTGGTACGGAAAAAGCTAGTGCAATCGGAGATGCTCAAGTAGATACGATGCGTAAGGCGATGCATCTGGTTATCTGATAGGGTATCGTGGTGAGTCGATCTCATATCATGAAGCAGGCTTTTCTCAGGACTGTACCAGTCATGATGGGATATCTTGTCCTCGGGATAGCCTTCGGCCTATTACTCCATCAAGCAGGATATCATTGGCTGTGGGCTCTAGGGATCAGCTGCATCGTCTTTGCGGGGTCTCTGCAATTTGTGCTCGTGGGACTTCTTGCACAGGAAGCTTCTCTTGTTGCCGTCGCTGTGACCACACTGCTGGTGAATTCACGACATCTTTTCTATGGATTGTCGTTTATTGAGCAATTCAGAAATATGGGCAAACGCGGTTTTTATATGATGTTCAGTCTCACCGATGAGACCTATGCTTTGCTTTGTGCAACGAGTGGCGTCGGTTCTCAGGAAGAGCAGAATGCCCGATCTTTCTGGATTGCAGTCTTTGATCAGTGCTACTGGGTAACCGGATCGGTAGCGGGAGCGGTGCTTGGCTCGCTCATTTCATTCAATATTACTGGTATTGAATTTGCCATGACTGCGCTCTTTACGGTGATTTTTGTTGAACAGTGGCTCACGGTGAAGCATCACCTCCCTGCAATAATCGGTATCGTCTGTGCCGTGGTCTCCCTGATCTTTATCGGACCGGATAATTTTCTGCTGCCCGCATTGATTGCCACGGTGACACTCCTTCTGCTTGGTCGACCCCTTATCGAGGAGCCCGTATGCGCGTAGGATATGCTGTTGCTATCGTACTGGTTGCCGCCTTGGTAACGGTGATTACCCGGGTACTGCCCTTTATTCTGTTTTCCAGCACAAAGAGAGATATCCCCCGGGCAGTTAGCTATCTCGGAGCCGTATTACCTCCTGCCGTTATGGCGGCTTTGGTCATCTACAGCATCAAGGGAATATCCTTCACTGCTCCTTCTCTGTGGATGTATGAGGTGGGTGCCGTGATCTTGACTGCACTCGTGCACTTTTGGAAAAGAAATACGCTGGTGAGCATCGCCACAGGGACGATCATCTATATGGTGCTTGTACAGGGACAATTTTTATAAGAACAATTGGCATTTTATTGCTATATGGGTGGTGTCGGTGTATGATGTGATTCCATGAGAAGAACACCCGTTTCTACCTATGGTTATGATTTTATTTCCGGCTCCTACGTGAGTGAAGGGCAGGATGAGTATGTGTACCGTAACATACAGACTGCCAGTTGGAACGCTGAGTGGCGACATCTCAGTGATGCGGAAATTCAGCAACTCGAACAGCAGGGAAACACCTGTCCCCGCTGGGATACTCTCCTTGTAGAAGATCCAATTGATCTATCGCTGATTCGACGCAATCTGTTTTATGGGTTGGTACGAATCGGTTCCATGGAACCCTATGTGGTGAACTATCATGACTTTGCCCTCCCTGAAGGGGTGTATGACAGTCACATTATCTCAAGCGATATCGGTCGACACTGCAGTATCCATCGTTGTGCCTACATTTCTCATTACTGTATCGGGGAACAGTCTCTACTCAATGAGATCGACGAAATGGACGCGACAAATCATGCCAAGTTCGGTAATGGAATTGTGAAAAGAGGAGAAGATGAGGAAGTCCGTATCAAGCTGAGTATTATGAACGAAGCAGAAACCCGTGCGGTTCTTCCCTTTGAATCTATGATCTGTGCCGATGCCTGGCTCTGGGGGACCTATCGTGAAAAACGGAAGCTCGATAGCCGGCTTCGTGAGATTACTCAGCACTCATTTCCTGATACACGCGGGTGGTATGCTGAAGTGGGGTCTTGTTCCGTCATAAAATCCTGCAGGGTCATTAAAGACGTCCGATTTGGTCCCCATGTCTACGTCAAAGGTGCCAATAAACTGAAAAACCTTACGATCAGATCAGATGAAAAATCGCCGAGCCAGATCGGTGAAGGTGTTGAGTTGGTCAACGGCATTATCGGGTACGGATGCCATGTTTTCTACGGTGTGAAAGCAGTTCGATTTGTTTTAGGGAATAATTGCAACCTGAAGTATGGGGCGCGGTTGTTGAATTCGGTGCTTGGGGATAATTCTACCATCAGCTGTTGTGAAGTCCTGAATACACTGGTTTTTCCATTCCACGAACAACATCATAATAATTCATTTCTCATTGCATCACTGGTAATGGGTCAGTCAAACATGGCTGCAGGTGCAAACATCGGATCGAATCATAACACGCGGGGGAACGATGGTGAGATGCAGGCAAAACGGGGGTTTTGGCCAGCTCTTTCGAGTTCCCTGAAATTCAACAGTTCCTTCGCCTCGTTTACGTTGATTACCAAAGGGGATTATCCTAATGAGCTCTCCATTCCCATTCCCTTCTCCATGGTCAGTTATCGTGAAGTAGCAAATCAAGTAGTGATTATGCCTGCATATTGGTGGATGTATAACCGTTACGCTCTTGAGCGAAACGCATGGAAGTTTAAAAAACGCGATACCCGCATCTATGCTACCCAGCATATAGAAACAGGATATATTGCTCCCGATACCATCGAAGAAATTGAACGTGCTCTGGACCTGTTGAGTCTCTGGGTAGGACGTGCGGCACTGAGTGCTAATTTGATTCCTGCCCACCTCATCTCTGATGATGTATCATTACAGGAACGAGGTAAGTTGCTTTTAGAAACGCATCCTGATCAGGTGGATTCTCTGGAAGTACTTGCCGATGGGATTGAACGGTCTCGCACCCCTGCCCTGATTCTCAAAACGGTCGAAGGATATCGTGCATATCAGGAAATGCTGATCTTCGGTTGTATGCGGATCGTACTTGACTACTGTCTTGCACATGATCTGACTATCATGCAGTTTCAGACTTCTGTGATGTATCGGATACAGGAAGATCGGGTATTTGCTGAATCAATCTCAGGGCCTTTCCGGAATATGGGGGGGCAGCTCGTTTCAGAACCGAGGATTTTCGATCTTATCCAACGTATTGAAGAAGGTCTTTGTACGTCATGGGAGCAGATCCACGATCAATATGATCAGTGGTGGGAATCATATCCGCTGGTCAAAGCTGCGGTAGCCTTGCAGGCATTGCAGCGGGTAGCGCAGACCGTGCAACTTGACGAATCTTCCTGGGAGATGCTTATCAGCCGGTATATGGTCCTCTGTGATCAGAACGCACTCGAGGTGTATCACTCGAGAAAGAAGGACTATGATGATCCGTTCAGGAAAGTAGTATACCGAAATGATGAAGAGATGGAAGCGGTACTTGGAAGACCTGAGAATGTTTCGTTTGTTCAGGAGAGTAAAATCACCATGGAACAGGCAAAGGAGGTAGCCCGCCGCTTTTCTCCTTGGTCCTGATGTGTTACATTAGGCATATGAAAGAGAAATGGATGGAAGTTCCAAGGCGAGAAATGAATCCCAGTCCGGTGTTCAGTAAAGAGCTTATGATGGGCATCCTAGATACCGAGCCTGTACTGAATCAAGAGTTGCTGCAAACTGCAGCTATCTCTCGTCAGCCTGTGTCCTCTTTGTCCTCCTGCCTGAATTTTTATACGAAGGAGCATTTGCGGGAATTGGCGCAGGATCATCGTGTTTCCGTTTCGAGCTCACTGAAAAAGCACGAGGTCGTGGAGCAGCTCACGGCACATCTGGTGAAACAGTTTCCGGTAATGCTTCCATATCTTCCTCGACCGAATCTTGAATTTCTCCGGCTTTTCAAGGATGAAACCATGTTGGAAATTGCCGGTGATGCACTTCAGTATCGTGATATTTCACATACCCACAATTTTGGATTCCTCTATTTATTCAGAACTGGAGAGACTTTCACCGCAGTGGTTCCCCGGGAACTGCTCAGCGCTCTTGAAGTCTTTTCTGATCAGAATTTGTGGGAACGGGTACATCTGCACCAACGTATTGATGCCTATGCAATGGCACTTTCCAACCTCTATGGAGTGCTCGATATTGACCAGTATGCCATCGTCTGGAACCGGTTTGAATCGGAAAGTCTTACTCCTGCCATGATTATGGATGAGCTGATGGAACTTGGTCGGCTGCAATACTACTGGTGGTTTGATGATGAATTGATTATTTCCAGTTATTTCCAGACTGAGCAGGAAGTAGTGCAGTTTCTTGAGACAGTGCGAGAGATATCATACTATATTCCTTCCCGTGAAGATCTGGTGAAGTATTATCAAACGCCCTATGACGACCAATCTCCCGCAGCCAGTGCAATGCTCGAATTTTTAAGTGGCTATCTGCTCCCTGATGGAGAACAGATTGAAGATTTGATGGATGATATCTCGGATACCTGTCTCGTAGGAAATTCCATGCAGGATGTCTTTAATATCCTGAACGAGTATGGGTTACTGTTTACCGGGATGGATGAAATTTCCCGTTTCACAGAGTTGTATGCGCAACTGAGTGAACACTCAAGGAAATGGGAGTTGCGCGGCCATATGCCGGTATCACTGAAAAAAAGTAGACATCCCCAATCATAAGAACAACAGCGGATCCCTCCGGGGATCCTTTTTCATGCCAGAATATCCCATAAGGCAGCAATCAGCCAGGCAATTCTTTAAAAACATCATAGACTTTAAGTGTCAATATTGACAAAAATAATAAAAATGTAATAATAGGTATCAGGACAGAACGCCCGATAATTGTGGAGGGATTGCCCAATGATAAAACCAGAGCGTGTATCGGTGCACTCGGCCGGTGCCTATGTTCCGCCGAGACGTGTCACCAATGACGATCTCGCAAAAAAAGTCGATACCAGCGATGAATGGATTCGCTCACACACCGGGATCGGTGCCCGGCATATTGCTGATGATGAAGTAGCGACCAGTGATTTGGCAGTTGGGGCTGCCAAAGATCTTTTTCGCCGGCATGGCGTACAGAAAGAAGAAGTCGGAGCTATTATTGTAGCGACAGCAACACAGGATTTTCCCGGATTTCCTGCAACTGCCTGTGTAGTTCAGGATAAGCTGGGGTTGCCACATATTCCAGCTTTTGATATTGCAGCAGGATGTACCGGTTTCATTTATGCAATGGAGATCGCCCGTGGTCTTGTGAGCGGGGGGACTGTACCTTCAGTCCTCGTCATCGGAGCAGAAAAACTTTCTGCAGTGGCGAACTGGGAGGACCGTAACACCTGTGTCCTTTTTGGTGATGGTGCGGGGTGTGCATTTATTGTTCCAGCAAAACCGGGAGAAGGTGCTATAATTGACAGCGTGCTGCACGCCGAAGGATCCGGTGCAGGATATTTGTGTATTCCCCGTGGAGGTACCAATAACAGCATTGCGGTCGAAGAAGGCGATGTCGGCAATAAACTTCACATGGATGGTCGAGCGGTATATAATTTTGCTGTTCGTGTGTTGACTGAAGTAGTTGATGAGTTGCTGAGTAGAAATCAGATGACTATCGATGAAATCGATTGGATTGTGCCGCATCAGGCAAACAGCAGGATTATTTCTGCTGCAGCCAGACGACTTCGTATCGACCAGAAGAAATTTTTTGTAAATATTGAAGACTACGCGAATACTTCAGCGGCTTCGATTCCGATCGCACTCCGCGAAATGGAGGAACAGGGACTGCTCAGGCCGGGTCAGCGAATCATGACTATCGGGTTTGGAGCAGGCCTAACCTATGGAGGAAATCTGATACAATGGTAAAGTATGCAGCATGCTACCCTGGACAGGGAGCACAGAAGCCACGTATGGCACTTGATCTCTATGATCAGTCTCAGGCAGTTCAACATCTGTTTTCACTTGCCTCTGATATTACCGGACGAAATTTACACCAGCTGTTGGAAACTGCGGATGATGAAGTATTGAAACAGACGGAAATTACACAAATTGCCGTCACTCTCGCCAACCGCAGTGCGGCAGTCGTGCTCCATGAAGAGGGAATTAATCCTGAGTGTCATGCAGGATTCAGTCTTGGTGAGCTCTCTGCCTATGCGGGAGCTCAGGTGCTTTCTGATGAAGATTTATTTGCAATTGTCGCAAAACGAGGAGCCTTGATGGCGAAGGCATCCGAAGAATCTGCCACTCGTCACGGAACACTCGGTATGGCTGCAATTATCGGTCTTGGATTTAATGCCGTTGAGCGGGTATTGGCAGAGAGGGAAGCAAAACAGCTCTACTGTGCTAATGACAATGGACCGCTGCAGGTGGTCATCAGTGGTTTGGCTGCGGAGATTGAACGATGCACCGAAGCTCTGAAAACTGCGGGAGCCCGTCGGGTGATTCCTCTCCGTGTTTCCGGACCATTCCATACACCGCTAATGCAGGAAGCTCAGGATGAATTCTCTGAGTTCCTATCGCAGTTTTCCTTTCATGATCCGCACGTTCCACTGTATGCAACGGTAACAGGATCCCGGGTGGCGACGGGAGAAGAAGTGAGGGACCTTTGTGTGCGACAACTCTCTTCCCCTGTACGCTGGACGACAATTATGCAACACTTGGTGGATACTGAGCAGGTGACAGCAACGATAGAAGCGGGTCCCGGATCTGTTCTCAGCGGATTATGGAAATCCAGTGGATATACTATGACCTGCCTTCCTGCAGGGACTGCAGATGATATCCGTTCAATTGTTAGGGAGGAATTATCCCATGAGTGAGTTGCAACAAAAACATGCGTTTGTTACCGGAGGTTCCCGCGGGATCGGCAAAGAAATTGTACTTTCGCTGGTTAACAGTGGGATGCAGGTTTGGTATGGATCTCGATCTGAAGGTGATTTTACCGATCAATCACATGATATCCGTGATCAGATCCACTGGATTGCCTGTGATATGGGAGAAGCTGAATCGGTACAACAGGCCTTGGCTGAAGTGATGCAGCAGGCAGAGTATCTTGATGTGCTGGTGAACAATGCCGGTATTACCCGTGACGGTCTTATTATGCGGATGAAGGATGATGCCTGGGATGAGGTGCTCCGGGTAAATCTCACCGGCGCTTTTCTCACGTGTCGTACGATTGGCAGGCATATGGCTTCAAGGAGATCGGGATCGATAGTAAATATCTCTTCCGTGGTCGGCATTATGGGTAATGCAGGACAGACAAATTATGCGGCATCAAAGGCCGGTTTGATCGGTTTTTCTAAGAGCCTTGCACGAGAGCTTGCAGCACGTTCGGTTCGAGTCAATGTTGTGGCTCCGGGGTTTATTGATACCGATATGACGGCGTCCCTTCCTGATACAGCCAAAACACAGCTGCAGAGCCAGATCCCATTAGGAAGGATAGGAAAAGCAGCAGAAATTGCATCTGTCGTTGCATTTCTCTGCAGTAATCAGGCGTCTTATATGACAGGACAGGTTCTCGCTGTTGATGGCGGGATGGCGATGTAGGAGTTGATATATGGCACACAATAGACGTGTAGTAGTAACCGGTATGGGAACAGTGAACCCGCTTGGCTTTCGCGTTCAACAGTTATGGGATAACATTAAAGCAGGAAAGAGCGGTATTGGTCCCCTTACCAAGTTCGATACCACAGAGTATCCCTCTCGGGTTGCGGGAGAAATTCGTGATTTTGACCCTTCAGATCTTCTTGATAGAAAGGAAATCCGGTCAATGGCCGATTTTACCCAATATGCGGTGTATGCTGCCGTTCAGGCAATGCAGGAAGCCGGATTCGGTCCGAATGGTGAGGGAGGATACGATCCGGAGCGTTCGGGAGTGTATCTCGGAAACGGTATCGGGGGATTTGAAATCGTTGAAGACAATCTGGAAAAGCTCTTCAGTCGTGGACCGCGTGCGGTAGCACCTTTGACGATTCCCAAATTGATTTCCAACGAAGCTGCGGGAAATATTGCAATCAAGTATGGTCTGTTAGGCCCCTGTCACACTACCGTAACTGCCTGTGCAGCGGGAACCGATGCAATAGGAGCCGCATTCCATGCGATCAAGCATGGTATCGTCGATATGGCGGTTACTGGTGGCACAGAAGGTGCCATCACAAAGCTGGCGGTAGCGGGGTTCTGTCGTATTCAAGCACTTTCCACTGCGTACAACGATACTCCCGAACAGGCTTGTCGTCCATTTGATAAGGACCGGGACGGCTTTGTATTAGGAGAAGGTGCCGGTGTTCTGATACTTGAAGAGCTCGAAGCTGCCCGGTCTCGTGGTGCCGTAATCCTTGGTGAAATTCTTGGGTATGGTATGACTTGTGATGCATATCATTTGACTGCTCCTAATCCTGAAGGTGATGGAGCTGCACGTGCGATGCGGGCAGCTCTCCGTGAAGCACAGCTGGAACCTGCGGCTATCGATTATATCAATGCCCATGGAACAAGTACCGAGGCGAATGACGTCATGGAAACGAAGGCAATCAAGCAGGTATTTGGCGAGCATGCCAAACAATTGAAGGTCTCTTCAACTAAATCTATGACGAGTCATTTAGTGGCAGCGGCGGGAGCAGTGGAGGCAATCATTACGCTCCTTGCGATACGCAATTCGTTCTATCCGTGTACGCTAAATCTTGAGAACCCCGATCCTGAATGTGATCTAGATTATGTCCCGAATCAGGGAATTCCCGGTAAGATAACGTATGCACTCAGTGAATCACTTGGATTTGGTGGACATAACGGCGCTCTGGTTTTTACCGGTGCACCGCAGTAGAGGAGAAAAGTAATGAGCCTTTCGTTTAGTACCCCAGAGGAATTACTCTTGCATAGAAAGCCTTTTCTCTTCTTGGATTCGTTAATTGAAGCAGATGAACATCATACCGTGGGAGTGCGTACGTTCGATCCCGATGAATTTTTCTTTGCCGGCCACTTCCCTGAATATCCTGTGGTCCCGGGTGTTCTCCTGATAGAGACGATGGCACAGTGTGGCGGAGCAGGGTTGTGCCAGATGAATATTCTTCCTGCGGGCGCACTGTTTGTGCTAGCTTCAGTTGAGAAGGTAAAATTCCGCAAACAGGTGAGACCAGGAGATACTGCCACCATTCATGTACATAATCTGCGGGTTTCGCAGCAGGTAATACGACAGAAAGGTACTATTACTATTGACGGAGAACTTGCTGCAGAGGCCACCTGGATGTGCATTCTCAGCGATACATCACCCCAGGAGGAGAACCGATGATCATCAAGCAGAAAATTATGCGTAATGTCTCCTTGACCGCACATCCGAAAGGATGTGCCTCATATGTTCATGAGCAGTTTGCCTATTTGGATAGCCAAAAGGGTCAATACACGGGAAAACCTTATGCAAAGCGTGTGCTGGTAATCGGTGGATCAACCGGTTACGGACTTGCCTCCCGCATGAGTGCGGCTGTTCTCGGTAATGCCGATACTATCAATATTTCCTTTGAACGGGAGCCTTCAGAACGGAAAGTAGCCACTCCGGGTTGGTACAATACAAAAGCTTTTGAGCAGGAAGCACACCGAAGAGGACTCTATGCAGAGAGTCTGTTCGGTGACGCTTTTTCTCACGAAATGAAAGCACGGACGGTTCGATTGATACAAGAACACATGAAGCAGGTGGATCTTGTTGTCTACAGTCTAGCTTCACCGATTCGCATTGATCCCGATACGGGGGATACCTACACATCGGTACTTAAACCGATCGGGAAGACCTATAAAGCACTTTCGGTTGATGCTTTTTCGGGAATTGTTGAAGAAGCGGAAATTGCTCCTGCTGAAAAGCAGCAGATTGCTGAAACAGTCAAAGTGATGGGTGGTGAGGATTGGAACCTGTGGATGACTGAGCTGCTCAATCAGGGAGTGTTGGCTGAAGGGGTTAAAACAGTCGCCTACTCGTATATCGGGCCCGAGATTACTTTTCCGGTCTATCGTGAGGGAACAATTGGAAAAGCAAAAGAGCATTTGGAGAACACGGCACAAGAACTTTCAGAAAAGCTGAAAATTGTTGGTGGATCTGCCTATGTTTCGGTAAATAAAGCGCTTGTTACACGAGCGAGTGCCGTAATTCCCGTAGTTCCTCTGTATATTGCGTTACTCTATGATGTCATGAAAGATAAAGGTCTTCATGAGGAGTGCACTGAACAAATTTTCCGGCTGTTTACCGATCGATTATATACCGGGGAAGCCGTCCCTACCGATGATCAGGGCCGTATACGGCTTGATGACTGGGAGATGCGCGAAGATGTGCAGGAGGAAGTGTTGCGCAGATGGAATCTGCAGCAGCCCGGGGTACCTATGATTGCCGGTGATTTGGAAGGATTTAGAACAGCCTACGACCATATTCATGGATTTGGCTATCCCGATATCGACTACGATGCGGATGTAGATCCCCGTATCGTGTAGCTGGGTGAGAGCTTCGGAAACGGGGCTCTTTTTTCTTGCTAAAATTACTCAACATATGTTACCGTATCTGCATGGATACCGCTGAGAAACTCAATATTCTTTCTCGGGATGCACAGTACGATTTATCGTGTGCCTGTTCCACAAAAAATCCGGAGGAGCATCGCAAACGGTCATCGTCCGGGTCCTGGTTGTATCCAGTAACGGTCGCAGGGGGTGGATCAGGGATCATGCTGAAGACACTGGTCTCGAATGCCTGTACCAATGATTGTCGGTATTGTCCCTTGCGGGAAGGGACCGATACCCCAAGAATTACATTACAGCCTGATGAGCTCGCACGCTTTTTTCTCCAGTTTCAGACGAAACGGCCTTTGATCGGTCTGTTTCTCAGTTCAGGGGTAATCGGCTCTCCCGATTACACCATGGATCGCCTGATTGCCACTGCGGAGATTCTTCGGTCACAGTATCGATACCGCGGATATATCCATATCAAGATCATCCCCGGAGCATCCCGTTCAGCAATGGATCGGGCACTTGAACTTGCTTCTGCGGTATCACTGAATATCGAGGTGCCGGGACCGATACATGCCGCCAAATTATCGGGATCAAAACAGTATGAGGCCGATATTATTGATGGGCTGAAATATCTGAGCAGGCAGACTGCAAAAGGCGGTCCGCACGAAAAGGTGACGAAGACCAGTCAGTTTATTGTGGGAGCTTCTGATGAGCTGGATCGGGAAATCCTCTCCTATTCATGGAGTTTATACCGCAGACTGAATTTTGACCGACTCTACTTCAGCGCTTACCAGAAAGGGCTGGGAGATGCCTCAATTCCCGGTGAACTCAGACAGCCATCTGATGAAGCCGTCGATGACCAGCTCATGCTTCCCGGTTTCTCACCTGTTCAAGGAAACGCAGAGAGCCTGCTTCGTGAACATCGATTATATCAGGTTGATTACCTCTTTCGTTCGTATGGCTTTTCTCTGGATGAATTGGTCTTCGACCCAACCGGTAATTTACCCCTTGCTCAGGACCCGAAGCTTTCCTGGGCACAACAGCATCCCCAATATTTCCCCGTATCGCTTTCTCGAGGGACACAAAGCCAGCTGCTTCGAGTTCCCGGGATCGGACCGACTCTTGCCCGACGTATCGTCAATCATCGTAAACATTTTCCCCTAGGTTCTTTGGAAGACTTCCATATGCCGCGATATCTGATGGAGCGAGCCCGAAATTATGTAGAACAGTAATGACATCCTCTTTTCAATTATGAAACAGTCTGTTACATTCAAAAAAGGGTCTCAAAAGGAGAACATACGGTGTATCAGGTATTGAGTATTCTCGGCAGTTTGGGCTTATTCCTGTTCGGCATGCGAACCATGAGTGATGGTATTCAGAAGAGTGCAGGCGAACGGCTGCAGAGTATTCTGAACTTCATGACCGGAAACCGGATTCTTGCAATTCTTACCGGATTTGCCATCACTGCTATTGTACAATCTTCTTCTGCCACCACCGTTATGGTGGTGAGTTTTGTAAATGCAGGACTGCTGCAGCTTACTCAATCAATCGGCGTGATCATGGGAGCGAATATCGGTACCACGGTCACCGGCTGGATTGTTGCTATTTTGGGATTCAAGGTAAATATCAGTGCAATGGCTCTCCCGGCTATCGGTATTGGATTTGTCTTGATGGTCGTCAAGAAAATCAATAAACAGGACATCGGAGAGACTCTTATCGGATTCGGTCTGTTGTTTATGGGATTGGATTTTCTCAAAGGATCAGTTCCTGATATCAGTCAGCATCCAGAGGTATTATCTTGGTTGGGTCAGTTTACTAATCATGGATTGCTCTCCTATTTCCTATTTGTTTTAGTGGGAACTCTTTTAACGGTCATCGTACAGTCATCTTCGGCCGCCATGGCCATTACCCTGACGATGGCGTATGCGGGGTGGATTGATTATCCTACAGCAGCTGCTATCGTACTTGGTGAAAATATCGGTACGACCATTACGGCTTACCTTGCTTCGTTGGGAACGAGTGTGAATGCCCGCAGAGCGAGTAGGGCCCACACGCTATTCAATATTTTCGGAGTAATCTGGATGACTCCGGTCTTTGGACTATTCCTCAGCTTGGTCAATAGTATTATTCCCGGGGATGTCTATGCAGTTGAAGGGGTTACTTCATTACCTGCTCATCTTGCGATGTTCCATACACTCTTCAATATTACAAATACTTTTTTCTGCAGTTTCTTCGTTCCTCTCCTCGCAAGGATTGTGACAAAACTGGTACCGGATGAGGTAGGCGGGCCGCAGGTGTATTCACTGAAGTACATTCGAGCAACGATGCAGGATACCCCTGAGCTGTATCTCATTACTGTGAAGCGGGAGCTTTCGAAGATGGCGGATATCATCGCTGATATGTTTACGCGATTTTGGGAGATGTTCAGCAGTTCAGAGAAGTTCAATGCAGAAGAGATTGTCACGCAAAAACAGATGGAAGACCTTACTGATCAGATGCAGGAGGAGATTACCAAATTTCTTTCACAGTGCAGCATGGATAACATGAATCAGGTGAGTGCCAATAACGTGTACAGCATGATGCGTATTACCAACGAATTGGAAAGTATTGGTGACAGTTGCTATAATCTGATGATTCTTGCAGAGCGATGTGATGAACAACATATTGAGATTAGTTCCAAGGCTATTGAGAGCCTGCTCCCCTATGTTGATCTGGTAAATCAGTTTATTCGGTTTATCCGAAGTCATCTCAATGAACATATTTCCAGTGAAAATGTTGCTGTCGCTGTGGCCTTGGAAAATAATATCAACCAGATGCGCAGTAGTCTGAAACAGTCGGCATCCACACGTCTGCAATCAGGTAGCGATGTCAAAGCTGAACTGTTGTATATCGATATCCTACGTCATATTGAGCAGATTGGCGACCACTGTTTAAATATCACAGAAAGTCTCAATCGTCTCGGGTAATAAAATGGCACCTACGCAATCTGCGTAAGTGCCATATCACGTGCAATCAGCTGATTGCTATGTTCAGTTACCCTTTATAGGTTCCAGGAAGGATCAGATCACCATACTGATCTCGAGCCTTCTCGATGCGTGCAATAGTGGCATTCCAGTAGTCGAAGATCTCTTGAGGTGTATGCTTGTCCATCTTTTGGTAGAACGCCTTGGTCCGTTCGAGCTTTTCAATCCACTTAGTACAGCGGAAGGTAAATAGATAATCATACGTTTCTTTGGAGAACTCTTCGTTGAGGTGCTTTTTAAACAGTGCAGCAATATCTTCATAGAGCGGAATCTTTCCGGTTGGCGTATCTATCGCTTCATATTCTCCATGGATTCTTCCTTCTGCCCAGTGGAGCCAGACTTTCTTAGCAAGTTTACTGGTAACGAAGTTTCCGTCCTCACCGCGCATGAAATAGTTATTGCTGAATACTTTTGGGGTATCTGTTACTCCCTCCCCGAATTTGATGTTATTCATGGTATAGGTCCCAAGCGGATAGGAGACAAAATCGAGATTTGCCATCGGGCTTGGAGTTCGAACCCCTTCTTTGCCGATAGTGGCACTGGTGGTTTCAGATTCAAGTGTTGCAGCCTTCAGCAGGATACCATCCTTCCAGTTTGGTGATTCTTCGACCGGTACGGTGATATCACTGTCTCTTCCTCCGTACAGAATACCCTGAACTTTAACTCCGTCTTTTGCTTCGAAACCTGCTTTGTCGATGTTATCAAGATAATCAAGTCGCATGGTATAACGAGCATTACCGTGAGCGATACCGACTTCATTGCCGGCATTATCCTTGGTGCCCTTCTTCCATTCACCGAAATGGTTTCGACCTTCGTCGGGTGCTTCCATACCCATGCCGAGCCAGTAGGGTTTTTTATCCGGACCACACAGGATATTGGAGAAAATAACTTCCTGGTCTTTCATGAGGTTCTTGAAAATAACCGGATCATCCTTTTCGTTAACGTCCTTGATAATTCCGAACATACCAAATTCAACGTTTACCGCTCTGAATTCACCATTGATGTTTCTGAAGTAGGCAATATCATCACCGACAATTTGTTCTCCTGGAATCATCGCAGTGGAAGTTTTTCCACAAGCACTTGGATAGGCTCCGCAGAAGTAGGTTTTCCGGTTCTTCTCTTCATCGACCGCAGCCATGACGAACATATGTTCACAAAGCCAGCCTTCATTGCCGGCTTTATTGATAGCCAGGCGCATGGAGTGCTTTTTCAGACCCACAGAGTTTCCTGCATACTGATCATTCATGGAGTACACGATGTTGTTCTGGGTATCCATGTAAATTCTTCTCTTATCGAGATTCACTGAGCATCCGTTTTCATCAAGTTCGCCGGCTGAATGGATGAATCTGAAGAATTCCGATTTTTCTGCATCTTTCATTTTCAAAAAGTGGTTATAAGCTGAGCGGTACAAGATGAACTCGGAGTGAGCAACGTACCAGCTGTCGGTAAACTGAATACACGGAATGGTGAAAGGACTTTCGGTGGGACCTTCAGAAAAGAACTGTACGATTGCATCTTTTCCCGTCATGATTCCTTTCGCAATTCCCATGATTTCGGCATAACCTTCTTCATATTCGATTGAGTTCAGGCTTGCCATCTTCTCCATATTTTCTTTGTATACCATGAACCGGGTGTTTTTCTTATCGCGAGCCTGATCTCCGTACCCATCCCAGTGGATTGTCTGCTTGGAATTCGCAAGATGGTGTTCTTCGCCTTTTGCAAGGGCTTGATCACGTACGTATTGGATATCCTTTTCACTGTCATCGCACACGTAGATAGACATCGGATTGCAGTGTTCTGCAAACGTCCCGATAAATTCCATGATGCGTTCATTGTTCAGAGCTGTCAGTTTAGCAAAACTTTCCTCACTCATCTTCTTTTTTAATACAGTTTCATAATTAATCATATATGCTCCTTGCATGTTGATTTATGTTCCCATTGTGGCGATTTTATCCAGTTTTTGCAACCTGTAGGGTTTCAGATGCCTGAAAATAGACATTAACGCATTATTTTACATGTTACTCGGACATCTGACAGGAAAAACTGAGAAAAACCAATGGCACACCTAGTCATACAACCCGAGATAATGGTGCGATCACTTACCTACAGAGAGGATACCACCTGCCTCTGCGCAGCTTTGTCAGAGGATCAGAGGGGTGTTTCCGGATTCATAGCATTCCACGGTGCCCAATTAGCATTGGTGATCGATTTTACTACCTTGAGTATATTTCGATCATTTGGGTAGCTGGTGATTTTCACAGAACCTGGAATGACTTTCCACCGATCTGCAGTAGTTCCTGCAGCACCGCCGACCCATTCACTTGTAATGATATACTTGCCAAATGATGCCATCTCTGCAGGGTTGAGTGTTATGGTCACTGCCTGATCAAGCATGAATTCCTGACGTACATGGTAGGGATTTTCAACATACGGTTCATAGTCGGGATGTACCCCTTCGGGAAGCAGGTCGTAGTTGGTGTAGACATGTCTGAAGCCTTTTAGTGTGTAGGTTCCCGGCATCACGTTTTCTGCGAAGTAGAACGTATCAGCATCGGCGAGTGCATTAACCATTTTGAATGGTACAACTGTTCCTCGACTATCCTCTACGATAGGAGCCCATCCGGTATAATTCACATTCGTGAGATACGTCTCTTTTCCACCGGCTTCAAGGACCAGCATCGAAGCTTCTGCAGAGACTGGCGGTTCTACCGAAAGTGCAGTGAAGATTGACATACACCCGGTGACCGACAGCGTCATGAGTACCACAAAGCCAATAACCTTTAGTTTTTTCATAATATCCTCCATGCAACCTATGTCATTATTCTAGTTTATGGCATATTAGGTGTCAAATGATATGTATATATTATAGGCAAAGAGATGTTCCAACAGAAAACAAGCAAACAGCCCGGTAAATCTGTACAAAATGGTGAGTCGTAGTATACTGAGAGGCATGAAAAAGGCCATGATTGCTCCCATTATCTTTGCTGTACTCACGATGCTGTCCATCGCGGGGTACGCTGTTGTATTTTTTTGGATCCCCATTCCGCTATTCTTTAAAGTGATCATTGCCATCGTAGTAGTATCATTGATCATTGCAATGGGGTATGTCCTAGTAGAGCGAAACCGGGAACTCAAGGAGGAAGAACACTATGATTCTGGTGAATACTGATTATATTTCGGGGAAAACCTGCAGCACGATTGGACTCGTTCGCGGGTCTACCATACGCGCAAAGCACCTCGGTAAAGATATTCTTGCCGGTCTGAAGACCATAGTTGGTGGAGAATTGACCGGCTACGGGCAAATGCTGGATGAAGCTCGCTCTATTGCTACAAGACGGATGGTCGAACAAGCTCAGGAGCTGGGTGCTGATGCTGTGATCAACGTTCGCTATGCAACAAGCAATGTCATGACTGGAGCTGCAGAAATTCTCGTATACGGTACAGCAGTACAGTTTACCGAAAACTGATATTCACAGACTCTTAACATAAGGGATTGATCAACCCGAGCTGATTGCACTACGATGTGCTCCATGATACGCGCTGATGCACTGCAAATTCTCTGTGAAATCAGCAAAATCCTCGATGAGACTGAAGATCTCAAAAAGATCCTCCATCCTATTCTCGACTCTCTTGCTTCACACACCCCGGTGGTGCGTGGAGCGATTACCTTGATTAACCGTAATACTAATGAAATCCTCATCGAATCTGCCCATGGTCTAACAGATGACCAGAAACGACGGGGACGGTATCAGGTGGGAGAAGGAATTACCGGTCAGGTGGTGGAGACGGGGAAGCAGGTGGTTATTTCCGATATTTCCCTTGATGCAAGATATATGAACAAGACAGGAGCTGAGACGGAGCTCATTGCCCAGAATAAACAGGTTTCCTTTATCTGCGTTCCAGTACGCAGTGACAATCATACCATCGGTACCTTGAATATCTCCTTCATTGAGGTTTCTGAACAGGATCTACAACTGTACGTTCAGCTTCTTTCCGTTATAGCCTCTATGATTGCCCGAGCCGTAAAAATCCGACAGGAGTTGCGTGAAGAAAAAGAGCAGCTCGTTGAAGAAAACCGTCGACTCAAACAGGAACTGGAAAATCGTGCGGCCCCAGAGCGGATTATCGGACGCTCTCAGGTCATGCAGGAGCTGTTTGCCATGATGCATCAGGTTGCATCAAGTGAGGCTACCGTACTGATCCGAGGTGAAAGTGGTACCGGAAAGGAGCTGGTGGCACAGGAAATACATGATTGCAGCCGACGTGCGGAAAAACCCTTTATCAAGGTCAACTGTGCAGCACTTCCTGAAGGGGTGATCGAGAGTGAACTCTTCGGCCACGAGAAGGGAGCCTTTACCGGGGCTCATACCTTGCGACGTGGAAGATTTGAACTTGCCGACCAGGGAACGCTGTTTCTTGATGAAGTGGGAGAGTTGTCTCCACAGATGCAGGTGAAGCTTCTGCGGGCGGTTCAAGAGCAGGAATTTGAGCGGGTGGGGGGTACGAAAACAATTAAGGTTCATGTACGCATCATTGCCGCAACAAATCGGAACCTGGAGCAGGAAATGCTCTCCGGTCGTTTCCGGGAAGATCTCTACTATCGATTGAATGTATTTCCTCTGCACATTCCTCCGCTTCGGGAACGCAAGTCTGATATTCTTTTATTGTGTGATCACTTCATTGAAACCTACAATCGGAAAAATAGAGCTTCAGTCAAGCGGATAACGAGTAATGCGATTGATCTGTTGATGATGTACCACTGGCCGGGAAATGTTCGGGAGTTGGAGAACTGTATTGAGCGGGCAGTCATCCTCAGCCGTGATGATGTTATCCATGCATTTCACCTTCCCCCAAGTCTCCAGTCAGCAGAATCTTCCAATACCACATTTTCCTCATCTCTCCAGCAGGAGCTTGATGCATTGGAAAAGGAGCTCATTACTGATGCGCTCAAACATACCCAGGGCAATCGCGCCCAGGCTGCCCGTGAACTTGGTATTACCGAGAGAATTATGGGACTGCGGGTGGAGAAATACCGGATCGATACCGAGCGATATCGAATCTAATAACCTTCCTGTGAGTAGGTTGTCTCCATGAATCCTACATTAATGTAGGGTTTTTCTCATAAGTAAAGCTCTTGGCATCTGAGATTTTTTGAAAAACTGAAAAATACTAACTCTTTCTATTACATATAATAACATTCTTTTTATCATGTTTATTCCAGAATATTTCCTTGTTGGCATGCCTTTTGCATATTTGGATGCATCATATACAATAGGAGATACAGAACATGAAGAAGCGAAGGACTATCATGACTGGTGGATTAGCTGTGGTGGGAAGTGCTGCGTTATGGGCAGCAGAGGTGCAGAGTACCTTGGTACTGCATCAACAGGCAATTGATATGATCTGGCTACTTTTCGCCTCGACGCTTGTCTTTTTTATGCAGGCGGGATTTGCCATGGTAGAAACCGGTCTTACCCGTGCAAAGAATGCGGGAAATATCATAATGAAGAACATGATGGATTTCAGTGTCGGTGCTCTGGTATTCTGGGCAGTCGGCTATGCGTTCATGTATGGGAATTCTCAGGGAGGCTTGATCGGGTTTTCTCAGTTTTTTATCATCGATGCCGATACTACACTGATGCGGGATTGGATGTTTCAGGTAGTCTTCGCCGCAACAGCTGCCACCATCGTCTCGGGGGCTATGGCGGAACGAACCCGTTTCAGTGCCTATCTGGCCTACAGTATGGTTATATCTGCCTGCATCTATCCCATTTCCGGACATTGGATATGGGGCGGTGGATGGCTCGGGCAGCTGGGTTTTCATGATTTTGCCGGATCGACAGTGGTGCATGCCGTAGGTGGTACAGCGGCTTTAGTAGGAGCGCTGTTCCTTGGACCTCGTATCGGCAAGTATGTCATTCAGGGGGATACGATCACTTCAAAGGCAATACTCGGCCATAACTTACCGCTGGCTAGTCTTGGTGTTTTCATCCTCTGGTTCGGTTGGTACGGATTCAATGCAGGTTCCACTTTGAGTGGTACCGATGCCAACATGGCTACGATTGCCGTAACTACCACCCTCGCAGCTTCCAGCGGGGCAGTGGGTGCTATGGGTCTTTCCTGGAAACAATTCGGCAAACCCGATGTCAGTATGACACTCAATGGGGCTCTAGCCGGATTAGTCGGGATAACTGCAGGAACTGCCGTGGTAACTCCTTTAGGAGCTATTATTATTGGATTTATTGCGGGATTGCTCGTGGTAGTTTCAGTCAGATATATCGATATTCGGTTGCATATCGATGATCCCGTAGGGGCGGTAAGCGTACATGGCATTTGCGGTGTATGGGGTACGATTGCGGTGGGACTGTTTGCCCGGGGAGATGCTGTTCGTGGATTATTCTATGGAGGAGGGCTGCGACAGTTAGGGGTACAGACACTGGGAGCTTTTACCGTTGTGGCCTGGGTATTAGTCTCTTCAACACTCCTCTTTTTTCTGATAACTCGTACGCTCGGACTACGGGTTGATGCAGATCACGAGTTAGCCGGACTCGATCTCTCAGAACACAGTACTGAGTCGTATAGTGGATTTCAAATTTTTACTACCATGTAGGAGGACACTGCCATGAAACTGATTATCGCCTATATTCAGCCGGAAAAGCTGACTGCCGTGAAACAGGCATTGTATGCACGGCAGATTTATAAAATATCTGTGACGAATGCCATGGGGTGCGGACAGCAGAAGGGATATACAGAGACCTATCGCGGTGTCGATATCGAGGTGAATCTCCTGAAGAAGCTTCGTATTGAAATAGCGGTGAATGATGCATTTGTCGATGCAACGGTTGCTGCTATTCTTGCAGGGGCAGAAAGCGGAACGATCGGAGATGGAAAGATTTTTATCCTCCCGATAGAAGAGTGTGTTCGGATTCGCAATAAGGATTCCGGTGAGCGCGCGATTGGATAAATTCATACAATAATGTAGGAATGTATGGCACTTTCCTACAATTCTGTAGGAAGGTGTCGGTAGAAAAAATTTTATAAATATATACCTTATATTAAATTAATAATCTTGGCACACTTGTTGCTTACTTTCTTGTATCAAAACAACAGGAGTAACCAGGATGAATGACCGTATTGATTACACGAAGACCTCCCTCTTGGAGGTATACGGACAGCATTGTTTCAGTGATGCGGTGATGCGCGAACGATTGCCAGGCAATGTCTACCGTGACCTGAAAGCAGTGCAGTTGGGAACCAGAAAGCTTTCCGGACAAACCGCTGAAGTTGTGGCAAATGCGATGAAAGACTGGGCGATCGAACGGGGAGCAACTCATTTCACTCACTGGTTTCAACCACTTACCGGACTCACTGCTGAAAAGCACGATTCTTTTATTTCTCCGATGCCGGATGGTTCAGTGTTGTTGGAATTCAGCGGGAAGGAACTTATCCAGGGTGAACCTGATGCTTCCTCATTTCCCAATGGAGGACTTCGTGCCACCTTTGAAGCTCGTGGATATACTGCCTGGGATACCAGTTCTCCTGCGGTCATCAAGGATGTGAGTGGGGTAAAGACACTCGTGATACCTACAGCATTCATTTCCTATACGGGGGAAGCTCTTGATAAAAAGGTACCGCTTCTCCGTTCCATGTCAGCACTGAATACACAGGCTCTGCGTGTGTTACGGGCTCTGGGGAATACCTCCTGTCACCGGGTGTTCACCCATGTTGGACCGGAGCAGGAATATTTCCTTATTGATGAGGCCTTCTACCATCGACGACCGGATCTCAGACTCTGCGGGCGGACCGTTTTTGGAGCCATGAGTCCGAAAGGACAGCAAATGGAAGACCACTACTTCGGTGCTATCAAGGAACGAATTGGTCTCTTCATGAAGGAACTGAACTATGAACTGTGGCGCTTAGGTATTTCCGCAAAAACGCAGCATAACGAAGTTGCACCGAATCAGTTCGAAATTGCCACTGTATTCGAGTCGGCAAATATTTCTACCGATACCAATCAACTGTTGATGGAAATGATAAAGAATATCGCTCGACATCATCATTTGGTTGCACTGTTGCATGAGAAACCCTTTGCAGGAGTAAACGGGTCAGGAAAGCACAACAACTGGTCGATTGCTACCGATGATGGACAGAATCTTCTGAAACCGGGTGATAGTCCGGGAGACAATGTACAGTTTCTCCTCTTTCTGACTGCCGTGATTGCCGCTGTTGATCAGTATGGAACGCTCTTACGTCTTTCTGCAGCTACCAGTGGTAACGATCACCGGCTGGGTGCTGACGAAGCTCCTCCTGCAGTGGTCTCTCTCTATCTTGGGCAGGCCTTAACCGATATTCTTGATGCCATCGCAGAAGATCGTCCCTTAGTGCGGACAGACGGCAAGCGTGTTGAACTCGGGCTTACCACGATCCCCTCCTTTCCTCTTGATGATACTGATCGAAACCGGACCTCTCCCTTTGCATTCACTGGTAATAAATTTGAATTTAGGATGGTAGGATCATCGCAATCCCTTGCGGGACCGAATACCATGCTGAATGTTGCCGTGAGTGAAGTATTATCACAGGTAGCTGACCGGCTTGAGGCTTCTGAAGATACCCTGCAGGAAGTGAAATTATTGATCCGGGAATTATACAAAAAACATAAGCGAATTGTATTTAACGGAAATGGATATGCTCTTGACTGGATTGAAGAAGCACAGAAGCGGGGATTGCCGAATCTCACCAGTTCAGTGGATGCTCTTACACATCTTGATGATCCTCAATACATCAAGCTCTGTGAGAAGCATGGTGTATTTAGTGCGGTAGAGCTAAAATCTCGGAAAGATATTTATTTACGGACCTATGCAGAGCAGTTGCACATTGAGGCAACAGTCATGGTGCGAATGGCTCGACAGATGGCAATACCTGCTGCAATGCAGTATTTGGATCGTACACTGCATGTACTTACTGCTCAGCAGAATCTTTCTTGGGAACCTCGCATGCAGCGTACTGCAGCCCAGCATCTATCTGAAGAGTGCGAGGCTGCTCTACAGGCGCTTGACCGGCTGGAATCACATCTCGCAGCATTAGATGATCATGCTCTATCTGCCTTGGATCATGCCCGATATTACCGTGATGTGATCGTTGGTGATATGCAGCAGTTGAGAGTACATATCGATATTCTGGAAGAACTCACCGATGCTTCTCTCTGGCCGTACCCATCCTATGAAAATATGCTGTTCCACCTGTGATTTGAAATAACAAGTGAGAGAAAAATCCATGAATCAAAGAAATAATACGATGACATCGCTCAAACACCTGCAAAAACATATTCAGAGAACAGGCCGGTATGGATTATATGAAGTTGCCGCTGAACATGATAGCTGCGGGGTCGGTTTTGTTGCCCAGCTTGATGGAGTTGCCCGGCATTCCGTGGTTTCTGATGCCCTGAAAGTCTTGGAAAATATGGAACATCGGGGGGCAGTCGGTGCGGATGCGAAGACCGGTGATGGATCCGGGATCATGGTGCAGATTCCCGATCAGTTTTTTCGTTCACAGGTGCCGCATATCATTGACGATGCTATCACGTCGTATGCCGTTGGCATGGTTTTTCTCCCGCGTGAACAGTCACTCTATAATCGTTGTATCGATGAAATCACCGGTCAGTGTGAAGTCGCAGGATTTCACGTGCTCGGGTGGCGGGATGTCCCGGTTGATTCAACGTTGTTGGGGACGTTTGCCAGCGAGACAGAACCGGTAATAAAACAATGGTTCATTACCCATCCTGAGCTGCATGAACAGGCACTGCAGCGCTCGTTGTATGTGGTACGCCGGAAGATTGAGAAAGCGATACAAGCGGCAGATCTGGATTTGCAGGATTTTTATATCTGCAGTCTCTCTCATTCCGTTATTGTGTATAAGGGAATGTTGACCGGCAACCAGGTGGCTCCTTACTTCCGGGATGTAACCGATCCCCTGTTCACCAGTGCTTTCTGTATCGTCCACTCCCGTTTCAGTACGAATACGCTGCCCCAGTGGCGTCTCGCTCAGCCCTTTCGTTTTGCAGCTCACAATGGCGAAATTAATACCATTCAGGGCAATATCAATCGGCAGAAAGCGCGTGAAGGGTTCATGTCCTCAGCTTTGCTCGGTGCACAGTTGTCTGCCATAACGCCGATAATCGATGATACCGGCAGTGATTCTGCGGTGTTCGACAATGTGCTTGAACTGTTTACCATGGCCGGGAGGAGCATCCCCCATGTCATGATGATGATGATACCTGAAGCTTATGGACCGGAAATTCACATGAGCGCTGATAAACGGGCTTTTTACGAATACCATTCCATTCTTATGGAACCCTGGGATGGTCCGGCAGCCATGGTGTTCACAGACGGTCGCTATGTAGGGGCAACCCTCGATCGAAATGGTTTGCGTCCTGCTCGATACACCATCACCACAGATGGACTTGTCGTGCTCGCAAGTGAGGCAGGAGTTCTCGATATCCCGGTCGAACGGGTGAGGACAAAAGGGCGGCTGCTTCCCGGGAAGATGTTTCTCGTTGATCTGAAACACCACAATATCGTTCCTGACAATGTGATTAAGTCTAAATTGTCCCGGCAGTTTCCCTATCGGAGATGGGTTAAGGACAGTCGCATAGAATTACGGGGACTGTTTGCTCCCTCTGGAGTACCCTCACTCAATACGCAGGAGTTACGAGAGAAACAGGTGTTGTTTGGATATACCGATGAGGATGTAAAAACGGTGATTACTCCCATGGCGCTTCAGGGCCAGGAGGCTATCGGTTCGATGGGATTCGATACCGGTCTTGCGGTTTTTACCGAACATCGTCATCTGCTGTTCGCATACTTCAAACAGCGGTTTGCGCAGGTAACTAACCCTCCGATAGATCCACTGCGCGAGCAGATAATGATGTCATTAGAAAGTTATATCGAGAATGAAAGTAACCCGCTCGATATTGATCAGCGACAGTTTCGCAGTCTGAAGCTGAACCATCCGGTTCTCAGTGCGCGAGATATGGCCCGTATTAGAAATAACGCCCATGATGATCTTCGCACTGCCGACATCGATATCACCTTTTCCTGTGATACCGGTTCTCTGGGTATGGCTGAGGCAATGGACCGGATCTGCCGGGAAGCTGAACAGTGTGCACTGCAGGGGATTTCCCTCCTCATCCTTACTGACCGGGACGCTGGCAAAAGCCGGGTTCCAGTTCCTTCATTACTTGCCGTCTCGGGGTTGCACCAGCATATGCTGAAAAAACAGATGCGCGGTCGCATCGGCATCATTATTGAGACTGGAGAAGTGCGTGAGGTATTTCACTATGCCTTGCATCTCGCCTTCGGCTGCGATGCCATCTGCCCCTATATTGCTTTTGCTACCGTAAGAGAACTGTCGGAACGAGGAGACCTCGGGACATTGAGTCCTGAATTAGCTGCCGATAACTATGTGAATGCAGTGAAAAAAGGATTGCTGAAAACCTTCAGTAGAATGGGTATCTCAACCCTGCACAGTTTTTTCAATACGCAGATTTTTGAGGCTGTAGGACTCAGTGATGAGTTCATTCAGCAATACTTCACGGGAACGATTTCACGTATCGGTGGGATTGGATTGCCCGAACTTACCGAAGACAGTCTATATCGACATCGATGTGCCTATCCCGTCCAGAATACAAAGCCCCTGCTGCGAGAACCCGGAGGAGCTTTCCGCTATCGAAAACATGCGGAATTGCACTATTGGTCGCCGGAGGCTATCAGCTTGTTGCAGATGGCGGTACAACAGCAGGATTATCAGAAATTCAAGGAATTCTCTGCGCATATGGATGCTATCTATCGATCACATGGAGAGCTGCGTGGACTGATCACCTTTCGTGGTATTGAGGCGATACCGATTGAAGAGGTAGAACCTGTAGAAGCTATTACCAGACGATTTGTATCCGCTGCTATGTCAATCGGTTCGATCAGCAGAGAAGCTCATGAAACCGTTGCGATTGCCATGAATAGGCTAGGGGCTAAAAGCAACAGCGGTGAGGGAGGTGAGGACCCTGCTCGGAATGAGCCTTTACCAAATGGTGATTCACTTCGTTCCCGGATCAAGCAGATAGCTTCAGGCCGGTTTGGGGTCACTACCGAGTACCTCATGAGTGCCGATGAGCTTCAGATAAAAATGGCACAGGGTGCTAAACCAGGTGAAGGGGGACAGCTGCCTGGGAATAAGGTTACTGAATATATCGCAAAAATTCGTCACACGGTTGAAGGAGTCACTCTTATTTCGCCGCCTCCGCATCATGATATCTATTCGATAGAGGATCTGGCTCAACTGATCTTTGATTTGCGTCAGGTGAATCCACGGGCAGAAATTTCCGTGAAGCTGGTATCTGAAGCAGGGGTTGGGACAATTGCCGCCGGGGTATGTAAAGCCAAGGCTGATCGTGTTTTGATATCAGGTATGAATGGCGGGACCGGTGCTTCACCGCTCACCGCAATCAGGCATGCAGGAATGCCGTGGGAATTAGGCCTTGCAGAGACGCAGCAGACACTGGTAATCAACGGTTTACGGGACCAGATCATTGTACAGGTTGATGGACATTTGAAGACGGGAAGGGATTTAGCGATTGCTGCATTGCTCGGAGCTGAAGAATTTGGGTTTGGCACTTCTCTGCTCATTTCTCTTGGGTGTATGATGGTGAGGAAATGCCATCTCAATACCTGTCCTTTTGGCGTCGCGACACAAAATCCGGAACTCAGAAAACTGTTTCATGGGAAAGCTGATTATATAGTGAATTTCCTAAGATTTGTTGCACAAGAATTACGAGAGTATATGGCTCAACTGGGTTTTAGAACTCTTCAGGAGATGGTGGGACGGGTTGATTTGCTCTCCTCTATCGCTTCTCCTCCACAAATGCGGACTGAGCAGGTTACGCTTGAGCGGCTTCTTGCTTCGCAGCATGTACATCTTGGAGTTCCCCTGAGTAGTATTGCCTCCCATAAAGCAGTGACAACTTCCCCGGTGGATCAACAGATTGCACATCGATTACAACGATTCTGGGAACAGCGGCAGGTGAAAACCATTGATCTGGCTGTTTGCAATACCGATCGTACGGTAGGTGGACGGATTAGTGGAGAAATTGTATCCAGATTTGGCGCCATGGGGCTTCCCGATGATACGCTGACGCTGCAATGTACCGGTTCAGCAGGACAGAGTTTTGGAGCTTTTCTTCCTCCCGGCCTTACGCTTCGCCTGCAGGGAGAAGCGAACGACTACGTTGCAAAGGGGCTCAGCGGCGGTACCGTAATTGTGCTTCCTCCAGATAACGCCCGGTTCCGGGCAGAACGGAATACCATTTGTGGAAACGTGGCGCTGTACGGAGCAACGTCCGGGTGTGTTTTTATTCGTGGGATGGCCGGTGAACGGTTTGCTGTACGTAATAGTGGTGCAACCGCGGTAGTTGAAGGTCTTGGCGATCATGGCTGCGAGTATATGACCGGAGGAGTTGTGGTAGTCCTTGGCGGGACAGGAAAGAACTTTGCAGCCGGAATGAGTGGCGGGATAGCCTATGTCTATGATCCGGGAGAACTGTTCGATACCCGATGTAATCTCGATATGGTTGAATTGGAGAGCCTGTGGGATCGGGAGGATCGGGAAAATCTTAAAGCGCTGTTGGAAAAGCATGCCCGGCTAACCGGCAGTCATCTGGCAGCAGGTATGCTTGATGACTGGGAGGCACAGTATCCTCAGTTTGTGAAAGTCATGCCTGTGGAGTACCGGAAGGTGTTGGACCGGATGAAAATGAATGAGGATCGTGATGATGAGACGATTTCGGCAACCGAGGAGGTGTATCATGGGTAGTGCTGACGGATTTCTTCGTATCGCACGGGTTGAAACTGCATGCCGATCGATATCTACAAGACTGACAGATTTCAATCAGGTGAAACGCGACTTGACTGAGCAGCAGATTGCAGAACAATCACAACGCTGTATGGACTGTGGTGTACCATTTTGCCATATGTATGGGTGTCCATTGGGGAATCGCATTCCCGATTACATCGACGCTGTTGCCCATGGCCATTGGCAGGAAGCGTTACATGTATTGCATGCAACCAATAATTTCCCTGAAATTACGGGACATGTCTGTCCTGCTCTCTGTGAGGCTTCTTGTACCTTGGCTGTACATTTTGATGCAACTACCTGTCAGCAGATTGAATTGCGGATTGTTGAACATGGATGGGAACAGGGATGGATCACTCCTCAAATTCCCTCGGTTACAACGGGTAAACGGATAGCAGTGGTCGGTTCAGGCCCTGCCGGACTTGCATCTGCACAGCAATTGCGGCGTTCCGGACATGAGGTAGTGGTGTTTGAACGATCAGCTCGGCTTGGTGGACTGCTTACCTATGGTATTCCACCGTTTAAACTCGAAAAGTGGATTGTACAGAGGAGAATTGAACAGTTACGCAGTGAGCAGGTGATATTTGAAACAAAGGTCCATGTCGGTACTGATCTTTCTCTTGGCTATCTTGCACAGAAGTTTGATGCTGTCGTATATGCTGGAGGAACACCGATCCCTCGTGATCTTGAGATTCCCGGCAGGGGGCTTGCGGGTATTCATTTTGCTTTGAAGCTACTTGGTCAGCAACAGGCAGAAGATATATCTGATCATCAGCCGGCGGTGAAGCCAATCAATCCTCAGGGTAAACATGTAGTGGTTATCGGGGGAGGTGATACCGGTTCCGATTGTATCGGGACGGTGCTCAGAAAGGGGTGTGCCTCGGTAACACAGATCGAATTGCTCCCTGAACCTCCTACAGAACGAACGCTGGATAACCCGTGGCCACAATGGCCCCGTACATTGAAAACCACTACTAGCCATGAAGAAGGCGGGGTGCGTATGTGGAGTATTGGGACGGTCGGATTTTCCGGAAGTGACGGTCATGTTTCTGCAGTACAGTGTGTTAAATTAGCATGGACGGGCAACTCGTATCGCAAGATCGCTGGTTCCGAATTTACCTTGAAAGCAGATCTGGTGTTGTTGAGTATGGGGTTTTTGCCCAATCGACAGATTGCAGAATTTCTTGAAGATACTGATGAGAGATTTCACCGGAACATATTCTGTGCAGGAGATGCACAAAACGGTCCTTCTCTGGTAGTACGTGCAATCAATTCCGGGAGAATGTGTGCTCAGGAAGTAGAGGCATTCCTCTCATGACATTATACACCGTAGGTGACATCTTCATCAGTTTCTGAGAGCAGTTCCTGTCCTTCTTCTTCAATCACATCGATATATAATTCATCATCGATTTCCGTGATACCGATGATCGTGAATCCCAGTTCATGATCATGATAGAGTTTATGTATTGCCGCATCATTAATTCGTTCGCCCGGGATGATCAGAGGAAAGCCGGGAGGATAGATACTCACCAGACTCGCCGATATCTTTGATTCGGATTCGCTGAGTATCACGGGTTTTTTAGGCGCGTAATATGCATCCCGAGGAGTCAGTTCGAAGATGGGAAGTTCCCGTGTGTCGATAAAATCGTCAGGTTGTTCCACATCGCCGTATCCGTCCTGAACGAGCTGTTCAATTGTCTCTGCAAAAAACAGGAGATTTTCCCGTGTCTGTTCTACATCGATGGCATCGGCCATGCTGAGGGTCAGCAGCATATGCTTTTGCCCCGCAAGCTCAATTTCAATACCATACTGTTCAGAGAGTATCTCTTTGATGCGGATAAGGTTAATTTCTTCCCGTTCTGCACATCGAAAAATCACTTTTAATGGATCATATGCGGTAAATCCGCCAGCTGCCAATACACCATCGGGGGGGGCTATGACAATGAATTCGCTGGTGTTCATCTCAGCCCTAGTGGTCTCCAGCATATCAAGCAGCGCTGTGTACCGCTGTTCGCCCAGTTCACTGGCTTCAGAGAGTGCTGCATCAATACTCATGAGGAAGAGGGCACTTGGAGAGGTACTTTGCAGCAGTGAAAGCATGAGATCAATACGTTCATCCATTAACTGAGAAGTACCTGCTGAATTAAGCAGTGCTGTCTGGTAGAGTCCTCCAAGTGTTTTATGCATGGATTGTACGGTATAGTCGGCTCCGGCCTGAATTGCCGGGGATGGAAGTTCTTTATGGAACGTGAAATGGGTGCCATGGGCTTCGTCTACGAACAGAGCCGCGCTATGTGCATGACAGATTTCAGCAAGCCGTGGGATATCGAGACTGATACCGAAGTAATTTGGAGAAGTCACCATGACGAGTGTGATGTCGTGCAGTGAAAGGATCTCTTCGATCTTTTCCAGATAGATAGAACCGTAGGCGTATTCGGGCAGATTAGGAACCGGTTCAATATAGATCGGAATGGCTCCATTAAATATTAGGCCCATGAGGACAGCCTTATGACATTCCCGATGCACAAGTACTTTCTCTCCCGGCTTCACTAACGCCCCAAGAATTGCATGAATACCCACTGAGGACCCATTGACCAGGAACCAGGTGCGTTTTGCCCCCATAATCTGGGCAGCACGTTCCTGTGCATACTTGAGTTCTTTTTTGGGGAAGGCAAGGACATCACTGCGGGATACTTCGGTGATATCGTAGGAGAAGACCTGTTCTCCCCAGATATCTTTGAGAAATGCAGGAGCTCCCTTTCCTTGTTTGTGCCCGGGCATACAATAGAAGGTCTTTGCATCTTTCACATATTCACGTAATTCAAAAGCAAATGGATTCTGTTTGTGTTGCATGGAGCGACCTCCTATGGTCCCCCAGAAGGGATTAGTTTATGGTACCCGAATGATTTCAGATAGGAACCACTCGGTAAACACTACTTGTGCCGGTCCACTTTGCCCTATAACAGAAGATTTTACAAGTTTTTACCCCCACTATTTCTCGTTAAATTCAGAAAATTCATCGTTAAGAATTAATTCGCCTTCCCGGTATGTTTGACTAAATGTTGCTCATTAACTATCATAACCTATCCTTTTTTTGAGAGAATCTTGAGTGTTACTATCCATTATTGCGGTTATCGCAGGAATTTCGCTTCTCATATGGAGTGCAAACCTCTTTGTTGATGGAGCTTCAAAAATAGCCGGGTACCTCGGAATGTCACCACTGTTGATCGGTATGGTCGTAGTGGGGTTCGGTACGTCATCACCTGAACTTATTGTTTCAGTGCAGGCTGCACTGAGTGGGAATTCTTCACTTGCACTGGGCAATGCCTATGGTTCCAACATAGCCAATATTGCACTCATCCTCGGGATTACTTCCTTGCTGGTTCCCATCACGGTTCATTCAGGGATACTGAAAAAGGAATTGCCTATTCTCACTGGGGTAACAGCTTTTTCGGCCTGGATCGTATCAGATGGTGTTGTTTCGAGGTTGGACTCCTTTTTTCTTCTTCTCCTCTTTTCCCTGCTCATGGTTTGGAGTATCAGGCAGGGAAGTGCTCAACAGGAAGACGAACTGGCTGCTGAGATTGAGGAAAAACTTGCATCGTCTCCGATTTCATTAAAACGCGCAGCAGGGCTCTGTGCGGGAGGTCTGATCATTCTTGTTGTCAGTGCCAGACTGTTGATCTGGGGGGCGGTGAACATTGCACAGGCACTTGGTATGAGTGATCTGGTGATTGGATTGACTATTGTGGCACTCGGTACGTCTCTGCCGGAACTTGCCTCAGCAATTGCCGCTGTCCGGGTAGGAGAACACGATCTTGCCTTAGGAAATGTGCTGGGTTCCAATCTGTTCAATACCCTTGCCGTAGTGGGTCTTGCGGGAATTATTTCTCCGATTGAGGTTGGACGTGAAGTTTTTACACGAGACATACCAGTATTAGGCATGTTAACCGTATCGCTGTTTGTGATTGGATATCGATTTTTCCACGGGAAAGGGAGAATCAATCGATTTGAAGGTCTGTTTCTCCTGCTGTGCTATATCGGCTACACGTATGTATTGATCTTTCAATAAAAAGCCACCGGGAAACCCCCAGTGGCTTGCTATGAGATTTCCTTACGATTTACATCGCCATAAAGAGTTCAATATCATCGTCAACTGATCCAATTCCGGCAATACCGAACTGTTCGACCAGAACCTTTGCCACATTCGGTGAAAGGAAGCCGGGGAGCGTTGGTCCCAGATGAATGTTCTTCACCCCAAGGTAGAGCAACGCAAGGAGTACGATTACTGCCTTCTGTTCATACCAGGCAATATTGTAGGCAATTGGAAGCTCGTTCACATCATCAAGACCGAAGATCTCCTTAAGTTTGAGAGCAATCACTGCAAGAGAGTAAGAGTCATTGCACTGCCCAGCGTCCAGTACGCGTGGAATACCACCAATATCTCCTAAGGGGAGTTTGTTGTATCGGTATTTCGCACAACCGGCGGTGAGGATTACGGTGTCCTGAGGAAGCTTCTCAGCAAATTCAGTGTAATATTCACGGTTCTTCATGCGGCCATCGCATCCGGCCATGACGAAGAATTTCTTGATGGCTCCTGACTTGACTGCATCAACCACTTTGTCTGCAAGTGCAAACACCTGATTATGGGCAAATCCACCAACAATCGTCCCTTTTTCAATCTCCTCTGGTGCAGAGAGTTTTTTCGCATGTGCGATAATTTTTGAAAAATCCTTTTTCCCCTCTGCATCAGCGGTGATATGAGTACACCCAGGATAACCCGATGCTCCTGTAGTGTAGATTCTGCTGCGGATCTCTTCAGATTTCGGCGGAACAATACAGTTCGTGGTAAACAGGATCGGACCTTTGAATGATTCGAATTCGGTTAGCTGTTTCCACCATGCATTACCGTAGTTACCAACAAAGTGATCATATTTCTTGAAAGCCGGATAGTAGTTGGCTGGGAGCATTTCTCCATGCGTGTAGACATCTACACCAGTCCCCTTGGTCTGCTCAAGAAGCATTTCCATATCCACCAGATCATGTCCGGAGATAAGAATGGCGGGATTGTTTCTTACCCCGATATTCACTTCAGTGATTTCCGGGTTCCCGTACTTGGATGTGTTTGCTTCATCAAGCAAAGCCATTGCCTTAACACCGTACTCTCCGGTTTTCAGGGTAAGGGCAACTAATGCATCAGCATCAAGGGAGTCGTCGAGCAGCGCAGCAAGAGCTTCATACATAAAGGTGTACAGATCCGCATCTTCCTTCCCGATATTCAATGCATGTTCACCATAGGCGGCCATCCCCTTCAAGCCATAGGTGATAAGCTCTCTGAGAGAACGCACATCTTCATTGGCTGTTGCAAGAACGCCGACTTCATCACTTTCCGATTTCTTTACCAAAGCATCATGTCCTGCTGTAGTAAATGTAGCTGCATCGTGCAGTCCCGAAATATTCTTTTGAGCGGCAAGTTCATCTCGAATGCCCATCATTTTGACAATTTGTGCTTCGATGGCCCCATCATCAAAATTTGCATTGGTGATGGTCATGAATAAACTGGTCAGCAGTTCATGATTTACTGTATGAAGTGAAGCAACATCTGCTGAACTTTTCGTAACGATCTGGGCAATCCCTTTTGTAACGTAGATCAGGAGGTCCTGAAGGTTTGAAACTTCAGCATTCTTCCCACAGACACCTTTAACGGTGCATCCACTATTCCGTGCCGTTTCCTGGCACTGATAACAAAACATGCTCATACATACTCCT
>CAYZXD010000017.1:0-49453 GCA_964482325.1 uncultured Spirochaetaceae bacterium | reverse complement strand
GTCTGTCGTATCACCATTTACGACCACCCGAGTGATAAAGCCTTTGCTGATGCCTTTGCACGTATAGCAGAGATCGAGGAAAAAATGAGTCTTCATTTAGATACCAGCGAAATTGCTCAGGTGAATGCAGCTGCCGGATCTCATCCGGTACAAGTATCAGAAGATACCTTTCTCGTCGTTCAAAAGGCAATTGAAGCTGCCCAGCTCAGTGACGGTGCCTTCGATCCGACTGTAGGAGTATTGGTTACGGCATGGGATATCGGAGGAGATAACCCGAGAAAACCTCCACAGGAGGAAATTGATCAACTGCTTCCCCTGATCGGTTATGATCGGGTAACTCTTGATGAAAATAAGTATACCATTGCACTGCAGGATACCGGCATGATGCTCGATCTCGGGGGTATTGCAAAAGGATATGCCGCTGATGAGACTGAAAAGATTCTGCGATCACACGGAGTAGAGAAAGCCATCATCAACCTCGGAGGAAATGTTCTTACGATCGGAAGCAGGGTTGATGATACCCCCTGGCGAATCGGCGTACAGAATCCTGAAGCAGAGCGTGGCGGACATGTGATGATCGTCGGTCTCGAGGATAAGGCACTGGTAACCAGTGGTCCCTACGAGCGGTATCTCGAACTTAACGGAACGATCTACCATCATATCCTTGATACGAAAACCGGGTATCCGGTGGACACCGATATCACCAGTGCCAGTATTATCACCGATGATTCGTTTTTGGCCGATGCCCTCTCAACTGCTGTGTACTCACTGGGAATGGAAGCAGGTATTGCTATGATAGAATCGATTGAGCAGGTAGAAGCGGTGTTTATCGATCGACAGCACAACCTCTATATCACAGAAGGGCTGAAGAATGGAAATATTTCTTACACCATCAGTGATACCGCATTCACGTTGCAGGAAAGTTTCTAGATCAGAGAGGGAAGAAATTCCATCGCACCAAACACGAACAATAGCCAGAGCAGCACTATATGTAAGATACTCCCTAGTACGGTCTGTAGCGATGCCGACAAAGCGGTTGTCGGAATGGTGGTGTCTATTTCCTGGCCAGTCAGACCGAAAAGCAGTCTATCGACCGCTGCAATAAAGGGGCGTTTGGGATGAATGGTCTGCCAATCGGTGACAATTGCATCAAAAAAGGTAAACTGTAAAGAAATTAATCTTCCCAGACGACCGGGAAATTGCGGTTTCCCTGAAGCCATGAAATGCGAAAGGTATAACAGTGCAATCAGCGTACAGGCTTTTCTTGCTCCCAGCAGGAGAGCTCCCAGCGTGATAGGAAATCCTCCGATACTCAGTAAGTGCAGGCCGTTAGGCTGCAGTAAATGTGCAGCGGAAACAGAAATCAACAGTACAAGATTGGGGAGGATACGGAATTTCCGTCCATGGGTGAGCGCGAGTACGATCACATAGACGGTTTGTAATCCGATTCCCAAGAGATTCTCCTGCAGCAATATTGCGGGAAGCACGAGTAAACCGGTAATGAGCCGGAGGTTTGATACTTTCATCGGTCTCCTCCATGACGACAGGAGGCATACCAGCGTGATTGGTGGGTGAACTGTTGGGCAAAGACGCCGAGAATTACCGAAGTGATCAGGCCGATAATTAGAAAGGGAGGAGCGATCAGCCGGGCTGCATCACCGAAGAGGATAACCCTGCTCAACTGTAACTGGGTGATATTACTTGCCATTGCACCGGCAGCACTGATACCGATCATCGATACCCAGGAACGTCCATACCGATACAGGACGTACATGACAAAAGCACTCGATACGGTTCCGCCGAATGAGAAAAGAACTATATAAGAAAAAAGTGTACCCGTGACCAGAGATTGCCCAAGCACCTTTAATAGTGCCAATATCAGATATTCCCGTTCGTTGAGGATACCTAACCCGATGAGCAGTGGAAGGTTGGCCAATCCAATGCGCATAAACGGGACCGGTTTCGGTATCATGTACTCAACCGTAGAGAGAAAGAGTGCAAACGCAGCTAACAGGGCAACAAAAGCTATTCTTGTGCTCTGACGTGATTCAGAATGCGGTGTCATCCACACCTCCCTCTTCTGTGCTTTCAATCTTACCTTCAATCAGCACAAAGACATCGTTAGGAAGGCAGATGATCCAATCACCCACCTGCGAAACCCACCCGGCTGAGATACAGACTTTATTCCTACAGTCAGAGTCATGCACATGAACCTTACCATCCCGTACCTCAATCGTAGTTTCTCCCACTGGACCGGTGAAGGTGGCAAAGGTATCTACCGATAAATCATAGATATATTCACCGCTATCAGTCCGTACATGTACCTGAGGTTCTCCGGTAAAACCAGTGATGGATCTGAGGCTGAGTATGATGACCACCACAGATAATAAAATGATGATGCTGTCTCCCAGCCGTGTTCGGTTCATGCGCGCATCGTATCAGGTTCAGATACTGCTTGTCAAAGCTTCGGTGATCACTCCTGTTTATGTGTATCTATCTGATTACTAAATAAAGCTTTGAGTGGGAATTAGTAATAGCGTACCATCCTGATACATCTATTTGGGTCATATTAGCCATTGTTTGCTCGCTTATTTTATGATTATACGGTATAATGCAGGCTGCGGGGGGTGGGCGTTCCCTCAATTCGTTATACACACGCGTACTGGTGCGCGACAGCAGGGCCAATCCTATCGGGTTGGCCCTGTGTGCTTCTTCCTGGTAGAATCTAATTCCGACAAAAACTGTATGGATTTCATGCAAATCTCTCATTGGGGTATTGCACAAGCGGTATTCTACTAATATACTATAAAAAGCAATCGATATATTAGGAGTGATTACATGAAAAAAGGTTCTGTTGTAATAATGGTCCTGGCATTAGCCTTGATCAGTTTATTTGTGATTGGCTGTGCAAAAGAAGAAGCGCCTGCTGTACAGCAAGCTGCTCCTGCAGCTCAGGCAGCTCCCGCACCAGCAGCCCCTGCAAAAGCAGAGAGTACCGGTAATTTTGCTGACTACGCTGACGGCGTCTATTTTGCCATGGAAGATGGTTTTGCCTCTTCAGGTTGGAAGTACGCGGTAACGGTAGTTGTCGAAGATGGCAAACTGGTCGACGTTGACTGGAATGGTATCAACGTCTCTGCAGGAGCACTGAAAAAGGCTGTTGATAAAGCAGGTAGATACAATATGGTGAAGTTCGGTGGTGCTCAGGCTGAGTGGTATGAACAGGCCGAGAAGACTGAAGCTTATCTCCTTGAGACTCAGGATCTGGAGATAAACTATACTGATGACCGGGGACATACTGATGAGATTGCCGGTGTTTCCATTCACGTAGTCGAAATGTATGATCTGGTTGCCAAGGCACTTGAAGCTGGTCCTGTCGGTGTTGGTCCTTATCAGGATGGATCCTACTTTGCTATCGCTGATTCCTACCCGAGTTCCGGTTGGAAGGAGTATGTCTCTCTTACCGTGCTCAATGGCCGTATCGCCGGAGTGAACTGGAGTGCTGTTAATAAGAAGGGCGACGATAAGAAACCGTATGATAAGGCCGGAAACTATAACATGGTGAAGTTCGGTGGTGCGCAGGATGAGTGGTATGTTCAGGCCGAACGTGCTGAAGCTTATCTCATGGAAGTCCAGGATACGAATGCAATCACCTACAAGGATGAGGATGGCCATACCGATGACATTGCCGGTGTTTCAATCCACGTGGATGCATTGTTTGACTTGGCTGCAGAAGCTCTTGAAGCTGGTCCGGTTGAACTTGGCCCGTTCGCTGATGGTGGATACTATGCAAGTGAAGATGCATTCAGCTCATCCGGCTGGAAAGGATATGTCTCACTGCTCGTGAAAGATGGCAATATCGAAAATGTCTACTGGAGTGCCGTCAACGAAGCTGGTGATGACAAGAAAGCCTTTGACATGGCTGGAAACTACCAGATGGTTGCCCGCGGTGGAGCTATTGACGAGTGGTACGTCCAGGCTCAGCGTGCTGAGGACTATCTGCTGCAGACTCAGGACCCCAGCGCAATCAGTTACAAGGATGACAATGGTCATACCGATGATATCGCCGGTGTCACCATCCACGTAAATGATTTCTATGCTTTGGTTGAAAAGGCACTTGCCAACGGACCGAAGGAATACTAAATCTTACCGGAGCCGGAGCTTCTGCTTCGGCTTCGTTTTCCATCCCGTATTTTCTGAGCGGCCATAGCGCGGATTTGTTCATCAGCAATTGATGAATTCATCCATTGCTCGACTGTTTCAGGATCAAGAAGACTGGCCGTTGCAATTGCCCACGCAACGGCCATTTTTACGTAATAGTGATCGCTGTGAACCATCTGGAGCAGCGTAAGATTTTCTGTCAGATATGATATCTGCATGAAGTGATTGAGCATCAGAACTACCGCACATCGTATTTCATACGGATAGGTACCGTTCAGGTGCCGTGCGATAAACTCACGATATAATTGTGGTTCTTTTCTTGCCTGTTTCAGCGTCGAGCAGAGACTATCGCAGATCGCCCAGTTGTTGATGTAGGGAAGAAAATCTTCCAAGCACGCTATCCGCTTTTCTTCACTCATCGCGGTATAGGCAATCACTAACGCTCGTATCATTCGCTGTTCATGATAGCAATCCTCAGCTGGATGGCCAAACGGGACGTTCGATCGTGCAAGCTGCCTCGCAATGGTACGAAGCGGTCCCATACGTACACCTAAAATAGGTAACCCATCAAGGATAATCCGTTCACTGAATACCTTGTATGCCGGTTCTGCAAGAGAAGTCAGATGAGTACAGAGATCTTCAGTGAACATCACTTTGAGGCAAACAGCGAAAGATAACGATCCCCACTGTCTGGTAGGACGGTTACAATGGTTTTACCCGCATGTGCTTCATTTTGTGCAATTTTTATGGCTGCACTCAGAGCTGCACCTGAAGAAATTCCGGCAAACAGGCCTTCTTTTGTCGCAAGCAGCCGTGATGCTGCAAAAGCTTCATCATTTTCAACGGTCATAACCGTATCGTACACTTTGGTGTTGAGTGTATCGGGAATGAAGCCGGCGCCGATTCCCTGAATTTTATGGGGGCCTGGAGACCCGCCGCTGAGTATCGGTGAACCGCTCGGTTCCACAGCTACGATGGTAATGTGAGGATTTTGTTTCCGCAGGTATGCTCCGGCTCCGGAAATGGTGCCGCCGGTACCCACTCCCGCAACAAAGATATCGACATCTCCATTGGTATCCCGCCATATTTCAGGTCCCGTGGTAGCTTCATGCGCACCCGGGTTGGCGGGATTGGAAAACTGGCCGAGAATACAAGCTCCTTCAATTTCCTCTGCCAGCTGACAAGCGCGTTCGATCGATCCTTTCATTCCTTTACTTCCCTCGGTCAATACCAGTTCAGCTCCGTAGGCGCTGAGGAGAGTTCTTCGTTCCGGGCTCATGGTTTCGGGCATCGTAAGTATGATTCGATACCCGCGGGCAGCTGCAACGAGTGCCAATCCAATACCGGTATTACCGCTGGTCGGTTCTATGATGACCGATCCCGGTTTCAATCGTCCCGAACGTTCACCGTCGTCGATCATAGCCTTCGCTACGCGATCCTTTACGCTTCCCCCTGGGTTGGCTGACTCGACTTTCGCCAATATACGTGCCTTCAGCTGAAAGTGTTGATGAATATGGTGTAGTTCCACAAGGGGAGTATTACCGATCAATGATGTCACATCACGATAAAAAGTATGCATGCAACCTCCAAAAAAATGGTGCAGAAGACCGGATTCGTCCTCTGCACCGTTTGGTTTATTCCGTTACAATTTCATGTAACTCCACATCAAAAATCAGCAGGGTATTCGGTGGGATTGATTCAGTTCCCTCCATCCCGTATCCAATATCGGGGTGGACGAAGAATCGGTAGTGACTCCCTTCCGACATGAGGGTGAGTCCTTCAGCGAATCCTGGAATAAGATTTGCCATAGAAAACACTGCAGGTTCTCCACGGCTGTAGGAGTTGTCACCGGAAGTACCATCAAGGAAGGTCAACATATAATCAAGCTTGACTGTGTCGGTTTCGGAAGGTCTAGATCCCGTTCCTTCTGTGATGATTTCATACTGTAGACCGCTTTCGGTGGTCATGATGCCCTCTTTTTCACCATTTTCTGCAAGGAAGGCCTCTGCATCAGCAAGATTCTGGGCAGCATATTCGGCAACCATGGCGTTGTATTCTGCCATGAGCTTATCCTGATATGCCATGAACAGAGCATCAATCTCCTCATCGGTGTACGCAAGGGGGACCTCTGCAAAGGCATCGGAAATGCCATTATTGAAATTTTCCTGTTCGACTAATATTCCCTGATTCTGAATGTTGAACTGTACGATATAGCCGTATCCATAGCTGAACATCTCATAAAAAGTTGTCAGATCGCCAAACGGCCCGAGATCGGTAGCTTCCAGCTCAGCCTCAGAAATCGTGCCATCAAGGAAGGCCTGATACTGACCGAATAGTTCATTTATAGTCTGTTCATCAATCAGCGGTTCACTGTAATTATAGAAATCATCCGATCCCTGGATGAATGCCTTTGCCACAATGGGCAGGTCCTGACTGGCAATGCCACCACCAAGCAGGTGACCGTATACATAACTGAATTTCTGTTCAATTTCAGGATCGTCCGGGGTGATTTCAATCGATGTATCAATGATTTCGGTTTGTGGAACTTCTTCTGTCACTGTCGGCTGTTCGATGGGCTCAGAGACTACGGTGGTTTCTACTTGTTCAACAGCAGCGGTTTCAACTATGGCATCCGTAGCCGGTGCTGCAGTGTCCTCAGTGGTTGAGGTACAGGAGATAAGTGCAATTGAGGCAATTAGCAGTATTGCCAGTAGCGATAACTTCTTCATGAATCAAAACTCCTTATTTGTTGGACTTTGCTATCAACAATACTCAAATATCACCCGATATCACGTGATAGTCAACCACCCCTTTTGAACCCTGCGGTAAAGATCGGGTAAAGAATGGAGCACCAGAGTGCTAAAAAGAAAGTGAATCAAGCAAGGGAATATCGAGAGACCGGACAAATGACTGCAGTTCCCGCTTGGTCTGTACCATTAACCGGTCGATGACCTGCTTAACCGCTGTAACGGTCGTATCTTCTTTCTGTGGAACGGCAATTGACGTACTATCCTGTGCGTAGGCTTCCCGCTGTTCCTGTGAAGCTCTGAATTCTTCCAGATTCCAATCGGATACCCGGTAGTGACTTTCCAGCGAATTTTCTTCTTCATCAGGAAGTTGTGGAAAGAAGTCGATACCGGTACGCTCCTCCAGTTCATCAATTGAGGTAGCGAAGTTCTCAAGATCTGCATCCGTCCCTTCGTTGGGCAGGAGGAATCCGATCGCTTTGTAATCAGGTTCCTGATAATCAAGCATTGCCTTGTAATAATACTTTGGTATTGAGACTCCCTGTTCACCGATTTTCTTATACGGTCCATCGGTGAGAACCGGTCCGGTTACCACATATACAGATCCTTCGGTGACCGCAGCGGTACGGATTGCAGCTTCCAGTGCAGCCCAGATTCCCCGATTGAAAGCAGGTTCCTGCGGGCTCATGTTACTCATGAAAAAGGAATCGCTCATTGCCTCTTCCGACCAACTCTGATCAGCTGCCGGAATCAAATGACCGCGGTCATATCCACTCCCGCGATAATCCTCCAGTTCGGCTGAACCGGAAAAGATCGAAGGATCGGCTCTGAAGTTATCTTTCCGTTCATATACGCCGTACACCTCATCACGGGTCAGATGATAGGCAACCCACTTCGGTTGTTCATGTTCCTCATCATATACCAGAGCATACCCGGTATGCACGGTCACGACATCCCCATCCTCAATCAACGGTATTTCCATGGATGCAATGACCCCGTCCTGCCCGCCATCACCGTAGTACTGATCCACCGATGGAGTGATAAACCAGAGCACGGCATAGGCAACGAGTAAGAGCACAAGTAACAGCAGAAAGCGATTACGCTTTTTATGTTTGCGGGATGATCGAGCCATGAGTACCTACCTTATGTGTATTATCTGGTAAACCGCTGAATGGCAGCAACGTTACAGGTACAACTCTAGTCGAGCTGAAATCGTTCATGTTTTCCCTGCCAGATGATTACGATACTGCAGAGTATGAGTACGACAAGGTTGAGCAAAATCCCCGGGTTCTGCTGGATCAACCAAGGATCACTGGGGAGAGAGGATCCGGCGTAATTGACCACAAGTACAAGAAAGAGATTATTTGCGCAGTGAGCACCGAAGGCTGCCTCGCTTCCCCGGTGTATACGGGTCATCTCCATGAACAGAAATCCGGTAAGGAAGTAGTAGAGAAGAATGAGGAGATCATACTGGGTTGACTGTACTTCCGTATTGGATAGATGAGCGAGGGTAAATACCAAGCCGGAAATCACCGCAGGAAGCCAGAGTTTTCGTGATCGACCATTCAGCATCCGCCAGAGAGTTGTCCTGAATAACAGTTCTTCTGCGATGCATTGCACCGGAGTGAGTATCAGGGCAATAATCATGAGCGTCAGACGTTCCCATACCCGACTGGTGTGATTGAACATGATTGCCTGCGGTTCTATAAGTGCTGTCACCGCAGTAGCAACTGCTACACCGATAAACCAGACAAGGAAAGAGAACCAGAACAGCCGCCATCGAAATCGAAGAGCATCGGTCACAAACCGTATTACCGTAGTTCTCAGCACATACACGACAAAGACCAGCAGCAGTGCCAATAGCACAATGAAATTGACATGCTGGTTCATGTAGACCACCCAGGTGGAGCTGCTCCATAAGTGATTTCGTGTCAATTCATAAAACAGAAAAGTGGCACCTCCACCGCCAAAGGTCCATATGAGTTCGATAGCGATAAAAGAGGTTATCCATGTCATCAATGAAATTCTTTTCCACAGGAGTGAAGAGACCGAATTATCAGGTATTGATGGGCTCTGTTGTTCCATGGGTTTGAGTATACCACCTTTAATGGTATACTTGCCAGCATGTATCACCTGTCGTATGCCATGGTAAGAAAAACTGTGTATGAAGCCCTCAGCCGAGGTGATACCTTGTGTGTATTTCCTACCGAAACCGCTGCGCAGTCCTGGGCAGCCGATTATGTACGGGAAGGAGATACAGGAGTTGTTCGTTTCACTCAGGTGATGGCATGGGACCGCTTCCGTGCACTTTTTCTCCCCTCACGAAAAGAACGTCCTATAAACAGTACCATCAGGCACCTATTTGCTCTTCGGTTTCTCGAACAGGAGCATGAGTATCTTCAGTGGTTCCATTATGCCGATTTCCCGGAGCAGAACCTCAATCTTGCCCCGTCTCTTGTTCGCCTGTTGCCCTCCCTCGATCAATTGAAACAACTGGCAAACGATCGGCCCGATGCCTATCACCGTATTCCAGAGTCTTATCGCAATGATGCGGGACGTCTCTCAGTTGCCTATCAGCAGTTCCTGCGTCATCATGATCTCTATGAACCGCAGTTTTTACATCCCGAACCTGTCTCTGTAATGCTTCCTCATGCTATCAAGCGGGTGCTCATCTGTTTCCCCGAAGTCTGTAGTGGTTTTGATGAATTTACTGCGATGAAACCGTTTCCCTCCTGGATCGATACCTGCAGCGTACCAGAGGATGGAGCGGATGATGCACAACTGACCTGGTTTTCCAATGAAATCATGGAATTGCGAAGTCAGTTGCACGAAATTACCCGATTACTTGATACCGGTGTCCGTCCGGAAGAAATTGCGATCACCGTAGGTGACAGTACGCATTGGCAACCCTATCTGGAACACGAAGCTGCCTTATCGGGTCTTACGCTGTCAGTTGTAGAGGGAAAATCGCCGTTACAGTATACTCCGGGAGCTTTTTTGCAGCGGATTATCGATCTCGTCACTCATGAATTCGCCTTAGATACCATGAAAATATTTCTTCTTGATCCGCAGTTCCCATTTGCCGAACGAACACTGCTGCGACAGGTCGTGATGCAATCAACTGCACAGTCGGTATTGCGGGGATCTGCAACAGCAGTATCATCTGATCAGTATCTCGCGCTGCTCAGTGGGGAAGTGCTCACCTGGTATAGAAAGTTTCGGCAGCAACTTCTCGCTCTTGTTCACGCTGATACCATCGATACGATGCGACGTGCTCTGCTTGCACTGGCTGAACTGCTTTTCGGTCCAGTTATCTGGGCTTCACCACGTTCTGAGAATGCGGATGCCCATGAGGTTCTCAACAGTCAGATTTGGTTATACTGTCTTGATCAGATTGATGAGCTTGCGAAAAATCTGGAAACTATGGGAGAGAAGACCTGGCCTGGCCTGTTCTCCCTCTATGTACAGCTGCTCAGTCGACAGACCTATATACCGCATGGGCAGATGCGAGGTATTCCTGTCTATTCATACCGGATTTCAGCCGGTCTGTACCGTCGTTACCACTTTATTATCGGGTGTACCGAAGCGGTGACGCGGAAACAGACGATACGATTCCCACTGCTCACTGAATCAGTCTACCATGATGACGAAGTTCAGGATGAGAGTGCCGCATTACTTGCTCTGTATCGGACTTCGGCAGAAAAAGTGTGTTTTTCTGCTGCCAAGCAGGCTTTCGGCGGGACGAACAATCTTGTTCCCTCCTGGTTTATCGATCATCATCAGGTGACTGTTGCAGACTATCGTCCTGCAGGATCCTTATATGAAGAACAGGTTGCCTGGGGTTCCGATGTTCCTTACTCCTGGCAGCCGATGCAGTTTCAGTGTGACTGGTTCAATCAGGCGATGCACACAGCTTTCATTCCTCCCCGTCTTGATTTCGCAGAGAAGAGACGGCAAATGTCACTCTGGGATCGCATCTGTGATGAACAGCAGATACTTCCCATTTCTCCAACGGCACTTGATGCCTTTGCCGGCTGTCCCATGAAATGGATTGCACGATATGTGCTGCACCTTGCACCGCTTCAGTACGAAGTTGCCCTGGTGGATGATCGCCAGATCGGCATTGTTTTCCACCGCATGTATGAACAGTTCTTCCGGTATATAACCCAGACCAGTGGAACCTTCAAAAGGGAACTTCTTGCATCGTATCAGGAACATCTGCAGCGGATAGCCACAGCAGAATTCGATCGGTATGCACAAAGTTCCCAAGCCCCGGGTGAGACCACAATGCAGTATCTCCGCTCGTACTATATACCGAAGATTAGTGCAATAGTAACAGCTGAGGCCAAGTGGTTTGCCGATTACCGGAGCACCCAGTTTGAGGCTGCCCTGCATCATTCTGATAGCCATCAGCAGTATCGGATCGAGGGACGGATAGATCGGATACTTGAGCGAATAACCGATGATGGGCAGCGTTATTGTGCCGTAGTTGATTATAAAAAGTCCTTTACACCGAAAAAGAAAGAGTTTACCCCTGACAGTGAACTTCTCCCGTCATACCAGCTTCCCCTTTATGCTAAATTGATTCGCGATGCAAGACAGCAGCAGGTGACTGCCGCTGCATACTTCACCGTCTCCACAGGGAGATATTCACTTGTGTGGGATGAACACTCGCTTGAGTTGAGTGAGCAGCTGATACAATGCACAGAGAAACAGATCGACCGCATGATTTTATCACTTCAGGAGGGGACCTATGGAGTGGCTGCCAATGGGAAGCCGTGTGTTCATTGTGATTACCGCCAGATCTGCCGCAGGAGGTACTCACTTGTATGATTGATGCACAGACCTTCGCTGAGATTATCGATGCCCTTGACCCTGACCAGAAACATGCTGTCAATGTTGATGTCAATTGTGTGGTCACCGCTGGAGCCGGTTCGGGGAAAACCACTGTACTTTCCTATCGGTTCCTTCGCCTCGTTGCCGAACAACGTGCCCATGTGGATGAAATTCTCACCCTCACGTTCAGTAGAGCTGCAGCAGCTGAGATGCATGAACGAATTCATCGGAAACTCAGTGAATTCCAGCATGATCCTGATATCCATGAAGAACTTAATCGGTTTTCAGATGCCACCATCACTACCATTGATGCCTTCTGCAGCCGCATTGTTGCATCCGATCCGACCCGCTATGGGATCGGTCCCGATTATGTCACCGATGAAGATGCGAACAAGCAGATGGCACAGGAGATCTTCTTTCCCTTTACCACCCGGTATGCTCAGCATGCCGGATTGAAGTTTTTAGCCGCTCTGTATGCACCCGAGGACCTGATGAATTGTTTTGTCTCGCTCGCGCAGCAGCAGTTCCATCCGGCAAGTACATTCAATGCATCGCAGCAGGCTCTTGCCTTGGGCAACCTGTTCCGCTCGCACTATCAGCAGTTGATTCAGCGGTTGCTTAATGCGGCGAAGCAGCTATCCGAACTTGTTGGCGAGGGTAAGCAGTTTATCGGTAATCAGGAGTCGGCCCGCTATCTGTTGGAACATGTTTCATCACTTCTGCAGGAAGACTCCTATACCGTCTCCCTTGAGATACTCGAACGGGTCTCATTTCGTCTGTGTACAGGGAAAAAAGATCATGTGCTGCCCTGTAACGAGCTGATTACCTGTATCCGTGAGATCCTTCCCGATACCCTGAAAACCTGTGCTGCCTTAGCTGACGCGGATACACTTCCTCACCTGTACGAGATCCTTGCCATCTGGCGCGATCAGTATCTCAAGACTAAGCGGGAACGCGGTTTGCTTACTTTCAGTGATGTCGCCCACATGGCCCGCGATATTCTCCTGCGCAACAGTACGGTACGGCGGTACTACAAACAGAAGTTTCGCTACATCATGGTCGACGAATTTCAGGATACCAATCAGCTGCAGAAAGATCTGGTATACCTCCTTGCTGAAGTTCCCGATCAGTGCAGTGACACCATTCCGGAATCTCGGAATCTCGTGTGCGACAAGCTCTTTTTTGTGGGCGATGAAAAGCAGTCAATTTATCGGTTCCGCGGTGCGGATGTTACGGTGTTCAAGACAATTGGCACCGAGCTTATCTTAGCAGGAGGGAAAACCATTTCGCTTAGGCGCAACTACCGGAGCGAACCGGTGCTTATTGATGTGTTCAATACGATATTCAGGTGTGTAATGCAGGGAGCCGCTGCTCCCTATGAGGCACAGTTTGAAGATCTCGCTCCACGTAATGCCAATGAGGGAATTTCGGTGAATGTCTCTCTTTCGGTAAAACCGCTGGAATCAGCGGAACAGGAAGAGCAGGAACTGGTAAGTAATGTTGAAGCAGAAGCTTATGCTATCGCGCAACAGATCAGCGAGATGGTACATTCGGACAAGTATCTCATTGCAGATGGCAGCGGGAAAGTGAAACGACCATCATATCAGGATATTGCCTTGTTGTTCAGAACCAGTTCCAATCAGCTTCATTATGAAAAGGCTCTTCGTATTGCCGGGATTCCCTATACGATTGCTGCAGTGCAGTCGCTCTTTCTTGAGGCTCCGGCAAATGATATATGCAGCATGCTGCAGCTGTTACTGCATAATCAGGATCGGATGGCTTTCACTGCGGTACTTCGTAGTCCGTTGTGCAGACTTTCAGATGATGTGATCATGACGGTGCTTGATGCCATGGATGCACAGGAATCTTCGGTGTTCTTCGATGTCGAACAGCTTGATATGCCTCCAGAAGATCGAATTAAGTACGAAGCCTGCAGAAATTTGTATCTCAATCTCGGTAAATCGGCACAGACAGAAACTCCTGCACAACTGGTCAGCGATATCTGGTATGCAGGAGGCTATCGTTCGTATCTGCTGAGCCATCCGCTGTACCAGGTGTATCTTGAACACTTCGATTTTCTGTATGAACTGGCAGTGCAATTTGACATACAACGGGGAGGACTCCCTGCATTTCTTGATTATGTGCGACCGTTTCTGGGACAGAATAAAAAACTCAATGATGTGGAACCGCTTCGGGATTCGGTCAACGGTGTGCAACTGATGACCATCCATAAATCCAAAGGACTTGAGTTTCCCATTGTCTTTGTCGTCGGCATGGGAAGCTCTCCAGCCTCTCAGGCAACGCCGTTGTGGCATACTTCTGTGCATGAGGATCTTACGCTGATCGTGCCACGCCATATGCATCCGTATACGGTATCCTCGAGCAAAAGTGCAACTACTAATCTGATTTACGATCACCAGAAGGAGCTGCTTGCTGCCCAGGAGACCGCCGAGATGAAACGGCTCTTCTATGTGGCTCTGACGCGTGCCCAAAATCATCTGATGCTTACCGGTTGTGAAAACACCCGAAACCAGGGAGAAAAAGCGGCTCAAAAGAACTTTCTGGCGATGCTCAGAGAAGTGGGTGATCTTGATCGTGTCTGCAGCATCAAGCAGATTGAAGATGCCCCAGTACGCGTTCTCAGATCCTCTGTTTCACATCAGGAGATCCAGAACCGAATCACCATGATAGGCAAGGCGTACCAACATCCAAAAGAGCCCTTCAGTATAAAACCTGAGACGTATGCAGTTACGCAACTTGCTACGATGATCGGTATTGAGGAGCTGCAGCCATCAGAAGACTCTCCACTGATACTTCCTGCTATCGATGCTGATCCTGTTCTTAGTGAATATGATCTCAGTGCACCGTTTGGGACTTGGGTGCATGCACTGCTTGAATATGCCGTAAAAGAACAGAAAGCAACGGTCAATGAATCGGAGGCTCTGGAACAACTACCGATGGTGATTCAGCGGATGCAGTTGTCACAAAGAAAGCTCGATCTCCTTACTGATTCGGCTTTGCGTTTAGTGCAAAACTTTCTTGCTTCTGAGTTACTCAGCTCACTATATGCTCAGCAGCCGGTTGCCATGGAAAGTGAAGTCCGATTTTTACTGCGCTATGATACCAATTCGCTGTTTGCTGAAAAGCATGCTCCGGTAACACTCTCGGGTTCCATTGATCTGCTTCTGCTGTTTCACGATTGTGTGCGGATTATCGATTTCAAGACCGACAGCTGGAAAAACCCCAAACTGCATGAGCTGCAGCTTGCTGTCTATCGTGAGGCTGCAAGACGTCTGTACGCTCTGCCGGTATATTCTGCATTGTGTTACCTGCGGTCGGTAGGTGATGAGTCGTGGATCCAGTGAATTACCGAGTGAGTTCCTCTGTGGCTGTGATGATGGAGCCGATAGCATCCCGCACTGCCTGTTCGGTAGTACCATAATTAAAACGCACAAAATTTTGATAATCGGAACCAAACCAGGTGCCATCATTCATGGCAATACCGGCACGATGGCCAAAGAACCGGGAAAGTATCCCCAGAGATGCTGATCCATATACTTCAGGATGAGCCTGTACTTCTTTGGTAATCAGGTCAATTGCTGAACTGCAGTCGATGAATGCAATGAAAGAGGCTTCCGGTGTTACGAGATGAAGATCACTCGAGCTTTCAGTAAAAAGCTGATTGATCATAGTAATTTGATGATCCAGATGCTCAAGCAGTTCCATCAGCCAGAAATATCCTCCACGATAGGCACTCAGTGCACTAACGGATGAAAGTAGATCGGGAGAGAGATGCAGTGCTTGAAACCGGTACTGGAGGCGCTTTGCGAGGTCGGTAGTTGAACAGACGGTAACTGAATAATGCTCTCCGGCAATATTAAAGGTTTTTGAGGGGGCCATGCACGTCGCACTGACGACATCGTGGGTACGGGCAATGATATCAAATGGGATATGGGTATGATGGGCCAAGGTAAGGTCGGCATGAATTTCATCGCTGATAACGGCAAGGTTGCAATTCTTTGCCACTTCTGCGACTGCAGAGAGTTCTTCAAAGGAAAAAACCCGTCCGGTAGGATTGTGCGGAGAACAGAATACGAGCAACGGACTGTGGTGCTGATGCGCCAGTTGTTCCAATGCGGAGACATCTAGGGAGAAGTGGTGGGTATCCTGATCATATGCCATCGGCCAGGGGATGAGCTTCCGATTGAGATCCTGTATGATATGGACAAATGGCTGATAAGCTGGCATAGGGAGTATGACGGCATCTCCTGGACGACTGAGTAATTCAATGAGGGTGGCAACCGAAGCGAGCATGCCCGGTGCGATGACCACATTCGCTTTCTCCATCGTCCAATTATGGCGCTTTGCTGCCCAGGCGGTGAATACGGAAACATGGTCAGAGAAGGTAGGATATCCAAGAACGCCATGGTGTATCTGTTCCTGTAGGGCTTCAAGCACTACCGGTGGAGCTGGATAATCCATGTCGGCAACCCAAAAAGGTTGTGCATCCGGATTCCCACATATCGATCTGATTGCTTTTCGATTCCATTTTACCGAGAGACTATCACGACGATGTACCGCTTGTGCAAACAGATCCATACAAACTACTCCTTTTCCAGAAATGATTTTGGTGGACGATACCAACTGTATCCCAACAGCGGGGGAGGAGAAAGTCTGATTGCCTGTTCAGGACAGTGGTGGTAGCAGGCAAAGCACTGCTCACACCGGTGGTTGTACTGTATTTTCCCCTCTTCGCGGGTGATATTCTGTACCGGACAGACCCGCACACATACTCCACACGCCGTACAGGCATCAGTAACGACGAATCGCCGGTCTTTCTGTGGCCGTCGTGTGCAGATGTGATTCCACCATGCGTGATACAGTCGTGCGAAAGGAAGCCGGGTTGCCACCTGCAGTTTCTGCACCGTGAGATCTTCGATCACCGATGCAATGCGCTGAGCAATACGCTGGTGTCGTTTCTCCTGCTTCTGCCTGTCAGGTATCCGAAATAGCGGGACGTAGGTATCGATCATGGCAATACCGGCAACATAGCTTGCCGCATATCCCGCATCAGCAAAGAGTCGGTCGCATATGCTCGGTCCATATAATGGCATGCCCCCATGGGTATACACGACGGCAAGATACTCAAGATCGGGTTTTACGACACCTAAAACTTCTTCGGTAAACCGACGAATCGGCACGGGAGGACCAAAGAAGTAGATGGGAAACACGAGAACAAGGTTCGACACCTCTGCAAGCATCTCCGGTTCTTTCAGTACTGCTTCAACCGAAATCATATCAAGGGAAAGGCTGTGGTGTAAGTCGGTTGCCACTGCGTGAGAATTCCCCGTACCGCTGAAATAACACAGCAGGGATTTCATGAAACAAACTCCTTTGGATCAATTTCCTGAATCAGGCGGCACACAGCATCAGTATCCTCATCATGCAGGTCGAGATTGGTCACCAGGCGTATGGTATCACCCTCTCCTGAACATCGGATCCCTTTCCTTGCCAAAGCGGTAACAACCGATGATGCATCGGTACCGTGTACCGAAAAGAAAATAATGTTGGTTTCCACATCGGAGAGAATGATATCTGCCCACTCGGTTTTTCCCAGGGTTTCGGCAATGCGACGGGCATGAGCATGATCATCAGATAGTCTGGAAACATGATGTTCCAAGGCATATACTCCTGCTGCAGCAAGAATCCCGGCTTGTCTCATGCCGCCTCCAAGCATTTTACGTATGGCACGAGCTTTCCCGATGAACTCTCTATCGCCACAAAGAACACTTCCCACGGGAGCTCCCAGGCCTTTTGAGATACAGAAGGTGACTGTATCAGCCTGGGCTGCGAAAGTTGCAGCATCGATACCGGAAGATACGACAGCATTCCACAATCGCGCTCCATCCATATGCACACTCAGATGCCGTCGGGAAGCAAGAGCACGGATCGCCTGGAGGGTGGCAAGAGGATAACAGACACCGCCGATGGTGTGTTCCACCTCAATCATTGCCGTTCGGGCAAGATCATAGGAGAGAGGCTTGATATACTTTTCAAGTGCATCCGCGGTGAGAATACCACGAGGAGTGTCGATACCGATGGGTAAGACTCCTGCAAGAGCAGAGACGGCACCTACTTCGTGTTGAATGATGTGGCTATCTGCATGGGTGAGCACTTCGGTACCTCGCCCTGCGTTGACAAAAAGCGGGATGAGATTTCCCATAGATCCGGAACTGACAAAAAGAGCCGCTTCCTTACCAAGCAGCTGCGCACTCATAGCTTCCAGCCGGTTTACGGTAGGATCTTCGTAATATACATCATCACCCACTTCTGCCTTTGCCATAGCTTTGCGCATAGCATCGGTCGGTTTGGTAATCGTATCGCTTCTCAGGTCGTAGGTTTTCATAATACTGACTCCTTTTCTGTGTCGACAATGGTATTGAGTAAGGTGAAAAATGAGGGAAAGGTTACCCCTACAGCATCAATTCCGGTAATGTGCAGAGGGTGTTCACACCCAAGAGATGCGATTGCCATAGCCATAATTACCCGATGATCATCGTATCCATGGCAGATGCCCCCTTGAAGTGTTCCGTTCCCATGAATAATCAGAGCATCCTCTCGTTCTTCAACCTGAGCACCACACGCCGACAGATTGGCACGCATTACAGCAATGCGATCCGTCTCCTTAATTCGAGCTTGGGGTACATTCCCCAAAACAGTAGTGCCTTGGGCAAAGCAGGCGGTGGCGGCAAGGACGGGAAGTGCATCGGGAATGGCATTGAGATCAAATGATCCGCCCGTTAATTTTCCTTTCCCCGGACTGGTGATGGTCACCGCATGGTCTGCTTTCCAGCTCACCGTACATCCCATCTGCTTTACAATCTGCAGGATTTCTCGATCTCCTTGCGGATCTTCGGGATCCAGCCCTTCGATGGTGATCGTTCCTCCGGCGATAGCAGGTGCACAGATAAAAAACGATGCTGATGAGTAATCTCCAGCAATGGTTGCAGAAAACGGATGATATTGCTGATTCCCCTGTAGGGTGAATCGACTCATCTCCAAATCGGTTGTATACCTGATACCCTGTTGATCCAGCCAGGATCGGGTCAGATGCACATACGGTCGTTCATTAAGCAGCGGAACGCTGATACGGGTCTCCGCTGTGGCAAGAGGGCAGGCAAGAAGTAGGGATGAGAGATACTGACTGGTATGGCAGATTATTTCAGTTGACCCTCCCGTTAAGGGTCCCTGGATAGTAAATGGCGGGTACCCGACGCGAGGATTATCCCCTGGATAGGTAACGGTAGCTCCAAGATCGATCAATGACTGAAGCAGGGGACCAACCGGTCGAGCTCTCAGCTGCGCATCACCGGTAAAGGTCACCGCAGAAGTGCACGTTGCTGCAAGACCCATTGCGAGGTAAAGCGTTGTGCCTGAATTGCCGCAGTCGATGGCAAGCGATGAGGGAAAGGAGAGAGGGGCCATCACGGTAAGGGATGACGTTTGGTCATCCAGTTGAATATCGGCACCAAAGGCTTTACAAGCATCGATGCAGGATCGTGTATCCTGAGAATCCAGCGGGTTGTAAATCACACTTACTCCCCCTGCAAAGGTGGCTAACAGCAGTGCACGAATAGTCTGTGATTTTGAAGCGGGAACTCTGATAGATCCTGAAACTCCGCTTGGGTGAAGCTGAATATCCATAAGTCGACTATAACGTAAAAAAATGGTAAGTGTCGATATGAAATCCCCGGTGTACAGAAAAGCTCCCGGCATGAAACCGGGAGCTGAATGATCAGGAATACTATCTCTACTTGAGGTAGATGTCCTTGGTTGGATGGATATCCATAGTGTTGGTGTGCCATCCACCCCACTTTGAAGTGTCAATCATATTGTTGGTGGTGTAGTAGTACATGGGCATGATTCCCTGATCTTCGTTGATCAGAATATCTTCTGCCTGCAAGAGTACATCCATTCTATCGGCTCCACTCATCGTCGCAGCTTCGCGAATGAGGAAGTCATACATTTCGTTAGAGTAGTTTCCACCGTTCATAGCGGTCCCGGTGAGGAACATATCAAGGAAGGTATTCGGATCTTGATAGTCACCGACCCATCCGGCACGGGCAATCTGGAAGTTTCCAGTGTTTCTGCTGGAGAGGTAAGTTGCCCATTCCTGGTTCTCCAGTTCGAGGGTGATATTCAAGTTATTCTTCCACTCTTGCTGCAGGAACTCTGCAATAGCTCTGTGACTTTCACTGGTGTTGTACAGAATTGCTGTTTCCGGGAATCCCACACCATTAGGGTATCCGGCTTCAGCAAGCAGTTTCTTTGCTGCAGCAACATCATACTTTGGTTCTCCAAGACTCTGGTAACCGGCCATCTCAGGAACAATGCCCCATGCAGGAATCTGTCCGGCACGAGCGACCTGATCAACCAGTGCCTGTCGATCGAATGCCAGTGAAAGTGCTTTTCTGACTCTCACGTCATCAAATGGAGTTTTTTCAACCATGAAGGTGTAATAGTAGGTGGAAAGCTGTGGTGCCCGATGATAGTCGCGGCGCAGTGACGCAGCCTCAATCTGATCAAGAGGAACGGTGGTCATCCAGTCAACTTCTCCGTTCAGATACATATTGTACGCAGTGTTGTTATCATCGATAGCATAGAAGACAACTTCATCAAGTTTCACTGCATCAGCATCCCAGTATTTCTCGTTAGGAACTACGCTGATGTAAGACTGCGGAACATACTCATTGAGTACATACGGTCCATTACCCACAAAGTTCTCAGGAAGTGTCCATTCAGCACCATATTTTTCAATGGCGTGCATAGGAACAACGGCAAAGGAGTAGTGAGCCAAAGCACCAAGTGCGTACGGCAGTGGTCCAAGCAGATCAATCTGGAAAGTCTTATCATCAAGTGCGCGGATACCCAAAGCTTCAGGTCCTGCTTCGCCAGAATTGAACTCTGCTGCGCCCTTCAGGAACATGGAAGGGAACCAGGCATAGGGAGTTCCGGTTGCAGGATCAAGTTCGCGAATCCAGGAATCTACAAAAGTCTGTGCGGTAATAGGTACTCCATCACTCCATACTGCATCACGGAGGTGGAAGGTATATTGGGTACCATCATCACTGATCTCCCAGCTTTCAGCAAGGCCAGGAACTGGGCCGGCTGTAACGGGATCGTAAGCAACTAAGCCCTCGAAAAGGGCTTCGTAGATACGGTGCTCAGGTACACCCTGTATCATCTGGGGGTCAAGACTTTCCGGTTCTGCGCCGTTGACCAGTCTGAAGACAACCTTATCTTCTTCAACTGCAGGTGCTGCCGGAGCAGGAGCTGCGGGAGCTTCTTCTACTTTGGCGGGAGCAGGAGCTTCAGCTACTGGAGCCGGGGCTGCTTCAGCCGCAGGAGCGGGCGCGGGAGTAGTTACTGCAGGCGCCTCAACCTTGGCGGCCTCTTCTTTCTTTCCACAGGAAACAAATAAGGCACCGACAAGGAGAATAATGAGAGTAATTGATAGGACTTTTTTCATATACATATCTCCTTATGAAATACATGCTTTCACCATAGAGTACAGTAAAGCATCTTAATAATCAAGGAAAATTGACGCACCTAAAGAGCTGAAAACACCATGACGAATCAAGGCTTTCCAGCTGTCATAAATGCTGCCACTTTCCCCGATCACGCATTGACAGTATACTACTGGTATGAACAATTATCTAGGAGATAGATTAGCATGAGAATGCATCTGAAATATCGTAAGGATGGATCAATTTTATATGGGATCGGGTGGACAAACCGATGGATGTATGCGTTGTTTTCTCTCGTTCTAGCTTATGGGTTGATCTCTGTAATTCTTGATCAGACGTTCAGCACCTCTGCACTCTTTCCGTTGTTTCTCCTGATACTCGGATTATTGGGTATGGGATATCGCGAACGGTGGGTCTTCGATTCCCATACCGGAAAAATTACCTACACCTATGGATTTTACATTTTTGTCCGTAATCAAGTGTTTGACAGCAAAGCGGTACGACGTGTTGAGATTCTCCATTTTATTCGGGGAGCTGATCCGCAGAATGTACAGGCAGCAGCTCGAGGAAGAAATAAGGCTATGGTGGTTTTTCGCCTGAAATTTGAAAGCGATAGGGTAAAGGATGTGGAAATCCTTCCTGAGCGGACTAGCGGTGGCGCCACTGAGCGATCTGCTCAGGCAATTGCCTCTGCCATGAATCTTGATTTTTATGCTGATCGTGAACCCGATACCGTTCAATCGGTTTCGATTCGTGATCTTTAGCGAATAAAAGAGCACCGAAAACCTCCGGTGCTCTGCATCCTACTCATACAACCAGCAGGCTACTTCGTGATGTTCATCCATCCGTTTCATGGGAGGAATATTGGTTTTACACTTCTCCATCCGGTTGGGGCATCGATCGTAGAAATAACACCCGAAGCGTTCCTTATTCGGTGAAGGTACATCACCGGTGAGAATAATACGCTGTCGTTTCCGTTCGATTTCGGGATCAGGAATCGGAGCTGCTGAGAGCAATGCCTTGGTGTACGGATGCAGTGGATTTTTGTATAAATCACTGGAGCGTGAAATTTCCATGATCTTGCCGAGATACATTACCGCAACTCGCGTGCTGATATACTCAATGACGGCGAGGTCATGAGCTATGAAAACATATGTGAGTCCAAATTCTTTCTGGAGATCATGCAGCAGATTGAGAATCTGCGATTGAATCGAGACATCAAGCGCACTTACCGGTTCGTCGGCAAGGATGATCTTCGGATTGAGAGCAAGAGCCCGGGCGATCCCGATTCTCTGGCGTTGACCACCACTGAATTCATGGGGATAGCGGTTCTTGAATGCTTTATTTAATCCAACCCGTTCCATCAGATCTTCAACACGGGTTTCAATAGCCTGTTTGGTATAAGAAGCATCAAGCATACCGCGTTTCTTATAAATCTCCAGGGGTTCTGCAATGATCGTCCGGACAGTCATTCGAGGATCGAGTGATGCATACGGATCCTGAAAGATCATCTGGATATTCTTGCGGGCATCCAGCATCTGTTCCCTTGGAGCATTTACCAGATCAATACCATCAAAGATAACACTCCCGCTTGTTGGTTTGTACAATTGGCTAATTGAGCGTACGGTAGTCGATTTTCCACAACCCGACTCACCGACAATTCCGAGAGTTTCTCCTTCATTGACCGTGAACGAGATCCCATCAACCGCACGCACCGCTCCAACTTGTCGTTTCAGGATGAACCCTGACTCGATGGGGAAGTGCTGTTTCAGATCAACAACCTCAAGTAAGGGTTTTTTTACGCTCGTAGTATTACTCATGGGACCTCTCCTTATGATTGGAAAATAGCCAGCAGGAAACCTCATGACCGTTACCAAGATCTGTTGTGGGAGGGTACTGGGTTCTACAGATATTCATCACTTTGTGACAACGGGGATGAAACGGACAGCAGGGGGGAAGATCAATCACATTGGGTGGTTGTCCCTCGATAGAAAAGAGTTTTCCATCATGAGCCTTGTCAAGACGCGGAACGGACTGAATCAGACCGAATGTATAAGGATGTGATGGATTGCTGTACAATTCTTCCGTCTTTGCCTTCTCCACGATCTTTCCTGCATACATGACACATACCGTGTCGCACATGCCGGCCACTACACCCAGATCGTGGGTTATCAGAATAACTGCAGTATTGAGTTTGTCTGCGAGTTCTTTGATGAGCTCAAGTATCTGGGCCTGTATCGTCACGTCAAGAGCTGTAGTCGGTTCATCGGCAATGAGTATTTTTGCTTCACAGCTGAGAGCCATGGCGATCATCACCCGCTGACGCATTCCCCCCGAGAACTGGTGGGGATAATTATGTACCCGTTCTTCGGCAGCCGGGATACCGACTAGCTTGAGCATGTCAATCGATTTCTTCAGGGCATCCTTTCGTGAGATATCCTGGTGCAATCTGATTGTTTCGATCATCTGTGTCGATATTTTCAGAAACGGATTTAAGCTGGTCATCGGATCCTGAAAGATCATCGATATTTCATTGCCCCGTATATGGCGCAGTGTGCTCTCAGGAAGTTTCAGAATGTCAGATCCCTCAAATACGACTTCACCACCGACAATTCTGCCCGGAGGACTGGGAATGAGGCGCATGATCGAGAGGTTGGTCACCGATTTTCCACTTCCCGATTCTCCGACGATACCGAGCGTTTCTCCCTTGCCGAGCGTGAATGAAATGCCGTCAACCGCTTTTACGATACCGGCATCGGTCTTGAAGTATGTCTTGAGGTCCTTTACCTCAAGCAATGTATCATATGATGTTTGTGATGGTTGTTTCGTCACTTGTTCTGCTCCTATAGCTGGTTCTTGCTCTGTGGGTCAAAGGCATCGCGTAGTCCGTCTCCGAGGAAGTTCATGGCAAAGAGGAAGATGGTCATTGCTGCCGCTGGGAAGAAAAGTTTCCACGGATACAACGTCATACCCCCGACCGCATCTCCAACCAAAGAGCCCCACGATGCATACGGAGCCTGAACTCCCAGTCCCAAAAATGAGAGAAACGACTCGGTCATGATGAATGAAGGAATTCTCAGAGTAGAGAAGACAATAATGACACTGAGTGAGTTCGGTACCAAGTGGCGGAATATGATGCGCCAGGTGGGGGCTCCCATCGAACGGGCCGCTTCGATGAATTCCTGATTTTTCAATGACATAATCTGACCACGAACCATACGACTGATCGTAAGCCAGCTGATAATCGCAAGGGCAAAGAAGAGGTTAAGAATATTCCTTCCGAAAATTGCCATAGCGATAATAACCAACAGCATATAGGGAAGGCCATACATGATGTCGACCACACGCATGATGAAGTAATCGACTTTTCCTCCGAGGTATCCTGCCAGCGCACCAAGGACGATTCCGATGAGCACGCTGGTAATCGTACCGATAAATCCGATGGCAATGGACACCTGACCACCGTAGATAATACGGCTTAACATATCCCGTCCCTGATAATCGGTCCCCAGATAATATTGACGATCATGTTTGCGAGAGGCTTCCACCTCAGCACTGAGTGATCCTTTGATTGCAACTTCTTCCTTGATGGGAAATGGTGCCGACTCATCTTCTGCCAAGTCCTTCATATCAGCAAGGGCGATATCTTCTGCTTGACTGGCTATCTTTGCAAAAATATTGTCTCGAATAAGGTTGTCATGTTCACGATTTGACATCCCTTCGATTTCTTTCTCAAGGAGGACTTCGTACTCAGCTTCTGACAAGTCAGTGTTCTGGGCAGTTATCGTCTTCATGATCTGTTGTCGGATCTCACGTTCATACTGCTCTATCACCGGATCAATATCGACTCCTATGAGATCGGCATAGAGTTGTACAATGGTTTCAACGGGAAGTTTTTCTACATTCTGCCGATTACCGGTAGCAGAATCGGTAAACCAGACTTTTTTCACTGAGATGAGGATATCCGTTTTTAACTTTTTTTCGAGGTTATCGATGGTTCGCTGTTCCGATGCATTGAGCGTATAGAGTCCCTCTTCAATCTGTCGGTTCCCTTCAATCAGCATATAATCCCACACTTTACTAGCCTCATTATTGTCAATCCAGGCCCAAAGCATATCTTCCTCTTCGGGGGTTACTGCCATCCGTCCCTGCCGCCAGGCTTGAGTATAGATATCTGCAAGCTTCTTTTCGAGCAACAATTCGCCGGCATTACGGGTAAACGAGGGCTTGAGATGCTGATGATCGAGGATAATCTGGTCGTACGGGTAGATGGGAAGAATCGGAGCGGAAATTGCGAGGAGGATATAGATTGCAACAATAATGACACTGATAACTGCCATTTTATTCTTTTTCAATCGTCTCCAGGCATCTTTGGAAAGGCTATTGCCGACTACAACCTGATTGAATTCGTTTGTAGCTGCTGTTGGTTTTTTCTTAGTAAATATGCGCATGCGTTCTCTCCAATCCTACTTATAGGTGATTCGTGGGTCGAGTAGTGAATAGATGATATCCACAAAGAAATTCATGATCACCAGAATCACTGAGTAGACGATCACGACCCCTACGATCAGGGTGTAGTCACGGTTGAAAGAAGATTGGACGAAGAACTTTCCAAGTCCCGGGATTCTAAATACCTGTTCGACCACTACTGATCCGGTAATGATACCGGCAAAAGCAGGTCCGAGGTAGCTGACAATGGGAAGCATGGCTCCCTTCATGGCGTGTTTAAAGATGATGGAGGAGTTTCTCATTCCCTTTGCTTTGGCGGTTCTAATGTAATCACTTCGCAACGTTTCCAGCATACTTGATCGGGTAAGTCGTGCAATCGTGGCAAAATCAAGGAATGCCAGAGTGATTGCCGGCATGATGATCGTTTTCCATCCATCTCCTGAGGTAAACCAACCCGATGTGGGAAGCCATTGGAGCTTCATGGCGAATATATATTGCAGTACCGGTCCTATGACAAAGAGCGGCACAGATATCCCTACCACTGCTATTGCCATACTGAGATAGTCGACCCAGGTATTTTGTTTTACCGCGGCAAGCATACCGCTGGATATCCCGAAGAATATCGCTATGGAAATGGCGATGGCACCGAGGATCATGGAATTGGGGAGACTCTGGAAAATATAGAAATTCACATCATGATCTTTATACCGATATGACGGGCCTAGATCTCCGCGCATTACATCAAACATATAACGACCGTACTGAAGCACCAATGGGTCGTTCATGTGATATTTTTCTTCAATATTCCGTTTGACTACCTCGGGCAGTGCCCGTTCCCCATCAAAGGGACCACCGGGAGCGATTCGGACGATGAAGAAGCTGATCGTTACGATGATGAAGAGCGTGGGAATAATACCCAACAGCCTTCTGATAATGTATTTTGTCATTGGCAACCTCGCGACAATGAGAATGGTGTGATGAAAACGTACTAACCGATACTATACGAAGACGCCCAGTAATGCAAGTAAACAACTATGCACGGTATAGATACTTTAAATCTTTCAGATATTTGGATTTTCTCCATTTTAGGTGAATAAACTGATCTGTTTGTCATAAAAAATTGACAAGATTAAAAATAATATTCGCGACAGGGATTTTCATCTCCTCTTGACACTCCTTATCGAGTTGTCCAGACTTGCTCGAAGCAGGAGGAATTCATGGGTGGGATAACAGGAAAACGAATCTATGTAGAACACCTCGGGTGTGCGAAGAATCAGGTGGATGCCGAGGTGATGGTCCAGCAGCTTGTTGAAGAGGGCTGTACGGTCACACTTTCAGCAGACGATGCCGATGTTATTCTGGTAAATACCTGTGGGTTTATTGAATCTGCCCGGGAAGAGTCGGTTAACACATTCTTTGCACTACGGGACCAATATCCTGATGCGAAGGTAATAATGACCGGATGTCTCAGTCAGCGCTATGGAGATGAACTTTCTGAAGATCTCATAGAAGCCGATGGAATTTTTGGCAACCGAGATCTGCGGAAAATCACCGATCTGGTTCGCCGTATCTACAGTGGTGAACGGGCTGTGGATCTTCCTGCCTATCCTCCGATACGTGAGGAGAGTGACCTTCGGGGAACGTTATTTAATTATCCCGGATCGGCGTATCTGAAGATATCAGAGGGGTGTAATCACCGATGTCGATACTGTGCCATTCCGCTCATTCGCGGATCGCTTCGCAGTCGACCCTTTGATGCCGTGATTGCAGAGGCAAAACGCCTCATTGATTCGGGTATTGTCGAACTGAATCTCATTGCCCAGGATCTTGCAGCCTATGGGACCGATATCGGTGATCATACATCACAGTTTATGCAACTGCTTGAAGCGCTTGCAGATCTTGATGGAGAATTTCGTATTCGGATGCTCTATATCCATCCCGATGCCTTTCCTGCCGAACTGCCGGAATTTGTACGGACGCACCATCGTGTCATCCCCTATTTCGACATCCCGTTTCAGCATGCCCATCCTGAAGTGTTGCGTCCAATGGGTCGATGCGGTGACCGGAAACAGTATCTTGAGCTAATCAACACAATCCGGAACGTGTTGCCTGATGCAACCTTGCGTTCCACGTTCATGCTTGGATTTACCGGAGAGACGAAAGAGACGTTTGCTGAACTTAAGCGTTTCGTCAGTGAAGCCCGGCTCGATTGGGTCGGGTCGTTCACCTATTCACGTGAGGAGGGAACTCCGGCTTTTGCCGATCGGACTGAAGAGGAACATGTGAAAGTGGCAAAGCAGGCAGCGCGGTATCAGAAGGAATTGGAAAAACTGCAGGAACCAATTACACATGATCGCCTTGAGCGATTTGTAAAAACCGTCCAGGATGTGCTGATCGAGGAGCTCGTTGAGGGGGAGGACCTCGCAATCGGACGGATACCGCATCAGGCTCCCGAGGTGGATGGACTTACCGTGATCATGGGACGGAATCTGGTGCCGGGAACCATCGTGCGCTGTGGGATTACCCGGGTGAATGGAATTGACCTTGAGGCGATACCGGTACAACAGGGAGATGCCTCGTGAGTGCTATTGATACCTATCTTGGACAGCTGAATGATAAACAGCGGGAGGCGGTACTGGAAAACAGTCATCCGCTGCTTGTACTTGCCGGGGCAGGATCGGGAAAGACGCGGGTTATCACGACCAAGATTGCCTATGCTATTGAGGTGTTGCACCTCAAGCCGTGGGAAATTCTGGCGGTGACGTTTACCAACCGTGCTGCCCGGGAGATGCGCGATCGCGTTGCACAGATGGTCGATTCAGTTGATGTTTCCGATATGCATATCCGCACTTTCCATTCATTCGGGGCATGGCTGCTACGACGCTATGGATCAGCCATCGGGCTTGATCAAACCTTTACGATCTACGATGACGATGATTCACTCTCCCTGCTTGCTTCTTTGTATCCGACGAGTAAGAAGACCGAACTTGCTCCGGTTGCCAAGGCTATTTCGCTTGCCAAGGATCGGGGACTTGACCCGGAACATCCCGATTTGATGCAGTTCAGGGGTGATGTTCATTTCCGCAGTCAGTTCAGTCAGTATGAAAAGCGGCTGCATGAAATCGGTAATGTCGATTTTGCCGATCTTATCGGGCGATCGATCGAGTTGCTCGATCACGACCCCCGTGTGCTTGCCATGATACATCGCAAGTTCCGCATGGTATTGGTCGATGAGTATCAGGACTCCAATATCGCTCAGTTCAATCTGCTCAAGCGTCTGGTGGGACCCGATACCTTTATCTGTGTGGTCGGTGACGATGATCAGAGTATCTATCGGTTCCGGGGGGCTGAGGTGGAGAATATTCTCTCCTTTCCCGATGTATATCCGGGGACCCGTGTGGTAAAACTCGAACAGAACTACCGGTCCACCAAGAGTATCCTCTCTGTTGCCGGTTCGGTGATACAGCAGAACACCGGGCGGCATGAAAAGCGGCTGTGGACAGAAAATGACCGTGGGCAGTTACCTACGGTCGTACATGTTTCCAGTGAGCGTGATGAGGCACTGCGCGTCGCTGCTGAACTGCGGCGCAGCGGAAATTATGATGATGCGGCTGTGTTATATCGGACGAATGCGCAATCGGTTGCTTTTGAGACGTTATTTACCCAAAGCGGCATTCCGTACAAGGTCATCGGTGCTCTCCGTTTTTATGATCGGGAAGAGGTCAAGGATGCTCTGGCGCTTCTGCATCTCGTGCTGAATCAATCCGATGAAGTACACTTCAAGCGGATGATCAATAAACCGTCTCGCGGGTTGGGAAATAAATCAGTCGATACCATTATTTCTTATGCTCAACAGCAGCCGTGTTCCTTAGTGGATGCTCTTGATCGTGTAACAAAAACGGGATCACTGTCTTCACGGGCTGGTGAGAGTGCTCAGAATTTTGCCAGGATGATCAGAGAAGCAGAGCGGCTGCTGGCACAAAGCAATACTGATGCTTTGCAGTATTTGCTTGAGCAGTCGGGCCTGGTGGAGCATTATCGGTTGCAGGATGAACGGAACAAGACCGATAAGATGGATAATCTGGGAACGCTTGTCGGTACGGTGGGAGAGTATCCTGCTGGGGTTGAGGGAATTACGTTATTTCTTGAATCATTGACCCTTGACCCGACCACGCTGGGATCGACCGATCCGGGCAGTGCTCCCGGAGTGTCATTGATCACCATGCACAATACCAAGGGGCTGGAGTTTGACCGGGTGTTCATCACCGGTCTTGAAGAGGGGTTGTTTCCGGGAAGGACCAGTACGTCCGATGCCGATATCGAAGAGGAACGGCGGATTTTCTATGTGGCCGTCACCCGGGCTAGAAAGCAGCTGTTCCTCCTGTGCTGTAACCGAAGAACCATGTGGGGCAAGAGTGAATACCATACGCCGTCACGATTTCTCAACGAAATCCCGCGGGAACTGGTAACGGTAGAGGGTCATGCCTATGGAACTTCCTTTCAGGGGTATCGTCATCAGAGTGCTCTTGATGAACGGCGTAATCGTAATCAGGCTTACTCAGGAGCTGTACGGAAAGGAACGGGAAAACATGCGAATATCATAGTTGCTCCGGTTTCCACATTTACCAAATCAGGGGGTACTCAACCAAAAAAGGGAAGCGAAACTTCTTTCACTCTCGGGGACCGGGTATACCATGATGCGTTCGGTGAAGGTGAGGTGCAGGGAGTAAGAACCATTCGCGGCAAAGAGATGGTTGATGTCCGATTTTCCACGGGCAAGTTCGCCACCTTTTTCACCGATCGGGCTCCTCTGGAGAAACTGGCGAGAGAGTGACAAAGAGGGTAGACAAAGTGCCCTTCGTCCCGTTAGTATGCCAACTGTCGCCTCTGGCGGCATCATGGTTTTTAACAGAATACTGGTGGCAGATGGTGCACCGCAGTATCACCAAGTTCACTACAGAGGTCAGTGCCGAGTCCTCTTCCCAATCCTTCCTTTCCCAGGGGTTTTGTTCTGAACAGCGTGAGTCCTGCAAAGTTTGCATCGATGTGGTCCAGGTTCTCTCGATATAGCGAATTTGTCGCTACGTATTGACATACATTGGGAAAATGTGTAACGATACACCGCTGATTGCGGAAAATTATGAGAGAAGAGCAAGCTCTTCTTGAACATAGGGTTATGTAGATGAAAACTATTTTTGTAAAACCGGCAACGATTGTAAAGAAATGGTATCTGATCGATGCTGAAGGTAAGGAATTAGGGCGTGTGGCAGTTGCTGCTGCGCGAATTCTTCGTGGTAAAAATAAGCCTGAATATGCTCCTCACCAGGACATGGGCGACTTTGTGATTATTGTTAATGCTGCGAAGGCTGCACTTTCGGGCAACAAGTATCAGGATAAAAAGTATTACCGCCACTCCAACTATCCCGGTGGTCTGACCACAGAGTCGTATGCGGATATGGTAGTTCGTAAGCCCACCTTTCCCATGGAGCATGCTGTGAAGGGGATGCTTCCTAAGGGTCCGTTGGGGTACAAGCTGTTTACCAACATGAAAGTGTATGCAGGAGAGAATCATCCGCATACAGCACAGCAGCCTATTCAGGTGGAAATCTAAGGCAGGAGCAGAAACGTGGCAACAAAGAAAAGTGAAAAACAGAATGTAAATCTTGGTTTGGGTACCGGTCGTCGTAAGACTGCTGTTGCTCGAGTATATCTTCGCGAAGGCGAGGGTAATATTGTGATCAATGGTCGCAAGGTTGAAGAGTACTTTGGGAATCCTTTGTACGTGTACATGGTGCGTCAGCCGCTCGATGTGACTGATAATCTGACTAAGTTCGACTTGGTGATCAATGTCACCGGTGGTGGTCCTACCGGTCAGGCTGGTGCCTGCCGTCATGGCATTGCTCGTGCACTGGTTCAGTACGATGAAAACAATCGTCCTGCACTGCATGCAAGTGGATTCATGACTCGTGACAGCCGTATGGTTGAGCGTAAAAAGTTTGGTCAGCCCGGAGCACGTCGCAAGTTCCAGTTCTCCAAACGTTAAGCGAGAGGAACATTGGCGTACGCCACTATTCAGAGAGGAGCTTCCAAGGACGGCTACTTTGCCGTGCCAGCTGAGGGCTCCTCTTTTTTTATTTCTCAGATGCAAGCGGTACAATTTGGGGTACGGGAAAATCAGGAACTTACCGAGTCTGAGTTTTATCAGTTGCGCACACAGGTGCTCTCTCAGCGCTGTCGAATAAAGGCAATGGATTATCTTGCACGCAGAGAACACGGTCGTAGAGAACTAGAACTCAAATTACAACAGAAAAACTTCCCTCAAGAGATCATCAAGACACAGCTTGATGATTTGGCAGCACAAAACCTACTCAGTGATGAGCGATTTGCAGAACAGTATATTGTCTCACGTCAACGAAAGAATCCTGAGGGGCCTGCGGTTCTGATCATGCGGCTGCAACAGCGAGGAATAGATCGATCGGTCGCCGAAACAGTTGTGCAACAATGGTTTTCTGATGAAGAAGCAGCACAACGAGCGATCGAAAATGCCGCCCAACGTCTCGGACGAAAGTATGCTGATGATACCTTCAAGTTAACACATGAATTACGTCGAAAAGGGTTTAGTAGTGCGGCTATTAGAGCGTATTTAGAGAATCGTGTAACTAACGACAAGTGCTATTGAGTGATTCTGGTTTCTGTTGTTACTTTCAAAGGTGTTTACAAATCCAAAGGTTGCTCTGAGATCAACTGAAAGATTCTGTTCAAGTTCAGTTCCGGCACCTACTATGAGGCCGAAGTCTGTTTTTTTCTCTGCTGTATAAACGGTGGTGGATCCTGTGTCAGATATTCTTCGTACTACATTTATTCCAACAAAAGGCCCTATGAGCAGGTAGGGATCGACTGGGGCATCGAGTGGTATGCGAGCTTTTAAGAGCATCGGTAACTCGAGGTAATCAAGATTGATTTTAAGATCATCTACGCGAAATCCTTTCATGGTGTAGGAGATTCCTGGTAGTACAGAAAGGTATACGGTCTCCTGCATATTATGAAATTCGTAGGCTCCATAGAATCCGGCTGTAAGGCCAAATCGAAAAGTCCGTTCGTTTAAAGCAATATCCATTAATCCTTCTGTAGAGAAGAAGGAGAGATTTCCTCCCACACTTGCACCGATTTCCCATTCTGCTGCACCTAAAGTAGCAGTACTGATAAGGATCAGTATGGTGAAAACAAGAAAAGTTCGTCTCATTATATTCCTCCATGTGTAAAATATAAAGGCGTATGATATAATATTCATAGAGAAATAAAAAGGCCTGTCGCAGACACGACAAGCCTTTTCAAATCAATGATCAGAATACTTAGTCGAGCACTTTGAATGCCTTGCGACCAGCATATGCTGCGGTGTCACCAAGGTAGTCTTCAATGCGCATCAGCTGGTTGTACTTCGCAAGCCGGTCTGAGCGGCTCATGGAACCGGTCTTGATCTGTCCGGTCTGTAGTGCAACTACCAAGTCTGCAATGAAGTTGTCTTCGGTTTCTCCTGAACGGTGAGAGACTACTGCAGTGTACCCAGCCTTGTGAGCCATTTCGATGGCCTGGAAGGTTTCTGTCAGGGTTCCGATCTGGTTTACCTTAATCAGAATCGAGTTTGCGGTGTTGCTTCTGATTCCCATTTCGAGGCGCTTGGTGTTGGTCACAAACAAATCATCACCAACAAGCTGTACTTTGTCTCCGATTGCTTCGGTGAGCATCTTCCAACCTTCCCAGTCGTCTTCTGCCATACCATCTTCGATGCTGATAATCGGATATTTCTCTGCCCAGCTTGTCCATAGTTCTACCATTTCTTTGCTGGTTAAGGTGTCCCCGGTTGACCATCTGAGATTGTAGGTCTTGGTTTTTTCGTCATAGAGTTCGCTTGCTGCGGGATCGAGGGCAATCATGAAATCCCCATCGCGTCCTGCGGTATAACCAGCGTTCTTGATAGCTTCCATGATCACTTCCAGTGCTTCTTCGTTCGACTGGAGATCGGGGGCAAATCCACCTTCATCACCAACTGAGGTGTTGTAACCGCGACCTTTTAAGACACTTTTAAGGTTGTGGAAAACTTCTGCGGTCATCCGAACGCCTTCACGAAGTGATGGTGCGCCGATAGGCATGACCATGAATTCCTGGAAGTCCACTTTGTTGTCACTGTGAGCTCCGCCGTTGAGGATATTTGCCATTGGTACGGGAAGAACACATGCGTGATAAGCTCCGAGATACTTAAATAAGGGCACTCCAAGATAGTCTGCTGCGGCACGTGCAACGGCCATAGAAACACCTAGGATGGCGTTTGCTCCGAGTTTACTCTTGTTTTCTGTGCCATCGAGGGCGAGCATGGCCTGATCAATAGCGACCTGGTCCAGAGCATCCATGCCTTCCAGTTCAGGAGCGATGAGGGTGTTTACGTTGTCCACGGCCTTAAGGACGCCCTTGCCCATGAAGCGCTTTTTGTCACCGTCGCGAAGTTCCACTGCTTCGTGGACACCTGTTGATGCCCCGGAGGGAACTGCGGCACGACCCATGGAGCCGTCTTCGAGAATTACATCGACTTCAACGGTGGGGTTTCCCCGTGAGTCCATAATTTCTCTTGCTTCTACAAATTCAATGATACTCATGAATATACTCTCCTCTATAGGTTATGACCAAAATATGGTTGTTTTACCCCCGATTGTCAAGGAGCGTCACTGGTAGTACACTGGGAGTATGGAACCTGTGCAACCTACCGAAGGATATATGCTTCCTCCACTTTCAGATGAGTTCCTCTATCAGGTAATATTCTGCATGGAGGATCAAGCAAACGAATACTGCGTTGATCTTAAAGATGGGGTGGTAACTGAGGTTGAATTTGTCGCCGATCGTCGAGAGATTGAACCGCAACGTTTCCTTGAATTACCTCCATGGTACCCTTCGGATGGATTTCGCACGATGGAGAAGTTTGTTTCTACCTTGAGAAATCCAGTATATCGTGAGCGTCTTCGTCAGGTATTACAGTCGGGCAGAGGCGTTTTTAGGCAGTTTAAAGATGTGTTGCACGAACAACCGACACTTGAGCGACTCTGGTACTATTATAAGGATAAGGAGATTCGCCGGAGAATCTTTCATTGGTATGAACGTCACGATGAAGCATTCCGTCTTGCTCGATTGGGGGAGGAAGTCCCTGATGAGGGGTCAAGTGAGTTAGTTCGTGAAGATTTTATTATCACTGGAGATGCTGAACCTTACGTAGATGCTATATATGAACTGCGGGAATTGGCTCTGGGCAGAATTCGTGAGCAAGAGAGTCCTCATGCTCAGTATCTTTCTTTGCAGATTCGTGAAGCATGGAAAGAGCATACTGATGATGCACATGTTATTGCTACGACTCTTGCAGGTGATTTTGTGGGGTTTATTCGCTACCATGTTCATCAGCCAGATCAGGTAGGTGTGATACGATGTTATGCAGTGCGAGAAGAGTTCCAGGGGTTAGGCGTTTTTCGGTATCTGTTTGACTCGCTCAGTCGCCTATTGGGAAGTTTAGGGGTGCGTGATTTGGTGATGCCGCTTGCGGGAGATGCTCTGAGAATTGAGCATATGTTTGATGGGGTAAATGCTACCGATATTAGTCGTTCTTTGGCGGTCTCAATTCCCCGTTGGAATGATGCATATTCTGGTACTGATCCAGATACTTATGTATAATTATACAGGTGGTGCTACAGAAAAATCACACACAAAGTCATGAGCATTGCCAAATTTTTGTAGATATTTTATTTTTTTGGGCAAAATGTGTGACTTGCATGAATTTTATATAAAATATGTGTAACTATTCAATCAAATATGAATTTAACTTGACAGCTATATGGGGCGTTGTTATAATCCGTCTTGTATAACGAGAAAAGGGAAGAAGCGGGTCTTTGCGCCTGTCCCGAATTTTTTTGGAGGAAGTATGAAGAAGATTTCTGCAGTACTTTTGGTTCTAGTACTCGTGGGCAGTGTGGCTTTCGCCGGCTTCACGGGTTCCGCAACAACCGGAGTCGGTTACGACTTGGACACTGGCGAATATGGATTCATTAAGCAGAGCACAGCGGTAAGCGTTGATGTTACTCTCCTTGAGAATCTTGGCGAAGCAGTTGGTGAAGGTGATATCTACGCTTCAATCAAAGCAACCTTAGATTTCACATTTGACAACGCCGAAGCTGGCGAAGTGAATGACACTGACCCAATGGTTGTCGGTGCAAACCTTGATTTCGATCATGCAAAAGTGTTTGGTGAGAATTGGTACGTAAGTATTTTAGGTGCAGCTCGTGCTGCTAACTTTGCTACCTCTGCTATTGACACTAAAGAATTGGCTAGAGCTGCCAATGCTCTTGGTTATGGGTTCGATCCTGTCTACTATGCAGCTGACCTTCGCTCAAGAGATAAGTTTGACCGAGTTGCAGGAGTTGAAGTAGGATATTCCGACTGGGTTCTCGGTGTTGGATTTACTGGAGATGCAGTAGACAATGCTGAAGAAGATAATGACGAAACTCTTACTGATGAATCTCTTGCTGGTAACCAGTATGATGAAACTGGATATAAGCTGTTTGCATCTCTCCAGACTCCTGAGTTTGACTTGGCCGATGGGCTTACTGCTAAGTTCGGTGTTGCTGCATTCACTCAGAGTGCGACGCAGATTTGGAATGAAGGGGAATGGACTTATTCTTGGGCTGGTACTCCTCTAGTTTGGACAAGAACTTACGATGCAACAGGAGAAGGAATCGAAAATGTTGGTGCTGATAGTGCCGCATCCGTGCATGCAAAAGTTGCCTACGAAGACGATATGATGAGCCTCTCACTTGGTGCTGATGCTATCTATGATAACGCAGAAATCAACGCTGACGTTGCTCTTAATGCTGTATATGACATGGTTACCTTGGATGCATATTTTGCAACCGAGTCAAACTACATCAATACAGATGATGGTGTTGTTGGTCCCGCAGCTCCTGCAAATCTGCTCTCTGCACAGGTTGCAGTTGACCTTGATCCGATCGTAGTTACCGTAACTGGTAAAGATTTGATCAATGCTCAGGATCTGAGTGCTAAAGTAGCATTTAGTGCTACCGAAGAACTGACTGTTACCGGTCGTGGCGGTTACAAGATTGTTGATGGATCATGGAACGGTGGAGCAGATGTTGAGTATGCAACTGATGATTACACTGTTGCTCTTGGTGGAACTTTCCGCAGCACTGACAGAATCAGCCTGAACGCATCTATTGAGTCTGAGACAATGATTCCTGGTGCTACACTCAAGCTCGCTTATGCTGGTGATGACCTCACCGAAGCAGATCCCGATGACTATGACAATGGTCTTAAGGGTCAGGTTCTTGCATCTGTTAAGATCGCTTTCTAAGCAAACTGAACAATTAGCTTACACAAAGACCGTCCGAAAGGGCGGTCTTTTATTAGAGAAAAGGCTGTTCTGTATGATGTGCAAAACAGCCTTTGGTTTGTGAGTCTATCGTTGTAATTATTTTTTACGTACGATCTTCTTTATGGGTTTCTCAAGGTCCCGTCTCTGCATCTTCACGATTGCCTTTCTGTGTTTAATGATCCAGCAGTAGTGAATCTTCTGGTTGCGGGCAAAGTCTTCTCCGATGGTATCCGGGGTGATCTCCTGTACATCGTACTCATCAGTGATCTCTGAATCCAGAGAGAACTTGCGAAAGTTAGTTGAGAATATGAGGGTGCCTTCCTGGGAGAGATGTCTCATGGCAAGATGAATGAGTTTTCTTTGATCACGATCCACATCGAACATTCTTCGCATTTTCGAATTGCTGAACGTTGGGGGATCACAGAATATAAGGTCGTATGTATCGTGGGTTTCATGAAGCCAGTCGATACAGTCTTCTTTATAGAAGAAGTGATTCATACCATCAAAACCATTCATCTCCATGTTCTTTATTGCCCAGTCAAGGTACGTAGCTGAGGCATCCACAGAGACGGTACTGAGTGCTCCTCCGGCTGCAGCGTGAACTGTAGCGGTACCGGTATAGGAAAAGAGATTGAGAAAGCGCTTTCCGCTTGCCTGTGATTCAATCATCTTTCTCACCGGTCGGTGATCGAGAAAGATTCCGGTATCCAGATAATCAGAAAAATTCACCATGAACATATGGCCATGCTCACGCATGATAAAGAACTTACCGGCACTCGCGAGCTTCTCATACTGATCTTTCCCTCTCTGCTCTCTTCTCTGTTTTACAAAGATATACTCAAGATCAATACCGGTTGCCCGTTCAGTAGCATCAATGAGTTCTTCTAGACGTCTCTGTGCTGCCTCTGGATCAATAGTTGCTGGGGGTGCATATTCTTGGAGATGAATATACTTGCCTTCATAGAAATCAATGGCGGCTGAGTACTCGGGCATATCGGCATCATAGATACGATAGGAAGAGACTCCTTCGGCTTCCATCATGGGTTGGATCTTATCTAGATTCTTTTTGAGGCGATTATAAGCCATCTGTGCACCATCAGAGAGTGGTTTAGACAGACGTTCTTCACGTTTCTGTATGGCCTTATCGATCATGGCCTGCCGTTCTTCATGGGTGAACACCAGATAATGAGCTAACTGAGCTTCCATAGGGCCATTGAATAACGCATTAGTCCTATTGGGCTTCATATCGACATAACTGAGCAGTTCCTTATCTCCACAAAGAATACTTACATGCCAACCGGGGAATAGCGTATTAAATGTTTTCCCCATGGTGAGGTAGAACTGCTCAATAGAGCCTGTGCTGTCCATCCGTTTCCCGTAGGGAGGATCGGTGACAATATAGTGTTCTCCCTCAGGAATGTCTTTCTCTTCTATGCGGGTAAGATCTTGTTTTTTTGTCGTGATACACTTATCAATACGAGCTCTCTTGGCATGTTCTTTTGTGAGCCTGATAGCCTCAGGGTCCACATCCCATGCAAGGATATGAACATCTTTGGTAATTCCCTGTTCGTGACGAATAAGAGCTTCTTCCAGCACTGCTTCCCAGATATCGGGATCATGAGAGTCGAGCTTGAGGAAGGCAAATCGTTCTGGATTCAGCAATCCCGGTGCAGTATCGGTAGCCATCAGGGCTGCCTCAACAGGAATCGTACCGGAACCACAGAGTGGATCAAGGAGTAAAGCAGGATTTCCATCCTGTACGGTTTTATACCAGCCACTGCGCATGAGTACTGCTGCAGCAAGATTCTCTTTCAGTACTGCTCCGGTATCACCGACGCGGTAGCCTCGCTGGTGGAGGCTTTTTCCTGAGAAATCGAGATACCAAGTGACATCATTACGTTCAAAATGGACATGAAAGGTCACATCGGGATTATCGAACTCGACTGATGGGCGTTCACCATTATGGTGTTCACGGATTCTGTCCACGATAGCATCTTTGAGCCGAATAGCTCCGAACGTGGTTTTTTTCAGCCAGGGACAATGCATGGCTGTGACAGTGACGGAAAAAGTCTTTTCCGGATCAAGCCAAGTTTCCCAGGGGATGAGCATACTTGATGCATAAAATTCATCAGGGCCGTATACCTCCTCCTCCTGGGCAATGCCCATCATTACCCGTGTGGCAATTCGTGTATTGAGACAGAATCGATATGCCGCAGCAAGATCGGCTTCAAATTCGACACCACCGTTGACCAGATGTACCTCGGTTGCACCACAGAGATTAGCCTCTTGGGCAACCAGGTCGTTCTGGTTGGCAGCGGCAGCTGCAAAATAAATCATAATTGACTCCTACTGTAACAGTGTGTCCAGTTCATCCTTTTCGAATGGGTAAATCGTGCCGCAGTTGAAACAATGCAACTCAAGCGGGAAAGGACCTTCAGTTAAAATTGCCTGTTTCTCATCCCCTGGAAGTGAACTGAGATACTCGGCAAATCGTTTTCGGTCACAAGGACAGGAAAATCCATATGGCAATGTCTCAAGGTACTGTGGTTGAGCGGATGCAAACACCTCTTCAACAAAAGCCCTTCCACTCTTACCTTCAGAAAGGTACTTTCCAAGACTCGGCATGTCAGCAGTGATCATTTCCAACTCTTCAAGATGCCGATCATCGGCACCGGGTAGCTTCTGAAGAAATAATGCACCAGCACCCACTACATTTCCATCACGGTCAAACTGAATACTTAACGATACTACTGAAGGTGTCTGTTCGCTGATCATGAAGTACTCAGCAAGATCTTTAGCGATACTGCCATGCTTGAGCATGATCTGCCCAGTAAAGGGAGTTTTCTTTCCCTCCAGTAATTTTGTCACTGTCATGAACCCGGGACCGAAAAACGGGGAGAGGTCAAAGCTCTCCAGTGGTTTTTCGACAGGGATGGGCACTTCTTTCAAGTATCCACGGACAGCTCCGATAGCCCATGCTTCAACGGAAATGCCTTGTATCGGGCCGCCACATTCGATGGTAAGCTGTACCCGGTCATCTCCTTTTACCGTAGAGGCAAGAAGCCCGCCGGCAAGGTAGGCATGTCCAAGTACCAGAGTCTCCAGAATGCCCAGGCGATGATTTGCCCGCATCTGGTTGACTACTTCAGTCCCCTGTATGACTACTGCTCGTACAGAGCCGTCATGCAGGAGAAATACATCCCTTCCATCTGCAGGAAGGGAAGCTATATGGTCACGTAAGTCTGTATTGGTAATAGGTGTTCGAATCATAGGGCTACAGATTACGCAACAACACCATTTTGTGCAAGAGTTTGGAAAGTCTCTCCATCAATAACTTCATGTTCAAGGAGTGTTTCAGTGATGTGCTCTAAAGCCTGTTTATTTCTTCCTAATTTTTCTAGAACAATCTGATACCGTTCATTGACCATCCGGGCGGTTTCATTGTCGATATATTCCTGAGCTGCCTCCGAATATTCACGAGAACCACCTAGGCCTTGTTTGGTCGTGGATGGGAGGGTGATATTCCGATATTTCTCGCTCATACCGAATTCGGTGATCATCCGGCGCACCATATCACTTGCTCGACTGATATCATTTCCAGCACCGGTTGAAATTTCTCCGAAGATGACCTCCTCAGCTGCCCGACCGCCGAGCAGGGTGTCGATATTCCCGAGCAATTCATTCTGACTCATAAGGAATCGATCCTCGGTAGGAAGCTGCAAGGTGTACCCAAGTGCTCCCAGCCCGCGTGGAATAATCGATATTTTGGAGACTGCCGGGGCTCCTTCGGTCATATAGGCAGTCAGGGCATGACCGGTCTCATGATAAGCTACTCGTCTCCGTTCATCTTCACTGAGAATACGACTCTTACGCTGTAATCCGGCAACCGATTTCTCGATAGCCTCTTCAAAGTCTTCCTGGAGGACCTGTTTCCGTCCGGCACGTACGGCCATCAAAGCTGCTTCATTGGCAATGTTGGCTAAATCAGCTCCTGAAAGTCCTGCCGCACCTTGAGCTACCTTGCGAAGATCAACATCTTTTCCTAGTTTAATTGACTTGGTATGGATATGAAGAATTGCCAGACGTCCATCCAGATCGGGTTTGTCTACAAGGACCTGACGATCAAATCTTCCCGGTCTCAATAGAGCCTGATCAAGAATTTCGGGGCGGTTTGTTGCTGCAATGATAATGACTCCGGTACGAGAATCAAATCCGTCCATCTCCACCAACAACTGGTTCAATGTCTGTTCCCGTTCGTCATTACCTCCGAGCCCTGCCTGACTCCGTGTTCTACCGATAGCATCAATTTCGTCAATGAAGATGATACAGGGAGATTTTTCCCGAGCTTGTCTGAACAGGTCGCGCACACGGGCAGCGCCGACACCGACAAACATCTCGACAAAATCGGCACCGCTCATCCGGAAGAAGGGGACCCCTGCTTCACCGGCTACTGCCTTGGCTAAGAGTGTCTTACCGGTTCCCGGAGGACCGACTAAGAGTACACCCTTAGGAATCTTTCCCCCGATTTCCGTATATTTCTCGGGTTGTTTGAGAAAATCCACTACTTCTTCCAGTTCCAGTTTGCTCTCATCAGCTCCTGCTACATCACTAAATCGAATTCCAGTATCTCCCTCAGCGATGATCTTGGCTTTGTTCTGATTGAACGAGAGTACGCCCTGTCCTCCCCCCTGTCCCATCTTAGCAAAGAGAAAACGCCAGATGACGAAAAAGATAGCCATGGGAAGAATATAAGAGAGGAGAGTGGAAAAAAGGCTTGGTCGCGCCGGAGGAGTGGCATAGTACTCTATTCCCGCTTCATCAAGCAGCGGGATAAAGGCAGGGTCGTCCACTGCATAGGTACTGTAGGAGCGTGCGGCACTACTCTGCTGAGAAAGACTCTGAAGTCCTTCCTGTTCGACAGTCTGCAGCAGTTGCTCACGACTGACGGTATGACCGATATACTGATCATCCTGAATCTCCACCCGAATGATCTGCCCGGAGCGTATCATCTCTTTGAACTGATTATAATCAACCGGGATCACATTGGTATTCTGTACCAATAATGAGTTGATCAGCATGAGTGCTATGATGATGAAAATAAAGTACCAGAAGGAGAACTTGAAACGTTTGCCGAATAAAGTCGGTCCTCCACTGTGAATACCTGGTTCATTATCAGGACAGGGTTTTTTCCCTTTGATATTTTTGTTCTTATCTTTGCAATCATTTTCTTGTTGTGCCATGTTCACCTCTTTCAATATGCTGCTGCAAGTGAGAATATACTTTGTTAAAGAGCAATCGACAAACCCCGCTATCTTTCCTATAGTGAGCATATGAATTTGCATCATACGGTAGTTGTTGTCACGGGAGCCTCCGATCGTATCGGAAGAGCAATCGCACAGGCTTTTGCGCAGAAAGGTGCATCGGTGGTGGTGCACTGCCATACCGATATCGAGCATGCCCGGCAGACCGTGAACATGATACGAGAGGCAGGAGGGGATGCAACTATCTGCACGGCAGATCTCACTTCCATTGAAGGGGTGGATAAGTTGGTGCATCACACCCTGCAGTCCTATGGCAGATGGAACATTCTTATCAATGCCGCCTCAGTATTTCATTCGGTATCGTTGGAAAATCTTACACCGGAGCAGTTCCAGAACGATCATCTGCTACACCAGATGGCCCCGTTCTTTCTCAGCCGTGCACTGTATCTTCACAGAAAAGAGGCGGGAGAGATCGGAGGTGGATGCGTAGTGAATCTCACTGATACCGGCATTCGAAAACCAGTACCGAGTCGTCCTTCCTACTACAGTGCAAAATCTTCATTGGAACACCAGACAATTATTCTGGGGAAGGCGATGGCTCCCTATGTACGGATCAATGCAGTAGCCCCGGGTGCTGTACTCCCTGCCAGAAAAGAGGATAACGAGTATTTTTCCCGATTGGAACAGCAGCTGCCGATGAAAAAACTGGCTACTGTAGCGCAAGTAGTCAATGCGGTACTTTTCCTCTGTGAAAATGATGCGGTAACCGGACAGACGATTGTGGTTGACGGTGGCGAACACCTGCAGTAAATTTGCTTCATATAGTGTGAAAATATTTCACACGTTGGTGTGAGGTGAAATGCTTGCACAGGCCGTATTGGTGTGATTTTGCCTGAATATACATCGTAATTGGTGTATTGCGATGTTTTCTTTTTTTGGCACTGATCGTGCAAGTCTTTGTGGCATTGAATACATACCATGATTGAGGAATCTGAATGAAAAGAAGACGATTGACCGTTTTAGTTCTTGTATGTGCATTGATCGTATCTTCCCTTGGTGCTGCTGATCTTTCCTCCGTACTCGAACAGGCGAAGGAGAACAGCAGCAGAATGCAGCTGATTGAGCTGCAGAAAGCAGAGAATGATATCACGATACGCCTGCAGGATGTTCCTTCGAAAGTAGGTGTCGGTGTGTCGGGAACAGCCGGTTATCAGGAGACGACGTTTAAAACTGGTCCTAATCCGTTGGATACTGCAGATTACTGGACGTTAAGTGCATCTCCTTCAATAACCATTGCACTTCCCAATGAGGATACGGAAATTACCGTTGGGGTTTCCCAGATTACCAAGGCTCTTAATGTAGCAGGATACTGGCAGGCCTCTCCCACGGTAGGTTTTTCTCATACATTCTCCTTTGGGGATGATGGGGACAATCTGAGTGATCTGAGCTATGCACGAAAGCAACTTGAATTTGATTACGCGTATCGTACGGGTATTGCCGATTTTGAAAACCAGATTTACACCAAGAGTATGGAAATCATTGGATATGAGCAGGATCTTCTTGAACAGCAGAAAGCGTTGTTAGTAGCGCAGACGCAGTTTGATCAAGCAGTAAAACTGCGCACCGTAACCGAGGGGTCTGCTGCTTATCGCAGTCTGCAGGTAGCCGTTGCCAGTCAGGAACGGGCGACTGTAGCAACAGAAAAACAGCTGGCATTGGCTAAATTGCAGTTTGAACAGTATACCGGAATTCCCTGGGAGCAGCTGGATAGTATCCCCACTGCAGATCTGAACTTTTCTGTGTTGAGTACCGGTGATGCTACAGTCCTTCTTGCGGCAATGGATTTGGAAATTGCCCGAGAAGAGCTTGCTCTTGCGCAGAGGCGCAGCGTAGCGGGTGCGGTTCGGGATACAGTTCCTTCGCTCAAGGTCCTTACGAATGCAGGACTGAATTATATGGATACGTATCAGAAGACCGTGGGGTATGAGCTCTCAGCAGGGGCTCAGTATACCGGAGGAAACTTCTCCACTTCTGCTCAAGTCGATATGGATATCTCGCAGACAGGAAATATTACTCCTTCGGTAACCATCAGCGGTTCGTGGCAGAATAAGAGAACGGCAGAAGTTGATCAGTTGGAGATGCAATCATTGAAATATGATGTCACTCTGGCAGAGATGGATTATCAGATGGCAATGCAGGATTACCAGCTGAAAGGCGATACCCTCCAAAGTGATATCCTGAATCATCAGCTTGCTGTATCAGCATTCAGCCAGCACCTGGATTATGTACAGGAGGAGCTGCGACAGACTGAAGCGGCTTTTGCCCGAGGGTTGGTAACGGAAACGGAAGTGCACGATGCAGAGCTTGCTGTTGCATTGGCCGAGTATGATCAGAAAATATTTGCCCTACAGGCTTTACTGTTGGAAAATCGGATTGAAGCGCTGCAATGGTAAAAGAGAGAGGATACCGAAAAATGAGTGATCAGAAGAAAGGACAGATACCAAACACCGAAGATCGTGTACGGGCAAGTTTGAAGAAGAAACTGCGAAGACGAAAAATCAAGCGATTGATTACCTGGGTGATCATTGCACTGATTGCTGCAGCTGCGGTGTATACCTTTCAGACATACAAGAGTACGGGGCAGCTGCCCTTTGCCGATGCCGCTGAAAGTGCAGCACAGGAAGCTGCAGTCATGCAGGAAGTAGCTGTCAGGGAGATTGAGTTTACCCAGACTATAGACATCAGCGGAAATGTCGAGGCGTATGAGACGCAGACCGTGATGTTCCGGTCAACCGGAGCGGTGACCGGAGTATTCGTTGAAGAAGGCGATGAGGTGAAAGAGGGGGATCTGCTTGCAACCATCGATGACACCTCTCAAGCCTACAATCTTGCCGATATCGAATCACGAATTGAAGAAGCGGAGCTTCAAGGCTCTGTACGACAGCTGGAGCTGCTTGAGCGCCAGAGAGCCATGGCTCTGAACAACCTTGATTACACCCGATCGTATGCAAATTTCGATGGAGTTGTGGCAGCAGTTTCGGTCGATGAAGGCGACTACTTTGAAGCAGGTTCTGCAGCTATGGTTGTCATCGACAGAAGCAAACTCAAGGCTACGGTGGAAATTGATGAGATCGATATTCAGAGTGTCCACACTGGGATGACCGCTGAACTAACCTTTGATTCCCTACCGGGACAAACAATTGAAGCGGAGGTGACCTACATTCCTATGATAGGGCGTACCACAAGTCAGGGCATCGGGGTGATGGATGTCGAGATCGTTATTGAAAATCCGCCTGAGGAACTTGCCCCGGGATTTACCTTTGCCGGTACGATCAGTTCGGAGGATGTGAAGAATATGCTTGTACTTCCCACTGCTGCAATTACCGCTAATCGGCGGGGATCTGATACCGTTCGGAAAAAAGGTCCAGATGGGAATCCGGTATCAGTTGAAGTCAGTAGCAGTTACCTTGGAGAGGGGATGAGTGAGATCCTCTCAGGAGACCTGAAAGCCGGTGATATCGTATTCATGAGTAATGATAGCGGAAGTGGATTTTCCTTTTCAATTCCGGGAGCAAGCCCTGCACCGGGATCGGGGCCAGGTAGTGGGATGCGGCAGCCGCAGTAGGAAAGTATGATATGGAACAGACGATGATCAAGCTACAGGATGTGCGACGGTATTTCCTCATGGGTGAGTTTATTGTGAAGGCTCTTGATGGAGTTTCCTTAGAGATCGCAGAAGGGGAATTTACGGCTATCACCGGTCCATCGGGTAGTGGTAAATCAACTCTGATGAATCTGATTGGCTGTCTTGATACCCCGACCGATGGGAGCATCCAGATCGATGGGGAAGACACGATGGGAATGACTGAAGCCGAGCTTGCCTATATCCGCAACCAGAAAGTTGGATTTGTCTTCCAGCAGTTTAACTTACTGGGAAAGATCAATGCATTGGAAAATGTCATGACCCCATTGTTATATGGCGGTGTGAGCGTTCGTGAGCGGCGTGAACGTGCCCGTTCTGCACTGGAACGGGTAGGTTTGGGAGATCGCATGCGCCATCGTCCGAATGAGCTTTCGGGTGGACAGAAACAGCGGGTGGCCATTGCACGGGCACTGGTAAATAATCCTTCGATTCTTCTTGCCGATGAACCTACCGGAGCCCTCGATACGCAGACAGGTCTGCAGATTATGGAACTCTTTGAGGAGTTGAATGCTGAAGGGCGTACGGTGGTGATCGTTACCCATGATCATGATATTGCCTATCGCGCTCGACGTCAGATAAAAGTGCGTGACGGCCATGTGGAGGTCTAGATGATCTGGGAGAATATTAAACTGGCATTGAAAGATATGTTTGCATCCAAGATGCGAACCCTGCTCTCTCTGCTGGGTATTGTGATTGGGGTGGCCTCAGTCATTGCCATTCTGACTCTCGGGCAGAGTGCTACACAGAGCATCACACAGACCATTGTGGAAAGCGGTTTGGAGATGGTTACCATCTTCCCTGTTCGTTCGGAAAAGGCTGCTAACGAATTCACTGAAGATTTCGGTGAACGCCTCATGACGAACGTGTCAGATATTAAGACGGTGCTTCCGGTGAACACCAGCGGAGCGCTGTTACGCGTCGGGCAGAACAGCATAGAGGCTTCGGTCTCCGGGGTGCTTTCTACGTACGCATCCATTCTCGATTATGAAGCTGAAGTAGGACAGTTCTTCTCCCTTGCCGATAATATGGCAAGCCGACAAGTGGTTGTACTTGGTTCTGATGTCGCAGAAGAACTGTTTCCCGATGGCAATGCGGTGGGAGAGTATGTAAGCATTTTCCGCAATCAGGCGAAAAGCTACCAGGTGGTAGGGGTGATGCAGGAAAAAGATGCTTCATTTAATCTCCAGTTCAACGGAACGGTCTATATCCCCTACAACACCTACACGCAGCGATTCATAAAACCGAGTATTGTCGGATCCTATGTAGTTCGTGTTGCCGATGGGGCCGATGCTCTGGCGGTCTCTGATGCCATTACCGAATTTCTCGACAGGACCGTCGGATCAGATGCTTATCGGCTTTTCTCCCCGGCAAGTTTAGCTGACATGGCCTCGCAGATTACCGGAACCTTCAGTTCCTTCCTTGCTGCTATTGCCGCGATCTCTCTGCTGGTTGGAGGGATTGGTATTATGAACATTATGCTGGTTTCTGTGGCGGAGCGGACGCGAGAGATCGGTATTCGAAAAGCTCTGGGAGCTTCTCCCTGGACGATTATGGGACAGTTCATCACTGAAGCTATCGTATTGACCATTACCGGAGGAGTCATCGGCATTGGATTGGGGACTTTGCTGAGTTACCTCGTAGCTGATGTCGTGGGATGGAATCTCTATATCTCCTATTCGTCTTTCCTGTTTGCCGCTGGATTCTCAACCCTCGTCGGGGTATTCTTTGGTTGGTATCCGGCTATGAAGGCCTCCAAACTTGATCCGATAGAGGCATTGAATTATGAGTAGGAGACGTAAATGGTCCTTCGTCGAAGGAAAAGAGCAACTCTTTGTGATCGGAGGCTTGGTATTTCTCTTTGCCCTACTGGTTACCTTGGTACTGTTTCTTTCCCAATTGATAATCGACAAGGAAAACACTTTGATGCAGTTTGAGGCGGAACGAGGTTTCGCTTCATCAACGCTGCTATTGCTACAGGAAGAGCACTCGCGAGCTCTGGCTGCAATGCGGGAAGAAAATGTGCTGGGCATCGGGGTCTATTCCAACAGCGGAAGACTGAGACTTGGTCTTGGTGAGGTGCCCAATACCTTGCCCCTAGAGCGGTTTACTGAGTTGTGGAAAAGTAGGGGACCTAGTCAGTGGAATCAGGGTATTGCCGCTTATAATCAGGAAACGGGGATGATTGAATACGTTCGGTTCAGCCGGCTTACCATTCAGGTGGAAACAGGAGATCTGTTGCTTGAAGAGGATGGGTATCTTCCTTCTCCTTTGAACTTTCCTGATGTTCTTTACATCCTTTTTGATGGTCAAGAGTACTATCAGAAAGTGATGTTGGTACGGTTTTTCAGTATAGCTGCGGTTATTGGACTGCTTGCCTTCCATCTTCTTGTTTACAGTATCTACCGGAGTAACCGAAAGTATCGTGAGACTTTGGCAAAACAAGAGAATCTGGTAAATCTTGGAGAAGCCGCTCGAACATTAGCTCATGAGATTAAAAATCCACTGAGTGCCATTACCTTACAGATGGCATTATTAAAGAAAACGCTTCCTTCTGGATCGAAGGATGATCTTGCCGTGGTTGATTCAGAGGTCCAGCGTCTGATTCAATTGACCAATAAGGTTTCTGATTTCCTGCGTAACCCTGTAGGAACTCCACAGCGTATAGATGTGGTAGCTTTGATCGAGGGGTTGCGTCCAACCTTTCAGGGTCAGATTACTTTTACTGTGGGTTCACAACAGCGTGCATTCATCTACTTTGACCCTGATCGAGCGCGTTCAGTCTTTGAAAATCTGATTAAGAATGCATTGGAAAGCACGCAAAATAGAGAGCCTCACGTAGAAATTGAAATTACCCGAGAAAAGAAAAAAAATATCCGTGTATTTATTCGTGATCGTGGAGATGGGATTAAGGAAGAAAATCTCGAAAAGATTTTTGATCCTTTCTTTACGACCAAGATCCATGGAAGTGGTATTGGTCTATCTATTTGCCGACAGTTTGTTCGTGCCCGTGGTGGGAACTTGAAACTGTATGCACGGGAAGGTGGCGGTACGGTCGCTGAGGTCATTTTACCAGTTGCCCATAGTTAAGGAAATATGATGAGAATTTTAATTGTTGATGATGAACCAAACATTCGTGAACTGATGAGAAAATACCTCAGCCTCGAAGGGATGGAAAGTGATGGGGCTGAGAATGGACTTTCTGCTCAACGACTTTTGCGTGAGGAACATTATGATGCCTGCCTCATAGATCTTCGGATGCCTGGAATGGATGGGATTGAGTTGATTAGCTGGATACGCCAGGAAGGATTCCGGATGCCCGTTATTATGATCAGTGCACATGGGGAAAT
>CAYZXD010000016.1:40349-51738 GCA_964482325.1 uncultured Spirochaetaceae bacterium | reverse complement strand
CTAGCACCTCAAGCTAGCGTGTCTACCAAATTCCACCACTGCCGCAACTGACAGAAGGTAACCTACACTATTGTGCCCGTTTGGTCAATACCGACCGGGCGAAAAAGCAATATCAGCTCAGTAGCTCACCACAGCGTTTCGCCCTTTATCTTTGGCAATGTAGAGCGCTTTATCGGCAATTTTTATCAAGTCTATTTCGTTTTCACAAGCATATTCAGGATAGGAAACTGCCCCGATACTTACCGTAACCTGGATCTTTGCATCACCTGCCGCAACGACACTTTCTTCAACCATATGCCGTAACCGTTCAGCGACAAACAGGCAGTCTTCTTTACCGGCACCGGGTAAGATGATGACGAACTCCTCTCCGCCATATCGAATCAGCAGATCGCCCTTTCTTGCTGCCATTGCACTGATTTTTGCAATATTGATGAGTACCCGATCGCCCGCAGTATGACCGTAGGTATCATTGACCCGTTTGAAATGATCAATATCAAAGAGGAGTATCCCCAAGGGACTATGAGACCGAACGGATCGTACATACTCTTCAGCCAGCCGATTCATACCAAACCGTCTATTGTAGAGTCCGGTAAGTGGATCATTTGCTGCCAGTTTCTGTAGCTGATCATAGGTGATGGCATTATTCAGAGCAATCGAAAAACTCTGATTCAGAAGCTCTACAGTCTGCAGCTTGACGCGATCAATCAGAGTATCAGAGGCAAGAATCAGCAGCCCGATCGGAACCTCTTTGTAAAAAAGTGGGGCCACATGGACCTCCTTCGGTTTATAGGCAACAAGCAGCCCATCAATGGTTATCTGATCGGCAAGTTCAATATGTTCATAGCTTTTCGATTCAAAAAGTTTATACAGATGATCGTTTGCCAAGAGAGCTGATGAATCGGTAATCCCATAGCAATAGGGAATCGTAAATTCACCACCCCGTTCAATCACGATACATCCGGATTTTGCTCCACAATAGGATCGTAAGTAATCAACTGCTGTCTTTGCCAGCATTTCGAGTTCCAGTTGTGAAGCCATCAATGTGTTAAAGGCATGAACGGCAGCTTCTGAGGAAATTGCATCACTGAGAGCTGAGAGCAATGTATTATATGCATGAGCACTTTCACCCAACTCATCATGTGAATCAACCGGTAGCCGGCATTCATCAGAATCGCACTCCTGAAGGTCTCCAAGCGTACGGGCATGAGTTAAGCGATCACCAATATACTGCATCTTATCTGAAAGCATACGGAGACGCTTGCCCACTACCGTTCTAGCGAGAAAGATGTTGATAGCTCCAACGGCGATGCCGGCAGCTATACAGCTGGCATAAAATGGAAAAGTAAAGACATACGTCTGAGGTATTCCCAATACCAACATAAATGGAGGGAAAACGAGCCCCATACATAATCCAAATCCCACCATGAAGATAGCCAAATCGTTGAACACCTTTCTCGTAATTCTCATACTTCCTCACTTATGACAGTACAGTATGGGACATTATGACATGAAGAATGATATAACAACAAGAGTTTTACGATACTATTCTGTTTCAACCGCTTCCTGCAGCTGCTTAACCCGACGTGCATCACGATAGATTACCGGTGATGCTCCAAACAGATAATCATCCGCAAAGGCGGTACGTTCCATTCGAATCAGTTCCTGAGCGATCGTCGTCATGTTTCTTCTGAATTCTGGACTATGGATATCTTCGACGGTCCGGTTCCGTGATTTACGATAATGAGAATAATGTTTCCACAGACTGTTAGTAATCCGTCTCACATCAGAAGGTTTACGCAGCACATCCAATAATTCTTTTCTGAACTGCTGAAGAAACTCGGGATGTTCTGCAAGTGACATCTCTGCAAGCTGCTTTCCCATTGCCCGCGCCCAGGTATTATCCAATTCCTGACAAAGGAACTTCATGCGATACCATATCTCATACACATCCTGCATTGATTCAAGCTGTACCGTGCTGAACCAGTGGAATGCCAGGAGCCTTCGCCGCCAATCCCACCACTTGAGCGGGCTTTGTAAATCGGTCGAAGGAATTAAAAAATATCCCTGTTCAAGCAACATAGCACCGAATACTCCAGGAGGATTCCCTCTTCGTTGTTTTTTTAATGAGGTTCGGTAGACACCGCACGAAGGACTCCCGTCCATATAGACAAAAGCTACAGTATTGCAGCGGTGTAATGTATCCAGGCAGGATCGACATCCTTCCAGCATTGCTTCGGTGACATCTGCTCCTCCACGCCCTTTTACTCGAGCTTCACCCTTCCAGACTGCATTCCCATCACCACCTGAAAGATGCACAGGATTACGAGGCACACCAAGTCCTGCGGTACATTCCGGACAGACTGGACACCAGATAAAATCCGCTTTTTCTCTTCCAATACCTGCCAGGGCATCAATACCCTTTGCATTGTAGCGAATTGGACTACCCATGCAGCAGGAACTGATACCGATACGAATCTTTTCCGTAATCACCACACTCGTTTTTTCCACAGAAATACCCTCCTCTCAGGATGCACTTTCATTGCTGATCAAGAACTTTTCAAACCTGCTCCGCACAAAGGAATAACCGTAGGTGCATCCGATGAGATCAGAGATGATTCCAGTGCCACCCGATACCCAGCGTAATTGGCCGCACTGGTATACTCAACATAGATCCCTCGTTTTGCCAGATGGTCACGGGCATCTAAGATATGCTGTTCCGTAACGGTGACAAACTGTGCCTGCAGCCGATATGCCGTCTCCAGAATGTACGGTCCACGCACCGGAGCTGCACTCGCAATCCCTTCAGCAAGCGTATCATACGTAGGACCAATGATGGGTACATTACTTTTTTGGTTATAGGCTGCAGCGAGAGGGGCACAGTGCGCGGACTGCACAGCAATAATCTGTGGAAGATGCGTGATATACCCCCAGCTCATCAGCTCCTCCAATGCTAAAGCAATTCCTAAGAACAGGGTCCCATTACCGACCGGGGTGATAATGACCTCGGGAAGTTGATTATTGTGCTGTTCATACAATTCATACAGATAGGTTTTTGTCCCCTCCCAAAAGAGCGGATTATAGATATGACTGGCATAGAAAGCATCACTTGATTCGACAAAGCTCACCGCTGCATCAGCAGTATCTTCACGACTTCCTGCAATCCGATGAACTGTAGCTCCATGAGCTGTTATCTGTTCTACTTTCTTCTTGCTGGTATGCTCAGGGACGAATACATCGCAATGTATACCGACACGGCTGCAGTAGGCGGCAACAGATGTTGCTGCATTCCCACTACTGTCGATAACACATCGAGTCACTTTCATCTCATCCATGGCCGCAACAAGTATGGCAGCACCCCGATCTTTAAAAGACAACGTGGGCATGAAATAATCCGCTTTCCCCCAGGTACTCTTATCAATGTGTATCAACGGAGTTCCACCCTCGCCCATAGTAACTCGATCGACAGATTGTTTCTGGAGAGGTGGAAGTGAAGCCTCATAGCGCCATAACGAATGATGAGGTAGGCTGAGGTTTCTTTCAAATGGTTTTTTTTCATAGTGAAGATGAAACAATCCTCCACAGGTACACCGGTAATTACGACTATTCAAAGCATAGCTTCTATGACATTGTTCACAGATATAATGCACGGGAAACTCCTTGACGAAGCAGTTTACTTAAACCGATTATATAGGAGAACTCAGGAGGTTGCCATGAATATTTCTCAAATACCCACCCCTGCTCTGTTGATTGAACGATCAGTGATGAAGCGCAATCTTACGTTCATGCAGGAACTTGCTGATGCGTGGCATGTTGCCCTCAGACCGCATACAAAAACCCACAAAACACCTGAAATTGCCCACTTGCAGATTGCTGAAGGCGCCACGGGTATTACCGTAGCTAAAACCGGAGAAGCAGAGGTCATGGTTGCTGCAGGGATACCTGATATTTTCATTGCCAACGAGATAGTCGGAGTTGACCGCCTGAGCAGAATTTATCGGCTGTGTGCACAGGGAAATCTTGTATCTTTCGGTGTTGATTCTCTCATTGCCCTTGAGCAAATCGCACACGTTTTTTCCATAGACAACCCGGCACATATCCTGATTGAAGTGGAAACGGGAGAGGGACGCAGCGGTGTCTGTACCGAAGAAGTTTTTGCAGTACTCCTTAAGCACATCAAAGATCATCCCAATATCGTGTTTGAAGGAGTATTCAGTCACGAAGGACACTCATATCATGCACAAACCATTGCAGAGGCACATACCATCTTTGAGCAAACACAGAGACAGACACTTCATTATGCCGAACTGGCAGCGAGAGCCGGCCTTCCCTGTAGACGAGTAAGCATTGGTTCAACCCCGAGTATTCTCAGTGCGAAACTGCAACATACTCCCATACTTGAGAGAATTACCGAAATCCGGCCGGGAACCTATGTGTTTATGGATGCTGGACAGGCGGCAATTTTAGGCTCGTATGATCGATGTGCCGCAACTGTGCTGGCTACGGTCACCTCTCAGCCAACTGAGACCCGTACCATAGCCGATGCGGGAGCAAAAGCTTTGACCATGCAAAGTCGTGATACGGGTATCTGCTTCTCCCCGGGGAAAGGGGTGATCACTGAACCATTTATCACGCACATCACCAGCTTATACGATGAACATACGGTGATTGAAAATATGCAATTTGCTCAACAGGTTTCGATCGGGGATACCATACGAATCATTCCTAATCATATTTGCCCGGTCGTGAATCTGTACGATGAGCTGTATCTTGTTGACAGATCTCGCGTGATAGACACATATCGTATTGCTGCAAGAGGAAAAATTACTTAGCTGTGCAATCCGACGACAGTACTTCTTCGCTCCATTAAGAGCGTATCGGACCAGGTGCGATCGGCAAGTTGACCGATTTTCTCCCGGTATCCTACGATGCGAAAACCGCAGTGAGTATGAAGGGCAATGCTAGCTGTGTTGTCCACTAGAACAACGGCTTGGAGTGTCCAGTATCCATGCTGTTCGGAACTTGAAATAAGCGATTGTAGCAAATGACAGCCAATACGCTTTCCGCGGTAAGCTTTGGCAATATAGATCGAAACTTCCCCCACACCACGATATGCCGCTCTGCTGCTTACCGGTGAAAGCGCAGCCCAACCAACTACCGTTGCATCTTCTTCCACCACCAGTCGACATGCGTTACTGTAACTCGCATTCCACTGCTCATATGAGGGAACTTCACGCTGAAATGTGGCAACACCGGTTTCCAGTCCTTCTCGAAATATTTCTGAAACTGCGTGCCAATCTTCCTCTCGCATCAATCTCACTGTCATGGGACAATAGCATACACAATCATGTCTTGGATGAAAAGAGTGCAATAAAAAAGAGTGCATGTATCTTTCTATACCTATCTAGGTATAAAGTTATACCTAGTTAGGTGATTAGAAAATTATTGCCACTGGGATAAAATGGCTGAGATGAAGCGAGACCCGTATGAACAAGAAATTATTGATAATATTCGCCGCTTTCGTCAAGCGAAGGGGCTGACACAGGAAGAGCTGGGTCGCCGCTGTAACATGCCCACAGGATACATCGGTGGTATTGAAACCTATAAACGGTTTCCCAAAGTAAAGAATCTCAGACGTATTGCAGAGGGACTTGAGCTGGATATTGCCTTTTTAATGAGTCCTCAACTGGCACGAAGATACTTTGCGGCTTCAGATGTAACCGAAGACTTCCGCGAATACGTAAAGCGTTATTTCGAAGTGAAACGCAAAGATGAATTCCCGGTACAGCAGGATCTTGATACATTGGTTGACTCAACTGATGACTAACCTTCGGTTTCCTTCTGCGTCTCGATCTCTTTTTCTCGCTTGGCAATTTCCTGCTGGATATGCTCAATCCTAACTTTGATTTGTTCTTTTCCTACTTTATTGCCTGATTTTTTCTTCCCGGTGGTTTTCGTATCTGAGACCTCAAGAGATTTCAATAATTTTTGCTCTTCACGCTTTAACTGTTCGAGCGATTCTGCATCTTCCGCTTTATCAAAAGCCATCTCCTCGATCGCCTGCACAGGAACTGCTTTGGTTGTCTGTTGTCGATCTCTTTTAGGTATATAGGGGTGATCAGTGGAAAATTCTCTTCGATCCATGATGGACGGTGACGCTATTTCAATACCCTGTTCATGCAATACGGTAAGTACCGCTTTATGCAAATCACTTGTCTTGCTGAGCCGTTCGGAAAATTCTTCAAGCAACCCATAGACACGATATTGGATTGCATGATCGAGCAATCGTTGTACGAAGACAAACGGATCCGAAAGTGCCACCGATTCGGCCGCTTCCTTTAAAGCTGCTTCAACTGCTGTATGTGGGACCGTATATCCAATGGAGACATCAATATGGATGAAGGTACCACCCCTGCGGGTCACCTTGACTGGCCGCTGTACGAGAAGCAGATTCGGGAGACTCACCACATCGCGGGTGATCATCTGCATTTCAGTATGAAAGATGCCGAAATCGGTCACTCTCCCTATCATATCATCAATTTCGATAAAATCACCCGCTCTAAATTCATGCATCATACGTAGCATGAGTCCAGCCATGGCATTACCTACCAGGGTAGTGGAAGAGAGGGCGATCACTGCACTGAGCAGGACCCCAAGCACACTCAAGATCTGCCCTTTCACTTCATGTGCTATGGGTAGTAGAGCAATAGCGAGAAACAATCCAAGCAGGACAACGGCAAAGGTGATCAACTGTCGTTGATAGGGAAAACTGCTTTTGGATGTACGCTTCATGACGATATTGAAAATGAGGCGCACCCCAATTACTATGATAACAACCCCGAGTACCACCAGAAATGAACCGAGAAAATCACTGATTTTCATACTCACCTCATCTGCATAGATTCACGTACCGTTTTTATCCATTGGGCAACTGCCTCGCCGAGAAGTATGTGAGCATCGCTTTCAAGATGCACGCCATCTTTTTTTGATGTCTGAAGTACCGTTGCCGCATCAAAAAAATTACAGCCCGTTTCCTGTGCTATCATCTGATAGGAAGATGCAAGTAATGCTGATTTCTCCTGAGCACCGATAAACACATCATCTGCATACGATTCCTGAATGATCGGCGGAGAAATAATCCCGATTGGCACAGGAGTCCCTCCGATACCATAATTTCCGAGCTGTATGGTTTTTATCAACCGCAACATCCCACGAGCTATTTCCTGAGCAGAAACGTGAAATCGGGTTTTTGTGTCGTTGGTTCCCAGCATAATCAGTACCAGATCGAGGGGTTGGTGGCTGGCCATAATAGGAATGCAGGCGGCAAGTCCGTTTCTACCCGGCTCCAGCGGGTCATCAAAGACGGTAGTCCTGCCATTCATTCCTTCAGTTAGAATGAAATAATCTTCCCCCAGACGTTGCTGCAACACCGAGGTCCATCGTTTGGTCATTGGATATCGACAACCGGATCCTGGCATATACCCCCAGGTGTTTGAATCCCCATAACAGAGTATTGTCCTCGCAGGATCACATACGTTCACTTCACTGCTCCCAGGCCCCAAGCTGATGATACTCATCGGATCCGATAGCCCATAGCAGTCCCTGTGAAATAATGAGCGAGAAATCTTTTCCTGCCGAGACATCATCTACCGATTCATACAACGGCTGCCATTCTGCGATCTGTTTTGGTTGATCAGGATGCAATTGTCCGTAAGCATTATCACCGGCTCCCCATAAGGTGCCATTGCCATCAATGTACCACGAATGGTTGTAACCGGATGCTATCATATGTACGTCAGAAGCGAGTTCAACCGGTGTCGCAGATTCTGTCATGGAATCGATACCCAACTGCCCGTTTACATTGCTTCCCCAACCCCACAGAGTTCCATCTTCGGTGATAACCAGGGTATGATATGCTCCGGCTGAAACGGCCTGCACCTGATGCATGATCGCAACCGGGCGTTTTTGCGATATGTCAGCATCACCTCCCAGTTGACCGGCTTCATTCCACCCCATTCCCCACAAGGTCCCATCCTCTGTGATAAACAGAGAATGGTATGACCCAGCAGCAATGGCCTGAACTGCATCTGCAACAGATACCGGGGTGCTTCGGGAAATTGTGCTTCCATCGCCAAGCTGGCCGTCTTCATTGTTTCCCATAGCCCATAAAGAGCCATCTGTTCGAAGAATAAGGGTGTGCGAAACTCCTGCAGCAACATCTCGTACTTGATCCATAATACGAACCGGCTTCGTTACTGGAACATAAAGATCCGGGTTACCGAGCTGCCCTTGATAATTTCCTCCCATTCCCCACAACACTCCCTGGGTATCAACAAATAGAGAAAAGCCTCCACCGGCACTGAGGGTGCTCACCGATTTGGCAACGGTAATGGGGGTACTGCTGCTTTTTCTCGTACCATCACCAAGTTGTCCATCAGTATTGCTCCCGACGGTCAGCAGGGTACCGTCAGAGAGCAGAACCATGGTATGACTTGAACCTGCAGCTGCAGCGGAAACAGGAATCGTCCACTGCGGATAGAGCGTCATATCCTCTTCTCCCATGGTCAGCATATCACCGGGTTTATACATCTGACCACTTCCGTCTGCTTCGGTATTCCACCCGATAAAGGCAAAATCGGGAAGCGGTTCAGGAGCAACAATAGAGATCTCTTCCCCATAGTGATAGGTTTCTATCGATTGAGTCTCATAGTGCTGCTCTTCAATCTGCTGATGATAGGTTATCGATGATACCAACGGTTCCCATTGAGCATAGAGTGTCGTATCACTGAGAGCTTTGTTCTTCGGATCCCAGGGGACCAAGCCATTTTTATCTTTTGTCCATTGCGTGAACCGGTAACCGGGAATTTCGGGAAGCGGTGGCAACGGTACCGGTTCTCCATACATAACTGCAACCTGTTGACTTTGATCCCGCTTTTTATCAGCAAAGACAGTGATCGCAAGCTCGACGGGTTCCCATCGCGCATAGAGATTCATATCCTGTGTAACAGGCTGTGAGAAATCCCATCGTTCTCCGCCGGAAATGTCAGTGTACCAGCCGAGAAACGTATAACCCTCCCGTTCCGGTTCAGCCGGAGGGGCAAGCCGTTGGTTTTTATCAACTTCCTGAAGAAAGATTGCCGTCTCATTTTGCGCATCAAAAGCCACTGAGAGCTTCGCACACCCAGTGATCAGCAGTACTGCAAGCGCTATCAGCGCTATAGTCAATCGCCTCTTCATGTACAACATCTCCTTGTTGCCGATAAAATCGAGTGTAGTATCACGCTCAGTCTACCGGGACTTACCCGGTTGCACAACAGATAATCTGCAATCAAAAGGATAATTGCACTACTCCCGATCCATCCAATGTTCGTTTGGAACCGGATTACTTCCTTCCCAAATGATTTGCCTGAATAGAATTGGATCAGTATTACCTTCGGTATTGATCAGCAGAATCTGACTCGTATCATCAATGTGCAGAAAATCCCGTAACGATTCTGCTTCCGATTCTTTGAGGATAGAAACAAGCGCACCGAGCGTGACTGCTCCGCTTTCCCCGCTTACAATGAACGGATCTCCTTTCAGTGGAGTGGCATAGATACGCATGCCACGTGCAGCGACATAATCGGGAACTTTTATGAAAGCATCAACGGTATCTTTGAGTACATTCCATGCAATTTCACTGGGCTCTCCACAGGCAAGACCTGCCATGATGGTATCAAGTGCACCTCCTACCGAATGGGGATGTCCATCATCCATGCGGGCACTTTCAAAGATGCAGGAGGCCTGATCCGGTTCCACCACCACACAAATGGGTGCTTTTTCCCCGCAGAGACTATGGTAAAAACCGATAACCGACGCGGCAAGCGCCCCTACTCCCGCCTGCACAAACACATGTGTTGGCCGGGCTATTCCCTGACAGCTCAACTGTTCCTGTATCTCTGCCATCATGGTGGTATACCCCTGCATGATCCAGGTGGGTACCTGTCGATACCCTTCCCAACTGGTGTCACTGATGATTTCCCAACCATGCTTCTGCGCATCAATAGCAACCTGTCGTACTGCATCATCGTAATTGCCTTCAATTACGGTGACAGTTGCTCCGTAACTTCTGATTGCATCCACACGACGTTTACTGGTCTCTTTATGCACATAAATCATGCATTTGTGCCCCAGTTTCTGGGCAGCCCATGCAATACCCCGTCCATGATTTCCATCAGTGGCACTGGCAAAAGTGATATCACCTAACTTGTCTTTCACTTCTTGAGAAACGAGGTATTCATAATTCATATCACTATCATCAATACCCAAACGAGTCTGAATGAATCTATACAGAGCAAATGAACCACCGAGCACTTTAAAACTGTTCAGTTCGAGCCGGGAAGCTTCATCTTTTACCCAGATGCCTCCTACTTTGAGCATGGTTGCCAAATTTGGCAAGGCCATGAGCGGGCTCATCTGGTAGCCAGGAATCTGTCGATGAAATCGACGGGCAGTTCTCGCTATTTCTATAGGGAAAAGTTCTTGAGCTGCATCCATATGATTACGACTGCGATCGCGCAGAATCCAGGAAAAATCGGGGTTTTGATGATTCACTTCAGCCTCCTCAGCTTGTAGCATTACATGCATACTGTTTCATATTTTAATTGTTATATCACAGTTATTTATTTATCCCATTATACGCAATACGGGAAGAAGTATCAATGGATAAAAATAACCGGAGGAATCAGCAGAGTTCATCCGGTCATGTGAACAAGTCAGGAACTTATCAGAATGTATAATTGAGCATGGCAGCCACCCGTTTGAATCCAAGAGTGGTTTTAGACATTACTCGTGTATCAGGATGTGTGGTTTTCGTCGTAAGCTGAGGAATTACGGTAAGATTAAGAGAATCGGTGAAACTGAAATTCATCGGAAGGCCTAGATCAAAAACCATGCCGTCAATCTGAAGATTCGTGTCGATATTATCCATATAGGTTTCCAAGAGAATAGCCACCGTGTTAAGGATGATGGGCATCTGATAACCAACCAGATACTCGCCCTTGTAGTTCAATCCGTTCTGATGCAGCCCGGCAGTCTCAAATTCCCATCCGCCTGTGGTGCCGCTGTAATTGGTATATCCCTGGATATTGATTTCATGGTAGGTGCGCATCACCACACTGGTCCACTCGCCCGGCCAGATTGCAGCAGTATCAAATTGCAGAGCAGCTCCGGCTTTGCCTTTGTAATACATCCCCTTCATCGTATCGGAGGTAGTTGTACCAGCAATTCCATCCCAAAGCCGTAACCCTTCGAGTTCAAGTGGATCAAAATTCCATCCAGTACCTAAAGCACCTCCCACGGAGATTTCCATGACGGCTATCGGCGTCAACACCGCCTCACCGGTAAGTGATAC